>NZ_JACIHF010000002.1:0-951641 GCF_014198295.1 Bradyrhizobium sp. CIR18 | reverse complement strand
GTCGTGGTGCCGGTCGCCGCCGTGGTGCCGCCCGCCGCGCCGCTATAGAGCACGTTGCTGGATGCGGTGGCGCTGGCGAAGCTCGTCGTGCCGCGCAGGTCGGCGGCGGTCGCACCGGAGATGGTGGTCGAGACGTTGGACTTGGTGGAGTAACCCACCGTGGTCTGCAGCGCCTGGTTGGCGATCGACTTGGCGCTGTCGATCAGCTTCTGCAGCGAGGTGATGCCGGTGTTGGCAGCCTGCAGCACCTGCACGCCGTTGGCGATGCCATCGAGCAGATTGTTGATGTCGCTGGCGCGGTTGTCGAGCGACTGTGCCGTGAAGAAGTTGGTGGGATTGTCCAGGGCCGAATTGACGCTCTTGCCGGTCGACAGACGGCTCTGTGTGGTGGCGAGAAGATCAGCGGTGGACTGGAGGGAGAGTAGGTTCTGACGAACCGACGAAGAGAGGACGATACCGGACATTGAGTGTTACCCTTCTGGTACGCAACGCAACAAACAAACTTCGATTAGGATTAATCGATGCCGGGACGGTGAACGCAGACGGCTAACAAAGCATGAAGCGTGTCGCACCAGTCCTTGCGCGGATTCACCATACGCGCGTTCGGAGCCTGATCCGCTCCCCCCATATCGTCATGATAGGATGACGCTTTTTGGTGCAGCGACGAGCCATTTGCCACTTGTCAACCATAACTCAGAGTGAGCAATTGGCTGCATTCGAATGCATCATTCCCGGTTCGTTATGCGGCACCTGATGCCGGCGCAAAAAAGAAAGCGGCGGGGCCGAAGCCCCGCCGCCGGATCTTGCTTGCGATGTCGTCCGCGACTTAGCGGAGCAGCTGCAGCACGCTCTGCTGCGACTGGTTGGCCAGCGACAGCGCGGAGACCGCGATCGACTGGCGGGTCGACAGCGCCTGGCTGTTGGCCGCTTCGGTGTTGGTGTCGGCCAGCGTCAGGTTGGACGAACCGGTCTGCAGCACGTTGATCAGGCTCTTGTTGAAGTCCTGACGAACCTGCACCACCGAGAGGTTCGAACCGAGGCTCGAGGCTTCCGAGCGCAGCGTGCTCGACGCCGCGTTCAGGTTCGCCAGCACCTTGTTGGTCGCGGAGTTGTCGATGAAGTCGACGCCGCTGGTCAGGGCAGCGAGGCCCAGACCCTTGGAGTTGTAGGTCACGCCGGTGATGCTCAGGTTCGACTTGCCGGTCTCGTCGAACACCAGCTTGAGCTGGTCGCCGTTCAACAGGTTGACGCCGTTGAACGAGGAGTCCTGCGCGGTCGTGTCGATCTGGTTCAGGATGTTGTTGTACTGAGAGACCAGGTTCGCACGCGAGGTCTGGGCAACGGTGTCCTGGACGGGGCTGGAAGCCGTCGAGAACGTCAGCGACGAGGTCAGCGTGCCGCCGATCGCACCACCTGCGGCGCTCGAACCGATGGTCGAGGACGCATAGTCGTTGGTGGTGGAGACCGTCAGCAGGCCGTTGGCGTCGATCGTCGCCGTCAGGTTGTTGGCCTGAAGCTTCGTGTTGAGCTGATCGAGCGTCTTGACCGTGCCGTTGGTGCCGTCGCCGAAGGTGACGTCAACCGCCGTGCCGCCGTTGAAGGAGGAGAAGGTCAAGGTCTTGCCGCTGATGCCGCCGATGCCGGAGGTACGAGCCGCGGTGAACGCTGTCGAGGTGCCGGTGTTGCCGGCAAGACCAAGCACGTTCAGCGCGTTGCCGGTGCCGGTGATCGACAGATCGGCATTGACGCCGGTCGAGAGCTTCAGCGCGCCGGAAGCGTTGATCGACGAGTTGGTCTGGCCGGTGGCGGTCGCAAGCGTCGCGGTGCCGTTGGCATTGATCGTCGCGGTCTGCACGCCGGTGGCAAGGTCGATCGCCTTCAAGACGTCGTTGACCGTGCCGGCCTGCAGGTAGACCGTCGAGTTGCCGTTGCCGTCGGTGAGGACGTTGCCGCTCGCACCATAACCGCTCGGAACGCTCGGAGCACCGGTCGAGCCCGGGACCGGCGCGTTCTTGAAGGTGATGACGTGGCCGTCGACGTTCAGCGTCGAACCGTCCGCGATGGTCGCACCGAGCGAGGCCGAGCTCGTGGTCCGGTTGACGTTGACCGTGGCGTTGCCGCCGCCCACGGACGTCGTCAGGGCGAGGGCCTTGAGCAGGTCGGCCTTGCCGGTGACGCTCAGATCCGCGCCTGTCGAGCTCCTCAGCGTGACGGCGCCGCCGGCAACGGTCGAGGCGGTCTGGCCGACGCTCGTGGCGATCGTCGCAGCACCCGAGCTGATGGCAACTGTCTTGACGCCGCTGGCCAGATCGATCGCGCTCAACAGATCGTCGACGGTTGCAAGCGTCGCAGGCGTGCCGGTGCTACCGAGATAGACGGTGGTATTGCCGCTGCCGTCGGTGACGAGATGGCCGCTGACGCCCGAACCGGAGGGGACACCGGTCGCCGCCGGCGCGACGCCGCTGCGGAAGGTGATGGTCTTGCCGTTCACGGTCAGGGTGTCGCCGTCGGCGGGCTGGGCGTTGCCGGCCAGGCCGCTGGCGCTCGTGCCGTTGGTGGCGATCAGGGTGATGGTGCCTTCCAGGGTCGTGGTACCGCCGGCGCCGGTCGTTGCGCCAGTGCTCGCGAAGACGCCGATGCTGGCGCCGAGCGTCGTGGTGCCGGTCGCCGCCGTGGTGCCGCCCGCCGCGCCGCTATAGAGCACGTTGCTGGATGCGGTGGCGCTGGCGAAGCTCGTCGTGCCGCGGAGGTCGGCGGCGGTCGCACCGGAGATGGTGGCGGAGACGTTCGACTTGGTGGAGTAGCCGACCGTGGTCTGCAGCGCCTGGTTGGCGATCGACTTGGCAGAGTCGATCAGCTTCTGCAGCGAAGTGATGCCGGTGTTGGCAGCCTGCAGCACCTGCACGCCGTTGGCGATGCCATCGAGCAGGTTGTTGATGTCGCTGGCGCGGTTGTCGAGCGACTGGGCGGTGAAGAAGTTGGTGGGATTGTCCAGGGCCGAATTGACGCTCTTGCCGGTCGACAGACGGTTCTGCGTGGTGGCGAGAAGATCAGCAGTGGACTGAAGGGAGAGGAGGTTCTGGCGAACCGACGCGGAGAGGACGATGCCTGACATAACTCTGTTACCTTTCTGGTAAACGACGCAACTGTTACTCGTCTGCTTGGATCGAGAGTGACCCAGCGACCGGCGGACCGTGGCGCCGAGACCTCTAACGAAACATGAAATGAAATCCGTGCCTTTGCCGGGTTTCGCGTGATTCGGCCGGGGACGCCGCGCAAGATCGCCGCGCAGCCGCAAGGGTACGACCTTGAAAATATTGCGGTTTCCCGCGTGAACGGCTGGAATTTACAGCTCGTTAACTAATTCCGAGCGAGAATCACGTCTTAATAGGCCGCAACGAGCGCTCGGTTACGAAAGCGTTGATGGAGAACAGGCAATGGCCCTCAAGGTCGAGCTCAGACCGCACGAACGCATCATCGTCGGCAACTGCGTGATTACCAACACGGACCAGCGTGCGCGCCTCCTGATCGACGGCGACAACGTGCCGATCCTGCGCGAGCGCGACATCCTCACGCCGGAGACCGCGGATTCGCCGGCGAAGCTCGTCTATCTGGCGGTCCAGCTCATGTACATCTCGCCGGATCCGCAGAGCCAGCACGGCACCTATTTCAACCTGGTGCGCGATATCGTCACCGCGGTGCCGAGCGCCTGGCCGATCATCGAGGGCATCAACAACAACATCCTGAACGGCGACCTCTACCGGGCGCTGAAGGATGCCCGCAAGCTGATCGCCTATGAAGAGAAGCTGCGGAGCCAATTCGAGGCCACCCATCCCCAGACGGAAGCGGCCAAGGACGTGAGCTCCGCCGCCTGACCATCGACGCAAACGACAACGGCCCCGGATCGTCTCCGGGGCCGTTGTCGTTTCAGCCATGCACCAGTGCTATTGCGCCGCGAGCGGCGGTGCCTCGACCTCGATCATTCCGTCGGCGAACCGCCGGCTGCCGAACTCCAGCACGGCCTCGACCAGCGCGTCGATGTCCGCCTCCTCGGTGCGATGATTGACGATCGCGGCGCGGATCGCAAACCTGCCGTCCAGCGTCGTGCTCGAGGGAGCTGCTATTCCGGACTCCTGGATGTCGGCGACAATCTCGCGATTAACCGCATCATCGGCACGATAGCGGAAGCAGACGATGTTGAGGTTGACCGGCGCCAGCAATTCCAGCCGCGGTTCGGCCATTACGCGGGCCTCCAGATATCTTGCCAGCGCGCAGCTTCTCGTAATCGTCGCACCGAGCCGATCGGTACCGAATGTCTTCAGCGTGAACCACGTCTTCAGCGCACGGAAGCCGCGCGACAGATCGGGACCGAGATCGCAGGGCCAGATCGCGCCCGCCGCAAGCCCCCTCGCCTCGCGGCGCAGATAGGCCGCGGGCTGTACGAAGGCCTGCCGATGCCGCTCGCCATCGCGCACCAGGAGAAATCCGGCGTCGTAAGGCACTTGCCCCCATTTGTGGAAGTCGAGCGCAATGGAATCGGCGAGCTCAATGCCGCCGAGCAGCGGCGCGAGCTCGGGCGAGAAGATCGCGAGCGCGCCGAAAGCGCCGTCGACGTGAAACCAGATGCCCTCCTCGCGGCACAGCTCCGCGATCGCCTTGAGGTCGTCGATCGCACCAATGTCGACCGTGCCGGCAGACGCAACGACCAGGAACGGCTTGAAGCCGACCTCGCGATCAACAGTGATTTGCGCACGCAGCGCGGCTACGTCGATGCGATGATCGGCATCGACGCCGACCTTGCGCAGCGCATCGGTGCCGAGCCCGGCGATGTCCATCGCCCTGGAGACGCAGCCATGCGCGGCCTGCGACGTATAGGCCGTCAGCGCCGCACCGTCATTGCCGATGCCGTATTGCCGCGCCAGCGTGCCGAGCGCAGCCGTGCGCGCCACCAGCACCGCCATCAGATTGGCCATCGACGTGCCCGTGACGAAGATGCCGCTCGCACTGTCCGGGAACGCGAACAGGCGGCGCATCCAGTCGACGATCTGGCGCTCGACCTCGATCGGCATGTGGTCGCGTCCGCCGAGATTGGCGTTGAGGCCGGCCGCGAGCATGTCCGCGACCATGCCGACCGCGGTGCCGCCGCCATGCACCCAGCCCATGAAGCCGGGATGGACGTTGCCGGTCGCATACGGCGCGACGTGCTCGGCGAATTCGCGATAGACCTCGGCGAGGTCGCTCGCCTCGCGCGGCACGTCGGCCTTGAAGGCCGCGCGGGTCGCATCGGGAATCGGCTGCCAGACCGGGCGCGCCCGGACGTTGGCGATGCCGTCGATCGCATCGTCGAGCATGCGATGGGCGAGCGCGCGAAATTCGCTCCAGTCCTGCGGGTCGAGCGAGGCGTGCGCGACGGAGCTTTGCGCGCTGCGGATGATCTCGTTCATGCTGCACTCCCCTCGCCTGCTCTTGCATGCCGCGACAGCATCACCGAGAACGCCGCAAAGATCTTGCGCATCTGTGGCGGCTTGTAGGGAAACACGGCCGGCGAATCCATGTTGTGCACGACAGCGGTGTTGTCGGCCTCGAACACCAGGAGCTCGCCGTCCTGGTTCTCGGCGCAATCGACGATGAAATAATCGAGGCCGACACGCCTGCTCATCTCCTTGAGCGCGCGTCCGTGGCGCGCGGCGAAGGCGTGATCGAAGTCGCGCATGAAGATCGCTTCTTCTGCCCGCTTCTCCTCGCTGAACGCCATGTAGGCGTTGAGATACCAGATGTCCCAGCGGTCGGCGATCGCCATGTGGCAGGCGTAAGGTTTGCCGTCGACCATCGCGAGACGATATTTGCGGTAGAGCCCGTCGGGGTTCACATAGTCGACGAAGCGCGCGACGAAAAAATCCTGCTCATTACGCTCGGCAAGATAGGCTGCGAGCGCGGCCGCATCGTCGAGCTTGGCGAGTCCGACGCCGGCATGAGAGCCACGCGGCCGCGCGATCATCGGAAAGCGCAATTCACCCGCGATGTCCCGGCAGGCGATCTGCCCTCGCGAAAGATCTGACAATTGCGCGCGCGTCGCGTGAATGGTCGCGGGAATATCGAGACCCGGCACGCCGGCCAGTAGCCGATGCAGCTTGTCGCGATCGAGGTTGCCGATGCGATCGGGACGATTGAGCAGCGGCCGCGGCCAGTGCGGCGCGGCCTGCTCGATCGAGGCGAGCGCCTCGCGGCATTCCTCGGAATCGGAGGCGACCACGATGGCGACGTCGTGCTCGGGCAAATTCTCCGGCAGACCGACGCCCTTGACAACGTAGAGCGTCAACAGCTCGATGTCGGAGCCTTCGAGCAGGAAATCGATCGGCGTGTTGCCGCCCATGTCGATGTCGGCTGCAAGCGCGAGTACGCGCGAGCCCGGCTTCGGAGCCGCGCTCGGCGTGCGAAACAATTGGTGGAAGCTCAGCACCTCCGACTGGATCGCAAGCCCCTGATCCTTGTCGCCGAGTAGCTGGGTGATCAACGACAGATCCAGTCCTTCGCCTGCCAGTGCGGTCCCCGCCGCGATCCGCGCCAGCAGCTGGTCGCGCAACGGATGCAGGTCGACACCTTCGAAGGCCTGGCGCGTCAGTTGCGAAAAGCCGATGCGATCGGCGTAGTTCGCCGCGGTCATGCGGAGCGGCGCGGAAACCGGATGCTGCATCTCACACCTCGAACGCGGAGTTTACCGGCACGGCCGCGACCGCGCCACGGTCGAGCAGCAGCTCGATCTTTACCAGGACGTGGGCGATGCGATCGAGAATTTGCTGCACGTTGCGTTGCGCCTGCGCGATGTCGGGCGACCAGGCCTCGGTCACGAGCCGTGCGCCGACGCAGAGGCGCAGCACGGCCTGCGGTGCCTCGTCCTGCCGCTCCAGACGGACCGGCTGGCCGATCAGGCAGCGCTGCACGGCGACCTGCCGGTCCGCCGCACTGCCGCCGATCGCCTCGTTCATGTCGCGCGCCAATGCCCGATGAACGGCGGCGGTCTCGGCGATCGAGACCGGCTTGCCGTCGCGCAGCAGGATGAACGGAAAGATCGTGGTTTGTGCAAATTCCTCATCATCCGCGCCGGCAGTCCCGATCGCGGATGGAACGGGGCGAAGCGACGGCGACAGCGCGATCATGCTGTCGATGCCGGCGGCGAGCTCGGCGAGTATCTCCGCGCGGAAAGCCCCGGGCACCGTGTAGTAGCGGCCGATCTCGGCCAGCGCCGCTTCCCAGCGCAACCATTGACCGAAATTCGGACGGCGCTCGAAGCGCGAACGCAGCGCCGTCCAAGCCACCGGCCAATCGCAACGGCCGGCATAGTCGAAGATACCAGGCGCGATCCCCTCGACCCGGTCGAGCGACCGCGAGAGGCCCTTCGGCACCAGCACCGCGCCGCTGAAGGCAGGTCCACCGAAGAATTTCGAGCCCGTCATCAGCACCATATAGCCGCGGTCGAGATAGGAGCGCAGCCGGCGGCGGCCGAGCCGGGCCTGGCAGGCATCGACGACGATCTGGACCTTGCGCGGCCAGCGCCGCGCGATCTCGTCGAGACAGGCCGCGCTCGGTGCGCGCCAGCCGAGCTTGGATGCATCCATGATCTGGAGCAGCACGGGCGCGCCTTGCGCGATCGTGGCCTCGACCGCACGCAGCACCGCGGCATCCGTGTCCGCGCGCATCGCAATCCCGGGCTCAGTCGCGAGCAGCGGCAATGCGAGACTGGCGCCGGCGAGCCCGGCAACCGCACCGTCCTTGCGAACCGCAAGGCCGCTCGCCGTCATGGAGCTGAAATGGTGCCCGCGGGCGGTATGGATCGTCCCGCTTCCGGTCTGGTCGGCGCCTACTACGATCGTCACCGGCGGCGCCCCGAGCACCGCGCGCGCCAGGAACAGGGCGTGGAGCTGGGAGTCGGTGCCGGAGGGCGAGAACACGACGTCGACGCGCGGCGAGAGCTGGAGATGGCCGCGCAGCTCGTCCCGCATGTCCTCGCAGCGCGCATCGAAGGCGATCTCGACCTCGTCGAACAGGCACTTGTGCATCAGCTCTTCGCGCGCCAGCGCGGCACGGTCGTAAGCCACTTGCGAGATCGTCGATGCGGTCGAGGAGGCGAAATTCCAGATCTCCGGCTCCGGCGAAGCCGCGCAGCCATAGCCATTGACGCGATCCCTGGCGTCGAGCGCCAGCCGCGGATCGCCGCCGGAGACCAGCAGCGTGTCCAAAGGTGTGAAGAGATCGCGCAGGCGATAACGCGAGCCGCCGTCGGGGGCGCGCTCCTGACCTGACAGACGGGATGCGCCGGCGCTCATCCCGGAAGGCTCACGCCGCATCGGCCGCAGCCGCCGGCGCGAATTGCGAGGCGATATCGCCGTGGAACACCGACGGCCCGACGTGATCGAGCGAGCTCTGGATGTCGGCCCAGATCTCGCCGCCGATATCGGTCCAGCGCTTGCAGAAAGCGAAGTCCTCGGACAGATACGTGCCGGTCGCCGGATCGATCATGCATTCGAACAGCGCAAACCGGTTCTGGCTTGCCGCCAGCGTGTCGTGCGAATGCTCACGGAAGAACTGCAACGCCGCATAGTCCGGATGGCGGCACATCGCCTCCAGCGCCTGGCGCCGGATCATCAGGAAGCCGGTGCCGGCATAGCGCACCCGGGTGAAACCGTTGACCACGACGATGCGGTCGGGATCCTCGATCTCGAGCACGTAGTCGAGCGAGGCGGCCGGCACGTCGGTGCGGCCCGACTGGATCGCCCGCGCGGCCTTGTCCCAATTGACCCGCTTGATCGGATAGCAGCCGGCGACGACATCCGCGCCGCATTCGATCAGCCGAAACACCTGCTCCGGCTTGAAGCCGATATCGGCGTCGATGAACAGGAAATGCGTCGCCCTGGGATCGTCCAGGAACATCGCGACCAGATTGGCCCGCGCGCGGGTGATCAGCGCATCGCCGTCGCGCAGCAGCACTTTGAGCTCGAGATTGGACATGCCGTGCACGGCGCGCTGGAGCGCGAAGATCGAGCTCGCATAGATGCTCGACACCTGCCCGCCGAAGCACGGCGTTGCCACCACCAGTTGCATCCTGTCCGACATCGGCAGCTCCGCCCCGCTCCAATCCTCACCAAGAGGTAAAGAGGCATGGTTAACGGCGCCTTAACGCATCCTTACAAGAACTTGACGAGCGAGAGCTGCGCGAGGTTCGAGGTCACCTGGTAGGACGCCTGGAGCGCGTTCTGCAGCGCCAGCAGCTGGCTCGCGACCTCGTCCGGCGAGGCCGATTCCGCCTGGTCGATGATGGTCTGGAGCTGCGCCTTGGCCTGGGTCTGGCGCGTGCTCGCGTCCTTCATCGTGTTCTGGGCCATCGCGATGTCGGTCTGGATGTCCTCGATGCGCTGCTGGCCGGGCTGCTGGGTCAGCGCCTGGGTCGTGCGCAGGCTCAGCGCAGCGACCTGCCCGCCCGAATACTGCCCGGTCGGCGAGGTCGAGAAGGTCCCGAACACCGCGATCGCCTGCAGCTGCCGGCGGATCGCGTCCTCGTTCGCCTGGGCGCCGTACTGCACCGTGACGGAATCGTCAACGCGCGCCATCGCGGTCGAGCGCGCCGAGCCGGGCCCGTCATTGCCAAGATACCATTCCACGGTGGTGGCCGAGCCGTTGACCAGCGTCGTCGCCGAGCTCGCGGGCGAGGATCCGACCCGCAGCGGCGGCTGGGTGGCGGTCACCGGCGTCGCGCTGAAACCGAGCGAGCCCAGCGCGCCGGTATTCGAGCTCGTGATGTTCAGGCTCGCCGCATCGTCGGTGTTGATCGTGATCGAACCGCCATGGACCGTCGAGGGCTTCGACGTCCCCGTGATCTGGTCGATCTTGCCGAGCAGATTCTGGATGCTGTCGGTGACGTTGAGCTGGTTGCCGGTCGCGCCCGAACTGACGAAGGTCAGCGTGGTGCCGTTGACGGTGATGGTGTCGCCGGCGACGAAGCCCGGCGAGATCGAATCCGAGGGGCTCGCCCCGGACAGCGCGGTCGCGCCGGTCACGGGCGCCAGCGGCGCCGCCTGGTTGCTGACGGGCGTGCCGATCGCCGAGCTTGCGGTGTTGAAGAAATTGTCGCCGGCGACGATCGCGGATGCCGCCACCAGCGAGGTGTTGGCGAGCTTCGTGATCGCGGTGTTCAGCGCGGCGTTGAGGTTGTTCGCGGTGTTGGTCGGGTTGACGGGGGTGCTGGCGTCGATCGCGAAGCTGCCGAGCGGCGTTGGCGTCGCCGTCGACGCGGTCAGATCGATCTGCTCGGTCGAGCCGTCCGGCAGCGTGAACTGCACGCTCAGCTTGTCGCCATTGTTCGGGTTGACGCCGTTGAGATCGACCGAGAACGACACCGGCGAGCCACTCGGGCCGGTGATGGTCGCGCCCGTCAGGGTCGAGGATACCGCCTTGAGCTTCAGCCCGAACGGCGATCCGGCGGCGTCTTCCGACACCTGGATCGAGCTCGGCGTCGGCTGCGTCTGCACCAGGCGGCCCATGCCGTTGGCGCCGAGGTCGGCGGCCTGACGCTCCGCCATCACGGTCTTGAACCCCGCCTGCGTCGTGGTGCCGTTGATGATGTCGCCGGCATCCGCGACCGACTGCGTATTGACGGCGGTTCCGGAGAACAGATAGCGGTTGCCCGTCTGCGTGTTGAGCACGCCGACCATCGAGCCGAACTGGGCGGCGGCGGTGTTCTGCGCGATGGTCTGGCCGTTGACGTTGAGATCCTGCGCGGTGTTGGCCGCGCCGGTCTGCACCGTGCTGCGGATCTTGGTCAGCGACTGCAACGCCGTGTTGGCGAGGTTGATGCTGACATTGACGTTGGTGATCGTGTCGGTATAGGCGGCGATGTTGGAGAGCTGCGCGCGCCCGGCGATCGCAAAGCCCTCGTTGGTGCCCATCCCGGAATAATTCTGCGACAGCTTGCCGGTCGAGAGCTGCGTCGACAGGTCGGTGAGCTGCTGATTGATGTTGCGGATCTGCGAGCCGAGAATCGACGAAGAGTAGTTGATGCTGCTGATCGACATGTTTCAGAGCCCTGTTACTTGTTACACTTGAGCCTGGAGCAACGTATTCATCATGCTCTGCACCACCGACATGACGTGGGCGTTGGCGGCATAGGCATTCTGGAGCTGGATCAGGTTCGACATCTCCGAGTCCAGATTGACCTTGGAGGTCGAGTCGAACTTGGCCTGGAGCGTCGAGACCACGACGCTCTGGCCCTGCTGCAGCTGGGTGGCCTGGGTCGCGGAATTGGCCTGGACGCTCAGGAACTGCTGCAGATAATTCGAAACGCTGCCGGTGAAGGGCTGGCTCGCCGAGCCGAGACCGCTCGCTGGCGAATAGGAGAACACCGCCGAGGTGAGCTGCGAGTAGAGATAGTCCGAACGCGCGGTGTCACCCGAAGGCGTCACCGGCGAGGTGTTGTACACTGACATCCGGGTGGGGTCGGAGACCAGCTGCGTGTTCACGGCGATGCGTCCGGCAAGGCCGGTCATCTGCGAGCCCGAGGCGGTGATCGCGCCGGTGTAGAGCGCCTGTCCGCCGTCGGTGAACAGCGGCAGTTGCGGATTGCCCGAGGTCAGCGACGAGATCGTCTTGGTTATCGAGGATGAATTGACCTTGGCGAGGCCGCTGTTGTCGTCCGTGATCCGCAGCGTCGTGGCGGTCGCCGGCGACGGCGCGGCGGAGAACGTCAAATGCGAGGTGGAAAGCGCCGTGTTGAGTGCCGAAGCGATCGCGCCCATGCCGCCGGAGAAGTTCACGCCGATCTGCATCGGGTTGGCGTTGGCCGCGTTCTGCAGCGGCAGCGCCGCCGGGTCGGTGACGTTGACAAGGGTGACCTGGCGCTTCGTGTTGGTCGCCGTGTCGGTGTAGGTGAAGGTGGCGGTGTTGCCCGGCAGCGCACCGGCAAGGTCGATGTCGAAACCGGCCGGTGGGCCCGACACCGTGGTGCCGGCGGTGGTCTTGTCCGACAGCGCGCTCGACATCGTGGCGGCGAGCTGGTCGATCTGGTTCTGCGCCTGCACCAGCGTCTCGTCGCGCAGCTTCAGATCGGCCGCGATCTGGCCTGAGGAGACCACGTTGTTGGCGACGACGTCGACCTTCGAGCCGTTCGGCAGCACGATGTTGAGCGCGCCGACGCCGGACTTGGCCGGATCGATGTTGTAGAGCGAGGTGGCCGACAGCGCGCCGGCGGAAGCAAAGGTGAATTGCGAGGCGAGCCCGGCGCCGACGAGCTGGATGCCCGTCGTGGTGTAGATGTTGGCCTGGTTCGAACCGTCGGTGGTGACGCGCACGTCGACATATTTCGACAGCGTGTTGATGGCCTGGTCGCGCTGGTCCATCAGCGTCGCGGCCGAGGGGTCGTTGGCCGACAGGCCCTGCAGCTTGGTGTTGATGTCGGCGATCTGCTGCATTGCGACGTTGGCCGCTTGCGCCGAATTGCCGAGATCCTGCTCGACGTTGGAGCGCAGCGACTGGATGCCCTTGGTGGTGACGTTGAGCTGCGTCGCCAGCGCCTGCGCCGCGCCGAGCGCAACGGTTTGCGCCGATGAGGCGCCCGAGCTGGTCGACAGCGCTTGCAGCGCCGTGGTGAACTTGTTCAGCGCGGTTTCGAGCGTGCCGCTGTTGCCGGGCGTGCCATAGACATTCTGAAGCTGCTTCAGGATGTTGGCCATCTGATCGGCGTAGCCGCTGCCGCCGGTCTCGGTGCGCAGCTGATTCAGCACATAGGTGTCGAGCTCCCGGCTGACGCCGGTCGTCATCGCCGTCGAGCCGAAATCGCCGGTGGTGACCTCGATCTGGTTCGGGGTCTGGACGACGTAACCCGGCGTCTGCGCATTGGCGACGTTCGAGGAGACGATCGAGAGCGCGGCCTGGTTGGCACGCAGACCGCTCATCGCACTGGCGAGGGCTGAACTCAAACCCATGTTACTTGCCGCCTTTGGTTACGTTACGCGCCGATCAGCGCAACACGTTCAAGAGGTCCTGCACCATCGAATTCGCGGTCGTGATCACCTTGGTGTTGGCCGAATAGGCCTGCTGGGTCACGATCAGCTTGGTGAATTCGTCGGCGATGTCGGTGTTGGATCCCTCCAGCGAGGAGCCGCTGATGGTGCCTGAAGCACCGTCGATCGCGTCACCCGACTGCTCGGTCGCGGCATAGGCGCCGCCATCCATCGCCTTCAGATAGTTGGTGCCGTTGAAGTGCGACAGCTGAACCTGAGCGAGGTTGAGGTTCTGGCCGTTGGAGAAGGTGCCGACCACGATGCCGTTGTTGTTGACGGCAACCGAGCGAAGCTGACCGGCGGCATAGCCGTTCTGCGTGATGGTGTTGATGGTCACCGCGCCGCTGGTGCTGGCATATTGCGTCAGTCCGCCCGAGGAGATGTTGAAGGCGACCGAGCCGAGCGACTGACCGCTGACGCTGACGTTGTTGATGGTGATGCCCGAGCCGCTCGGCGAGGTCAGCGAGCCGTCGCTCGCAAAGGTGAAAGTCTGGCCGGTATTGACCCAGCCGACGGTCGTGCCGGTCGCGTTCGGATCGGTCTGGTAGAACAGGTTCCAGCTATCCGAATGACCCGCACCCAGCGAGGCGCTGTCGGTCTTGGCCCAACGCAATTGCAGGTTCACCGGCGTGCCGGCGGCGTTGTAGGCGGTCACCGCGCCGCCGCTGATCGATTCCTTGGTGAAGGTCGCGATGTCATTGCCGATCACACCGCCGGTGCCAGCGGTGCCACCGCCGTCGCGGTTCTTGGTGATGGTCGAGGTGAAGCCGAGCGCCGAGAAGGCAGCGCTGTTGGAGCTGGACACCGAGAGGTTGGAGACGGTGCCGGTGTTCAGCGTGATGACGCCGCCGCTGCTGACCGTCGATCCCGAGGCGCCGGAGAGCGCGTCGATCTTGCCGAGCAGAGTCGTGACGTTGTCGGTGGTGAGGATCTGACTGGCGCTGGGAACCGTAGGCGGCGAGACGAAGGTCAGTGTCTGGCCGTTGACGGTGATGGTATCGCCGGCGGCGAAGCCGGACGAGAGCACCTGGGCGCCACCGGCGGTCGCGCTGCCGCTCAGCACCGTTGCCCCCGAGATCGCGGGCGAGGACAGCACGTTGCCGCCGCGGGTCACGCTGCTGATGCCGAGGGCGGTGGCGGCGGTGCCGCTGCCGACCGCCACATCGGTGCCGGTGCCGGTGGAGATCACGATATTGCCGCTGGCGGAGAGCGAGGCCGTGACGCCGGCGCCGCCCGCGGTCTGGATCCCGTTCAGGATGTCCGCGACCGTCGCCGTCGTGCCCGCGCCGAGACCGATCGTGGTGTTGTTGCCGACGGTCGAGACCGTCGTGCCGCCGTTGAACGTGATGGTGTTGCCATTGATGGTCAGGGTCTGGCCGCTCAAGGCGGTGAGGATGCTGGAGGCGAGATGCGTGCCGACCGCGTTATCGAGCGATGTGGTGGTCGAGGCCACCGCCGCCGAATTGTTCTGGAGCGCGACCGTGCCCGTGCCCGTCGTCGACGAATAGGCCGAACGGATGTTGCCGGTTGCAGCCGCGCCGGACACCATTGCGTTGGCATAGGGCGCGGGAGGTGTGCCGACCGGCAGCGGGTTGGCGGCGAAATCGGATGGGTTCAGCCCGCCGGCCGCCAGCAGCGTGCCGCTCGACGCGGTCGTTTTCGCCACCGTGTTCGGCTGGGTCGGCAGGTTCGCAGCGTACTGGATCGAGGTGGTCGCCTGCGCCGGAATGAAGTTGTTCTGGAATTGCAGAACGTTGGCCACGCTGCCGGTCGGGTTACCGGTCTTCGGATCGACCGTGACGCCCATCAGGTAATAACCGGCGCCGTTGACCAGATTGCCGTTGGCATTGAGCTGGAAGTCGCCGCGCCGCGTGTAGTAGGTGACCCCGGTGAAGACAGGCACGTTGTCGACGACGCCGCTCGCCTTCTGGATCGAGAAGAAGCCGTCGCCGGTGATCGCCATGTTCGTGGCGACGGTGGAGCCCGAGATCGTGCCCTGCGTGGTGATGGTGGCCTTGGCGTTGGCCGTCACGCCGCCCGCGACCTGCTTGCTCGGGACCGAGGAGTCGGGGATGAGATCGACGAAGCTGGTGCCGATGCCCTTGTAACCGGTGGTGGATGAGTTCGCGATGTTGCCGGAGATGTTCTGCAGCGCGTAGGACTGCGCCTGCAGGCCACCCACCGAGGTGTTCATTGCATCGAAGATACCCATAACTTTGTCTCCAAATCCGATCTCGGCGGCGGGTCGACATGGCCGCAGTCGGAGGAGACAGTCGCAAGGGCTATGCCAATGCGGGTATTCTCAGGAAATCAATGACTTAATGAAAAAGCCCCGGCCTGACGACCGGGGCACATTTGCCGGGACCGGCAACAATTGCCGGGACACATCGTCGTTCCGGGGCGATGCGAAGCATCGAGCCCTGGTGCGCATTGCGCACCTGAGAACCTCGAGATTCCGGGTTCGGTCCTGCGGACCGCCCCGGAATGACACTTCAACTCACTACGTCGCCGATGCCGCCGCCGGATGGAACACCAGCCCGAAACCGTCGATGCAATAGCGCAATCCGGTCGGCTTCGGACCGTCGTCGAAGACGTGGCCGAGATGGCCGCCGCAGCGCCGGCAATGCACCTCGGTGCGCACCATGCCGTAGGCGCGGTCCTCGGTCTTGCCGACATTGCCCTCGATCGGCTGGTAGAAGCTCGGCCAACCGGTGCCGCTCTCGAACTTGGTCTCGGAGGCGAACAGCGGCAGGTCGCAGCCGGCGCAGGCGAAGATGCCTTTGCGGTGCTCCTTCAACAGCGGGCTCGAGCCGGGCCGCTCGGTGCCATGGTTGCGCAGGATCTCATATTGCTGCGGCGTGAGCTGGGCGCGCCATTCAGCCTCCGTCTTCGTGATCTCGAACTTTTCCACGGCTTTCTCGCCAGCCTCGGCGGGCGTTCCTCTCAGCCAGCGGAAGGCCCCGAGGCCGAACAGGCCGGCGGCAGTCGTCAACAGGATGCGGCGATCAAACATCTCATTCTCCGTGCGCGGGCAATCCACGCCCTGAGATACGGGCTTCTGTCGGCCGAAGTTACACGTCCGGGCGGAATTTCTCTCAAATTATTGGGAGGCGGCGCCATCATGCGAGGCCGGTTCCACGGCACGCTCTGCCTCCCGGACCGCGCGTTTCGGCGGCGGGGCCGGTCGCGGCCTGACGCCGGGCGCTGGACGGCGCGGACCGGTGCCGGCGGCCCGGTTGGCTTCGGCAAGGCGCGCCTCGCGCTCCCTGTCCTTGACCCTGGCGCGTTCGCGGTAGCGGGCGAGCGAGCCCGCGGCGGCAGAACTCGCCCTGCCCCAGATCCCGACCAGCTGGCCCGCGACCCGCCCCGTGGCGCCGCCCGCCCAGACCAGCTCGAACGGCGAGAACAGCTTCCACCGCTCATCGCCCCACAGGATGCTGCGCGCGATCATCTGCCCGGCCATGGCCGAAATGTTCATGCCCTGGCGGCCGAACCCGCTCGCCACCCACAGGCCTTTGCGCAACTGGCCGATCTGCGGCATGCCGTGCACGGTCTGGCCGGTGGCGCCGCCGAACATTTCGCTGATCTCGACATTGCCGAGCTCCGGAAAGATCGTGCGGATCCGCCGCCTGACGCTGCCTGCAAAGCGCTGCGGACGCGCGGCCCAGGTGGTCTCCGGGCTCTCCCACATCAGCCGGTCGCCATCGACGATGCGGAAATGGTCGACCCCGTCGGAATCCATCACCGCTCCCTTGAAGGCGATGACCTCGTGCACGCGCTCGCCGAGCGGCGCGGTGATGCCGGCGTAGCGCCAGACCGGCAGCAGCGTCTCTGACAGCCGCCGCAGGGGCGCGCCGAGATGGATGTTGCCCGCGAGCACGATGTGCGTGGCGCGCAGCCGCGCCGACGGCGTGACGATGCGCTTGCGGATGCCGGAATGATCGATGCTGACGACCGGCGTGTCCTCGAAGATGCGGGCGCCGGCCCGCCGCGCCAGCGCCGCAAGGCCGTGCACATATTTGCGGCCGTCGACCTGGAACGCTTTGGGATAATACACGCCGTGGAAATAGCGATCGGTCTTGAGCACCTCGCGGACGCGATCGACCTGCCAGCCCTCGACCTCGGTGTCGAAATCCTCGTTCAGCATCTGCAACCGGCTGATCAGACGGTCGCCGGCATCGACGTTGGAGACCTCGAGCACGCCGTTGCTCGGGGCAATCCCCGGCATGTTCTCTTCCGTGGCGTTGGCCCGGACGAACTCGGCCCCCTCCTTCGACAGCGTCCACAATTCACGCGCGTCCTCAAAGCCGATGCGCTCGATCAGGTCGGTGAGCGGCAGCGCAAAGCCAGGCATCACGGTGCCGAGCTGGTTGCCGGAGGCGTTCCAGCCGATATGACGGCCCTCGAGCACCGCGACACTGGCCCCGAGCCGGGCTGCCTCCAGCGCGATGGAGAGCCCGGCAAGCCCGGCACCGATGACGCAGATGTCGGCGTCGAGATCGAACGACAGCCGCACACGGTCGCGAAAGCCGGCTTCTTCCTGGGACACGCTTGTGAAAGTCTCGCTCATGTCGTTTTCTTAGAGCATGATCCGGAAAAGTGTGCAGCGGTTTTCCGAACAGATCATGCTCGAAATAACAACCTTAAGCACGATGACGATTCGTTCTAGTCTCATCGCGCTTTACACCTGCCAGGCGCTTGTCACCTTGTCCCCGCCCGCGTCTGTACATTATCCGCGACCGTAACGATTCGAGAATGCCATGCGCCGTTTGATGCTGCTGCGTCACGCCAAGACCGAGACCGACGCGCCGAGCGGCCGTGACCAGGACCGACGGCTCGACGATCGCGGCCACAAGGATGCCGCCCGGATGGGCGATTGGATCGCCGCCCATCCGCCCTTCCCCGAGACCGTGCTGGTGTCGCACGCCGTCCGGGCCCGGCAGACCTGGGACATCGCCTGGGAGGCGATGAAGCACCGCGTCCCGACGCCGCAGGTCGAGATCCTGCCGGAACTCTACGGCGCCGATCCCGCGCAGATCCTGGACTCCATTCGCACCGCAACCGCCCCGGCCAACCCGAAGCAATTGCTGCTGGTCGCCCACAATCCCGGCATGCACGAGGCCGCCTTGATGCTGATGGGCGGCGGCGATCATGATGGCGCCAGGGCGCTCAGCCACAATCTGCCCACCGCGGGGCTTGCGATCTTCGACTTTGACGTCAAGGATTGGGGTGACGTGGCCTACCGCCGCGGCAAGCTGGTGCTGTTCACCAGCCCCAAGCTGCTTCGATCGGGATGATCGCGACGGCCGGGAAAACGTGCTGATTGGAAGATTTGGAGGCGCAGATGTTCAAGTCCATCCTCGTGCCCATCGACCTCGCCGACACCGACCTCGCCAAGCCGGCGATCGCGACCGCCGCAACGCTGTCGCAGACCTGGAGCGGCCAGGTGCGCCTGCTCAACGTGCTGCCGATGACGCCGGTGATGCTGGCCGAATACGTGCCGGCCGACTTCGACGAGCAGCAGCGCCAGACCTCGGAAGAAGCCCTCGCCATCGTCGCGCGCGAATCCGGCATCGATGCTTCCCGCATCTCCAGCGTGGTGCGCCAGGGCGGCATCTATCACGAGATCCTCGAAGAAGCCGTGCACATGAAGGCCGATCTGATCGTGATGACCTCGCACCGGCCGGCGATGCGCACCTATTTCCTCGGCTCCAACGCCGGACATGTGGTGCGCTACGCGAAGTGCTCGGTGCTGGTGGTGAGGCATTGAGGACTGGATCGATTCCCTTGTAGCCCGGGTGAGCGAAGCGACACCCGGAGCCTTCGTACCCGCTTGCACCGGTCCCGGATTACGCTTGCGCTCCATCCGGGCTACGAGACTACGCGACTTCAAATTTCTCGGCGTAAATTCGTAAGAGGCTGCCGTGGAAGACGTCTCCAGTTGATAGCAGCGCAGCATAGCCAGCGACACGCCGAGCGGCCTCCATCGATCTCGAATTGAGGTCAAGCCCGGATCATCTTCAATCAAGGAGGCGTTGAGAATTTGCTCTTCGGCGATGATGCCGAAGTTCATCTCGGCTGTCACGGCATAACAGTCGCGAAACAACAGTGTTGCACGGCCGCCGTCGGGCCATATAACTTGAAGGCGAACTTCGTCGCGCGTCCCGGGATTACCTCGATCAATCATCAGCTCCAGCAACACCGCATCATGCCACGGCAAAGAATTAAAGCTGTCGGCCATCCAAACCTCGAATACTTGTCCGCTTGGCCCTCGATATAGCCTCGTAGCCCGGATGGAGCGAAGCGAAATCCGGGACCAGTGTGTCCGCCGGCACGAATCCCGGATTACGCTTCGCTCAGCCGGGCTACCAGAGCTTGCGTTGCCCAACAGGCAAAACACGCGAGCCCTGGGTCAACGCGCACTGCCGAAAATATTCCACTTTACCGAAATTCGGAAATCGCGTATGTGTCGCCTCAACCCGGCCCAAGGAAGAGGGGCGTATCGCGATCGTCACGAACGCGGGCCGGGCGGCGGTGGACGTGGGTGACATCGGCGCGAAGGGTTTTGCAGGGCGGGCAACCGTGAGCAAGGCCGTCGCGCACACGACCGGTGTGATCCGCGTACGGCAAAATCGTGTGGTCCTGGCGCCCGGGGTCTGTGCGCCAAGTCTTGCGGTGATGGGTGTCGTCCAACCGGACGCATCCGTCAGCCATCCGCAAGGCGACGGGGGCAATAGTGCAACGCTCCCCGGGGAGAGCACGACATAAGCCGTAAAACCACTGCGCAGGGAAGGCCGGGATGTCCTGGCTACACCTGTATGCCGCTGTGCAGACTTCTTACTCCAACTTCGCACAGTGGACCTCGGGTGCCAGCGGGCTCCCGGTCTTCCCTGCGCCCTCTTTCAATTATGAGGGTGAAGAGATGAAGCAAAGCTCGGGCGAGATGAGCCGCGAGGATGCGAAGCTGTGTCTGTTGTTCGAAAATGAATCGATACATGCCGCGACCACCAAGCCATCCCCGTCACCCCCGCGCAACGGCAGAGCCGTTGTCGCTGGAGGTGCGCGCACTGCGGCGCGACAGCGTCGCAGTGCAAGCCTCGAAGGGCGACGGCCCGGCTGCATCTCGGCCACTCATCCTTCGAGGCTCAGCATGCGATGCGTTCGCATCGCATGCCTCGCACCTCAGGATGACGGGACAGATAGTGTCGATGCGGAAAGAGTCGGGATGGCTTGAGTTAGAACTGTTCGCCAAACACCGCTCTCGCGCCCCGGACGCAGCGCAGCGCAGCTTCGACGGTGCGCTGCAGAGCCGGGGCCCATGTATCAGCGACTGCGCGGCTTCCTGGGTCCCGGCTCTGCGCAGCAACGCTTGCGCGTTGCGGCGCGTCCGGGACACGAGAGGCTCACAGATACCGCGTCAGCTCGGCCTTGACCTGCCCGTAGACGGCGTCCTCGATCTGGCTGCGCGTGATCCCGATGTCGCGCAGGGCACGGTCATCGAGCTCGTTCAAGGTCTTGACCGCGGAGCGGCGCTCGAGGCGGTTGAACAGCGCATAGGCGCCTTGGGCGAGCGTTGCAAAAAATCCGCCCGTCGAGGATGGGCGTAAACTCCGCCCTGCAGTTTGCGAGATCGTGGTCATGTTTCTTCTCCGGCCTGGTGTCCCGCGCGGCGAAGCAGGTGCCGTTGGCGCCGACGCATTCAGCGCCTGCCCCTCATTTGCCGTCGGATTGCTCTCGCTCACCTCGGCTCAATCGTGGAACTTGATGGAACTTAAATGCTCCAGTACACTGCTCGGAGCAAGTAAAACATTGCTCTCGGTGCAATAATGTCAAAGTTCGAGTACGTGAAGCTTGCCGATGCCATTGCCTCGGATATCTCTAACGGCACGTTAAGGCCCGGCGATCGGCTGCCGCCGCAGCGCAATTTTGCCTATGACCGCGGCATCGCGGTCTCGACCGCGAGCCGGGTTTATACGGAGTTGCTCCGCCGCGGGCTCGTCGTCGGCGAGGTCGGCCGCGGCACCTTCATCTCCGGCGACATCAGGCGCGAGGTCGAGGCGTTGAGCGAGCCGCGCGATGCGCGGATCGATTTCGAGGTCAATTATCCGCTATTGCCGCAGCAATGGGCGATGATCGCCAAGAGCCTTGCGGGGCTGGAGCGCGTCGACGCACTCGAATCCGCGCTGCGCGTCTCGACCAGCACCGGCACCAAGAGCGCGCGCAATGCGGCCGCCGCCTATCTCGCGCGCAAGGATTTCGCGCCGCAGGCCGAGCAGATCGTCTTCACCGCCAACGGCAAGCAATCGCTCGCAGCCGCGCTCGCGGCGCTGGTGCCCACCGGCGGCCGCTGCGGCGTCGAGGCGCTGACCTATCCTTACGTCAAGAGCATCGCGGCGCGGCTCGGCATCACGCTGGTCCCGATTCCCATGGACGAATTCGGCGTACGTCCCGATGCGATCCAGAAGGCGCATCGCGAAGCGCACCTGTCGGCGCTGTATCTGCAGCCGATCATCCAGAACCCGCTCGGCGTCACCATGAACGCGACGCGCCGCGCCGACATCATGCGCGTCGCCGAAAAGCTCGACCTCACCATCATCGAGGACGCCGTCTACGGCTTCCTCGCCGACGACACGCCGCTCGCCGCGCTCGGGCCGGACCGCTGCATCGTGCTCGACAGTCTGTCCAAGAAGGTCGCGCCGGGCCTTGCGCTCGGCATCCTCGTGGCACCGCCGCACTTGCGCGAAAGCCTGATGAGCGCGGTGCGCACCGGCGGCTGGATCGCATCGGGCCATGCGCTGGCGGCCGGGCAACGGCTGATGGCCGACGGCACCGTCGCGGAATTGACGCGCCTGAAACGCATCGACGCCTCGCGCCGTCAGCAGACCGCGGCAAGGTTGCTCGCCGGCTACCAGCACGCCGCCGACCCGCGCTCGTATCATCTGTGGCTGACGCTGCCGCCGCACTGGCGCTCGCAAACCTTCGTCGCGGCCGCCGCCCGGCGCGGCATCGCGCTGACGCCCTCCTCCACCTTCGCCATCGCCCACGGCCATGCACCGAACGCGGTGCGCCTCGCCCTCGCCCCGCCCACCTTCGAGCAGCTCGATTCCGGCCTGCGCACGATCGTCTCGCTGCTCGGCACCAAGGAAGAGGATTTCGACTCGACTGAGTAGCGATTGGTCGTAGCCCTCGGTCTAGGGCAGCAAGGCCTTCGGCACCTGATCGAAGCGATAGCTCTGCGGCTGGTTGCGCCGCACGAAGCCGCCGACCTGCCAGGCGAACAGCGCGGCAAAGCCGAGGATGAACAGCGCGCCGGCGAACTCGCCGCTCACGAGGGCGCGGATCAACAGGCCCGCCATCGCCACCGTCAGCACCGCCAGGAATGCCAGCACCGCGGCATAGGCGGTGCGGCCGAGCCCTGCCGTCAGCACCGCGCGGCTGCCCGCCTTCGCCATCCGCGCGTGCAGCGCGAGGATGAACGCGCGAAAGCCGTTGTCCTGCGGCGCCATCAGCGCCGCGGTCTGCCAGCTCGTCGACAGGATCGCGATGCGGCGGCCGCTGTTGTGAGTGACATCGGCGCGAAAGCGGTGCTGCTGCATCGACACCGGGCGGAACGACAACCGGATCGCGCTGATCTCGTCATAAGGCCACAGCGAGGAGCGGCCGCCGATGTGCCAGGACAGCCCCTGCTCCGTCAGCTCGAAGCGATGCGCCGAGCCGATCAGCGACGCCTTGTAGGCATAGCTCGTGACCGGCGTGGCCTCAGCTTCCGACCCCTGCATCCCCTCAATCAATCCTGTCCGCCCCATCCCGGCCGCGATCCGCTTGCGCGATCGCCCTCGCCCATCCTACAAGCGAGGCATGGCTGAGACGACCTTTTTTCCGCGCCGGCTGATTCTCGGCGCCGCCGTGATATCAGGCGTGCTGCTCGCGCTCGCGGTGCACATGCTGGGCGCGCGCTATGGGCTCGACCTCGGCGGTCTCTGGCGCTCCGACACGCATGAGTTCATCCCGGCGGGCGCGGCGATCGCGTGGTGGCTGATCGCGACCGTCGGCTTCTCCGGCGGCTATTTCACGGCAACGTTGATGCAGAGCGCCGTCTCCGGCCAGATCCCGCAACGGATGCGGCAGTTCCTGATCGCGGTCGGCGTGCTGCTGCTCGCGGGTGCCGGCCAGGTGGCCTCGGCGCCGAGCCCGATCCCGACCGTCGCGGGCGTGCTGGCCGGGCTCGCGGCGCTTTGCCTCGGCGCCGTCATGGCATTTTGCGGCGCCCATTTCGCATTGCGCCGAGGCTAGAGCATGATCCGGAAAAGTGCGAAGCGGTTTTCCGAATAGATCATGCTCAAACAATAGGGTCCTCAAGCCGACGCCAGCAGCCGCGGGCGGTTGAGCATCACCGCCACGTCGGAGGCGGGCCGCGGCTTGCTGAACAGATAGCCCTGCGCCTGGGTGCAGCCCTCGCGCCTGAGCAGCTCGAGCTGCGTGTCGTTCTCGACGCCTTCCGCGGTGGTGACGATGCCGAGGCTGCGGCCGAGACCGGTCACGGCGCGGATGATCGCCATGGAATCCTCGCGTGTCGCCAGCTCCGACACGAAGGAGCGGTCGATCTTGATCTTGTCGAACGGAAAGCTGCGCAGATAGCTCAGCGACGAATAGCCGGTGCCGAAATCGTCCAGCGAGATGCGCACGCCCATGGCGCGCAGTTCGTGCAACGTGGTCAGCGTCGCCTCGCTGTTCTGCAGCAGCACGGATTCGGTGATCTCGAGCTCGAGACGGCGCGCGTCGAGTCCCGAGGCGGCGAGCGCCGCGATCACGGATGCGATCAGGTTCGGATTCTTGAACTGCACCGGCGACAGGTTGACGGCGAGGTCGACATCATCAGGCCAACTCGCCGCATCGACGCAGGCCGAGCGCAGCACGAATTCACCGAGCTGGACGATCAGACCGGTCTCCTCGGCCAGCGGGATGAAGTCGATGGGTGCGATCAGGCCACGCTGCGGATGGTTCCAGCGCAGCAGCGCCTCGAAGGCGACGACGCGGCCGCTGGCGACGTCGCGGATCGGCTGGTAATACGCCTCGAACTCGTCGCGCTGCACCGCCGCGCGCAGGTCCATTTCCAGGAGGCGCCGCGCCTGCGCGCGTGCATCCATGCCGGTCTCGAAGAAGCGGTAGGTGCCGCGGCCGTCCGCCTTGGCGCGGTAGAGCGCGAGGTCGGCGTTCTTCAACAATTCGCTCGGATCGCTGCCGTCCTGCGGCGACAGCGAGATGCCGATCGAGACGCCGATCACGATCTGATGGTCGTCGATCTCGTAGGGCGCCGAGATGACCTCGACGAGGCGGCCCGCAAGCGATCTCGCAGCGGTTTCCTCGGACCGACCGATCTGGACCACGGCGAACTCGTCGCCGCCCAGTCGCGCCACCGTGTCGCTCTCGCCGACGGCGGCCGTCAGCCTGCGGCCGACCTCCTTCAGCAACGCATCGCCGATGGGATGACCGAGCGAGTCGTTGATGTCCTTGAAGTGATCGAGATCGAGACAAAGCACCGCGAGCTGATCGCCCGACCTGGTGCGCCGCAGTCCCTGCTCGAGCTGCTCGTGGAACAGCACGCGGTTCGGCAGGCTGGTCAGCGCGTCATGGCGCGCCATGTGCGAGATCTTGGCCTGCGCCTCGAGCCATTCGGTGATGTCCTCGAAGGTCGCGACCCAGCCGCCGCCCTGCATCGGCTGGTTGACCACCCGGATGGAGCGGCCGAACCGGCTGACGATGTCGGTCGTGGTGCGCCCCTCGCGCGCGTCGGCGACGAGGCGGGCGAAGAATTGATCCGCATCGCCCTGCCACTGGCCCTTGGCCTGCTCCTCCCTGAGCACGTCGACCAGCAGGCGGCCGGTCAGCGCGATGTCGGTGCGACGGAGCATGGCGGCATAGCGCTCGTTGAACAGCATGATCTTGCCGTCCGCATCGAACATGCACAGACCCTGCGACATGTTCTCGAGCGCCGTATCCAGCACCATTTGCTGGGCGCCCAGTTCGCCCTTGGCGCGGCGGTCGAGCAGCGCAGCCACGAGCGCGATCGCGATGATCGCGACCGCGGCGCTAGCCGTGAGGAAGGACAGCGAGGCCGGCGGGATCGACAGGCCGCCGATCGCGAGCGTCGGATCAGGCGTCAGCAGCACCGCGCCCATGGCGGTGAAATGATGCGCGACGATGGCGACGGTCAGCAGGACCGTCGCGGTCAGCGCATGGAACAGGTCGTCGCGCCGCGCGGCCACGAACAGTGCAAGTGCCGCAAAGACGATTCCTGACAGCACCGAAACGGCGACCATGCTTCCGATCCAATTGACCCGCGCCGGCATCTCCAGCGCCGCCATGCCGGTGTAATGCATCGCCGCGACCCCGGTGCCGACGATGGCGCCGCCGAGGGCGATCCACACCGCCCGCGAGGACGATACGGCGATGCTCAGCCCCACGAAGGTCACGGAGATCGCAAAGATCAAGGACAGGATCGTCACCGGGATGTTGTAGGCGCCGGCGCCGCCCGGCCCGTAGGCGAGCATTGCGATGAAATGCGTCGCCCAGATGCCGCAGCCGCTGACGGCGGCGTCGAGGCCGAGCCAGGCCAGGCGTCCGACACCGTTGGTCGCGCGCGCCCGGTGGAACAGGCTGATCGCCGCCGCGCTGGCGAGCAGACACACCGCGCCGCCTAGCGCGACGAGCCGCCAATCGTGCTCTTCGGTGAGACAGTAGAGAACTTGATACATCCCGGGCCCCTATGGACCCGCAGTTGAACCAACAGAGGTGGACAGGTGGTAACTGGCTACGCGCCTGTTGCGGCGATGGTGAACGGAAGATGTGCCCATTCGCTCGGATTGTTCATCCTCGCGCCGGCGCACCGAGGCCGATCGCGACGGCAGCGAGCAGCAGGACGGATGCGGACACGACCAGCGACAGATGCAGCCCCGCCATGAACGCCCCCTCGGCGGCCACCAGCGAACCGAACAGCGCGACGCCGAGGACGCTGCCGGTCTGCCGCGTCGCGTTCAGGACGCCGGCCGCGATGCCGGAGCGCGCCTTGTCGACGCTGCCCAGCAAGGTCGAGGTCAGCGGCGGAACCAGCAGCCCAAGTCCGCCGCTGATCGCGATCATCTGCGCGCAGATCATCCAATAGCTCGTATCAGCCGCGATCCACAGCAGACCGAGACAGCCGAGCGCCGACGCGCTGGCACCGACCACGATGGTCGGGCACGGGCCGATGCGCTCGGCGAGGTGCGGCGCCAGCAGATTGACCGGCAGCACCGCCGCCATCATCGGCACGAAGGCGAGCCCGGTCCACCACGCCGACAACCCGTTGATCCGCTGGAAATACAGGCTGAGCACGAAGATGAGGCCGTAGATCGCGATATTGACGAGCAGGCCGACCAGCGAGGTCAGCGCGAACAGCCTCTGGCCGAACAGCGACAGCGGCAGCATCGGCTGCGCCGCGCGGCTCTCGCGCCAGATGAAGAGCGCGGCGAGACCTGCGGCACCGACGAAGGCTGCGATCACGGCCGGATGATCCCACCCGAGCGCACCGCCTTCGATGATGGCGCCCGCCAGCGCCCCCAATGCGCCGATCGCGGCAAGCTGGCCGGGCAGATCGATCTCCCGCGAGCGGGCCCGCGTGGTTTCGCTGGCGTAGCGCCAGCTCAGCCACAGGCCGGCGAGCCCGATCGGCAGATTGACCAGGAAAATCGCGCGCCAGCCGACCAGCGTGATCAGCGCACCGCCGACAAAGGGGCCCGCGGTGAGCGCAAGGCTCGCGCCGGCAGCCCAGACCGCGACGGCACGGCCGCGCGCTCGCTCGTCCGGATAGGCATGATTGAGCAGCGCGAGGGAATTCGGCACCAGGATCGCCGCCGCCAGCCCCTGCACCAGCCGCGCTGCGATCAGCACGGCGGCATTGGGCGACAGCGCGCAGGCGAACGAAGCCGCGGTGAAGATGGCGAACCCCGCCATAAAGACGCGCTTGGCGCCGATGCGGTCGCCGAGCGCGCCTGCCGTCAGGATGAAGGCGGCAAACGCGATGGTGTAGGTGCTGACCACCCATTGCAGTTCGGCGACACCGCCGCCGAGCGTCCTGCCCATCGCATCGAGTGCGGTGTTGACGATGGTGACGTCGAGCTGCACCACGCCGTAGCCGAGGCTCATCGCGGCCAGCGTGAGCGAGGTCGCAAGAGGCGAACCGGCGCGCGACGCGCCGGTCCTGTCCTGAAAGATTTCATGCTTGATGGTGGTGGCTCGCATGCTGCACCTCGATTGCAGCCCCATGCGATATATACGCTCTCATTGCGCAGTCATGTTTCGATAATGGACGAAGGATGGATGCTGCGGGCACTCGCCTTACAAGCGGTGTCGTGCCCGGCGCATGCGGGGATTCCAGTACGCCGCGGCTTCTCCGTATCCCATTATTGTCTCTGGAATACTGGATCGCCCGCCCCTGTGCGCAATCGCGCACTAGGCGGGCGATGACGGAGCATATGTGGCGAGAGCGCCGCACGGATAGCCGCGCGGCGCGCCCATCGCTTTACCTTCATCAGCTCGCCGCGCGCAGATTGACCTTGCTCTCGGCGAGCGTGGTCAGCTTTTTGTCGGTCGCCTTCTCCTCCTCAAGCGTCTTGGCGAGCACGGTCGCGCAGTCATTGCGGCCGAGCTGCTTGGCCCAGGCAATCAGGCTGCCGTAGCGTACGATCTCGTAATGTTCGGCGGCCTGCGCCGCGTTGATCAGGGCGGCATCGAGCACCGCCTTGTCGGCGACCTCGCCGGCGGTCTCGTCGGCCTCCTCGATGATGCCGTCGATCGCCGGACAATCGACCGCCTTTACGGGGACGCCGTGCATCTTGAACACTTCTTCGAGCCGCGCGACGTGCTGCTTGGTTTCTTCAAGGTGCGTCAAAAAGCCCTGCTTCAGCTGCGGATCGGTGGCCTTACTGGCCATCTTCGGCAGCGCCTTGGTCAGCTGCTGCTCGGCGTAATAGATGTCCTGGAGCTGGTGCACGAACAGGTCGTTCATGGTCTTGATGTCTTTTGTGAACAGTCCCATCGTTCCGTCCTCTTCGGTTTTGTGGAACACGAAGGCAGCGGCTTGCACGAAAAGCCGCTTATTCCGCCATGTTCGGTTGCTGATGGGGCCCAACGGACACGCGGCATCGACGTTCCAAAAAGACCAAGATGGCTTGCGCTGGAACAATGCGGACGGCACCGGCATCTGAAATGGTGTCGGGATACGAAACGCGCGGGGCCGAACCGGTTTCACGACTCATATGCTTAACGCGCCGCCGATGTGAACCGCGTATGACAAAAGTGACCGGTCCGACGCAGAACCAATTGTTGTCAAGGGCTGCACAAGCCGGTGTTTTTGCCTTAAATGAGCTGGATCATGCCCCGCGATCGATGCCTGCTTTTGGCCGTGATCGTACCCGACTGGCCAATGTCTGGCCTGGTCGGTCTTGCCCCCCGCCGGGAGGATGAATGCACGGACTGCTGCCCGCGCTGCAACGCGGCTTCAAGAGATGGATCGGCTGGCGACGGCTCGGAGTAGCCGCGAGCGTCTTCATCATCGCCTTCGCGATCACCTCGCTGGTGCGAACCCTCAAGGGCATCGATACCGGGGTCATCCTGACCGCGTTAACCGAGATTCCCCGCGGGAGCATCGGGCTGGCGGCGATCTGCGTGTTCTTTGCGTTCTGTACGCTGACCTTCTACGATTTTTTTGCACTGCGAACGATCGGCAAGAAGCACGTGCCGTACCGCATTGCGGCGCTCTCCAGCTTCACGTCCTATTCGATCGGCCACAACATCGGCGCCACGGTCTTCACCGGCGGCGCGATCCGCTTCCGGATCTATTCGGACTACGGGCTGAACGCGATCGACGTCGCCAAGATCTGCTTCCTGTCGGGCCTGACCTTCTGGCTCGGTAACATCTTCGTGCTCTCGATCGGCATGGCGATCCATCCGGATGCGGCGTCCTCGATGGATCAGCTCCCCTCCTCGATCAATCGGCTGATCGCGCTCGGCGGCCTCGCCTCGATCGGTGCCTATCTGGTCTGGCTCTGCATGGGCGAGAAGCGGCGCGAGCTCGGCCAGAAGGGCTGGAAGGTGGTGCTGCCGTCGGCGCCGCTGACGCTGGTCCAGATCCTGATCGGGGTGGTCGATCTCGGCTTCTGCGCCACGGCGATGTACCTGCTGATGCCGGCCAATCCGCCGATCGACTTCATGTCGCTGGCCGTGGTGTTCATCCTGGCGACGCTGCTCGGCTTCGCCAGCCATGCCCCCGGCTCGATCGGCGTGTTCGATGCCGCCATGCTGCTGGCGCTGCCCGAATTCGGCCGCGAGCAACTTCTGGCGACGCTGCTGGTGTTCCGCCTTCTCTATTTCGTGATCCCGTTCGGCCTCGCCATCTCGATCATGGGCACGCGCGAGCTCTGGATGAACGTGGTCGAGCCCTGGCAGGAGCGGCGGCGGCTGGCGGAGGCCTGCGCGCAGGCCAATCTGCCCAAGCAGGTGACGCCGATGGAGCGCGAGCGGATACTGCGCCAGGCCAACAAGCGGTAGGCCACGATCTGGACCCGGCGGGGTTGCGGGCGGCGGAGCAATGCTCTCTTATTTCCGCCTCAACTTTGCCGTTGAAGACGCGGGCCATGATCCCTGTATTCCTTCGTACCCTTTCCGCAGGCGCCCTGTTGCTTGCCGGGATTCTGACGGCCATGCCGCCCGAGCGCGCTAGCGCTCAGGACACCGGCGCCCTGCAGATCAATTGGGAGGTGCGTAACCGCTTCCGGCTGTTCCGCGAGGAGCGCGACTTCCTGCTCCATGTCGAGAACGCCCGCAACCGCAGCATCCTGGCCGCCGAGCAATCGCTGGAGCTCCAGAGCGAAGGCCGCGGCTGGGCCCGCAACATGGTCAACCGGCTCTGCATCGACCTCCAGGGCCGGGTCAACCAGCCCTGCACCCGCGACAACACCAAGGAAAACTACCTCACCCCGATCGATCACCCCGTCACCGTCCGCCTCGTTGGCGCGGTGCCGGTCGGCGCCACCTGCGCCTGGTCGTTCGACGACGGCGACGGGCCACAACAATCGACCTTCGACTGCGCCGAGCCGATCAATTTGCGCGTCCGCTACGGCAAGCAGACGGTCGCGACCGTCGACGTCTCCTCCGGCTCCGATCCGACCCAGCGCGTCCAGACCGAGATCCAGGTCCGCGACATCTTCGTCGCCGGCCTCGGGGACAGCATCGCCTCCGGCGAAGGCAATCCGGACCGGCCGCTGGCGCTGTCGGACGAAGGGTTTTGCTTCCGCTCCTATCTGGGCACCGCCGGCGCGCAGTACTACCGGCCGAGCCGCCACGGCTTCAAAGGCGGCCGCGCCTGCGAGGCGCCGGACACGCTCGCCAACTGGCAGCGCTACAGCGCGCTCTGGTTCAACTCGCCCTGCCACCGCTCGCTCTACAGCTACCAGACGCGCACCGCCCTCGCACTCGCGGTGCGCTACACCCACATCGCAGTGACCTACCTGCCGCTCGCCTGCACCGGTGCCAGCATCGGCGACGGCCTGCTCGGCTCGCAGCGCGCCCGCGAATGCCCGCCCGGCAAGACCGGTGTCTGCAACACCAGCGTGAACGCGCAAGTCGCCGAGTTGCGCGAGGCGGTCACCGCGGCGAAGAAGCGCCAGCCCGACCGCACGCTCGACCTCGTGCTGCTCTCTGTCGGCGCCAACGACGTCTATTTCTCCGGTCTCGTTGCCGACGTGATCGTCGAGACCGCGACCGAGCGCGCGCTGTTCCGCCGCTCCGGCGTGATGGCGAGCGTCGACGATTCCCGCGATGCGCTGGCGCGCGAACTGCCGCAGAACTTCGTCAAGCTGCGCGAGGCGCTCAAGCCGCTGGTCGGCGGCGACCTCTCGCATGTCGTCTATGTCTCCTACGCCAACCCCGCGCTCGCCGACGGCGGCGTGCCCTGCCGCGGCGGCCGGGCCGGCTTCGACATCCATCCGGCCTTCAACGCCGATCCGCAGCGCCTTGCCCGCGTCTCGACCTTCGTCGACACCGAGTTCTTGCCGCAGCTGAAGGGGCTCGCCACCTGCACCCGCGGCGCGCTGTGCCGTGATCCCGAAGCCGACCGCATGACGTTCGTCGACGCGCATCAGGCGGCGTTCGCCGATCACGGCTTCTGCGCCCATTCCGGCAACGACCCCGAATTCGACCGCAGCTGCTTTGCCGAGAACGGCCAGAGCTTCAATCCAGACATCGTGAGCGCGGCGAGCCAGCCGATGCTGTGCGGCCGCGGCGCCTCGGAATACCGCGCCTATTTGCCCCGCGCGCGCTGGATCCGTGACGCCAATGACAGCTATTTTGCCGCGATGACCTATCCGCAGGGATTGCCGGCGGCGAGCCAGCCGACCGACATTCACGACGCCACCTGGGGCGTGCTCTCCGCCGTTTATGGCGGCGCGGTGCATCCGAGCGCGGAAGGGCATGCGGCGATGGCGGATGCGGCGCTGCCGGCCGCGAGCGCCGTGCTCGGGCTCGATGCCGTGCCGCCGGGCGTCACGCGCGGATTTCTGCCGCAGCTGTTGCCGAGCGCAAAGCAGTAGCGCGCGCGAAGACTCCTTTTGCGAGTCGTAGCCCGGATGAGCGCAGCGACATCCGGAGCCATCTCCCCGCATATCGCTTCGCTCATGCGGGCTACGCGCAACGTCCTCGCACCTCGGTGTCGCAGCCCGGCTTGACCGGGCGATCCAGTACGCCGCGACGGCAGTCTTGAATCGAGGCTGCGGCGTACTGGATTCCCCGCCTTCGCGCGGAACGACAGCGGAGTGCTTGGTGCTCGCACATCACCATCGCTCGCACATTCACTCCGCGCCAGCATCGTTCCCCGCTACCTGCCGTTTCATCAATCCAAAAACGGTATCGATCGATACCCCCTTGAGCTTGGACACTTTGCCGCGCGCGCCTCTAGGAGTCGGATCGAGGAAACATTTCGACTTGAGGAGGCGCCTGATGAGCGCAGTGGTGTCCGCAGCGGACGTGAGAAGGTCTCGCGTCAGGCTGTTCATCGTGACCATGTTGTTCCTGGTCACCACCGTCAATTATGCCGACCGCGCCACGCTGTCGATCGCAGGCCCCGCGCTGTCCAAGGAGCTGCATCTCGATCCCGTCGCCATGGGCTGGATCTTCTCGGCATTCGGCTGGTCCTATGTCGCGGCGCAGGTCCCGGGCGGCTGGCTGCTCGACCGCTATGGCTCGCGCCTCGTCTATGCCTTCAGCATCATCGTCTGGTCGCTGTTCACGCTGATGCAGGGCTGGGTTGGCTTCCTCAGCGCCGGGACGGCTGTTGTCGTGCTGTTCGCGCTCCGCCTCCTTGTCGGCGTCGCGGAAGCGCCCTCCTTCCCCGCCAACGCCCGCATCGTCGCGGCGTGGTTTCCGGGCAACGAGCGCGGCACCGCGTCGGCCTTCTTCAACTCGGGACAGTATTTCGCCACCGTGATCTTCGCGCCGCTGATGGGCTGGATCGCGCATGCCTATGGCTGGCGCTTCGTGTTCTTCGTGATGGGCGCGCTCGGCATCGTCATGGGCTTCGTCTGGCTCAAGACCATTTACGGCCCGAAGGAGCATCCTTCGATCAACGATGCCGAGTTCGACTACATCAAGGAAGGCGGCGCGCTGGTCGATCTCGACGCACCCAAGAACGATCAGCTGCGCGAGCGTGCGCAAGAGGCCGGCTCCGGCTGGGACCACATCCGCCAGCTGCTCTCCAACCGCATGATGCTCGGCGTCTATCTCGGCCAGTATTGCATCAACACGCTGACCTATTTCTTCCTGACCTGGTTCCCGGTCTACCTGGTCAAGGAGCGCGGCCTGTCGATCCTGCAAGCCGGCTTCGTCGCGACGCTGCCGGCGCTGTGCGGCTTCATCGGCGGCGTGCTCGGCGGCATCATTTCCGATGCGATCCTGCGCCGGACCGGCTCGCTGACCATGGCGCGCAAGATCCCGATCGTCGGCGGCATGCTGCTGTCGATGTCGATCATCGCCTGCAACTATGTCGACGGACAGGCGCTGGTGGTCGGCTTCATGGCGCTCGCCTTCTTCGGCAAGGGCATCGGTGCGCTCGGCTGGGCGGTCGTCTCCGACACCTCGCCGAAGGAAGCCGGCGGCGTCTCCGGCGGCCTGTTCAACACCTTCGGCAATCTCTCCTCGATCACCACGCCGATCGTGATCGGCTACATCCTCGCCGCGACCGGCTCGTTCAACGGCGCGCTGGTGTTCGTGGGCCTCAACGCGCTGGTGGCGGCGTTCGCCTATCTCGTCATCGTCGGCAAGATCGAGCGGGTGACGCTCAAACGTTCCTCCTGAGGGCTCCCGATGGGAGCTTGACCAGGCAACTCAACGGCGGCCCAAAAAGCCGCCGTCTTTGTTTTGGGGATGATCGATGCTAGAAGTACCGGGGAAACGCCTTATCCATCTAAGGCATGTATCGATGTTCGACCTCAACCAGCTCCGCTGTTTCGTCACGGTGGCGGAGGAACTGCATTTCGGCCGCGCCGCGACGCGGCTGAACATGACCCAGCCGCCACTGTCCCGGCAGATCCAGGTGCTCGAGCACATCATCGATGCGCCGCTGCTCGAGCGCACCAGCCGCTCGGTGCGCCTGACGCCGGCCGGGCGTAGCTTCCTGCCGGAGGCGCGGCGCATCCTCAAGCTCGCCGAAAGCGCCTCGCAAGTCGCCCGCCGCATCGCGCTCGGCAAGACCGGCTCGCTGAAGATCGGCTTCACCGCGGCAGCGGCCTATGGCTTCCTGCCCGAACTGGTCGCGGCCTGCCGCGCCAAACTGCCCGAGGTGGATTTCTCGCTGAAGGAGATGGTGTCGGGCGACCAGTTCGAGGCGCTGACGTCGGGCCAGATCGACGCCGGCCTGCTCAGGCCGCCGATCGCGCGGCCCGAGCTCACCAGCCGCCGCGTCGTCGCCGAGCCGCTGCTCGCCGCGATCCCGAAAAAGCATCCGCTGGCGAATGCCGACAGCATCACCATCAAGGATTTCGACGACCAGCCCTTCGTGATGTATTCGCCCTATGAGAGCCGCTACTTCCACGATCTCCTGGTGGCGCTTTTCACCCGTGCCGACGTGCTGCCGCGCTACGTCCAGCATCTCAGCCAGATCCACTCGATCCTCGCCATGGTGCGCGCCGGCCTCGGCCTTGCCATCGTGCCGGCGGCGGCGGCCAGCCTGAAGATTTCCGACGTGCGCCTGCGCCCGCTGAAGCTGCGCACGCGCGTCCCCGTCGAGCTGTTCATGGTCTGGCGCCGCGACGACGAGAATCCGCTGCTGTCGGCGCTGGTCAAAATCGCCGGCGAACTGGCCTCTGCGGAGCCCGCGGAAGATTGATGCTGATTTCGCATCGGTCGATATAGGCTTTGGCTTGGACCCGCATCGAACGGTCTCCTAAACCACGGCGCATGGACGCGCAGCCTTCTGCTTGCGTCCTCCACAACACGCAATGAGGGAGCCGCGCCCATGAGCAAGATGACCCCGCAGGAAATGGCCCAGAAGATCGGATCTGGCCTCCTGTCTTTCCCCGTCACGCCCTTCAAGGCTGACTACTCCTTCGACGAGGCGACCTATCGCGCCAACATGGACTGGCTGTGCGGCTATGATGTCGCAGGCCTGTTCGCCGCCGGCGGCACCGGCGAATTCTTCTCGCTGACGCCGACCGAGGTCCCTGAAGTCGTCAAGGTCGCCGTCGACGAGACCAAGGGCCGCGTGCCCGTGCTCGCCGGCACCGGCTATGGCACCGCGATCGCCCGCGAGATCGCAATCGGCGCGGAGAAGGCCGGCGCGGACGGCCTGCTGCTGCTGCCGCCCTACCTCACCCACTCCGAGCAGGAGGGCCTTGCCGCCCATGTCGAGGCGGTCTGCGCCGCCGTGAAGATCGGCGTCATCGTCTACAACCGCGACAACGCGATCCTGCAGCCCGACACGCTGGCGCGGCTGGCCGAGCGCTGCCCGAACCTCGTCGGCTACAAGGACGGCATCGGCGACATCGAGCTGATGACCCGCGTCTACACCAAGCTCGGCGATCGTCTCACCTATGTCGGCGGCCTGCCGACCGCCGAGACCTTCGCGCTGCCCTATCTCGACATGGGCGTGACGACCTATTCCTCGGCGGTGTTCAACTTCGTGCCGGAATTCGCCACCAACTTCTACGCCGCGGTGCGCAAGCGTGACCACGCCACAATCCAGGCCGGGCTGAAGGACTTCATCCTGCCGCTGATCGCGATCCGCAACCGCAAGAAGGGCTATGCCGTCTCGATCATCAAGGCCGGCATGAAGGCGATCGGCCGCGACTCCGGCCCGGTCCGCCCGCCGCTCACCGACCTCACCGAGCAGGAGATCGCCGAAGTGACCGCGCTGGTGAAGAATCTGCCCGCCATCCGATCGACACAACAGGCGGCAGAATAGGGCGACAACAGCGAGGAGCGTGCGATGGCCCAGATTGAAATCTCCGGTGCGCCTGTCGTCACGGCGATGCAGGTGATCCCGGTCGCGGGCCGCGACAGCATGCTCCTCAACCTGAGCGGCGCACATGCGCCGTTCTTTACCCGCAACATCATCATCCTCACCGACAATGCCGGCCATACCGGCGTCGGCGAGGTGCCGGGCGGGCAGAAGATCTGGCAGACGCTCCAGGATGCCCGCGATCTCGTGATCGGCAAGACCGTCGGCGCGCTCAACAACATCCTCGCCGACGTCCGCACCGCCTTCGCCGACCGCGACGCCGGCGGGCGCGGCAAGCAGACTTTCGATCTTCGCGTCATGATCCACGCGGTCACCGCGATCGAATCCGCGCTGCTCGATCTGCTTGGCCAGCATCTCAACTTGCCCGTCGCCGCGCTGCTCGGCGAAGGCCAGCAACGCAAGAGCGTCGAGACGCTCGGCTATCTCTTCTTCGTCGGCGATCGCCGCAAGTCCAGGCTCGACTACGTCAGCGGCGAGACCGGCAAGGCGGAATGGTTCAACCTCCGCCATCAGGAGGCGATGACGCCGGAGACCGTGGTGCGGCTCGCGGAAGCCACCCACGACCATTACGGCTTCGCCGACTTCAAGCTGAAAGGTGGCGTGCTGCGCGGCGAGCAGGAGATCGAGGCCGTCACCGCGATCGCAAAGCGTTTTCCGAGCGCGCGCGTGACGCTCGACCCCAACGGCGCCTGGTCGCTCGACGAGGCAATCAGCCTCTGCAAGGACATGCACGGCATCCTCGCCTATGCCGAGGACCCCTGCGGCGCGGAAGGCGGCTTTTCCGGCCGCGAGATCATGGCCGAGTTCCGCCGCGCCACGGGCTTGCCGACCGCGACCAACATGATCGCCACCGACTGGCGGCAGCTCTCCCATGCGCTGCGCCTGGGCGCGGTGGACATTCCGCTGGCCGATCCCCATTTCTGGACCATGCAGGGCTCGGTGCGGGTGGCCCAAACCTGCCGTGACAACGGCCTGACCTGGGGCTCGCACTCCAACAACCATTTTGACATTTCGCTGGCCATGTTCACCCATGTCGGCGCCGCCGCCCCCGGCAAGGTCACCGCGATCGATACCCATTGGATCTGGCAGGACGGCCAGGCGCTCACCAGGGAGCCGCTCCGGATCAAGGGCGGCAAGATTGCCGTCCCGGACCGGCCGGGCCTGGGTATCGAAATCGACAGGGCCGCTATCGACGCGGCGCATGACCTCTACAAGCAGCATGGACTCGGTGCCCGCGATGACGCTATTGCCATGCAGGACCTGATCCCCGGCTGGACCTTTGACGACAAGCGTCCGTGCCTCGTGCGTTAAAATACTTCCTCGGAGGAAAAGATGACTGCGATCCTGAAGAACTTCATCGGCGGCGAATGGGTCGATGGCTCCGGCGTCACCAAGAACATCAACCCCTCCAACACCAACGACGTCGTCGGCGAATACGCCAAGGCCGACAAGGCCCAGACCGAGAAGGCGATCGCCGCCGCCAAGGCCGCCTTCCCCGCCTGGGCGCAGTCAACGCCGCAGGCACGCTTCGACGCGCTGAACAAGATTTCCCTCGAGATCCTCGCCCGCAAGGAAGAGCTCGGCCGCCTGCTCGCGCGCGAGGAAGGCAAGACGCTGCCTGAGGGCATCGGCGAGGTCGCGCGTGCCGGCCAGATCTTTGCGTTCTTCGCCGGCGAGGCGCTACGCCTGATCGGCGAAAAGGGCGCCTCGGTGCGTCCCGGCCTCGACGTCGAGCTCACCCGTGAGCCGGTCGGCGTCGTCGGCATGATCACGCCCTGGAATTTCCCGATCGCGATCCCGGCCTGGAAGATCGCGCCTGCGCTCTGCTACGGCAACACCGTGGTGTTCAAGCCGGCCGAGCTGGTGCCGGGCTCGGGTCACGCGCTGGCCGAAATCATCACCCGCTCCGGCATTCCCGCCGGCGTGTTCAACCTCGTGGTTGGCTCCGGCTCCGTCGTCGGCCAGACCCTGCTCGACCACCCCGATGTGGCCGCGATCTCCTTCACCGGCTCGGTGCAAACCGGACGCAAGATCGCGCAGGCCTGCGTGCTCTCGAACCCGATGAAGAAGTTCCAGCTCGAGATGGGCGGCAAGAACCCGCTGGTCGTTCTCGACGACGCCGACCTCAAGACCGCCGTCGAAGTCGCCGTCAACGGCGCCTATTTCTCGACCGGCCAGCGCTGCACCGCCTCTTCCCGCCTGATCGTCACCGAAGGCATCCATGACCGCTTCGTCGCGGCGGTGGCCGAGCGCCTGAACGGGCTGTCGGTCGACGACGCGCTCAAGGCCGGCGTGCATATCGGCCCTGTCGTGGACCAGAGCCAGCTCGACCAGGACCTGCGCTACATCAAGATCGGCCAGGACGAGGGTGCCAAGCTGTCCTTCGGCGGCGAGCTGCTCAAGCGCGAGACGCCCGGCCACTATCTGCAGCCGGCGCTGTTCACCGAAGCCAACAACAACATGCGCATCGCGCGTGAGGAGATCTTCGGCCCGGTCGCCGCCGTCATCCGCGCCAAGAACTACGAGGAAGCGCTGGCGATCTCCAACGACACCGAGTTCGGCCTCGCTTCGGGCATCTGCACCACCAGCCTGAAATACGCCTCGCACTACAAGCGCAACAGCGAGTCCGGCATGGTGATGGTCAATCTGCCGACCGCCGGCGTCGACTATCACGTGCCGTTCGGCGGCCGGAAGGGCTCGAGCTACGGTGCCCGCGAGCAGGGCTCCTACGCGCGCGAGTTCTACACCACGGTGAAGACGGCTTATACGTTCCCGGGCTGATGCACGATTGTAGGGCGGGTTAGCAAAGCGTAACCCGCCTCCTATCTTCAGCATCGAAAGAAGTGGCGGGTTACGCCTTCGGCTAACCCGCCCTACAAGACGGAGTCCTCCCATGGACCAGGACGTCGCAGCGAAAGAGCAGCCCCGCTACATCAAGCTCAACGAGCGCGACAATGTCGCAATCGTGGTCAATGATTTCGGGCTTCCCGCCGGCTCCCGCTTTGCCAGCGGCCTGACGCTGCGCGCCTTCGTGCCGCAGGGGCACAAGACGGCGCTGGTCGACATCGCGCAAGATCAGCCGATCGTCCGGTATGGCGAGGTGATCGGCTACGCGCTCTCGCCGATCCTGGCCGGCGAATGGGTCGACGAGGCGCGCATTCGCATGCCGGATGCCCCCGACCTCGACAAGCTCGAAATCTCGACCGCCGTCCCCGCGCCGCTGCCGCCGCTCGAAGGCTTTACGTTCGAAGGTTATCGCAATCCGGACGGATCGGTCGGCACCAAGAACATCCTCGGCATCTCCTCCTCCGTGCAATGCGTCAAGGGCACGATGGAATACGCGGTGAAGCGCATCCGCGCCGAGCTGCTGCCGAAATACCCCAACGTCGACGACGTCGTGCCGCTGACGCACGCCTATGGCTGCGGCGTCGCGATCACCGCACCCGACGCGGTGGTACCGATCCGCACGCTGCAGAACATCGCGCTGAACCCGAATTTCGGCGGCGAGATCCTGGTCGTCGGCCTTGGCTGCGAGAAGCTCGCACCGGAGCGGCTGGTGCCGGAAGGCGTCAGCGATGCCATCGTGCGGATGCAGGACGAAGCCTTCGACGGCTTTGGCGCAATCGTCGACGCGATCATGACCCAGGCGGAGGCGCGGCTGAAAATCCTCAACACGCGCACCCGCGAGACCTGCCCGGCGTCCGATCTGGTGATCGGCCTGCAATGCGGCGGCAGCGACGCCTTCTCCGGCGTTACCGCCAATCCTGCCGTCGGCTTCGCCGCGGACCTCCTGGTGCGCGCCGGCGCCACCGTGATGTTCTCGGAAGTGACCGAGGTGCGCGATGCCATCCAGCTGCTCACCCGCCGTGCCATCAACGCGGACGTCGGCCGCGCGCTGGTGCGCGAGATGGCCTGGTACGATTCCTATCTCGCGCGAGGCGGTGCCGATCGCAGCGCCAACACCACGCCCGGCAACAAGAAGGGCGGCCTCGCCAACATCGTCGAGAAGTCACTCGGCTCGATCGTCAAGTCTGGATCAAGCGCCATCACCGGCGTGCTCTCGCCCGGCGAGAAGGCGACGCAGAAGGGCATGCTGTTCGCGGCAACCCCCGCCTCCGATTTCATCTGCGGCACGCTCCAGCTCGCCTCCGGCATGACGCTGCAGGTGTTCACCACCGGCCGCGGCACGCCCTACGGCCTTGCGGCCGCACCCGTGATCAAGGTCGCGACCCGCAGCGAGCTTGCCCGCCGCTGGAAAGACCTGATCGACTTCGACGCAGGCCGCATCGCCACCGGCGAGAAGACCATCGAGGAGACCGGCTGGGACCTGTTCCGTCTCATCCTCGACGTCGCCTCCGGCCGCACCAAGCCATGGTCGGACCGCTGGGGCATCCACAACGATCTGACGCTGTTCAACCCCGCGCCGGTGACCTGAGGCCGCCAGCCGGCTTCACTGACCACCGATCAGGTGCATGTCATCCAGCGTGACAGGCAGGCTGCGCGTGATGAGATCCGCAATCGCCGCGCGCAGCCGTTCGCTCGAAGCCGGACCGTCAATTGTCCCGTCGATCGGCCCGCTGGGGCCTGCGATCCTCAGGGTCCCGGTGTTGTCGAGCGGCGCGGCCGCCCGCTTTTCGATCACATCGAACGTCTTGCCGTCGATGACGCGGACCTCATACAGCGCGTGGATCAGGCCGTAGTCTGCAAGCAGCGTCCGGTATTCGGCGATCCCGACACCCTCGATATTGCGGCCATTTCCGAGTTTCGATCTCGCGCGGGTAATGACGATGTACGCATCGAGTCCCTGGGGCGTGACATCGGTGCGAACCAGCTCCTTGAACGGATCGCTCCGCAGCAGATTGACGGGCGTAACCGCCGAATCCCGGATCGCGGCGAACGCGGCGCGGGTGTAGTTGACGGCCTGAACGCGATAGCGTGCGCCCAGCAGCCTGGTCGCCTGCTGGACGATCAGCTCGTCCAGTCCCCATGCACTGATTGAGGCGCTTTGCCCGGTGGAGCCGAGCTTGGTAAGGCCTGCCTGTGAAAGGCTCATCTCCTCGCCGATGGCGGAGACGATGCCGACCGTCTTGATCGCCTGGAGCCGGCTCGCGCGGGTCTCGAACGCCGCGGCGGCGCCGAGGGCGACGCAAGCGGCTGCGAGGCCAATCCATAGAAAAGCAATGCGTCGCATGCCGGCTCATCGAATCCTGAAATCGAACGAATAGGACGCGCCGAGGCCGACGGTGGTCTGGTTCGACGACCCCCGCAGCTTCACCAGCGGACTGTCCGCGGCGTCGCCGAGCAGCTTCTCGTATTCGACATAGGCATGGACCTCCCACTGCGGATTGATGCGATAGGAGACCTGGCTGCCGAACCCGACCGAATGCGCGCCGCCTTTGGCGTTGTATGTCGGCAATCCCGACGCCAGCGCCTGCGCGCCATCGACGCCGAAATACGGCGCGGTCGCGTTAGTGCTCTTCCAGGTGAAGCGCGGGCCGGCCGAGATCGTCAGCCTTTGAATCAGCGGCACGATGACGTCGGCGGAGATGTCGGCGACGGTGCCGGTATGGCCACCCACGCCATGGCGCAATTCGCTGCGCAGGCGGAGCCAGTCGACCGGATAATATTCGACGAAGCCGCCAAGCTCGTAGGCGGCCTTGACGTCGCCAAGGCCCGTCAGCTCGGCATATTTGTCGGACTTGCGCGAGGTGACGTATTTGAACGCAGGCCCTGCGCGAAAATTGCCGACGTCGAGCAGCGCGATGCTGGCGCTGTCGCGCGGGCCCCGAAACTGGTCGATCGATCCGGCGCGGCGGATGGAGAAGATCGGGATCGGCATGAGCTTGCCGTTCTTCGATCCGACGAAATCCGGTGTGTACTCACCACCGATGCCGACCATGACCGTCCAATTGCCGGAGGGCGAAGGCAGCATCGGCAGCTCGAACGGCGGCGCCGGCAGCGTGAACGCGGTCTGCGCCGATGCGGATTGAGGGATCGCCATGATCGCGCCGAGTGCGGCGAGCAAGGTGGTCGTGAGCCGCACATTCACCGTGAGGCGAAGAGCGGCGTCGTCAAAATGCTTCATTACGGGGCCCCGGACCGGCCTTCCTGGCCTGGTCGACTCGTGTGGTTGGAGCTCCAGCATGTGGTCCGGCAAAATTGCCCCAAGATTGCAAGGCGACAACCAACCGCCCCAAGATGCTCCCGGCGCGCACAAGGCGTGCGCCATCGAACCAACATTGCCCGAACATTGCCGGGAGGCGCTCACGCGCCCAAACTTTGCCGGCACTGCCGGTCACCCCACTCGCATCTGCCTTTTATTCGCCAAGCTCGCTGCCTTTATGGGAACCCTGCGCAGGAGCCGAAACGCCAGACTTCGGCAAGGGAGCGTCACGCTCGGGGATTTGTTGCCCAGCAGAGTCAAGGACGACCCGCGTGCGTTCCCTCGTAATCGAAGACGAACCGCAGATCGGCGCCTATGTCAGCCGCCTGCTCGGGCAATTGCACGGAATCGTCGACCTCGTCGGCTCGATTGCCGATGCCCGCCAGGCGCTCGACAATTTCAAATATGACCTCGCCATCGTCGACCGCATGCTGCCCGACGGCGATGCGCTCCAGGTGGTCACGGCCTTGAACCAATCGCCCGATCGCCCCGCGATCATCATGCTGACGTCCAAGGACGCCAAGGAAGACATCGTCGAGGGCCTCAACGGCGGCGCCGACGACTATCTCGGAAAGCCGTTCGAGCCGCAGGAATTGATTGCGCGCGTGCGCGCGGTGCTGCGCCGGCCCCGGCTGCTCGCTCCCTCGGTATTGTCGCTCGGCAACGTCGAGCTGCATCTCGGCAGCAACGAGGCGGTGGTCGCCGACACCAGGATCCTGTTGCGGCGGCGCGAGGCACTGATCCTGGGAGCGCTGTTGATGCGGCGCGACCGCGTCATCACCCGCGCCGCCCTGATCGAAGAGATCTACGGCTTCGACGACGAGATCGAATCCAACACGCTCGAAGCGCAGGTCTCGCGCCTGAGGAAGAAATTGCTCGAGCTCGGCGGCGACGTCGAGATCCGCAGCATGCGGGGCATCGGCTACATCCTGCGGCTGGCAACGCCGCGATGAGGTCGATCGCCCAGACGTTTGCGTTTTCGCTCGGCATCGCCGCGACGACGATCTTCCTGATCATGGTCGCGATCTTCGTCTCGAGGTACCCGATGGAGGAACGCGAGTTCAGAGCGTGCCGGGTCGTGGCCGCCGTTCTCGATCGCGCCACTGTTATCGATGGGCAGAACCTGACGGTGCGCCCCACTCCCGCGCTCGAAGAGCTGAAGGCGGACAGTCCAAACCTCTGGTACGTCGTCTCCGTGGGCAATCTTGTCAGCGAGTACGGCAGCGAGCACCGGCCACAGCTACCCTTCGCCTTTCCCTATCGCGGGCCTGTCGGCTTGTCCGTCTTCAGCACACCCGACCAGAACAGCACGTTCTGTCTCGCGGTTGCGCAGCGGGGCGCCTTGCGGCTCACGACGATGGTCGGCGAGCCTCAGGTCCGCTTCGGCCGGCTCGCAAGAAGCTTCCTCGCCCGCAGCTTCTTTTCGATCCTCGTGGTAGCGCTGGCCTTTGCGGCCACCGTCGCGATCGGGTCGGCGCTTGCTGCGCGTTTCGTCTCGCGCGGCATCGAGCGGGTCGCGCGCCGCGCCCTCGCGATCGATCCATCGGCCCCGCAGGGCCTGATCTCGTTGTCCGAGGTCCCGCGCGAGCTGAAGCCGCTGGTCGAGGCGCTAAATCGCGCCTTCGGCGAGATCGATGCCTATATCAGGATGCAACGCCGCTTCCTCGGCAATGCCGCCCATCAGCTCCGCACGCCGCTGACGCTGCTGCGCGCGAAGGTCGAAGACGTACCCGAGCCGGCCCTGAAGGCCGAACTGGTGCGCGATATCAGGCGCCTGACGTCGCTGGTCTCCGCGATGCTCGATCTGGCGCGGCTGCAAAACCATGCGATCGAAAAACGGCCGATCGATCTCGCCCAGATCACGCTGGACGTGCTCGCCGATTTCGGCCCGTCGGCACTGGACGCCGGCATCGAGCTCGCGCTGGAACAGGCAGAGAAAGGTCCGCTCCTGGTGCAGGGCGTGGACGCCGCGATTCGCAGCGCGCTCGCCAATCTCGTCGGCAACGCACTCATCCACGCCCATGGCGCACGACGCATCGTCGCCACGCTCGGCCACGACGGCATCTCGATTGACGACGACGGCGCAGGCCTGCCGGACGGCGTGGAGCACGGGCTGACCGAGCCGTTTCAGACCGGCAACACTGCCGGCGATGGCGCGGGCCTCGGCCTGTCGATCGTCCGCGAGATCATGGCCGCGCACGGTGGCGAGCTGGTCATCTCCTCCACGCCTGGCCGCGGCACGAGCATGAGGCTGCGCTTTCCCGTCGCCGCCGCACCGACCAGATCTCCGCATTTGGATCTGCAAGCGGGCTGACCGCGAGCTGCGCCGGTCAATCCGCGAAACCGTCCGGAAACACTGGCGCGAAAAACTTCTTTCTCGTTTCGTCGTTGCGCATCAAGCAATCAATATGTTCGCCGACGGCCACGGGAATGTTCTCGCACAAGCGAACCTGTTCCGGCATCGAGACGACCAAACCTCCGATTGACATCTTCAACGGAGATTTTCCAATGCGTGTTCTCACAATGATTGCCGTCGCCAGCGCCGTGATTGCGAGCTCGACCGTTGCTTTCGCCAGCGAACTTCCGACTTACGAAGTGAAATCGTTGCCGATCTCGGCGATGCAGGTGCAGGTGCTCGGCGGCGCCGGCGTCGAGGAGCAGTCGGCCGCGCCTACCATGATCGTCGCCGGCATGCCCGCCTCGCCGGCGCAGGTGTCGGTGCTGTCGCCGCGCGTCAAGCAGCTCGCGAGCGCAGGTTCGGGCAGCGAAGCGCGCTGAGCCTTTCGCGTCGCTTGCGGCGCCTGCATCCGATGCGGGCGCCGTCAGCGTTTTCAGGTCATGCTGCCCGGCATGAAGCAGCGCACGCGCGGATGGCCGTCGATATAGTGCTTCCACACCATGGTGCGGCCGATCTTGTTCGGCACGGTGATCACGGCACCGTCAGGCACCACGACCCATTCGTCGTCGATGCGGACGCGGAAGCGGCCGCGATCGGACTCCCAATCGACGTCGGCAATGATGTAGCCGTCGGCGTCGGTGCAGCACTGGCCGAATTCGCTGTGCAGGCTTTCGAACCAGGGTTTTAGCGGCGAGTTGGCGTAGCGCCCGTCGTCGCGCGCCAGCGCCGAATTGGTGAGCAGAACCGTCAGCCCCAGCAGCACGGCGGCACACTGTCTTGCAGGTCTCATGTCGTCTCCGCGGTCGAAGTGATCGCCGCGAGGCAAACGCTGCCGTCTGCCCGCAGCACCGCGCACGGCAGGCATGGAGACGGCGACTCGCTCCCCAGCAGCTTTGCGGACAGCTATGCAAATCCGGCGCCAGCGCGCATTCCGGGGAACTACTGGAGCAGGCGGGGCACGCATTCGCCTTTCGGCGAACGTCGCCGCGAAGACCGTCTGCTGGTGCGGGGAATGACCGCGACCGGAAGCTACCGCCGATCAGCCAGCTCAGAGCTCGAGCCTACTGCTTGGGCGCCGGCGCCATCATCGTGCCGCCGCTCTTCTTCGTCGGTGCCGGCGGCTTGGTGGCCGCGGCTTGCGCAGGCAGATACTTCGCGACGATGGCAGGATCGACCTGGGCGATGTTGGTGTCAGGCAGGCGCGTCCAGGCCTCGTCCTTGCCGAGCAGCGCGATGCCGAGATAGCCGCGCAGGGTCAGGGTCTGACCGTCGGGACTGACCTTCATGTTGGCCTTCCAGATCTGGCCGTCGCGCGGATTGAGCACGTTGCCGCCTTCGTACTTCAATCCGTCGCGCTTCATGTTGCGGACGAAGGAGATGCCGAGCACCGGCGCATTCTTGCGATCGTCGGTGCACTTGCTGCAGATCTCGTTCGGATCGTCGCCGGGCCGCGGGAAGGTCTTTGCGATCACGCCTTCGAAGATGCCGTTGTGGTCGATGAAGAGAAACCATCCGACCGTCTTGCCGTCCTCGACCTTCTGCCAGAGGCCCGCCGCCGTGGGCTCGGCGATTTGTGCCGCAGACGGCGTCACCGTCGCGAGCGACAATGCGAGCGCGAGGAAGGGGAGCAGCCGAGAGCTGGTAAAAATCCGCATTAGATCACCTTGTTATTCCACGACCGGAATGGCCGCAGACTACGGCGATTTCGCGAACGGTTCCAGCGCCAGAAACATGGGGCATCCCCTCCCTGCCGCCGTCAGTTGACACCGAGCTTCTTTTGCAGGCTGGAGGACGAGGTCGTGTACTGGAACACGAGCCGCTTCTCCGGATAGACGTAGCGATGGGCTTTTTGCGACATCAGCGCGCCCTCGTGGAAGCCGCACAGGATCAGCTTGATCTTGCCGGGATACGTATTGATGTCGCCGATCGCGAAGATGCCGGGAACATTGGTCTCGAACGCGGACGTCTCGACCGGCACCAGATTGTTCTCCAGCGCGATGCCCCAGTTTGCGACCGGGCCGAGCTTCATGGTCAGCCCGAAGAACGGCAGCATGGTGTCGCAGGCAATGTCCGTGACGCTGTTGTCGTTGCCCTTGATGGTGGCGCCGGTGAGCAGGCCCTCTGCGCCGGAGAGCGCCGTGACCTGGCCGAGTCGGAGATCCATCTTGCCGCCGGCAACCAGCGCGCGCATCTGCTCGACGCTGTGGGGCGCGGCGCGAAACTCGTCGCGCCGGTGCAGTAGCGTGATGCGCTTGGCAATCGGATGCAGATTGAGGGTCCAGTCGAGCGCGGAATCGCCGCCGCCGACGACCAGCACGTTCTTGTCGCGGAACGTCTCCATCTTGCGCACGGCGTAATGGACTGAAGTGCCTTCATAGGCCTCGATGCCCGGCACCGGCGGGCGCTTGGGCTGGAACGAGCCGCCGCCGGCCGCGATCACCAGCACCTTGCATTCGAACACCTTGCCGGCGTCGGTGGTGCAGCGGAAGGCGGGATCGCCGATCTTCTCCACCGTCTCGACCATCTCGCCGAGATGGAAGGTCGGATGGAACGGCTTGATCTGCTCCATCAACGCGTCGGTGAGGCCCTGCCCCGAAACCTGCGGAATGCCGGGAATGTCGTAGATCGGCTTTTCCGGATAGAGCTCGGCGCACTGGCCGCCGACCTTGTCGAGGATGTCGACGAAATGCGCCTTCATGTCGAGAAGGCCAAGCTCGAAAGCGGCGAACAGACCGCAGGGGCCGGCGCCAATAATCAGCACATCGGTTTTGATCACATCGCTCATGTCGTCTCTTTATCGGTCGTTATCGGTTGGACGCGCCCGGCGGGCAGAGGTGACCCTGCCTGTCTAGCCAACGGGGATGGATCAGGGAAGGCATAAAAGCGGGAGCGCCCCGCAGCCGCGCCCACTTGCCGGGGCAAAATAACTGGGCTGTAACGAGGAAAGATATGACGGAGATCAATCGGTGAACGCACCAAGCCGCCTCGATACGACGCCGCGCCTGGAGGACTATCCCTACCGCCTCAGCGACAACGTCCGCTTCGGCGATCTCGATCCCAACCAGCACGTCAACAACGCGGTCTACGCCACCTATTTCGAGACCGGCCGCGTCACGCTGATGAAGCTGCCGGAGTACGGACTGACGCCGCCAGGGCTCGCCTGGATCATGGTGCGGCTCGACATCCACTTCCGCGCCGAGCTGCACTGGCCGAACACGATCGAGCTCGGCCTAGGCGTAGTGAAGCTCGGACGGACGTCAGTGACCTTCGAGCAGGTCGTGTTCTCGCAAGGAAAGTGCATCGCCTCGGCGATGTCGGTCGGGGTCATGCTCGACGAGGCGACGCGGCGGCCAGCGCCGCTCAGCGCGGAGATCGTCGAGAAGCTCAGACCCTGGCACAAGCGCGGCATCGAGGTCGCGACGCCGAACATATAGTTCAGTTCAGAAGGGGCAGGCTTGTAAGGATCAGGCTTGTCAGGATCAGGCCTGGCGTTCCGGCGTCGTCACGACGAGACCGTCGAGATCGTCGGAGACCTTGATCTGGCAGGACAGGCGCGAATTCGGGCGCACGTCGAAACCGAAGTCGAGCATGTCCTCTTCCATCGGCGTCGGGCTGCCGACCTTCTCGCGCCAGGCTTCGTCGACATAGACATGGCAGGTCGCGCAGGCGCAGGCGCCGCCGCATTCGGCCTCGACGCCGGGAATGCTGTTGCGGATCGCGGCTTCCATCACGGTTGCGCCGTTCTCGATTTCCACCGTGCGGGTTTCGCCCTTGTGGTCGACAAAGTGAATCTTGGCCATGTGTGCTCGTGCTGCCGCGGTGCTGGGAATGAAGGAGGGTCCGGGCTGTCCTATAACGGGTCGATAAGCCGGGCGCCATAGGGTTTTCAGCCGAAGTGAATCCCGCTTTGCGGGAAGAAAACGCGTCAAAACAAGAGACTAGAGTCCGGCTCGGCCGCGTGGCCTCAAGGCTTCAGCATCGCCTCGATGGCGGCGCGGGCCTCGGTCACCGCCTCTTTCAGCGCGGCGAAAGCGTGGCGCTGGTCATGGCCGGTCTGGACCGCGATCTCCAGGCTTGCGGCCGCATCCGCCACCGCAAAAGCGCCGATCCCGCGCGCCGAACCCTTGAGCTTGTGGGCCAGCACGCCCGCCTCGGCCGGCAGCGTCGCCATCGCCGCGATCAGGCGGACCGCCTGCTCGGCGAACATGGCCAACACTTCCCGTTCCAGCTCGGCGTCGCCGAGCGTCATCCGGGAGAGGTGATCGAGGTCGAGCGGGCTGTCGATGGGTGCAAGCGGGGGCGAGGGCATCCAGTCCATCCGTTGCAGTTCAGGCGTCATGGCGCAGGCCCCGGCATCGCGCGGCGGTTCCGCCGGTCCGGCGGTGAATTGACCTCACCCAAGCATGGAAATGGTTAACGAAATGTTCGGGGTCAGAGACGCAGTTCCGCCGGTTTATTGACGAAAAGTTGCCGCAATCGGCCGAGTCCAGTGGAGAATTGCATTTATTGCTAAGGCGTTACGGCCCGATCCTGTTAACGATGATTAAGAATGTCTTAATCGCGGGCATTTCATTCGCCACGCTCTGCCAATAGGATGTTGCGGAAATTGGCGGACAAGCCGTCCGGGTGGGGACGGCTCGGAGATCCGCGCAAGCGGCATGATCCGGTCTGTGGGCTTGCGCACGCAGCGCGCAGGGCTCGCGGGGGGACGCGTACAAGTAACGAGGGCTCGGACTGAACATGGCGAACACTCCGAAAAAGGTCAAAGACCCCACAGAAGTTGCGCTTTCTGCGATCCAGGAAGCCCTGAACATCAGCGACACGGCTGCCGACACCAGCCGCAACGCCGCGATGCGCAACGAAACCGCGCCTTCGGTGGCGCCGCCGCCCCCGATCTTCGACGAGCCGAGCTTCGAGCCGCGCCCCGCCGCCAACGAACGTTCGACCGTGTTCGACCCGGTCGAGGAGCCGCGCTCTTCGCGCCGCGCCGCCAATGACGACCGCGAGACCATTGGCCAGCTGCTCCAGGCCCTGCAGAAGGGCCGCCCTGCCCGCAACGTCTACACCTTCGCCACCATCTTCGCCGGCGTCTGGCTCGCGGCCTGCGCCGCGCTGACCTTCGGCTTCCTGCCCTCGATCCAGGCCGCCATGGGCCAGAGCGGCGGCGTGCTCGTGATCGCCGGCCTGGTTGCGATGTTCTTCGCGCCGATCATGCTGTTCTACTTCCTTGCGAGCCTGGTCTGGCGCGGCCAGGAAATGCGCATGATCGCGCAGGCGATGGCGCAGGTTGCGATCCGCTTCTCCGAGCCCGAGGGCTCGGCCTCCGATTCCATGGTCACCGTCGGCCAGGCCATCCGCCGCGAGGTCGCGGCGATGGGCGACGGCATCGAGCGCGCCATCGCGCGCGCCGGCGAGCTCGAGACGCTGGTTGCCAACGAGGTTGCCGCGCTCGAACGCGCCTATTCCGACAACGAAGTGCGCATCCGCGCCCTGCTGCAGGACATCGCGCATCAGCGCGACAATCTGGTCGGCCAGGCCGAGCAGGTCCGCAGCGCCATCTCCGGCGTGCAGATCGATTTGCGCCACGACATCGCGCTGATCTCTGATGCGATCGCCTCGCGCGTCGACGAGGTCGCCAAGTCCATCACCGGCGCGCTGGAAGAGCGCGGCGCCCACATCACCAGCGCGCTGAGCAATGCCGGCGACAACATGATCCTGGCGCTCGGCGAGCGCGGCGGCGACCTGCTCGACCGCCTCGAGGAAGCCAGCAACGAGACCACGCGCGCCGTGCTCGATGCCAGCGAGCGGCTGACCACCAGCCTCAACTTCAAGACCGGCCACGTCCACGACGAGTTCGTCGACCTCGCCGACCGCGTCCACGAGATGCTCAACGAGCGCATCGACCGCATCACCGGCGAATTCGAGCAACGCTCCGCCGCGATCGTCGACGGCATCTCCGAGCGCACCGAGCAGGTGCACGACAGCCTGAAGAATTCCTCGGATTCGCTGCTGCTCGAGCTCGAGCTGCGCTCTAACGACCTCTCCGCCAAGATCGACGACGCCGGCAACCGCCTCGCCGGCCAGATCCTGACGAGCGGCGACAAGGCGAGCGAGGCGCTCGACGCCACCGTCAACACCCTCGTCGCCAAGGTCGTCAGCCAGACCGAGACCGCGCACGACTCGCTGTCGCTGCAGATGAGCGCGTTCGACGAGCTGGTCAGGAACCAGGGCACCGAGCTGGTCGAGAAATTCGCCCGCGACAGCGGGACGCTGGGCGCGCTGATCACGCGCCATATCTCCGAGTTCGACCGCACCGTGAAGACCTTCGGCGGCGAGATCGTCGAGCGCATGGGCCAGCGCACGCAGGACATCCACGAGTCGCTGAAGACCTATGTCGAGAATTTCGACACCCGCTTCACCGCCAATGGCGGCGAGATCACGGCCGTGCTCGACCAGCGCCTGGTGCAGTTCGAGACCACGGTCGGCGAACGCGTCAACCACCTCGACGCCTCGCTGAACAGCAAGATCGCCAGCCTCGACGGCACGATCGATGGTCACCTCAAGACCTTCGACGAGCAGCTCGTCGGCCGCGTCGCCGCGCTCGAACAGTCGTTCGACACCCGCGCGCAATCCATGACCGAGACCATCGACGGGCGCATCAACACGCTGGCGACCTCGCTGACCGACGGCGCCGCGCAGGCGATCCAGTCGATCGACTCCCGGCTCACCCACCTCACGACGTCGCTGACCGGCGGTGCTTCGCAGGCCATCGAAACCATCGATGCGCGCCTCAACCATCTCACGAGCTCGCTGACCGGCGGCGCCTCGCAGGCCATCGAGACCATCGATGCGCGCCTCAACAATCTCACCACCACGCTGACCGATGGCGCTTCGCAGACCATCCAGTCGATCGATACCCGCCTGACGCACCTCACGACGACGCTGACCGGCAATGCGACGCAGGCGCTCGAGTCGATCGACTCCCGCCTCACCTACCTGACCACCGCGGTCACGAACGGCGCCTCGCAGGCCGTGCAGTCGATCGACACGCGCCTGACCCTGCTGACCTCGACCCTCACGGACGGCACCGCGCAGGCGATCGAGGCGGTCGACCGCCGCATCACCGGCGTCACCGAGATCATCGACGGCCGCAGCACGCACCTGACCGACACGGTCACGGCGCGCTTCCAGGAAATCCACCAGGTCATCGAGACCCGGGTCGGCTCGGTCGCCAGCGACATCGACGTGCGCGTGGCACAGTTCGAGGACCTGCTCGGCTCGCGTGTCGAGGCCGTCGCAGGCCGCATCGAAAGCAGCGGCCGCCAGGCCAGCGAGGACATGATGTCCCGCGCCGAGATGATCTCGACCGCGATCCGCTCGCATGTCGAGGACGCCGAGCGCTCGCTCACCAACCTCGTCGTCAACACCAGCGAGACGATCCAGACCGGAGCGCGCACCGCCCAGCAATCGCTGATGACGGTCTCCTCCGACGTCAACGCCCAGCTCAAGATGACCTCTGCCGAGGTCGAGCGCGCGCTGACCGCGGTCGGCACCGGTTCGGCGAACTCGATCCTCAGCAGCGCCCGCGAGGCGCAGTCGACGCTGGTCGCAGCCTCGGGCGAAGCCTCCAACCAGATCAAGGGGCTCGCGGCCGACGTCGAGCGTACGCTGTCGGCGGCAGGCTCCGCCACCGCAGCCTCGATCCTGGCCGGCGCCCGCGAGGTGCAGACCACCCTCGTCACGGCGTCCTCGGACGCGGCCAACCACGTCAAGACGCTCACCGCCGACGTGCAGCGTTCGCTGTCGCTGGCCGGCTCCACCACGGCGGAATCGATCACCGCCGGCGCCCGCGATGCGCAGAGCGCGCTGATCGCGGCCTCGGCCGAGACCGCCAACCAGATCAAGGCGCTGTCCTCGGACGTGCAGCGCTCGCTGACGATGGCCGGCACCTCGACCGCCGAGACCATCATGAGCGGCGCCCGCGAAGCCCAGAGCACGCTGGTTACGGCCTCCTCGGATGCGGCGAGCCAGGTCAAGTCGCTCGCGGCCGAAGTGCATCGTTCGCTCTCGCAGGTCGGCCAGTCGACCGCCGAGACGATCACCACCAGCGCCCGCGACGCCCAGAGCACCCTGCTCTCCGTCTCGGCCGAGCAGACCAGCCAGGTCCGTTCGCTCGCGGCCGAGATGCAGCGCGCGCTGGCGACCGCCGGCGGCGCCACCATCGAGGCGCTCACCAGCGGCGTGCGCGAGGCCCAGGGCTCGCTGATCTCCGCCTCGACCGACGCGGCCAGCCAGATCAAGTCGCTGACCACGGACATCGAGCGCACGCTGACCGCAGTCGGCGCCGACACCGCCTCGACCATCCTCAACAGCGCGCGTGAGGCCCAGACCTCGCTGACCTCGACCTCGGCGGACGCCGCGAGCCAGATCCGCACGATCTCGACCGAGATCGAGCGGACGCTGAGCGCGGCCACCGCGAACGCGACCAACGACATCCAGACCAGCGCGCTCAACGCCCAGAACGCGCTGATATCGGCCTCCAACGAGGCGAGCTCGCGGGTCAAGTCGAGCTCGTCCGACGTCGAGCGTTCGGTGCTCGCCGCCAGCTCGAGCTTCGGCCAGGCCATGACCGGCAAGACCGACGAGATCGTCACCTACGTGCAGCAGCAGGCCGACCGCCTGTCGAACATGATCGACGCCAAGCGCGGCGCCCTGGTCGACGCGATCGGCTCCAAGACCAGCCAGCTAACGCTCGACATCGACCGCGTCACCTCGGACGCCCTGAAGTCGATCGAGACGCGCGGCCAGGCCTTCTCGCAGACCATGATGGGCAACGGCTCGGAAGTCGCCCGCACCATCAACGCGGCGAGCGAGATCGCCACCGGCGCGGTTGGCAAGTCGCTGAAGGACCTCGAGCAGGCCTCGCGCGCGGCGATCGACCAGTCGCGCCAGGTCTCGATCGCGGCCGTCACCGAGATGCAGGAGACCAGCAAGATCCTGCGTACCGACACGGTGGCGCTGTTCGAGCGCCTGCGCGAAGGCAACATCCTGCTTCAGGAGGTGCTGACCGGTGCGCACGACAACCTCAACTCGCTCGAGCGGGCGCTGGTGACGCGCGTCGCCGACTTCGTCTCGGCGATGAACGACGTCACCTCGCGCAACGGCGCGGCGACGCAGAACCTGGAAGAGCAGCTCAACGTCTTCAACAGCAAGACCACGAAGGCGCTCCAGGATCTCGGCGAGCTGTCGACCCAGTTCGACGCGCACGGCAAGGCTTTGGTCGACGCCGCGCAGGTCGTCGAGCAGAGCAACAAGAACACCACCGCCTCGCTCGCCGAGCGCAAGCAGGCGCTGGAATCGCTCGTCACCACGATCGACCTGCGCACCGCCGATCTCGACCAGCGCCTGTCGCGCTTCACCGGCCTGCTCGATGAATCGCTGGCAGCCGCCGAAGAGCGTGCCCGCGACATCGCCCGCGTCGTCGCCGAGACCGCCGGCGCAGGCTCGGCCGCGATCACCCGCCAGTTCGAGGCGGTGCGTGCGGCCTCCGAAGAAGAGCACCGCCAGACCATCGAGGCCATGCACGACATCTACCGCCAGACCACGGACGAGGCGGATACGATGTTCAAGCAGTCGACCGAGAAGTTCACCAACCTCGTCTCCAGCATGAAGCAGATGGCCTTCGAGATGCACAACGAGCTCGAAGCCACCCGCAACGAGCTGCGCCGCGGCGTGCTCGAGATGCCGCAGGAGGCCGCCGAGAGCACTGCGCAGATGCGCAAGGTGATCGTCGACCAGATCGAGGCCCTCGCCGAGCTCAACCGCATCGTGGCCCAGCATGGCCGCGGCCTCGACGTCACCACGACGGGCCGCGCCTCCGTCGCCGTCCAGCGCCAGGAGGAGCCGATCATGGCGGCTGCGGGCGGACGTAGCGCCGAGACCCGCATGCGCGACACCGGCAGCGCTTCCACGCTGCCGCCGCCGGACCTCGGCATGCCGGCCGCGCGCCGCACCGACGCACCGCCGGTCGCGCCCGCCGGTAACGACCAGGGCCGTGACGGCTGGCTGTCGGACCTCCTCAACCGCACGGACGCCAATCAGGGCGCCCCGACCGGCCGTGAGGCTCCGCGTGGCCGCGCCGCACCCGCGCCGCAGCCGCAGGTGCCGCAGGCAAGCAGCAATCCGCTGGAATCGCTGTCGCTCGACATCGGCCGGCTGATGGACCGCAACCTCGCTGCCGAGATGTGGGACCGCTACCAGCGCGGCGAGAACAAGGCCTTCACCAAGCGCCTCTACACGCCCGCCGGCCAGAAGGCCTTCGACGAGGTCGCCCGCAAGTACCGCGCCGACCGCAACTTCAAGGGCACGGTCGACCGTTATGTCGCCGAGTTCGAGCGCCTGCTCGACGAGGTCGCCCGCGACGGCCGCGGCCCGCAGGAGCTGCGCAGCCACCTGACCTCGGAGACGGGCCTGGTGTACACGCTGCTGGCGCATGCAGCGGGACGGCTGGGGTAAGCGGCTCGCAGCGACAACGAGCAGCAAATGAAAACGGAGGCCTCACGGCCTCCGTTTTTGTTTGGATGTTCTGAAGCTCAATTGCTGCCGGGCTGGCCGAACGACAGCCGTTCCGCGAGGACGGCCGCCTGCGTGCGCGAGCCGACGCCCAGCTTGCGCAAGATCGTCGAGACGTGGCCCTTCACCGTCTGCTCGGCGATATCGAGCTCGCCCGCGATCTGCTTGTTGAGCTTGCCTTCCACGATCATCGCGAGAATTCGCAGCTGCTGCGCCGAGAGGGTGGCCATGCGCGCGGCGAGCTCGATGTCGGCGCTCTGGATCGAGCCGCGGCCGCCGACATTGGGCGGCATCCAGATCTCGCCGGCGAGGATCCTTGTGATCGCATCAGCCATCTCGGGCAGGCTGAGCGATTTCGGGATGTAACCGGATGCGCCATAGGCGATGGCGCGACGGATGGTGGCGGCGTCCTGCCGGGCCGAGATGATCGCGACCGGCACCGTCGGGAACTGCGCCGACAGGATGAATAGCGCGGCAAAGCCCTGGATGCCCGGCATCGTCAGATCCCAGAGGATCAGGTCGATCTCGTCGGACTGGGCCGCGAGCGCATTCAGCGCCTCGTCCAGCGACTGGCAGGCGACGATGTCGAGATCGGGCAGCACGGTCGACAACGCGCTACGGAGCGCGGCCTGCACCAGCGGGTGGTCGTCGCCGATCAGGATGCGCATCGTCAGGAAGTCTCCGGTTTCGTGCCGAACTGCCGGCTCAGGGCTTCGCCGCCGAGAAAGCGCCGCAGGGCCGCCGGCTTGACCGGCTTCGACAGGACCTCGCAGCCGCGCGCCCTCGCCGCCTGGCGCACCGCCTCGCTGCGATCGCCGGTGACGACCAGCGCACCGACCTCGCGTCCCGACTTCTGCCTGAGATTGTCGAGAAAGTCCAAGCCGTTGCAGCCGCCGTCGAGGTGGTAATCGAGCAGCACGACGTCCGGCAGGACGGCGGCTGCCGCTTGCATCGCCGCGGCGGCGTCGGCTGCGACCAGCACGCGATGGCCCCAGCCGCCGAGCAGCGCAGAGAGCCCATCGAGGATGGTCGCGTCATTGTCCAGGCACAGGATGGTCAGCGCGCGCTCCGCCGGTGCCGGCACGGCCACCGCAGGGGTGCGCCGAAGCGGCCGGCCTGGTCCGCGCGCGAGCGGCACCGTGACGGCAAAGCACGAACCTTGTCCGGGGCGCGAACGCAGGTCGACGGCATGGTCCAGCAGCCGGGACACGCGCTCGACGATGGCGAGCCCGAGGCCCAATCCCTTCTCCGCCCCCGGCGCGAGGCGCTGGAACTCCTCGAAGATGCGCTTCTGGTCTGCCGCCGCGATTCCGACGCCGGTGTCCCAGACCTCGATGCGCAGCGCCTCTCCGCGCCGCCGGCAGCCGAGCAGGATGCGTCCCTTGGGCGTGTAGCGAAGCGCATTCGACAGCAGGTTCTGCAGGATCCGGCGCAGCAGATGCGGATCGCTGCGCACCGCAAGGCCGCAATCGACGACGCGGAAGGCGATCCCGCGCTCGCGCGCCATCGCCGAGAATTCGACGTTCAACTGCACGAAGAGATCGGCGATCGGAAAGTCGGATATCTCGGCGCGCACGGCGCCGGCATCATAGGAGGAGATGTCGAGCAGCCGGTCGAGCACGTGCTCGGTCGATCGTAGCGCCGTAACCGCGCTGCTCACGAGGGTCCGCTCCTTGTCGGCGTCGCCATCGCGCGACGGAGCGCTCAGGCTCTCGTCGAGCGCGGACAGAAACAGACGGGCCGCATTCAGCGGCTGCAGCAAATCGTGGCTGGCCGCGGCCAAAAAGCGCGTCTTGCCGAGATTGGCCTGCTCGGCTTCGGCCTTCGCCTGCTCGAGCGCCTCGGTGCGCTCGCGGACGCGCAGCTCGAGCCCCTCATTGGCGCGTCGCAAGGCCTCGGCGGCACGGTGACGCTCGGTGACGTCGGTATAGGTCGAGACGTAGCCACCCTCGGCGACGCGGTCGTAGACGATCTCCAGCACCGTGCCGTCCGGCCGCTTGCGCTCGTAGAGATAAGGCCAGCGCTGCGTGGCGACGTCACGGTTGACCAGAAGCGCGGCGAATTCGGATGCGGCATATTCGCCGCGCTCGACATTGAAGGCGATGAGATCCGCCAGCGGAAGCCCCACGCGCACGAAGTCCGGCGGCAGATCGAGCAGCGCGATGAACCGACCGTTCCAGGCTGTGATGTTGAAATCGGCGTCGAAGGCGCAAATGCCCTGCGGTACGCTTTCGAGCGTAGACTGCAACAGGCTGCGGTTGAAGCGCAGCGCTTCCGAGGCCTCGTCGAGCATCGCCATCGCCTCCCGCCGCGACAGCGAGTGGCCTTCCAGCGACGCCGCGATCACGACGCGCGCCGATGCCGCGCCGATCGCGCCGGCCAGCAAATTCTCGGTAAACCGAATCGAGTCGAGATCGACCAGTCCCGACGGATCGAGACGCGGCCCCGTCCCTGCGATGCGGGCCGCCAGATAAGCGTCGAAGGCCGCCGCGCCGCGCTCGGCGCCGACGAAACGCAGCGCCAGCGCGCGGAGATCATCGAGCCGCACCACCACGCGCGACGACAGCTTGGGGATGGATTCGCGGACGACGCCGTCGGCGAACGCGGCCGCCTGATTACGCTCGACTGTCGATTGCCGGCCAAGCGCCGAGACCATCAGGAAGCAGACGAGATTGGCGCCAAGGCTCCACAGCGTGGCGTGCGAGATCGGATCGATCCCTTCGAGGCCCAGCAGCGCATTCGGCTTGAGCCAGGCGAGTTGCCAGGGACCTTGGCGAACGATTTCCTCGATCCCCGGCCAGAGCGGCGCGGCCGAGGGCAGCAGCAGCGTGTAGGCCCAGACGAAGAAGCCGACCGCGATCCCGAGCGAGGCGCCGGCCTTGTTGGCCCGCGGCCAGAACAGCCCGCCGACGAACGCCGGACCGAATTGTGCGACCGCGACGAACGACAACAGGCCGATCACGGTGAGCGGATAGGACTGGTTGACGAGGCGGTGCATCAGATAGGCGAGCAGCAGGATGCTGAGGATCGAGAGCCGGCGCACCGTCACCAGCACCGACGTCATCGGCCGGCTCTGTGCGTGCAGGCCGAAGACGCGCGAGCGCAGCAGCAGCGGCATGATGACGTCGTTGCAGAGCATGGTGCTGAGCGCAACGGATGTCATGATAACCATGCCGGTGGCGGCCGACAGCCCGCCCAGAAACGCGATCAGGCTGATGGTGCCCGCATCGGCTGCGATCGGCAGCGAGATGACGTAGGTGTCGGGGTCCATCATCCCGCCGAAGCGGGTGAGCCCGGCCGCAGCGATCGGGAGGATCAAGAGGCTGAACAGCGCAAGATAAGCCGGATAGAGCCAAGCCGCGGTGCGCGTATGGCTTGGGCTCTCATTCTCGACGACGGCGACATGGAAGGCCTGCGGCAGGCAGAGGAAAGCAATTGCCGAGATGATGATGGTTGCAGGCCACACCGGCTGCGCCGGGTCGAAGCTCAGGATGCCGCCCAATTGCGGATCCGATTGAAACTGCGACAGCAGAGCGGCCGGCCCGCCGGAGGGTCCGAACAGCACGAACAGCGCGACGATCAGGAATGCGAGCAGCTTGACGACGCTCTCGAAGGCGATCGCGAGCATCAGGCCGCGATGATGCTCGCTGGCATGGACGTGCCGGACACCGAACACGATCGCGAACAGCGCCATCGATGCAGCGACGCCGAACGCCGAGTCTTGCCAGAACCGCAGCGCCTCGCCGCCGGCCCGCTCGGGCTGGAGGATCAGATAATCAAAACTCTTGCCGACGGCCTTGAGCTGGAGCGCGATATAGGGAAGCACGCCGAGCAGCGATGCGAGCGTCACGAAGGCCGCAAGCACCTGGCTCTTGCCGTAGCGCGCGGCGATGAAGTCCGCGATCGAGGTGACGTTCTGTGCCTTGGCGATCGCAATCACCTTGGACAGGAGCCGCTGGCCGAACAGCAGCACCAGGGTCGGGCCGATATAGATCGTGGCGAAGTCGAGCCCGCTGGTGGCGGCCCGTCCGACCGAGCCGTAGAAGCTCCACGAGGTGTTGTAGACCGCAAGCGTCAGGCAATAGCTGATCGCGGCCGCCCAGGAGCTTGGCGACACCAGCGGCCCGCCGGCGCTTCGCCGGTCGCCCCACCAGGCCACCAGGAACAGCGTGGTCACATAGCCGGCAGCGACCGCAAGAACGAACCACGCCTGCAAGACATCCTCACCCGAAACAGTCTGATGCGCTCGCGACGAGCGGCCGGGCGCGGGCGGATACTAGAGCGTTTTCAATCGCATGGAAGGCCGTTTCAGTCCGCAGACAAGCGGCGGCCGAAGGGATTTCCCCGGCCGCCGCCCGCAATCGCTCAGGCCGCCTCGCGGGACAGCCGTTGCTGCGGCATGCGCTTGAGCGCCAGGTTGACCACGACGGCCACCACGATGTTGAGCGCGAGCGCCAACAGACCGGTGTAGATCGCGACCTTCCCGGCGCCGAAGTCGATGCTGTGCAGCGGCTTCAATCCGTCCGACCAGGCGAGCCACGATCCGCCTGCCAGGCCGACGGCCCAGCCAGCCAGCAGCGCCGGGCTCGAGAACCAGTTCAGATAGAGACCGAACACGAGCGCCGGCAGCGTCTGCAGGATCCAGAGGCCCCCGAGCAGTTGCAGGTCGAGCGCGAACTGCGTCGGCATCAGGAGGATGGCGAGCAGCGCGCCGACCTTCACCAGCATTGAGGTGATCTTGGCGACCTTCGCCTCACCTGCCGGCGTCACCTTCGGATCGACCCACACCTTCCAGAAGTTGCGGGTGAACAGATTGGCGGCGCCGATGCTCATGACGGCGGCCGGCACCAGCGCTCCGATCGCAATCGCGGCGAAGGCAAAGCCTGCGAACCAGCTCGGGAACAGCGTCTTGAACAGCTCGGGCACGACGTCGTTGTTGCTGGCGAGCTTGAGGCCCGCCGCATGGCCCATGTAACCGAGCAGCGCAAGCAGGCCGAGCAGCAGCGTGTAGGCCGGCAGCATCATCGCATTCTTGCGGATGGTGTTGCCGCCCGAGGACGCGAAGATGCCGGTCAGCGTGTGCGGATACATGAAGGCGGCGAGCGCCGAGCCCAGCGCCAGCGAGGCATAGGGCACGATCTGCGCCGGGGACAGCAGGATGCCGCCTGCGCCTTTCGCTGCGAATGCCGCATCCGCCGCGATGAAGATCGCTCCGTAGCCGCCAAGCTTCGAGGGCACGATCGCAATCGCGGCGATCACCACGATGTAGATCATGATGTCCTTGACGAAGGCGATCAGCGCCGGCGCGCGCAGGCCCGACGAATATGTGTAGAGCGCCAGCACCAGGAAGGCGAGAACGAGTGGCACCTCGCCGTGCAGGCCGAGCGCCTTGATCGCCACCTCCATGCCGATCAGCTGGAGCGCGATGTAAGGCATCGTCGCCAGCACGCCGGTGGCCGCGACCGCAAGCTCGAGCCCGCGCGATCCGTAGGCGCCGCGCACCACGTCGCCCGCGGTGACGTAGCCCCGCTCCTTGGCGACCTTCCACAGGACCGGCATCACCGCGAACACGAACGGATAGACGATGATGGTGTAGGGCAGCGCGAAGAAGCCGTAGGCGCCGACCGCGTAGACCAGCGCAGGAACGGCGATCACTGTGTAGGCGGTGTAGAAGTCGCCGCCGACCAGGAACCAGGTGATCCAGGTCCCGAACTTGCGGCCGCCAAGGCCCCACTCGTCGAGATGGGCGAGCGTCTCCGGCTTGCGCCAGCGCGAGGCGACGAAGCCCATGCCGGTGACGAGAATGAACAGTGCGAGGAATACGGCGAACGCCGCGCTATCGACATTAGTCAGCACGGCGCACGCTCCTGTAGACGATGTAGGTGAGCAGCGAGGTCAGCGGCACCCAGGCGAGCTGATACCAGTAGAAGAACGGGAAGCCGAACAGATGCGGCTCCCCGATATTGTAGAACGGCACGATCATCAGGCCGATGAACGGCAACAACAGCAGCAGACGTACCACGCGCTCTCTCCTCCCCTGTGAGTGAAGTCGACGCGCCTTGTCGTGGGCACGCCTTGAGCGCGATATAGCGGACAATACCGGCCTACCCCTCCCCCTACCTTGGCTCGGCTGGACCCCCATACTTTCGTATCGCGCGGGGTGAAGAACGCCGCGATGGTCTCCGCAAGCCGTCATTGCGAGGAACGAAGCGCACGCTGCAGCGCGTCCGGGACACGAGACCTACGATGACGAAGTGCGCGAACTTGCGCTCGCCTAGCGCCTGCCGCTCGCGGTGGGGGCCGGCCTCGGCGGCTCGGGCGGCGGAGCGGGCTGCGATGAGTTGCTGGCGCCGAACAGCACGCGGGTCGGGTTGCGGTCGAAATTGTTCACGGCGCGGCTGATGTCACCGAGGGTACGACGGCCGTCGCTCATCAACGCGCCGGAGCGCTTGTCGAAATCGTCGGCGAGCTCGCGGATCGACTTCACCGCCTGGAACAGCTCGCCGCCGTCCTTGCCGCCGGCGAGCGTGTTGAGTCCGAGCATGAGGTTGTCGGCCTTGAGCATGACGCCGTCGACCTTGGCCATCACGCCGTCGATCTTCTCGGAATTGCGCGCGAGCGAGTTGGTGAAGGTCTCCAGGTTCTTCAGCGAGTTCTTCACCGATTCCTGATTGTCGGCGACGATCTTGTTGATGTTCTGCAGCGTGCCGCGGATCGCCTCGGTGACGTCCTGGAGCTTGTTGGGATCTGCCGTCAGCGTCGGAATGCCGTCCTGATCGAGCGGCGGCGGGGCGGCGGCCTCGTCCCCGCCCTTGAGCGAGATGGCGGCGACGCCCGTGAGGCCCTGGAATTCGAGGCCGACCAGGGTGTCCTTGCGGATCGGGGCGTTGTTCTCGATCATGGCGAGTGCGACAACCCGCCGCGGGTTGTCGAGCTTCACCGAGACCACCTCGCCCACCCGGATACCGTTGAAATTGACACTGCCGCCGTTGCGCAGGCCCGCCGCCGGGCCCTCGAACACAACGCGCAGGGGACTGCGCTGCTTGGTGGTGTGCAACGACTGGAACCAGAGCACGAAGCCGATCGCCGCGGCGATCACCGCCAGCGTGAACGACCCGATCAAGACGTAGTTTGCCCGCGTTTCCATCAGGTGCTCCGGCTACTCATCACAGCTATTCAACCCAGCCACTCAACCCATGACCGCGCGGGCGCGCTTGCCATGGAAATATTGCCTCAGCCAGGGATGCTGCGAGGCCTGCATGTCGGCGATCGACCCTGCCGCTATGATCTTACCGTTCCCTAAAACGGCGATGCGGTCACACGCTGTGTAAAGGCTGTCGAGGTCGTGGGTTACCATGAAAACGGTCAGCCCCAAAGTGCGCTGGAGCGTCCTGACCAGCTCGTCGAAATCGCCGGCGCCGATCGGATCGAGGCCCGAGGTCGGCTCGTCGAGGAAGACGAGATCCGGATCGAGCGACAGCGCGCGCGCCAGCGCCACGCGCTTGATCATGCCGCCGGAGAGCTCGGACGGGAAGCGCTCGGCAACCTCGGGCTTGAGGCCGACCATGGTGAGCTTGGCCATCGTGATCTCGTCCATCAGCCGCTGCGAGACCCGAAGATATTCGCGCATCGGAAACTGGATGTTCTGCCGCACGGTCAGCGAGGAGAACAGCGCGCCCTGCTGAAACAACACGCCCCAGCGCCGCTCCACGTTGCGGCGCTGCGAGGTGCTCGAGGAGTCCAGATCGACGCCGAACACCTCGATGGAGCCCGCAACCTTCGGCACGAGACCGATGATGGTGCGCGTCAGCACCGACTTGCCGGCACCGGAAGGACCGACGAAACCCAAGATCTCGCCGCGCTTGACGTCGAGGTTGAGGCCGTCGAGCACGCGTGTTGAGCCGAACTGCACGGTGATGTCGCGCACGCGGATGATCGGATTTTGGATCTCGCCAGCCATCGTCACATCCCGATCGAGGCGAAGAAGATGGCGAACACGCCGTCCATGACGATGACGAAGAAGATGCCCTTCACCACCGAGGCCGTGGTGTGCTGGCCCAGCGATTCCGCGCTGCCCTGCACGGCAAGGCCCTCGACGCAGGCGACGATGCCGATCACGGCGGCCATGACCGGCGCCTTGACGATGCCGACGATGAAATGGTCGATCGAGATGGCGTCGCGCAAGCGCAGCAGGAAGGCTTCGGGCTCGACCCCGCCATAGAGCCAGGCAACGAGACCGCCGCCATAGAGCGCCGCCATCGCGCCGAGAAAAGCCAGGATCGGCAGCGCCAGCACCAGCGCCATCATGCGCGGCAGCACCAGCACCTCGATCGGATCGAAGCCCATGGTGCGCAGCGCGTCGATCTCCTCGCGCATCTTCATCGAGCCGAGCTCGGCGGTGTAGGCGCTGCCCGAGCGGCCCGCGACCATGATCGCGACCAGGAGCACGCCGATCTCGCGCAGCACCAGCACGCCCAGCATGTCGACCACGAAGATGTCGGCGCCGAACCTTCGGAAATGGAAGATGCCTTGTTGGGCGATGATGCAGCCGATCAGGAAGGTGATCAGCACGATGATCGGCACCGCGCGCCAGCAGACCTGCTCCATGTGATGCACGGTCGAGGTCAGGCGGAACGAGCGCGGATGGATCAGGACGCGAAGCCATGCCGCGAGCACGGCGCCGAGCATGTCGACGAGGCCTGCGACCGTGCCGCCGATGCCGGCCACGGTCCGGCCGATCTGCTCCAGCATGCCTGTGATGGTCACCGTGCCGCCGTCGACCACGGCCGTCGCCCTGACCCGCCGCACCTCGTCCACGAGGCTGGAATAATTGGCGGAGAGACCCGCGATCTGCGCCTCGACGGTCCCTTTCGTCAGGCTGCGGCGCAGCCGCTCGATCAGCCAGGCGCCGAACGTGTCGAGCTTGGCGACCTCGGAGACGTCGATGAAGATGCTTTGCGGGCCGCCGGCGAGCTTCTCGGCGTCGGCCACTATGCGCTCCAGGACCGGCGCGAAGCTCGCAGTCCATGTCCCGGTGGCGCAGAGGGCCAGCGCGTTGCCCTTGGCAATCCGCTCCAGCTTCGGATCGCTGCTCAAGATGTCCGCTCCCGTGCCGGGGCGGAGAAAATCAGATAGTTGCGCACGCGCCCTTACCCAGAGAAGGTATCCCCAAGTGGTTAATGTTAGTTGCTAGAGGTAACTAGCAGGTTCAGATTTCGCCAGAGTTCAAAATGACTTCCATGAAATTTGCTTCCCTGGCGGCGCGAATCGAGCGCTTCCCGATCGCGGGCAGCTTTACCATCAGCCGGGGGGCCAAGACCGAGGCCGTGACGGTCGTGGCGGAGGTCGGCCGGGACGGGCTGACCGGCCGCGGCGAGTGCGTGCCCTATCCCCGCTATGGCGAGACGCCCGAGGCGACGCTGGCGGCGATCCAGGCCATGCAGCAGGCCTTGGCGGACGGGCTGACGCGGCAAGCCCTCCAGACCGCCATGGCGCCCGGTGCGGCCCGCAATGCCCTGGACTGCGCCCTGATCGACCTGGAGGCCAAGGCGGCGGGCCAGCGGGCCTGGAACCTGATGGGTCGCCCGGTGCCGGGCGAGCGCACTACGGCGTACACGATCTCGTTAGGGACCCCCGTGGCCATGGCGGCCGCCACCGCCAAGGCGGCGCACCGGCCGCTGCTCAAGATCAAGCTCGGCGGCGACGGCGATCCGGAGCGGATCGCGGCGGTGCGCAAGGCCGCTCCCGAATCCGAGCTGATCGTCGATGCCAACGAGGCCTGGACCGAGGCCAATCTGGCGCACAATCTCGCCGCCTGCGATGCCGCCGGCGTCATCCTGGTTGAGCAGCCACTGCCCGCGGGCAAAGACGAGGCGCTGGCGCGGATCAAGCGCCCGCTCGCGGTCTGCGCCGACGAGAGCGTGCATGACCGCTCCTCGCTTGCCCCGTTGCGCGACCGCTACGACGCCGTGAACATCAAGCTTGACAAGACCGGCGGCCTCACCGAGGCCCTTGCGATGGCGGACGCCGCGCAGGCGCTCGGCTTCGAAATCATGATCGGCTGCATGGTCGCAACCTCGCTGTCGATGGCCCCCGCGATGCTGGTGACGCCGCAGGCGCGCTTCGTCGATCTCGATGGCCCCTTGCTGCTGGCGCGCGACCGCGATCACGGCCTGCGTTACGACGACAGCCTGGTCTATCCGCCGGACGCCTCGCTCTGGGGCTGAGGCTTGAGCCGGTGCCGCGCCGACCAGATCAGAAGCGCGCCGGCCGCCGCCATCGCGGCCATCACGTAATACAGACCATCGCCGATACGGGCGTAGATCGCGCCTGAGGCGATCGAGGTCGCAGCGCCCAGAAGCCCGTTGCACGCGGCGTAATAGCCCTGCCCTCGCGCGATCTGATGCGAGGGCACGCGCTGCACCAGCAGATTCATCGTGCCGACGATGGTCATGCCGAAGCTGAGACCGTGGCCGAGCTGGACGATCGCCAGCAGCGCGAGCGCCGGCTCGCTCGCCGTGACGATCCAGCGCAGCACGGCGCTGAGCCCTCCGATCGCGATCATGGTGGACGGATGCAGCGAGAAGCGCGGCGACAGCGCGAACACCACGATCTCCGCGATCACGCCCAGCGTCCACAGACCCGCGATCGTCAGCCCACTGATCCCATGGAGCTGCCAGTTGATGGCCGAGAAGGTGTAGTAGGCGACGTGGCTGCCCTGAATCAGCGCAGCCGAGACGATGACGGCCCAGAAGCCGGCATCGCGCAGCAGCGCCTTGCCGGCATGTCTCTCGGTCGTCTTGCGCCTGACATCGTCGAGCGGCTGAAGCAGCAGGCCGGCTGCGACCGCAACGACGGCCCATGCGACGATGACCCAGATCAGGTCGCGCGCGGCGATGTGGTCGACGAGATAGCCGCAGGCGAGCGAGCCGGCGGCGAAGGCCGCCGAGCCCCACAGCCGCAAGGGTCCGTAGTCGAGCCCGTAACGGGCGACGCCGCGTAGCGCATAGGCATCGGTCAGCGGCATCGTCGGCGTCCACATCATGCAGGTCAGCGCGTAGATCAGGAACAGCGCCAGCGGCTGCTGCTGCAAGCCGACCGCGGTGAAGCCAATCGCGGTCGCCAGCACCGACACCATCATGCCGGCGCGAATGGCATGTCGCTTCTCGGCGAAGGCGGTCACTTGCGGCAGCGTGGTGAAGCGTGTGATCGCCGGCAGCGCGTTGATGAGCCCGATCCAGGCCGCGTCGACGCCGATCGCCTTCAGCCATACCGGGAAGAACGGCAGATGCGTGCCCGAGACAGCGAAGACGGCCGAATAGAACAGGGCGAGGCTGACGGCGAATCGCCGTTTCGCGGATGCTGGCGTGGGGATTTGTGATTCGGGTGCCATCAAACCAATTGCGATTCGGACGATATCGTGGTGATCGTTACTGTAACGCGCGGTGATTTGCGCGACGAGATCGCAATGGCCAACGAAGCATTCGCCCTTTCGCCCATGTCTGCCCGCGCGGCCGAGCCGAACGAGCAGGATTACGACGCGATCCGCGAAGCCTTCATGGAGACGGCGCGCGGCCGCTGGTTCCTCGGCGAATACGCCAAGCGCAACCGCAATGCCGACACGCGCATGGTGCTCGACGCGGTCGCGAAAATCGAAGAAACCCTTGCGGCGCAGCGACAACTCGTCGTCGAAGACCGCCTGCCCGAAGCGCTGGTCGAGATTCGCCGCGCGATCCGCGAGGCCGAGACGATCGCCATCGCCGCCGTCGACCCCGCCGCGATCGAGACGAGCCTCGCCGCGATCCCGCGCGGCGTGCGCATCATCAAGGAGATCTCCTGGCGCTGGCGCGAGATCGGCGCCGACGGACGAATCTGCGACCTCATTGATTCGCAGCTCGCCTCGATCGAGGCCGCCTGCGGACAGATTTCGACCATCGACCCCCGCGTCGAGCTCAAAGCCGCATTCGATCTCTTGAGGGATCGGGTCGACCAGACCGACGGCGGCGCATCGCCGCAGGCGGCGCCGTCCACGTCGGCTCCGATGCAGCAGGCGCCATCATCCGCCGCCGACGCTCCGCCCGCCGCGGCCGCGCCCGCGGCGATGGCGAGCGAAGCATCCGTGGCTTTTACGGAGTCACAGCGGGACGTCGCCGCGGCTGCCGAGCCCGAAGCGACCGTCGCCGTCGAAGCGTTCGCCGAGGCGCAACAGGCAATGGACGCGGCCGTCGCGCCGGAGATTGCGGCCGAGAGCCAGATCGCCGTCGAGAGCACAGCGCTCGACCAAGTCGCGCCAGAAGACGTCGCGCCCGAAGCCGTCCCGTTGGAAGAGCCGGCCACGGACACCGCCGCCTTCGCGGAAGCCGCTGACGCGTTCGCGCTCGACGCGGCCGCGCAAGCCGAGGACGACGCCGTGCTCGAGGCCATCGCGCTGGAGATGGCCGCGCCCGATCCGGAGTTCGACGAGATCATCGCGCCGGTCGAGATGGAAGCGGCCGTTCCGGAGCCGATGGTGGCGGAGGCTGCAGCGCCCATTGCTGCGGAGCTTCCGGAACCGATCGCGCCTCAGCCTGTCGTCGCTCCCATGGTGGAAGAGCCCGCCGCCGACGCGCCGATCGCAATGGACTCGCTCGCGCGCCTCACCGAAGCCATCGCGGAGGCCGCCGCCGAAGTGATGGAGCAGCAGGCCCCGGCGATGGCAGCCACCGCATCGCTCGCCGCAGCACCGGCCGCAACGCTTCCGATGCCCACGCCGCTCCCCGAGCCCTCGCTCGGCGCCACCATCCTCGCCAGTGGCATCCTGCAAAAACCCCGCGCGCCCGCCAACGACCCGCTCGCGCCAATCCGCCGCATGACCCAGGCCGAGAAGATCGCGTTCTTCTCGTAAAGGGGGAGCGCTCTCTCCGCGTCATTGCGAGCAACGAAGCGACAGCGAGACTGCCAACTCCGTCATCCTGAGGCGCGAGACGCACGATGCTCAGCATCGTGCGGGGAGCCTCGAAGGATGCGCGGCCCCGATGCAGCCGGGCGTCGCCCTTCGAGGCTCGCCGAAGAGGCGAGCACCTCAGGGTGACGGTGATGGACGGGTGCTCGCGGCTCAATCTCGTGGCCGGGCTGCCAAGTGCTGTTGCCCCGTCTGGCCGTAGGTGTATGTACGAGCTTGAACCTAGTCCTCTCAACAGATGTCCGTGGCCGAAGACACCCTCACCCTCTGGCGCCCCGTCGGCCCGAAAGAACTGGAACTGATCCGGCAATCCGGCATGCGCGCGTTTCCGCCGCGCCTGCCGGACCAGCCGATCTTCTATCCGGTGCTGACGGAAGACTACGCCATCAAGATCGCGCGCGACTGGAATGTCCCGGCGAGCGGCTCCGGCTTCGTGACGCGCTTTGCGGTCAAGCGCGACTTCATCGCGAAGTATGACGTGCAGGAAGCTGGCGGACGGTCGCATCTGGAATACTGGATTCCGGCCGAAAACCTCGATGCCTTCAATGCAGCGATCGTCGGACCGATCGAGGTCGTCCGCAGCTTTCCCTAGCCGTCGCGCGCCCGATCATCCGCAATTCCACACCGCGCCGATCGGCGTGCGCGTCCAGCACGGACCGAAACTGCCGCCGTTGTAGCGGCCGCCGTTGAAGCCGGGGCGGCCGAAATAGTGCCACTCGCCGTCCCAGCGATAATATTGCGGAACCGGATCGATGTACCAGTGGCGGCGGTCGTTGCGCGCGAGCCGACGCATCGCGTCCTTCTGCTTGTAGAGCGGAATGCTGTTGCTCAGCGGCTGACGATAGCCCGGCAGGAAGCCGTAGCCCTTCCAGACGGGCTTGGGACGCTTTTGAAGGGGCTCAGCGGACGCCACAGTCGGCAGCAGCGAGAGGATGATGGCAACAGACAGACACATAAAGCGGGACATGGTGAAACCATAGACAGTCAGTTCCCGCCGCGCCATTCAAATTCGAGTGCGGGACGTTTCGCCGCTTCTGCCGAGCGGCCACTCTCGATAAGCTCAGCTCGCAACGCGTAGCGTGAACGCGGCGCGGACCGCTTGCATGTGCCGGAGTGACCGAATGCCTGAGAGCCCGCGCGTCGGCGCCTTTGCGATCGTTCCCAGCAACGATCTTCCCGCCGCAATTCCATTCTGGGAACGGCTCGGCTTTGCGCGCATCGGCGGCGATGCCGGCTATGTCATCATGAGCGGCTGGGGATGCGAGGTGCATCTCACGCAAGCCGGCGATGGCCCGTGGCGCGTGCCGGAGCACAATCCCTTTGGCATTTTCATTCGCACGCCCGAGGTCGAGGCCATTGCCGCGCGCGTGGACGATCTCATCATCCGGCCCGGCGGCGTGCTGCGCCACCGCGAATGGGGCATGTATGAAGTCGGCATCAACGGCCCCGATGGCCTTCTCGTCCGGATTGGCTGGCCCTCGGCGCTGATGCGCCAATCCGGCTAGCTGATCACGCCCTTCCTGATCAGGAAGCAGCCGTACCCCCTGCTGTCGCCGACCTGCACGACACCAAACCCCGCCGCGGCCGCGCGATAAAAATCCGCCCGCGAGAGGTTGCCGGGAATAACGGCGCGTCCGACCGCGCGCTCGATCTCAGCCAGCACGGCGCCCTGCACGTCGGGCACGCGGTCGGGATCGTCGACCGGCGCCATCACCCGCACCGGGTCGGGATCGAAATCGTCGAGCGGGTAGAGCGTCATGATGGCGCGAACGGCCGTCTCCATCGTCATGCCCGGCAGCTGGATCAGGCGCTGCGACGATGTCGAGCGGGCGATGTGCGTGGCCGGGTGGTTGGCGTCGACGACCACGAGATCGTCGCCGTGGCCCATGGAGGCCAGCAGCCAGAGCAGGTCGGGCGTCAGGATCGGATCGATCGATTTCAGCATGTGACCGCAGTTCCCCTTATCGATCGTTCACCATAGCAGGTTCCGAGCGTGATTCAGATCACGCAAGGCCACCATGGTGAGGGGGATCACGGACCTCAAGCTCGAACGCGGCGAGGCTCCCTCGCAACCAATCTCGCATCGAGATCAGTGCCAAAGGAGCACGCCATGTTCCGCCTAAAGCCTTTCCTGATGACAGCAAGCCTCGTGGGGAGCCTGTTCGGCTTCGCTTGCGGCCCTGTTTCCGCGCAAGTTGCCCCGTTCGAGCCGGCCCCCACCGCGCTCCAGGGCCCGGAGCAGCGGGTGGCGCTGGTGATCGGCAATTCGAACTACAAGAACGCGCCGCAGCTCGCCAATCCCGACAATGACGCCGAGTCGATGGCGAAGTTCCTGAACTCGGCCGGCTTCGAGGTGGTTGCCGCGACCGACCTGACCCAGAACGACATGCTCCGCGTGGTGCAGGACTTCTCCGCCAAGGTGTCCGCGCGCGGTCCGAACACCGTGGCGATGGTCTATTACGCCGGTCACGGCGTGCAGCTCGCCGGCGAGAACTATCTCGTTCCCGTCGACGCCAAGGTGTCGAACCAGACCGAGCTCGTCAACAATTCGGTGCGCCTGGTCGACGTGATGTCGACGCTGGAGACGATCCCGAGCCGCATGCGCATCGTCATCCTCGATGCCTGCCGCAACAACCCGTTCCCTGATGTCAATGACGCCGGCCGCGGCCTTGCCATCGTCGATGCGCCGAACGGCTCGATCGTCGGTTACTCGACCGCACCGGGCGCTGAAGCGCTCGACGGCACCGGCGGTCACAGCCCCTACACGCAGGCGTTCCTGAACGTCGCACGTGAACCCAACGTGCCGATCGAGCAGCTGTTCAAGCGCGTTCGCCTGCAAGTGAACCAGTCCACCAGCGGTGCGCAGATCCCGTGGGAGAGCTCCTCGCTGACCTCGGACTTCACCTTCTTCGGCGACACCGCGGTTGCCGCGAACCGCGCGCCGGTCAGGGCACCGGTGGTGCAGATGGCCTCCAACCTGCCGAGCCGCTCGACTCGTCAGGCCTATGACTATGTCGTGTCGGAGGGCCGGCCGGAATATTATCAGGAGTTCATCCGGATGTACCCGCACGACCCGCTGTGCGACCACGTCCGCTGGCTGCTCAACAACATCCTGCTCTCGCAGGCCTGGCACAAGGCGGTGCTCGTGAATTCGCCGGTTGCCTACAAGACCTTCTATGACAGCTACGGCACCAGCCCCTATGCGCAAATGGCCCTGAAGCTGCAGATGCAGCCGAAGCAGATCCCCTTGATGCAGGCGACCAAGTTCCTGGCTCCGCAGAACATTGCTCCGACCTTCAAGATCGGCAATCTCGGCCAGCCGAAGTACATGCCGCTGCAGCAGGGTAATGGCGGCCAGATCAACGGTAATCTGCCGGTCGTGCAGAAGCCGGTCGACGGCAATGTCATCGGCAAGCTCGGCAATGGTGGCCAGATCGGCAACCTGCCCTCGGGCAACAACCAGCCGAACGGCACGCCGTCACAGACCCCGGGCAAGATCGTCACCCTGCCTGCACCGACCAACACGACCACCAGCAATGGCGGCATCGGCAAGATCGTCACCCTGCCCGCGACCAACAACAAGCCGGACGCTGGCAACGCCAATGGCAAGCCGGGCAAGATCGTGAGCATGCCGGTGAATGTCGGCAAGGGCGGCTCGACTGTCGACGTGAAGCCCGTTCAGACGCAGAACCACCCGATCCGCGTCAACAACGGCAACACCGGCATCGTGAAGCTCAACAACAATCCGGTGAACAAGGTGCAGGTGCAGAACAACGTCCAGAACAACCGCCCGCAGCTCAACACGATGCCGAGCCGCATGGTCAACAGCAACAACAACTTCCGGCAGTCGATGAACCAGGCGCCGAGCATGAATGGCGGCGGCAACCGTCGCGGCGGCTTCATGCACTGATTGGGCGAAGAAGAAGGTGCGCTCCCTCCCCCGCTTGCGGGGGAGGGTTGGGGAGAGGGTCTCTCCGCAACGGGACAATCCCCAAGAGGAAAGAGCCCCACCCGGCGCTTCGCGCCGACCTCCCCCGCAAGCGGGAGAGGTTTCACCGAGCAAGCGGTTAGTTCGATCCACAAGATCGACAAACACAAAGAAGGGGCAGAGCGGCAACGCTCTGCCCCTTCTTCATAAACCCTTAGACGTGGTCATTCCGGGATGCGCCGAAAGGCGCAGGCCCGGAATGACGGCTAGGCCACCAGCTCGGCGAACAGATCCGCGTCGACATTGCCGCCGGAGAGCACGATGACGACGTTCTTGCCGGCGACGTCGAGCCGGCCCGCCAGCAGCGCGGCGAGGCCGACAGCGCCGCCGGGCTCCACCACGAGCTTCAGCTCGCGATAGGCGAAGGCGACGGCGGCGCCGACTTCCTTGTCCGACGCGGTGACGCCGCGCGCGAGCAGCTTGCTGTTGATCGCGAAGGTCATCTCGCCGGGGATCAGGGCCATCAGCGCATCGCAGATGGTGCGGCCCGCGGGTGGATGCGGCTCGCGATGTCCTGCGCTCAGCGAGATGCCGTGATCGTCGAACGCCTCGGGCTCGGCCACCACGATCTCGGCGCGCGGATAGCGTGCCTTCACGGCGGTCGCTACGCCCGCGATCAGGCCGCCGCCGGAGGCCGGTGCGACCACGATGTCGGGGCTAAGGCCGAGGCCCGCCAAGTCTTCCGCGATCTCGCGGCCGGCGGTGCCCTGCCCCGCGATCACGAAGGGATCGTCATAGGGCCTCACCAGCGTCGCGCCGCGCTTTTCGGCGATGCCGCGCGAGATCGCCTCGCGGTCGTCCTTGTCGCGATCATAGAGCACGACCTCGGCGCCATAGGATTTGGTGCGCTCGCGCTTCGACAGCGGCGCATCCGCAGGCATCACGATGGTCGCCTGCATGTCGAGGATTTTTGCCGCGGCCGCCACGCCCTGGGCGTGGTTGCCAGAGGAGAACGCCACGACGCCGCCGGCGCGCTTGTCCTGCGGGATCGAGAACACCTTGTTGAAGGCGCCGCGGAACTTGAACGAGCCGGTGCGCTGGAGCATCTCCGGTTTCAAGAACACCTTCGCGCCGACGCGCTCGTTGAGCACGGGAAAGGACAACAGCGGAGTGCGGATGGCGTAGGGCGCGATCACGCGCGCTGCGGCGTCGATATCGGCGGGGCCGATCGGGAGGAGCTGTTCGGTCATGGCCGAATGTTATCGCGGCCGATGAGGCCCGGGCAAGACACCTCCGCGCGAGGATTTTCCCCATAGCGTTTTCGAGCGAAGTGGAAACCGGTTCGCGTGAAGAAAACGCGTCAAAACAAGAATCTAGAGCTATTTCGATCCATCGGATCGAGATAGCTCTAGGCCACGAAGCGCGGCTGTTCCGCGCCGTTCCGGCCAGGCAGCACCGCGCCTACCGCCTCAATGCTGGCCACAAAGGCCCTCGCCGAGGCTTCCCAGGTGTAATTGGCCGCGAACGCGACGCAGTCCTGCCGGGAGATATCCAATGCCGCGAAGCAGGCGCTGCGCAAGTCGTGATCGAGCGCGCCGACCGGGGCATCACCGATGACGTCGCGGGGGCCCTTCACCGGGAAAGCGGCCACCGGCAGGCCGCTTGCGAGCGCTTCGAGCAGCACCAGGCCGAACGTGTCGGTCTTGCTCGGAAACACGAAGACGTCGGCGGCCGCATAGATATCCGCCAGTTCCTCGCCGTGCTTCTCGCCGAGGAAGATCGCATCGGGATAGGCCTCTTCGAGCGAGGCGCGCGCGGGGCCGTCGCCGACGATGACCTTGGTGCCGGGCAGATCGAGGTCGAGGAAGCCCTCGAGATTCTTCTCCACGGCGACGCGGCCGACCGACAGGAACACCGGCGCCGGCAGGCAGAGATCGATGGCGCGGGGGTGGAACAGCTGGGTGTCGACGCCGCGCGGCCACAGCACGACATTGTCGAAGCCGCGCTCGGTCAGCTCGCGGGCGAGCGCAGGCGTTGCAGCCATCACGGCGCGGCTGGCGCTGTGGAAGCGGCGCAGCGCCCGCCAGATCAGCGAGCCCGGCACCGGCACGCGGGCGCGGACATATTCGGGAAAGCGGGTGTGGAAGCTGGTCGTGAACGGCAGCCTGCGCTGGCGGCAGTAGCGGCGGACCATCAGGCCGATCGGCCCTTCGGTCGCGATGTGGATGCTGTCGGGGCGCGCCTCCGCGATCAGCTTCGCAATGCGCGCCGGACGCGGCATCGCCAGACGCACGTCGCGATAGCTCGGCATCGCAAAGGTGCGGAACGATTGCGGCGTCAGGAATGTGAATTCGACGCCGAGGCTTTTGCCGGCGTCGGCGAGCTTGGTCAGCGTCCGAACCACACCGTTGACTTGCGGGTGCCAGGCGTCGGTCGCGACCAGGATGCGCATCAGGCGGCCTCTGTTATGCAGCTCTGGCTGCAACCTGCGGGACTTGTGCCGGCTTCTGCAAATGATCCGCCCAGGTGATGATCTCGAAATGGCCGTCGTCGTGCTCGACCAGGGCCGTGCAGCTCTCGACCCAGTCGCCGCAATTCATGTAGCGGATGCCGCCCTCGTCGCGGATCACGGCGTAGTGGATGTGGCCGCAGATCACGCCGTCGGCGTCGTGGCGCCGCGCCTCGGCGGCGAGCGCCTGCTCGAACGCGCCGATATAGTTGACGGCGTTCTTGACCTTCTGCTTGGCCCATTGCGACAGCGACCAATAGGGCACGCCAAACAGGCGGCGGAAGAAGTTGACGAAGCGATTCATCTGGATCGCGAAGTCGTAGGCCTTGTCGCCGAGATGGGCGAGCCAGCGCGCGTTCTGCACCACGAGGTCGAAGATGTCGCCGTGGATGACGAGATAACGCTTGCCGTCCACGCCGGTGTGGACGGTGTTCTCGACGACGTCGATGCCGCCGAAATGCGTGCCGTAATAGTTGCGCAGGAACTCGTCGTGATTGCCGGGGATGTAGACGACCTTGGCGCCCTTGCGCGCCTTGCGCAGCAGCTTCTGCACGAGGTCATTGTGGGATTGCGGCCAGTTCCAGCTCGATTTCAGCGCCCAGCCGTCGACGATGTCGCCGACCAGATAGATCGTGTCGGCATCATGGTAGCGCAGGAAGTCGAGCAGAAGATCGGCTTGAGAACCGCGGGCTCCGAGATGAACGTCGGAGATGAACAACGTGCGAAAGCGCCGCTCCGGGCTCTCGTCACTCACATCGTAACTTCCCATGCGCCAGCCTGTAACAATGTCCCGTGACAGGGGGATGACCGATTGAACTTTTGAGGCACCTTCAGATACGAATCACGCCTTGCCTCGCCCTCTCCGCGAATATCAGTCGCATGCGACAATCAGGCGACATGGCGCCGCAGGGGGCGCCGCAGCAATCCTACCCTCCCCCTCCAGGGGAGGGTGAACTACCCACACGAGCAGCGCTGAACAGACGAACGCCTGCGCTCCCGCTGGCCGCTCGCCTCAGTAGAACTTGTGGAAATGATGGACCGGGCCGTGGCCGTGCCCGACGCTGAAGCGGTCAGCGGCTGCGATGGCCGCGCTGATCCAGGTCTTGGCGTTGCGCACGACAAGCTCCAGACCTTCGCCCTTGGCGAGCCCCGCCGCGACCGCCGAGGACAGCGAGCAGCCGGTGCCATGGGTGTTGCGTGTGGCAACGCGCGGCGCCGCAAGCGCGATCGTGCTTTCGGACGTGACGAGATAGTCGGTACTCTCGGCGCCCTCGCCGTGTCCGCCCTTGATCAGGACCGCACCGCAGCCGAGCGCCAGCAGGCGATGCCCCTGGGTTTCGATCTCGGCCTCGCTTGCAGCGACCGGCTCGTCGAGCAGAGCCGCGGCCTCCGGCAGATTGGGCGTGATCACCGACGCCAGCGGTATCAGTTTTGTGCGGAGCGCGTCGACGGCCTCGGATGCCAGCAGCCGGTCGCCGGAGGTCGCCACCATCACGGGATCGAGCACGACATGGCCGGGCGCCCAGCGCGACAGCGCGGCCGCGATCGCATCGATACTGGCGACCTGGGCCACCATGCCGATCTTCACCGCGCCAATGTCGAGATCGGAAAACACCGCATCGATCTGCGCGGTGACGAACTCGGCCGGCACCGCATGAATGCCGGTGACGCCGCGCGTGTTCTGCGCGGTCAAGGCCGTAATGACGGACGCGCCGTAGACGCCGAGCGCGGCAAACGTCTTCAGGTCGGCCTGGATGCCGGCGCCGCCGCTCGAATCGGAGCCGGCGATGGTGAGTGCGACCGGGGTCGTCATCGCCGGACACCTTTGCTGGATACAGACACCGCCATGGCCTGTCCTAGCGCGGCCGTGGAACACCGGCAAGCGCACCGAGCCGTGTCCGATAGTGATTCGCGACGCCGTGCATTCCCTGCGAATCAGGCAAACAGCGGGCCGCCTCGCCCCGCAATCGTGCGGACTTGAAAATGCAACCGCGCCGGACCCTTGGTATAGTCTCGAACCTCACCTGCTTCGCCGAAGAGCGCGAGGTGAGAGTGGAACTGTCCAGCGACACCCATGTTGCGGGCTCACGGCCCGCAAGCCGCCTGGAACGGAATCTTGGGGTGGGAATGATGTGGGCCTTTTTTGAACGTCTCCTCGACTCGTCCATGCTGTCGCCGCACGGCATCTGCCTGTTGTGGGAGCCTGAGCTGATCTGGCTTCACGTCGTGTCCGACGCCTGCATCGCCGCCGCCTATTTTTCGATTCCGTTTGCCCTTGCGATCCTGGTCACCAAGCGGCGCGACCTAAAGTTCGGCTGGGTCTATTGGGCCTTCGCGATTTTCATCATGGCGTGCGGCCTCACCCATGTGCTGTCGATCTACACGCTCTGGGTCCCGGTCTATGGCATCGAGGGCATGGTCAAGGCGGCGACCGCGGTGGCATCCGTGGTCACGGCGGGCGCGCTCTGGCCGCTGCTGCCGAAGATCCTGACGATCCCCTCGCCGTTCGAGCTGCGGCAGGTCCAGGCCGCGCTCGAGGAGGAGGAGATCAAGAGCCGGGACGCGACGCTGCTGCTCAAGCAGGTCAGCGACGCCCAGCGCGCGATGCGCGAGAGCGTGGCGCGCCTCACCGCGATCGTCGAGACCGCGGTCGACGGGGTCATCCTGCTCGACGCGCAGGACCATATTCTGCTGTTCAATCCGGCCTGCGAGCGCTTGTTCGGCTACTCTGCCGACGAGGTCATGGGCCGGAACGTCAGGATGCTGATGCCCGAGGCGGGCACCGCGCCCGACAGCCACGCAAGGCATTTCGCGACCGCCGGCGAGGCCATCGGCCTGCGCAAGGACGGTTCGACCTTTCCGATGGACGTGTCGGTCGGCCGGACCCGGCAGGACGGCGAATTGATCTTCGTCGGCATCGTCCACGACCTGACCGCGCGCAAGCTGACCGAGCAGCAGCTCCAGCAGGCGCAGAAGATGGAGACGGTCGGCCAGCTCTCCGGCGGCATCGCCCACGACTTCAACAACCTGCTCACCGTCATCATCGGCAACGCCGAGCATCTGAGCGAGCAGCTCAAGGCGAGGCCCGACCTGCGCCGCTTTTCCGAGGACATCTGCCAGTCGGGTGAGCGGGGCGCCGAGCTGACGCAGCGCCTGCTCGCGTTCAGTCGCCGCCAGTTGCTGCAGCCCCAGACGATCGATTGCCGCGGCCTGCTCGAGTCCATGTTCAAGCTGCTCAAGCGCACCTTGCGCGAGGACATCGAGATCAGGACGGCTTCCAGGCCCGGCACGATCGTGGCCTTCGCGGATCGGGCCCAGCTCGAATCCGCCGTGCTCAACCTTGCGCTCAATGCGCAGGATGCCATGCCGGCCGGTGGTCATCTGACCCTGAGCACGGAGTTGACGACACTCGACGACGACTATCGCGCCCTTCACCCCGAAGTCGCATCCGGCAGCTATGTGTTGATCTCGATCACCGACGACGGCGAAGGCATGACGCCGGACGTCACCCGGCGCGTGTTCGAGCCGTTCTTCACCACCAAGGAGGTCGGCAAGGGCTCGGGCCTCGGCCTCAGCATGGTCTATGGTTTCGCCAAGCAATCCAATGGCCATGTCACGATCTACAGCGAGCCGGGCCTTGGGACGACGGTCCGGATCTATTTGCCGCGCGCGGACATTGGATCATCGCACGCCGAGCTTTCCGATGGCGAGGACGCGGCGCCCCGAGGATACGAGACGATCCTGATCGCCGAGGACGATCCGTTCGTTCGCTCCTCCGCCATTCGCAGGGTGGAAGCTCTCGGATATCGCGTCGTTGCCGCGGTCAACGGCAAGGAGGCCTTGCAGCAGCTGCGTACCGAGCCCGGTATCGACATGCTGTTCACCGACATCGTGATGCCCGGCGGCATGAGCGGCTGGGAGCTCGCCGACCAAGCGCGGCGGATTCGTCCCGGTCTGCCGGTCCTGTTTACCTCGGGCTACGCGCTGGAGACCCTGGTCGAGCAGGGCCACGCGCATGCGCAGGCGATCGTGCTGACCAAGCCCTATCGCAAGGTCGAGCTCGCCCAGCGGCTCAGAGACGCATTCGCCGCGGCCGTGGTGACGTCCTAAACGAGGGACCGGCATCTGGCGGCCGGCAAGTCCGCTTGCTAAATCGGGCCGGGTTTGGCCTATTAGCCGTCAGATACGCTTTCGGAGTGCCCGCGATGGTTCCTTTCTTCGTCCAGATCAAATGCAAGCTCGGTCAGTCCTATACGGTCGCCAATGCGCTTGCCGAAGCCGAGATCGCGTCCGAGATCTACTCCACGGCCGGCCAATATGACCTCCTGGTGAAATTCTACGTCGACAAGGACACCGACATCGGACATTTCGTCAACGAGAAGGTGCAGGTGCTGCCGGGCATCCAGGACACCCTCACCATCATCACCTTCAAGGCGTTCGGCGCCAGCTGAGCTAACCAGCTTCCTTGCGCTTGGGCCGCGGCGGACCGTCGACCGGCGGCAGCGATTTGAGATAGTCCGCCATCGCCGCAATATCCGCGTCGGACAATTGCGAGGTGTTCTTGATCACCCGCCTCATCGCGCCGCCGACGCTGTCGCCGTCGGGCAAGTCGCCGGTCTTGAGCAAATCGGCGATATCCTTGGCGCTCCACTCGCCGAGGCGCTTCTGGGTGATGTTGGGGACCCACCCCTCGCCTTCCGGATTGGGCCCGCCGGCAAAGCGCTCGCCCGAGATGATGCCGCCAAGCGCGTTGCGCGGGCTGTGGCATTCGGCGCAATGGCCAAAGCTGTTGACGAGATAGGCGCCGCGATTGAATTGCGGCGACTTGGTGCCGTCAGCGACGAAGCGCTTGCCGTCCATGAACAGCAATTTCCAGATGCCGACATTGCGCCGGATATCGAAGGGAAACGGGATATCGTGGTCACGCACCTTGCCGGCAACAGACGGCAGCGTCTTCAGATAGGCGAAGAGATCGAGCACGTCCTCGCGCCTTGCGTGCTGATAGGACGTATAGGGAAAGGCAGGAAAATAATGCTGCCCGTTTGGCGAAACCCCGTGCATCACCGCGTTGATGAAGTCGGCGTCGGTCCATTTGCCGATGCCGTCGTTCGGATCGGGAGAGATGTTCGGCGCGTAGAACGTTCCGAACGGCGACTTGATCGCGAGGCCGCCACCGAGCTTGACACGGTCGGGCTGGTCCGGAGTGGCATGGCAGGACGCGCAGCCCCCGGCGTTGAACATGGCCTCGCCGTTGGCAAGGTTTGCCACGTGGGCCGGCGCATTGCCCGCGGCCGCCACCACTGGCGCGCTGAGCCACCAATAGACCACGGCAGCAGTGACCGCGGCGAGCAGCCCCACGAGAATTGTTCGTTGCAACATGCGGATCCATTCACTCGTCGCGGAGAATCTAAGACTGATGCCGTCGCGACTCCAACCACGAAGAATTTAGCCAGCCCCGGCCGGAAACGGGAATAAACTGAAACGCCGGCTGTTGAAAGTTTGGCAGCCCGAACGGGCTCAGCAGGGAGAATGTCATGAACAAGACCGTCATTGCCGCCTTAGCGCTCGGTGCCGTTGCTTTTGCCGGCCCGGCCAGCGCCGAAAAGCTGAAAGCAACGCTCGACGGCAAGTCCGAGGTGCCGGCAACGACCACCAGCGGCACCGGAACCGCCGATCTGGACTATGATGCCGCCAGCAAGAAGCTGTCGTGGACCGTCACTTATTCCGGGCTCTCCGGCCCCGCCACCGCCGCGCATTTCCACGGCCCGGCCGAGGCCGGCAAGAACGCAGGCGTGGCCGTTGCGATCCCGAATGCGGCCGCGAGCCCGGTCAAGGGCGAAGCGACGCTCACCGACGCGCAGGCCGCCGATCTGCTCGGCGGCAAGCTCTACATTAACATCCACACCGCGGCGAACCCGGGCGGCGAGATCCGCGGCCAGGTGACGAAGTAAGCCGCGACGCTGCTTCGTTGCGTGAAGGCCGGGCGCAGGAGGGGCGTCCGGCCTTTTCGATTCCGGCCGCGCCTTAAGCCGCGTTCAGCGCCTGCGTGAGGTCGGCAATCAAGTCGGAGGGATTCTCGATGCCGATCGACAGCCGGATCGTGGAATCGAGCACGCCGATTTTCCGGCGGATGTCGGCGGGGACGCCGGAATGGGTCATGGTCGCAGGCAGGCTGGCGAGCGATTCCGTGCCGCCGAGGCTGACCGCCAGCTTGAGGATCTGCAGCGCGTTGAGGAATTTGACCGCAGCGTCCTTGCCGCCGACGATGTCGAACGAGAAGGTGGATCCCGCCCCCAGGCATTGCCGCGCGAACACACGCCCGGCCGGCGAGGCCTCCTCGTGATGACCGAGATAGTGGACCTTGGCCACCTTGGGGTGATCGCGCAAATAATCCGCCACGAGGCGCGCATTCGCATCGGCTTTTTCCATGCGCAGGCTCAGAGTCTCGAGCGAGCGGTTGATCATCCAGCAGGAATGCGGATCGAGCTGAGTCCCGATGGCGCCCCGGAGCGCCTTGATGCCTTTCATCAGCGCCTTCGAGCCGAGCGCGGCGCCCGCGATCAGATCGGAATGACCACCGACGTACTTCGTGAGCGAGTAGAGGGAAATGTCGGCGCCGTGCTCGATCGGCCGCTGAAACACCGGTCCGAGCAGCGTGTTGTCGCAGGCGATGATCGGCGTGTGTCCCTGGGCCTTGCCGATAGCGTCGGCGATGCGGCGGATCATGGCGACATCGACCAGGCCGTTGGTCGGGTTGGCCGGGGTCTCGATCAGGATCATCGAAACGCGGCCCTTGGCCATGGCCTCCTCCGAGGCCTGCTTGACGGCGGCTTCGTCGATCCCGTCGGCAAAGCCGACGGCGCCGATCGACAGGCGGGCCAGCGTGTTCGTCAGCAGCGTTTCCGTCCCGCCATAGAGCGGCTGTGAGTGCAGGATGACGTCGCCCGGGCGAGCGAAAGCCAGGATCGTGGTGGCGATGGCCGCCATGCCGGACGAGAACAGCGCGCAGCTCTCGGTGCGCTCGTAGATCGAGAGCCTGTCCTCGACGATCTCGCTGTTGGGATGGTTGAAGCGCGAATAGACCAGACCCGCACCCATGCCTTCCGGCGGCTCGCGCCGACCGGCGACGAAATCGAAAAAGTCCTGCCCGTCATCGGCCGTCCTAAACACGAAGGTAGAGGTCAGGAACACCGGCGGCTTGATGGCGCCTTCCGACAGTTGCGGATCATAGCCATAGGTCAGCATCAGCGTTTCAGGGTGCAGCATGTGATTGCCGATGTGGGTCTTCGACGGAAACGGTTTTGCCATGGCCTGTCTCGCTGTTGATTGGGGTCTTCGCCGCGCGTTGGAACTCCTGATGTAATGAGGCAGTCGGGAAAGAGGTGCGCCTCGTCGCATCAACGCCACGGCCGTTGGCTCGAAGATAGCTGCTCCGGCAGCGATCTGTCAGACCTTGCGCACAGAAAAAGGGCGGTCGCTTTCGCAACCACCCTTCATAATTCCAATGCAGTATGTAGCCCGGACGAGCGAAGCGACATCCGGGACAGACTATCAACTCGGCTGGACTCCCCGGATATCGCTTCGCTCATCCGGGCAAGGGACTCTGTAACCCGCTATTTCAACTTCACCCGATAGGTCTCGTGGCAATCGTTGCAGCGATCATTGATCGCGGTATAGGCCGCTTTCAGGCTCGCGACGTCGGTAATCTTGCCTTTGACGTCGGCGATCGCCTTCTGCACTGGCGGAATCTTGGAGTCGAAATCGGCCTTGTTCTGCCAGACCTTTTGCGAGGCACCGTACGTCGCGTTCACCACGTCCTGCTTGGGATTGACCTCGAAGGTCTTGGCGATCTTGGCGACGTCGGCCTCGATGCTGGCAATGGCCTGATCGGCAGCCTTCCGGTCGAAGGGGATATCGCCCTTCGTCATCTTCTGGATGACGCCATACTGGTTCTTGGCGATCGAGCGCATCAGATTGTCCTGCTGGACGGCAATCTCCTGTTGCGCCATCACGGCGCCGGCCCCCAGCAAAAGGGTGCCCACGACAATCATCGTTCTTTTCATTGGCTAACGTCTCCGGCTCGCAGAGGTGAGGATGGGCCCATCCATGGATAGAACCCCGCAGCGGGCATTTATTCCCGCCGCGGAAGAATCCCGCCTAGAGGCTGTGGCGGCGATGGTGCTCGCTGATGGCGATCCACACTCGCTCGGGGGTCGCGGGCATGTCGATGTGGTCGATCTTGTACTCGCGCCAGAGGGCGTCGACGATGGCGTTGACGACGGCCGGACAGGAGCCGATCGCGCCGGCCTCGCCCGCCCCCTTCACGCCCAGCGGATTGGTCTTGCAGGGCACGTTGGCGGTCTCGAACACGAAAGCCGGCCCGTCCGCCGCGCGCGGCAGCGCGTAGTCCATGAAGGTCGCGGTGATGAGCTGGCCGTCATTGGGCCCATAGACCACCTGCTCCATCAGCGCCTGGCCGATGCCCTGCATGGCGCCGCCATGCACCTGGCCGGCCAGCAGCAGCGGGTTGAGCGTCTTGCCGAAATCGTCGACGATCACGTAGTTGACGATTCTGATGATGCCGGTGGCCGGATCGATCTCTACCTCCGCCAGATGCGTCCCATTCGGGTAAGTGCCGTCGGCACTGGCGAAGGTCGCGCTGCCGTTCAGCTTCGACGGATCGGCGCCGGGCCGCTTGGCAATGTCGGCGAAGGAGATCGAGCGGTCAGTGCCGGCGATCCGGATCACGCCATCGGTGATCTCGAGGTCGCCCGCACTTGCTTCCAGCGCTTGCGCGGCGATCTCCTTCAGCTTCTTGCCGAGATCGCCCGCAGCACGCTCCACGCAGACGCCGCCGGTGGGAATCGATGCCGAGCCGCCAGTGCCGAGGCCGGTCGCGATCTCGTCGGTGTCGCCCTGGCGGATATGCACGCGCTCCGGCGGCAGGCCGAACTGCTCTGCGACGATCTGCGCATAGGCGGTCTGGTGGCCCTGCCCGCTCGATTGCGTGCCGATCAGCACGGTGACGTCGCCACTGGGATCGAGACGGACGTTGGCCGTCTCCTCACCCATCACGCCGCAGATCTCGACGTAGCTCGCAAGACCGATGCCGCGGATCAGCCCGTTCTTCTTGGCCGCCTTGGCGCGCTTGCCAAATTCCTTCCACTCGGCGATCTCCATCGCGCGCTTGAGATGCGCGGCGAAATCGCCGGAATCATAGACCTTGCCCGTCGCGGTCTTGTAAGGCAGCGCCTTCGGCGGAATGAAATTCTTGCGACGGATGGCATCGGGCGTCATGTCGAGCTTTCGCGCGCAGGCGTCGACGAGACGTTCGATGACGTAGGCCGCCTCCGGCCGCCCGGCGCCGCGATAGGCATCGACCGGCACGCTGTGCGTGAAGATGGTGCGCACCCGGCAGTGGAAGGCCTGGATGTCGTAGAGGCCCGGCAGCATGCCCGCGCCGCCATGCGGGATGTAGGGGCCGAAGGTCGACAGATACGCGCCCATGTCGCCCATCAGGTCGCAGTCCATCGCGAGGAACTTGCCGTCCTCGGCCAGCGCCATCTTCGCAGTGGTGACGTTGTCGCGGCCCTGCGCATCGCCCAGGAAATGCTCGGAGCGATCTGCCGCCCACTTCACCGCCTTCTTCAGTTTTCGCGCGGCGACCGCCATCAGGGCGTATTCCCGGTACGGAAACAGCTTTGTGCCGAAGCCGCCGCCGACGTCGGGGCAGATCACCCGCATCTTGTCGGTGGGGATGTTGAGCACGTTCTGGCACAGGATGTCGCGCAGGCGATGGCTGCCCTGGCTGCCGATCGTCAGTGTCAGATGGTCGCGCTTGGCGTCATATTCGCAGACCGCTGCGCGCGTTTCCAGGAAGCTGGCAACCACGCGCGGATTGACGATGGCAATCTCGGCGACCGCATGCGCCTTGGCGAAAGCAGCTTCCGTCGCCGCCTTGTCGCCGATCGAGACGTCGAACAGCACGTTGCCGGCCTTGTCCGGCCAGACTTGCGGCGCGCCCTTCTTGACGGCGTTGACGACGCCGGTCACCGCCGGGAGCGGGCTCCATTTGACGTCGATCGCCTCGATCGCATCGCGCGCCTGGTCGATGGTCTCGGCGACGACGAAGGCGACGGCATCGCCGACATGGCGCACCTCGTCCTTGGCCAGGATCGGGTATGGCGGGCCGGTGAACGGATCGGTCTCGAGGTTGAACAGGCAGGGCAGATTGCCGAGATCCTTGACGTCATCGGCGGTCAGGATCAGCGCGACCCCGGGCAAGCCGCGGGCGCGGCTCACATCGATGGTGTATTTGGCATGCGCGTGCGGCGAGCGCAGCATCAGGCAGCGGAGCGCAGCCTGCGGCGCATAATCGTCGGTATAGCGGCCCTTGCCGCGGATGAGCGCGTCATCCTCCTTGCGCAGCACGCTTTGGCCAACGCCGAACTTGATGGGAGCCGCCATTTTATCTTCCCGTTCTCATGGTTGTTTTGCCGGCATATTGCCGTGGAAAAACTGGCAAGGCAAACGGCTTTAGGCGGGCACGAGCCGCGAAGAACCACCTCGTCGGTCAGAGCGGGGCGGGGCCGGCAGGCCGCAGTCCGGTCATTTCCGTATGAAGATTGATGGTCCCTCGGGCGGCCTCGGCGCACATGGTCCCGGCCAGGCGGCACGACGGCAGGATCGTTACCGAACTTGCACCACAAACGCGCGCCCGAAAACAAGCAGTGGTGCTTACCGCCGCTTGTTCGCAAAGCGCGTGTCCACGTCGCGTGGTTGATCATTTACATCCCGCCGCGGCCCCACAGAGTCCTCGTGCTATCTCTCAGTCTGTCAATGGCGCGTTCAGGCGCGATGCGGTCGATCTCGCCGCGCGTCAAGCCGATATCCATCAGCTCCCTGTCGCTGAGGTCCTGCAAGGCGACCCCTGCGCGCGGCCGCCAATCCTGAAACGCCCGCCAGTATCGCCTGAGTAGGCTCTGGACGATGGAGAGGTCGAGGCCACGCCTTGCGGCGTCGACCTCCGTCGCGGCTGTGATGTTGGTCTGTTGTGGTGGCATCGGATGCTCCTGCTGTTGAGCCGGCAGGGAGCGTGGCCAAACAAAAGGCCCCGTCCGATGCCGGCGGGGCCTGGTGGAAAAGATGTCGTCGTCGAATTGCTAGCGCACGACTCCTTCCACGGCCCAGCCGAAGCGGGTCATGTGGTTGCGGTTGACGGTGCGCGAGCATTTAATCATGCAGCGCGTATAGCACGCCAATCGCGCAAAATCAAGAGATGTGCCGATGTCCGTTGCACCCTGGGGGCGAGCACCTGCTTGCCTAGCCGCGCGCGAGCGAGACAAGCCAGCTGCGGCCAACAGGATGAGATCGCGAGAGCATGGACAATCGTGCCGCCAACGGCGAGCAGGACGAGCGTCAACTCGTCATGGAAATGCATCGAGGCGAAAGCTGAACCGCTGAGGCGCGCGATCCGCCTGAACGCTGCGGCGAGGATGATCCCGGTCAGCAGGAATTTGGCGAGCGACATGCGCCAGGCGCGGTCAAGCACGAGAAAGCCGCGCCGCGCGGCAAAGAAGAGCACCAGCAGCAGAATGGTCCAGCTTCCCGGCGTACACTCAGACGCCGTGCTTGGGCGATGTCATGGCGAGCTAACGGTTCTTCCGAGTGTTTCAGCATGTTGCCACTTTTAGGAGGACTTGTCGGGTGGGTTCAGATCGGCAACACTGCTTGGATTTCCAGTAATTGCTTTGATGGGTGTCCTCATGCCCGAAACATTGGAAATCCTGTTGTGGTGTGCCGCGCTCGCGACGTGGCTGATGCTTTCCTTCAGGATAATAAGCGAGCGCCTGAAGCCGCTCTCAGATCTCGTCAGCCATCTGCTCGAAGTTGCTTTCAGGCACAAGGCGAAGTGACGTAGTAACGGCCGCAAAGGCACGGCTTGGCAGCTGCCGAGCTGGCAGAGCTGCGCCTCGCGTTGATGGCGTCAAGACGAACGGACCAAGCGCGGCACATCGTGCGGCTGCAACCTCTCGCAACCCTACTGGGGCCGACGATGCTCACTCGAAGCAAGTTATTGGCTATCAGGCTGAGGAAACGGCTGAAACGAACAACGCTGCTTAGCCTTCCAGCCTCCGATCGAGGGCGAACCGGCCTCCTCCGGTGACCAGGATCAACAGAGCGCCTCCTGATATCGAGATGTTCTTCAGGAAATTATTGTACTGCCCGATCTGTTGCGGACCGGCGGGATACTCCCAGTAACGATGTGCGATCGCAGTCGCCGACAATACAAACAGAAAGATCAAAATTGCGCAGTAGCGCGTACCAATGCCGAGTATCAAACCAACCGATATCAGTATTTCCAGGATGACGGTGGTCGTCGTGAACAGCTGCGGCACTGGAAGGTTGAGCGATCGAAAATAACCCACTGAGCCACTGAAGTTGGAAAGTGCTCCATACACGCTTCCAACAAACACCCATGCAAGCAGGATGCGGCCGATCAGGATCAGCAGGTCGGCATTGCTGGTGGCGAACTGGTCGATCCGAGATGTGGACCAGGGAGAGCGAAATGACATGGTCACTGCCTCATCGCGTGCTACCTGAGGACGGCACCTGAATATCGTATCACGATTGGCGAACCGCATGAAGGCCGCCCCGCGGGGCATGACGCACTGTAGACCCCTGGTGCATCCGAGGCCCAACAAACGGTCCATCCGCTCACGGCGTTGGCCGCGTTCAAAGCGATTCTTCGGCGCGGTGACGGCGGGCTAGGCGTGTTGGCTTTCGGCACACGCCTAGCCGCGCACCAGCGAGACCAGCCAGCTGCGGCCGAACAGGATGAGGATCGCAAGCGCGTAGACGATCGTGCCACCGACGGCCAGTAGGACCAGTGTCAACTCGTCGTGGAAGCGCATCGAGGCGAGAGCTGAAGCGCTGAAGTGCGCGATCAGCCAGAAGGCGGCGGCGAGAATGACCCCTGTCAGCAGGAATTTGGCCAGCGACATCAGCCAGGCGCGGTCGAGCACGAGAAAGCCGCGCCGCACGGCGAAGAACAGCACCAGCAGCAGATTGGTCCAGACGCCGATGGCGGTGGCGAGCGCAAGTCCGATCTGCGCGAGCGTCCCCATCAAGGCGAACTTCAGCGCGACGTTGACGGCGATGCCGGTCAGCGACGCCCGCACCGGCGTCGCCGTATCCTTGCGCGCATAGAAGGTCGCAACCGCGCTGCGGATCAGCACGAACGGGATCAGGCCGATGGCGTAGGCCGCGAGCGTGCCGCCGGCGGCGACCGCATCGGCCTTGGAGAACGCGCCGCGCGCGAACAGCGCGCGCATGATCTCGTCGGGCACGGTGAGGAACGCGGCCACGAACGGGACCGAGAACAGCAGCGTGAAATCGAAAGCGCGGCGTTGCGCCTTCATCGCGCCGTCATGGTCGTTGGCGGTGATCCGCCGCGACATCTCCGGCAGCAGCACGGTGCCGATGGCGATGCCGATCACGCCAATCGGAAGCTGGTTGAGCCGATCGGCGTAATAGAGCGCCGACAGCGCGCCGGCCGGCAGGAAGGTCGCGATGATGGTGTCGGCGAACAGCGCCACCTGCGTGCCCATCGAGCCCAGCGTCGCGGGGCCGAGTGCCTTGAAGAAGCCGCGGACGTCTTCGTCGAGCTTGAGCGGCGCAAACCGCGGCAGACCGCCATGGCGGGCGAGATCGCCGGCGAGCAGGAAATATTGCAGGAAACCGGAGATCAGGACGCCCCAGGCCGCGGCGTGGCCCGCGCTCGGAAACCAGACGGCGACCGCCAGCGTCATCATCATCGAAACGTTCAGGAAGATCGAGGCGGCCGCGGCGCTGGCAAAGCGCTGCATCACGTTGAGCATGCCGCCATAGAGCGTCACCAGCGTGATCAGCAGGAGATAGGGAAAGGTGATCCGGGTCAGCTCGATCGCGAGCTTGCGCTGCTCGGCATCCTCACCGAAGCCCGGCGCGAGGATACTCATGGCCTGCGGCATGAACAGCCAGGCGACGATCAACAGCACCACCTGCGAGGCCAGCAGCAGCGTGAAGATGCGGTCGGCGAACAGGCGCGCCGCCGCCGCGCCCTTTTCGCCATGGACATGCGCATAGGCCGGCACCCAGGCGGCGTTGAAGGCGCCCTCGGCGAAGATCGCGCGAAAATGATTGGGCAGCCGCAGCGCGACGAAAAAGGCGTCGGCCACGGGACCGGCGCCGAGGATCGCCGCGAGCATGATGTCGCGGGCAAACCCCGTCAGCCGCGAGAGCAGCGTGTATCCGCCGACTGTGAAGATGCGTCCGAGCATGCGTCTGTTTTAGAGACTAATCAGCCTAACGATAAGGCTTTGAAGTTTGACGTGATCAAAAAAGACGGGCGCTCGGCCTGCGATGCGCATTGCCGTGCCCTCTCCCCTTGTGGGAGAGGGCAGCGAGGCTGGTAGATGCAAACTCAATCGGGTGAGGGGTATCTCTCAGCGCATACCGTGTGGAGAGAGACCCCTCACCCGTCTCGCCGCTATGCGGCGAGCCACCCTCTCCCACAGGGGGAGAGGGTAAGCGATCAGCCCGCAATCGCGCCGCGGACGGCGGCGATGATTCGCTCCTGATCGGCTTCGGTCAGATAGGCGTGCATCGGCAGGCTGATGACATCCTGCGACAGGCTCTCGCAACCGGGCAGGCCGCCCTCGGCGACCGGATATTGCTTGTAGGCGGTCTGCTGATGCATCGACTTGCCGTAATAGATCGCGGTCGGCACGCCCTGGGCTTTCAGCGCGGCCGCGAAGCCGTCGCGATCGGTGCCCTCAGGGAGGCGGATCGTGTACTGCGCCCAGACCGAGGTGTTGCCGGGTGCCAGGCGCGGCACGGTCACGACGTTGCTCAGGCCCCGCGCGTAGCGCTCGGCGACCTTGTTGCGGGCGGCGATCTCGTCGTCGAAGATCTTCAGCTTCTCGATCAGGATCGCGGCCTGCATGGTGTCGAGCCGGCCGGTCAGGCCGAGGCGGACGTTGTCGTATTTGTCGACGCCCTGCCCGTGCACGCGGATGCTGCGCAAGGTGGCCGCGAGATCGTCGTCATCGGTGAAGATCGCGCCGCCGTCGCCGAAGCAGCCGAGCGGCTTTGCGGGGAAGAAGCTGGTCGTGGTGGCGAGCCCGAAGGTGCCGAGCTTGCGGCCCCTGTAGCTCGCGCCGAACCCTTGCGCGGCGTCGTCGATCACGAACAGGCCTTCGGCCCTGGCGATCTCGGCGATGGCATCGTGGTCGGCGGGCTGGCCGAACAGATCGACCGGAATGACCGCAACCGGCTTCAGGCAGGCCTTGCGGGCGATTGCGATGCCGCGCTTGAGCGACTCCGGGCTCATGTTGAAGGTCGTCTCGTCGACATCGACGTAGACAGGGGTCGCGCCCATCCGTGCCGCCGGCGACGCGGTCGCGATGAAGGTGAAGGACGGACACAGCACGGCATCGCCGGGGCCGACGTTCTTTGCCATCAGCACCATGAGAAGCGCGTCGGTGCCGCTGGCGCAGCCGATCACGTGCTTGGCACCGCTATAAGTCGCGAGCTGCTTCTCGAGCTCGGCGACTTCAGGGCCATTGACGAACTGGCAGTGGTCGAGAACGCGCTTGACCGCGGCATCCAGCGAAGCGCCGAGCCGGCGGCGCTGCGAGGCGACGTCGATGAAGGGAATGGGTTCGGAACGCAGATGCTGGTTCATGACCTGGCTCTTGGCGCCTTCTTGAATGGTCGACATGGATGAAGGGTTCAGCCGGCGACGCGGCGCGGGCCCTTGAGGGCGGGCGATTTGGCCGCGGGCCGCGACGGCGTCTCCAGGCACTGCGTCGCGATCTCGAGGCTGGCGACGCCTTCGTCGCCTGTGACCGCCGGCGTCTCGCCGTTGCGCACCGCCTTGAGGAACGCGATCAGCTCGGCGCGGAGCGGCTCGTCATGTCCGACCGGCAGATGCCGCATCGAATAGCTGCCGTCCGGCTTGAAGCCGAAGCACTCGGTGACCTGGCGCGTGAGCAGATCGCCCATCACGTATTTGCCGCGCGTCGCGACCGTGACGCTGCGCGCCTTGAACGGCGTCAGCCAGTTGGTGTTGATGTGGGCGAGCACGCCGCTCTCGGTGCGGAACTGCAGCAGCGCGATGTCCTCGCGCTCGGCGACCGCGCTCGACAATTGCGGCTGCACCTCGACGATGTCGGATTCGGTGAACCAGCGGATCAGGTCGATGTCGTGCACGGCGAGGTCGATGACGACGCCGACATTGGACATGCGCGGCGGGAACGGGCCGACGCGCGTGATCGCGATGGAAAGAATGTCTTCGCCAGCGATCGCCTGCTTGACGGCGGCAACCGCCGGATTGAAGCGCTCAACATGGCCGACCATCAGCGTGACGCCGGCCTTTTGCGCGGCAGCGACGATCTCGCGGCCCTCCTCCACCGTGGATGCGATCGGCTTCTCGACCAGAACATGAATGTTCCTGGCGATGCAGGCGAGCGCGACCTCGTGATGCAGATGGGTGGGAGCTGCGATGGTGACGGCGTCGACGCCTTCGGCGAAGAGCTGGTCGAGCGTCTCGAAGCTTGCGCAATTGGCAAGTTCCGTCGCGCGTGTGCGATGTGCCGGCGAAGGATCGACGACGCCGACGAGGCTGACGCCGGGAAGACCCGCAAGCACGCGCGCGTGGTTGCTCCCCATCACGCCGGCGCCAATGACGCCGACGCGCAAGCCGGCCTTTGCCGGTGCAGACCCTTTGGAACTCATCTGAGTAAACCCCGATTCAACGCAAATCCCCGGCGCGCTTCTAGCACGGACGCCACATTTGTGGCGAATGCCGCCTTGGCGGCCCGGACACGATTTGATTCAAAAAGTTACACGTTCCCCGGGCCTTAAGCCGAAAAATATCGCGTCTTTGGCCCGGGTCACGTGATTCGGAGTTTGCTGGTTACGACCTTTGATAGTCGTCTTCAATCCGGATGATGTCGTCTTCCCCGAGATAGCTTCCTGTCTGGACCTCGATCAGTTCCAGCATGATTTTACCGGGGTTCTCCATCCGGTGCACGGCGCCCATCGGGATGTAGATCGACTCGTTCTCGTGCACGGTCTTCACGGCCTCGTTGACGGTGACGCGGGCGGCGCCGCGGACCACGATCCAGTGCTCGGCGCGATGATGGTGCTTCTGCAGCGACAGCCGCCCGCCCGGCTTCACCACGATGCGCTTGACCTGGTGGCGCTCGCCATTGTCGACGGACTGATAGCTGCCCCAGGGCCGATGCACCTTGAGATGCTCCTCGGTGACCTTCGGCGCGACCGCCTTCAACTTCGTGACGAGACGCTTCAGGCCGTTGGCATCCTTCTGGCGCGAGACCAGCACCGCATCCGCGGTCGCGACCACGACGAGATCGTCGACGCCCTCGAGCGCGACCAGCGCCTGGTCGGTGGTGACGTTGCAGTTGCGGGAGTCTTCGAACACCGCCGCGCCGTGCGAGGCATTGCCCTGCGCGTCCTTGTCGGAGAGCTCCCACACCGCGTGCCAGGAGCCGACATCGGACCAGCCGCATGACACCGGCACCACGGCTGCGCGCGAGGTCTTCTCCATCACGGCATAGTCGATCGAGATCGCCTTGGCCGCGCCGAACGCCTCGGGCTCCAACGTGACGAAGCCGAGATCGCGGCCGGCATTGTTGACCGCGTTGGTGACGGCCTCGACGCTTCCTGCATCGACCCTGCGATATTCATCGAGCAGCACGCTGGCCGGGAACATGAAGTTGCCGCTGTTCCAGAGATAGCCCGAATTGACGTAGTCGGAGGCCTTCACCGCGTCCGGCTTCTCGACGAAGCGCGCGACCGCATGCACCTCGCCGGAGATCACCTCGCCCGGGTTGATATAGCCGTATTCGGTCGCCGGCCGCTCCGGCTTGACGCCGAAGGTGACGATGCGCCCGGTGCTCGCGGCGTTACGGCCCTCGCGGCAGGCGGCAACGAAAGCGGCATTGTCCTGCACGACGTGATCGGCGGCGAGCGCGAGCACGATGGCTTCACTGGCGCGGTTCTGCGCGAACACCGCGCCGGCCGCGATCGCAGGTCCGGAATCGCGCCGCATCGGCTCGAGGATCACGTCGGCCTCGATGCCGATCTCGGCGAGCTGCTCCAGCACCATGAAGCGATAGGACGCATTGGTGATGACGATCGGCCGGTCGAACAGGGAGGGATCGGAGACGCGCAGCAGCGTGTCCTGGAAAGTCGAGCGCGTGCCGAACAGCGGCAGGAACTGTTTTGGCCGCACCTCGCGCGAAGCCGGCCACAGCCGCGTGCCGGCACCGCCGCACATGATCAGGGGGATAATGCGTTTGTCCATCGTCATCTCAAACCTTGAAGTAGTCCCGATACCAGGTGACAAAATTATGGACCCCATGCTCGATCGGCGTTGACGGTGCAAAGCCGGTGTCGCGCATCAGATCCTCGACATCCGCGAACGTTTCCAGCACATCTCCCGGCTGCATCGGCAGCAATTCTTTGATCGCCATCCGGCCCAGCTCCCGCTCCAGAAGACCGACGACGTGCATCAGTTCCTCCGGATGGTGATTGCCGACATTGTAGAGCTTAAACGGCGCATTTGCGGCAGCCGGATCGTCCGCAGGCACAAGATCGATCAGCTTGGATACTACACGTGTGACATCATCAACATAGGTGAAGTCGCGACGCATTCGGCCATGGTTAAACAGCCGGATCGGCTTGCCCGCCATGATGGCGTTTACGAACAGAAACATGGCCATGTCGGGCCGTCCCCATGGCCCGTAAATGGTAAAGAAGCGCAGGCCCGTGACCGGCAGGCGATAGAGATGGCTGTAGGACTGCGCCATCACCTCGTTCGCCTTCTTGGTCGCGGCGTAGAAGCTCACGGGATGGTCGGTCCGGTCCGCAACCGCAAATGGCAATTTTGTGTTGGCGCCATAAACGGAGGATGACGAGGCGTAAACGAGATGACGACAGCCGCTGTTGCGGCAGCCTTCGAGCACGTTGAGAAAGCCCACCAGATTGGAATCGGCATAAGCGTGCGGCTGCTCGATCGAGTAGCGCACGCCGGCCTGCGCCGCCATATGCACGACCTCCGTAAAACGATGTTGCGCAAACAGCGCCGCCATCGTCTCGCGGTCGGCAAGATCGGCCTCGACGAAGGAGAAGCGGGGCTCGTTCTGCAATAGCGTGAGGCGCGCCCGCTTCAATGCCGGATCGTAATAGCTGTTGAGATTGTCGAGCCCGACGACGGTGCGGCCTTCGCCCAGGAGCTGCCGGGCGACGTGAAAGCCGATGAAGCCGGCGGCCCCGGTGACCAAAATCGCCTGATCCGTCATCCTGTTCCCTGGGGATCCCTAGCCCGATCCTGTTTAGCCGTCACCTCAAGGTGATCGCAATAGGCCCGCTGTATGCGCTCCATAATGCCCCCCACGAGGGCTCACGAGAGCCTCACGAGGGCTATTGCAAGATCGGCGCCAAAACCATACCAAAGCGGCCGAATTCGGCGCTCGCGTCGGGTTGCCTCAAATCTTCGCAAACCCTGTTCATGCGGGCGAGATGCGCCGAATCCTGCTGTCGACGGCCAAAATCGTGATTTCCGCGGCGCTGCTCTATCTGGCGCTGCGAAAGGTCGATCTGTCCGAATTGTTTTCGCGCTTCACCGTGACCAGCCTGTTCTGGATCGGCGCCGCGATCGCGGTCACCTTCCTGCAGATCTTCGTCGGCGTGCTGCGCTGGCGCGAGATTAGCGCCGTCTGCGGCGCGCCGCTCGAGCTCGGCCGCGCCATGCGCTACAACGTGATCGGCTCCTTCTTCAACCAGACCCTGCCGTCGGCGATCGGCGGCGACGCGGTCCGGCTCTGGCTGGTGGCGCGCGCCGGCGCCGGCTGGCGTGCGGCAACCTATTCGATCTTCGTCGACCGCGCGATCGGCTTGATCGCGCTCGCGATTCTCATCGTCGCGAGCCTGCCCTGGAGCTACACCCTCATCACCGATCCGCACGGGCGCTCGGCGCTGCTGCTCATCGATTTCCTGGCGCTCGCCGGCGGCCTCGGCTTCCTGGTTTTCGGCGCGCTGAAATGGCGCTGGCTGAAGACCTGGTGGGCCACGCATCACATTCACGCCTGTGCCGTGATCGCGAACCGCGTGATCTTCAGCCGCAGCCGCGGACCGATCATCGCAATCCTGTCGGTGCTCGTTCACGTGCTCGCCGTCGTCATCGCCTGGTGCGTCGTGCAGTCGATTGCGGCCCCGGTTCGCTTCAGCGACGTCTTCCTGCTGGTGCCGCCCGTGATGCTGATCACGATGATGCCGATCTCGATTGCCGGCTGGGGCGTGCGTGAAGCCACGATGGGCCTGGCGTTCGGCTTCGCCGGCTTGGCCGCCAACGAGGGCGTCAACGTCTCGCTGCTGTTCGGCGCCGTGTCCTTCATCGTCGGTGCGTTCGGCGGCCTGGTCTGGATCCTCAGCGCGGAGAAAGCCGCGCAGGGGTCGAAGCCGATCGGAGTACCGGAGTGACGACCCTCGTCGCGGGTCCGGACCTTGCGGCCGGGCTGGTGCTGTTCGCGCTTGCGCCGGCCGTGCTGGCTGCACTGATCTCGGCCTGCGTCACCTGGCAGAGCATGCCGCTGCTGCAGCGTTATGCACTGGCGCGTCCGAACGCACGCTCGTCACACAAGATTCCGACCCCGCAAGGTGCGGGCATCGCGGTTGTCGCGGCCACGCTGCTGGTGGCTGCGTTCTGGGCGGCCTGGACGCACGGCGCGATTCCCTTGCCCCTGATCGGCTCCGCCGTCGTGATCGCGGTGGTCGGGCTCGTCGACGATATCAGGCCCCTGCCCGTGCTGCTCCGCCTCGTGCTGCAGGCGGGAGCCGTGGCCGCCGTCGTCTTCACGACACCGGAGACCGCGCGCATCGTGCCGGCGCTGCCGCTCGCGCTCGAGCGCGGCCTCATCCTGCTCGCCGGAATCTGGTTCGTGAACCTCGTCAATTTCATGGACGGGCTCGACCTGATGACCGTGGCGGAGGTGGTGCCTGTCACGGCCGCGCTCGGATTGCTCGGATGGTATGGCGACCTCTCGCCGTCCGCGGCGCTGCTCGCCACCGCGCTGTGCGGAGCCATGCTCGGCTTTGCGCCGTTCAACCGTCCCGCCGCAAAGGTCTTCCTGGGCGATGTCGGCAGCCTGCCGATCGGCCTCTTGCTCGGCTGGTGCCTGCTGGAGCTCGCCTGGCACGGACAGCCCGCCGCGGCGCTGCTGCTGCCGGCCTATTATCTTGCGGATTCCACCATCACGCTGTTTCGGCGCATCGCGCGGCGCGAACCATTCTGGTCGGCACACCGCACGCACTTCTATCAGCGCGCCACCGACAATGGCTTCACGGTCAAGCAGGTGATCGGCGAGGTGTTCGCACTCAATCTCGTGCTGGCATTGCTTGCCATCGTCAGCGTTCGCGCCGGCTCGACGACCGTCACGATCGTCTCCGTGATCGCAGGCGCGCTCGGGGTCGCCTTCGTGCTGCGGCGCTTTTCCCGCCCTCAGGCATCCTGAGCCGACAGCGCCAGCCGCAACCCCTCGTCGAGGGAGACCTGCGGCTGCCAACCGGTCGCGAGCGCCTTCGAGATGTTGAGCTCGAGCGAGCCGATCAGGCTGTCATGCGTATCCTGCCGGCCCATGACATTGAGCAGCGTGCTGAGCAGGCCCGGCGGCACGCCGAACAGCCGCAGGTTCTTGCCGGCCGCTTCGGCCAGACGGGTGATGAATTCGGGCGTCGAGACCTGCTCCCTGTCGGCGACGAGGAAGATCTCGAAATTGCTGGTGGGATCGGGATGGCCGAGCCGGCGCAGGATAAACGAGGACAGGTTCTGCACGGCAAGGAAGGCGCGGTGATTGCGGATCGCGGCAACGGGCAGCGGCAGCCCAAGCTGGACCGCGCGCGTCAGCAGCGCAAAATTGCCCTTGGCGCCGGCGCCATAGACCAGCGGCGGCCGGATCACCGAGATCTTCATGTCGTTGTCGCGCGCCAGCGTCCTCAAGCCCGCTTCGGCCGCAGCCTTGGACATGCCGTAGAGGCCGCGCGGCGTCAGGATGTCGCTCTCGCTGAACGGGGCGCGGCCCTCGTTGCTGCGGCCGTGCACGAGCACGGTGCTGATGAAGACGAACTGGCGCACGCCGGCCGTCGCCGCACAGCGCGCCAGATGCAGCGTGCCGGCGATGTTGACGTTGCGGTAGAGCTGGACCGCATGCTCCTCGTGCTTGTGGTGCACGCGCGCGGCGAGATGAACGACGGCGTTGACGCCTTCCAGCGCGGCCTGCCAATCGGTCTCGGGACCGATCGTTTCGATCACGACCTCGTCGTCGGCACCTTCCGCGCGGCGAACCGCGCGGCGGACCGACCATCCCTCGCGCTGGAGCGCCGGCACGACATGACGGCCGACGAAGCCGCTCGCTCCCGTCACCAGCACCACCGGTTTCTTCTCGCTCATCGTTGCTCCGAAAGGTTCGGGGTGTGCAACAATTCGTCGATCACACCGGCATAGGCGTTCATCGCCGTCGTCCGGTCGAATCGCAATGCCGTCCTCACCGCGCGCTCCGTCATCGCATCGTCGGTGGAACGGGACGCCGCGCGGATCGCAGCGGCGAGCTGGTCCGGGCGGCCCGGCGTCACGACCCAGCCGAGCCCGTTCTCCACCACCGTCAAGGCGGCCTCGGCCTCCGGCTCGGACACCAGCACCACGGGACGGCCGACCGCCAGCAGATTGTAGAACCGGCTCGGCACCGACACCCCCGCCACGTCCTTCCGGTACGGAATGATCCAGAGATCGGCGGACGCCAGGAACGCCTCGAGCTCGGCATCCTCGACCCGCCCGACAAAGGAGACATTGGGCAGGTTCGCCGCCGCCTGCAACTGCTTCAGCCGTTCGAAGCCGATGCCCCAGCCGGACAGCAGGAAGTGAATGTCGGTCTCGTCCTTCAGAAGCCGCGCCGCCTCGAACACGATCTCCGGATCATGGGTGAACCCGAGATTGCCCGACAGGCCGACAATGAAGCGCGCCGAAAGCGCCTTGCGGAACGGGTTGCCCGAATTGACCGGCCGCGACGCGGGCACGAGCGTCGCCCAGTTCGGGATGAAGCGGATCTTGTTCCGCGTCATCCCAGCATAGCTCAGCAGCGGCCGCTCAGCGTCGCGGCCAATGGTGATGACGGCATTGAGGGCGCGGAACATCAGGCTGTTGGCGGCGCGCATCGTCCGCGTCACGAACGAGCCCGGTTTCAGCAGGCCCGCCATCACCAGCACGTCGGGAAAGAGGTCGTGCATGATCAGCGCCGAGCGCGCGCCCTTGAACCTGGCTGCCGCCGCCACCGCGTAAGGCAGCATGAACGGGGCGGTGACCGTGAGCACAACGTCGCCTGCCTTAAGCTCGCGCAGCAAGGCAAAGAACGTGCGCGCCGCGAACAGCAACTCGGACACCCCGCGCCGCACCAGCGCCGCCTTGCCCGCCATGCGGTTCTTGATTGCGATGACACGCGGCTTGCCCGGGCCGGTCTGCAAGGCCGGCAATGCGCCCGGCCAGCCCGAGAGCACGACGACCTCGCGCTCGGCGGCGAGACGGCAGGCGATCTCGGCCATGATCGCCGCCGTCGTGCTCGTATCCGGCGGATAATGCTGGCTCGCGACGACGATCTTGCCCCGAGGCTGCATGGTCAGGCCGCGGTCGACCCGAATTCGGGCACCGCATCCTTCAGGATGGTCCTGATGGTGGCGCGATCGTCGCGTGCGATCGCCTGCTCCAGCGCCGCGATCCATTTGCGCAACGTCTGCATCGGCGGCTCGTTCGGCTGCGCGGCCATGATGCCGGCAACGCCGATCTCGCGGGTCGGCTCCTCGGTGGCGAACAGGATCTCGTGCAGGCGCTCGCCCGGCCGCATGCCCGTGAACACGATCTCGATATCGTAGCCGGGCTGCAGCCCGGAAAGGCGGATCATGCGCTCGGCGAGATCGACGATCTTCACCGGCTGGCCCATGTTGAGCACGTAGACGGAGACGTCAGGACGGTGCGTTCCGAGCGCATGCGTGGCCGCGGTGATGACGAGATCGCAGGCCTCGCGGATGGTCATGAAGTAGCGGACCATGTCGGGATGCGTCACCGTCACCGGGCCGCCGGCCTCGATCTGGGCCTTGAATTTCGGAACCACCGAGCCGTTCGAAGCCAGCACGTTGCCGAACCGGACCGAGATCAGCCGCATCGGCAGCTTGGCGCCGTGCGCGCCGGCTGCGAGGTCGTGATCCAGCGCCTGGCAGTACATCTCCGCAAAGCGCTTGGTCAGGCCGAGCATCGACACCGGCTCGATCGCCTTGTCGGTCGAAATCATCACCATGGCTTCGGCGCCGGCGGCAACGGCGGCATCCGCAACGTTGATCGAGCCGAAGATGTTGGTCTTGACGCCCTCGCTCCAGTCGCGTTCGAGGATCGGCACGTGCTTGAGCGCGGCGGCGTGGAACACGATGTCCGGCTTGAACCCGGCCATCAGGCGCATGATGCGCTCGCGGTCGCGGATGTCGGCGATCCGCCCTTCGACTTCGGCAGCCGCCCCTCGCGCGGCGAGCGCTTCGGTGATGGCGTAGAGCGCGGGCTCGGAGTTTTCCACGATCAGGAGCCGCGCGGCACCGAAGGCGACGACACGCTCGCAGATCTCCGACCCGATCGAGCCGCCGCCGCCGGTGACGATCACCGCCTTGCCGTTGATCAGCGCTTCCAGGCGCGCATAGTCGATCGTCTCGCTCGGCCGCAGCAGGAGGTCCTCGACCGCGACGGCGGTGAGCCGCGGCGTATCGCCGCTCTCGAGCGAGGGCATCCGGTTGACGATCACACCCAGCTTGCGCGCCCGCATCAGGATCGATTCCGGACGCGCTTCCGGCTCGAATGCCGAGGGCGTCATGACGAGGCGCGCGATCGGCTTATTGCGCTTGGCGAAGTCGGCGACGACGTCCTCGACGTCATCGATGCCGCCCAGCACCGGCACGTTGCGGATGAACTGGCCCCGATCCGAGCTCGACGGCGACAGCACGCCGACCGGCCAGATGCGCTTGATCGCCCCGCTCTCGATGCCGCGCAGGAGTACCTCCGCATCCGCGGCGCGGCCGATTAGCAGCGTCGGCGCGGCCTCCTCGCCCCTGGCGTGACGCCGCACCCGCGTATAGCGGAAGTAACGATAGGTCATGCGCAGCGCGCTGAGGAACGAGATCTCGAGGAACCAGTAGAGGACGATCGTCACCTTGCCGAGGAAGAAGGCACCGCGGACGTTGGGGGCGACGAAGATGTAGTCGAGCACCAGCAGGGCGACCGTCAGCACGGACGAGACGCGAATAATGTTCAGCGCATCAGGCAGCGAGATGAAGCGCCATTTCGTCGTGGTCAGGTTGAAGATGAAGAACACGACCACGCTGAAGGCGAGGAAGTAGGGCAGGATCTGGAACAGCAGCGGCAGGCGCTCGAAGAAGCCGTCGCCACCCTCGAATCGCAGATAGAAGGCGGCAAAAAGCGCCGCCGCGGTCGCCAGCAGGTCGTGGAGCGCGATTAGGAAATTGCGCAAGGTGAGATGCGAAAGACGCGTCATCCGCCGACCGATGAAAACCCAGTTAGATGCAACCTGACCGCGCTGATAGCCCATCTGGACAGGACTTGCCAGCCGCGCGGCCTTTCAGGAACCGGCTTCCCCCGTCTTCGCCTCGGCCTGTTGCGCCCGGATCACCATGCCGCCGGCAACGCCGACGCCGATGACGTACATCCAGCCCTCGTGGAAGTCGAACAGATGGGAGTTGAACAGCGAGGTGAAGACGTTCTGCACCACCACCAGGAGCCCGATCCAGTTGGCCAGCCCGTCGCCGCGAAACAAGCGTAGATGCAATATCCAGATCGCATAGAGAACGACGATGCCGATCACGCCCCATTGCACGGCAACGTTCAGCGTCTGGTTATGCGGGTTGCCGATCACCTCGGCGGACGCCTGGTACTGACCGGCGGGCGTCGCAACGCGTTCGAACAATCCGCGCGTCGAGCCGGTGCCGTGTCCCATGATCGGCGCCTCGGCGAAGAAGCCGAGCGACTTCCGCCAGAATTCGAGCCGCAGCCCCGCCGAGGTCGGCTCGCCCTTTTCCATGTAACGCGTGTAGTCGTCGGAAAACCTCTCGGCGGTATGGCGCAAATATGGCGAGGCCTGCCAGGCGAGAACAGCGGCGACAAGCAATGTGGCGGAGATGAGCGCGATGCTGCGCCATTTGAGATGAAGCAGCGCGAACACGCCGAACATGATCGGAACGGTGACGAGCGCTGTGCGTGACACCACCACGAACGTCATGTTGACGAAGAAGCTCAGTGCCAGCGCCGTCAGCAGCCCGGCGAACCAGTATCGCTTCTCACGCAGCAGCATCACGATCGGATAGGCGAGCGCGACCGCGCAAAGCGCGAATTCCTGGCTCTGGTTGATGTAATTCTTGACGAAGATGCCGCGCTCGGCCGGATCGGTCTTGAGCGCGAGATTCGGGTAGAAGGCGACCAGCCAGGACATCACCGACAGCAGGGCGCAGGACGCCAGGAAGGCGATGAAGATCCAGCGCCCGCGCGGCGAGCGCTCGAAATGATAGAACAGCACCGGCAGCACCAGCAGCTTGATGGTCGGATTGACCGCATAGAAGCGGGCGCCCCAGCTCGCGTCCGACCACAGCGTCCCCACCAGCGCGAGCAGGACCAGCGCGATCGGGGCCGCGCAGATCGGACGCGTCAAGGATTGCAGGAACGCGCGGACGTCGAGAAACGGCACCATGCAAATCAGCATCAGCGCGTTGAATATCCCCGCCAGCGAGGTCGACCACGGCAGCGAGGCCGCGGTCAGGACCGCAAATATATCGACGGTCTCGCGCCAGGCCGCCGGGCTGCGCAGGCGGCGAAGCAACATCCCGCCGGTCGTCTCGCGTGCCAGTGCCGTCACTTGCCTCCTCCCCGGGCGCGATGGACCAGCGCCGTCGTGCTGAAGCCCTGCAGGATGTCGACCAGCACGACGGTGCCGCCCGCGGCCTCGACGACCTCGTGGCCGACCACCTGCTCACGGGTGTAGTCGCCGCCCTTCACCAGCACGCCAGGCTTGATCCGGGTGATCAGGTCGATCGGCGTGTCCTCCTCGAAGATGACGACGAGATCGACGGCCTCGAGCGCGGCGAGCACCTCGGCACGCGCGCGCTCGTCCTGGACCGGCCGCTCGGCGCCCTTGAGCCGCCGCACCGAGTCGTCGCTGTTGAGCCCCACGATCAGGCGGTCGCAGGCGGCGCGCGCCGCGGTCAGCACCTTGACGTGGCCGGGATGCAGGATGTCGAAGCAGCCATTGGTGAAGCCGACGCGCTGGCCTTGTGTTTTCCATTCGGCGAGTTGCGCATCGAGTGCGGCCGGCTCGAGCACGATCTTCTCCTCGGCCGCCAGAGTGGCATGCGGCAGGATCTTTCGGCGCAGCTCGGCCGCGCTCACACTGGCGGTGCCTTGCTTGCCGACGGCGACGGCGGCAGCGGCATTGGCCATGCGCAGCGCCGTGTCCCAGTCCGCGCCTGTAGCAAGCGACACCGCGAGCGCGGCGGCGACGGTGTCACCGGCGCCGGAGACGTCGCGCACTTTCACCGGGAAGGCCGGAACGTGAACCGCCGCGCCATTGCGCGGCACCAGCGTCATGCCGTGCTCGCCCTGGGTGACCAGGATCGCCTCGCAATCGGCGAGCCGCATCACGTCCTCGCTGGCCTCGACGATGCTCTGCACCGTCTCGGCGCGGCTGCGGGTCGCTTCGGAGAACTCCTTGCGATTGGGCGTCAGCAGCGTGGCGCCGCGATAGATCGCCCAGTTCAGGCTCTTGGGATCGACGATCACGGGCTTGCCGAGCTTTCGCGCGGCATCGATGGCGTGGCGGATGACGCGCGCCGTCAGCACGCCCTTGGCGTAGTCCGACAGCAGCACGATGTCGGCGCGCGCGATCTGCGGCAGGATCGCCTCGATCAGCTTCGTCTCGATGTCATCGGAAGCAGGCGCCGCCTGCTCCCAGTCCGCGCGCAGCATGTGCGTGGAAAAATGCTCGGAGACGAAGCGGACTTTTCGCGTGGTCGGGCGCGTGGGATCGCACACCAGCACGCTTTCGATGCCGGCGTGCCCGTCCAGCGCCGCCTTGAGCCGTGCACCGGCATCGTCCTCGCCGACGAGGCCGACGAAGATGCAGCGCGCGCCCAACGAGGCGACATTGCGCGCGACATTGCCGGCGCCGCCGATATGGATCTCGCTGCGCTGGGCCGCGATGACGGGCGCCGGCGCTTCCGGCGAGATCCGCGACACCTCGCCATAGACGAACTCGTCCAGCATGATGTCGCCGATGCACAGCACCGTGCGGCCTGAGATGGCCTGCGCGAGGGCGTCGAAATCGAGAATGGGCGTCGGCATGGTCAAAAGGCCTCAGCGGAAGCGGTCGGGCCGGTCGAGGTAATCCCCGACATAGGCCTTCACCGCATCCTCGAGCGTCGTGAAGCCGCCGTTATAGCCGGCGCGGTGCAGGCGATCGACCTCGCTCTGGGTGAAATACTGGTAGGCCCCGCGGATCTGCTCGGGCATGTCGATATATTCGATGTTGGGCCTCGTGCCGAGCGCCGCATAGGCCGCCAACATCAGATCCCTGAAGCTGCGCGCCTTGCCGGTTCCGACATTAAAGATGCCGGATACCGACGGCGTCGCCAGCAGCCACATCACGACGCGCACGACGTCGTCGACATAGATGAAATCGCGGCGCTGATCGCCGTCGGCGATGCCCTCGCGATGCGACTTGAACAGCTGCACCACGCGGCCTGCCTTGACGTCGTCGAAGCGGCGCGCCAGCACGCTCATCATCGAGCCCTTGTGATACTCGTTGGGGCCGAATACGTTGAAGAATTTCAGGCCCGCCCATTGCGGCGGGAGCGGATCGCCGTTCGCTACGCGCCCGGCGACCGCGAGATCGAACATGTGCTTGCTCCAGCCGTAGAGATTCATCGGCCGCAGTTTCTTCAGTGCCGGCAGCGAGGCGTCGTCGTCAAATCCCGTCTCACCGTCGCCATAGGTTGCCGCCGAGGAGGCGTAGATGAACGGCACCGCGCCCGCCGTGCACCAATCGAGCAGGCGCATCGACAGGCGGAAATTGGTTTCGAACACGAGGTCGCCGTCGGTCGCGGTGGTCGCGGAAATCGCCCCGAGATGGATCACAGCCTCGAGCTTGCGGCCCTTCAGCCAGTCCATCAGCTCGGCCGGCGGGACAATATCCACAAGCTGGCGCTTGGCGAGGTTCCGCCACTTGCCCTCGTTGCCCAGGAAATCGCAGACCACGACGTCGCTGCGGCCCGCGTCATTGAGCGCGGCCACGACATTCGATCCGATAAAACCGGCCCCGCCGGTCACCAGCAACATTCCGAAATCCCTGCCCGATCTTTGCGTCCCGGTCCTGCCGTAGCGCATGAGCCGCCAAAGTGTAAGCGGTTTTGGGATTGAGTGGTCTGCCGCCTTTACCTGCCGGCCTGGAGCGGCTACCGAACCGCCACAATCAGATCGCCTCGGCCCCATTAACGAATGAACCAAGATTCGACACTTAGCGGAGATGCAGATCGGAGCGACACCCGCCCGATTCTGATCATTCCCTACATGTGGATCGGCGATTTCGTCCGGAATCACACCGTGGTCCGGGTCCTGAAGGAGCGCTGGCCGAACCGGCCGGTCGATCTTCTGACCACCTCCCTGTGCGCCCCGCTGGTCGATTACATGCCCGGCGTGCGCGAGGGGATCGTCTGGGACCTGCCGCGCGGACGCCTCGCCATCGCCCGCCAGCTCGCCCTGGGGAAACTCCTGCGCGAGCGGAACTACGGCACGGCCCTGGTGCTGCCCCGGACCTGGAAGGCGGCCATCGCCCCCGCCCTCGCCGGTATCCCTGAACGGGTCGGCTTCGTCGGCGAATTCCGGTTCGGCCTGCTCAACCGCTGGCGCTGGGGCGAGAAGAAGCTGCCCCGCTTTATCGACAAGAATGCCGCCTTGGCCCAGCCCGACGGCGCCCCGCTGCCGGCGGAATGGCCGGTACCGCAATTGCGGGTTCCGGCCGACGATATCGTCCGCTGGCGGCAGGCCAACGGAATCGGCGCCGGCGCGGCAGTGGCGCTCGCCCCTGGCTCGGTCGGCGTCTCGAAGCGCTGGACCTACTATCCGGAGGCCGCCCGGCTGCTGGTCGAGCGCGGCCTCGAGGTCTGGGTGGTCGGCGGCCCCGCGGAAAAGGGGCTGGCCCAGGAGATCGTCGCGGCCGGCGGCTCAGGCGTGCGGGACCTCACCGGCAACGATCTGCGCAACGGCATGCTGGCCATGGCGGCGGCCGGCGTCGCCATCTCCAACGATTCCGGCCTGATGCACATCGCAGCTGCCCTGGGCACGCCCACCATGGGCATCTTCGGCCCGACCAGCCCCTATCTCTGGGCCCCCCTCAACGGCCTCGCCGCGACCGTGGTCCAGGACAAGGAAGTGCTGCCCTGCCAGCCCTGCCAAAGCACGGTATGCAAGATGAACGACCACCGCTGCATGCGCGATATCGCAGCGAGCGAGGTGGTGGCGATCGCGCAGCGGGTGCTGGGGGAGGCTGGAAAGCCGGCTTAGAATTGAGCGTGGCGCCCGCGGAAGCCGGGCATGAGATCAAGCATGCGCGCGCGTCAGTTCGTAGGGAGCGGTGAGAGCATCAATTGGAATGCTCCATTCCTTGCTGATGATGCGGATCATGTCCAGCGTCAGCGGACGGACACGATTCAAGATCTCGGACGCTCTGTTGCGACCAATCAGACCCGCCAACTCTGACTGCGACCGTCCCATGGACTCGATCGCGAAATGGAGAACGTCGACTGGATCGCCGCGCGAGGTCGCGAAGTGATTGTCTTCGTATTCCTTGATGAGTGAAGACAAAACTTCGAAGCGATCACCATCGGGCGTGCCAGGCGCCGGCTCGGCCTGGAAATAACGAGATACTTCGCCGATAGCCCAATCGTAATCCTGTTCATTGCGAAGAGGCCTTACGTCCATCATCACACGGTCTCCGCGTCTATTCCGTCATATTCTTTGTGCGTGCCGACGAACTTGATGAGAGCAGTTTTGAATGTGTAGGAGAAATGAACCACAAGGCGATACTTGTTGCCGCCGATGTCGAAGATCGCTCTGTTATCGCCAACGAAGTCCACGTTGTTTCCGAACGCCTTCTTCAAGTCGGCCGGACCGCTCCAATCGCCTTTGGACACAATCTCATACCAAGTCCCCAAAGGGGTCCGCGCCTTGGGGTATCGCTCGCAGAAGACCTTCAGTGCCCTTCTTGCGATAACGTTCATTGCCATAGCACGTTCCCGAAATGGGATCAATCGAAAATTCCCATTACGGGAACAAAGTCGACTTCCGCTAAATCGGCAGCCGGACGAACCCATCGCCAAGCCATTGATTCCGCTCATCCCGGCTACTGTGCATGGGGTTGTTTTCGCGTTTTTTGCTTTCGGCCCTCGCGGCGTGGCTCAGAGCAGCGGCCGATAGACCTCGCCGATCCGGGCCGCTTCCGCATCGAGGCTGAACTTTGCGAGCACCCGCGCTCGGCCCCTCTCGCCCATCGCCGTCGCGGCATCCACGTCGCGCATCAGCGGCTCCACTGCCGCAGCCAGCGCATCGGCATCGCCGGTCGGGACCAGCACGCCGCTCACGCCATCCTCGACCACCAGCTCGGCCGCGCCGGCGCGTGCGGCGACGAGCGCGCTGCCGGCCGCCATCGCCTCGATCAGCGTCAGTCCAAAACCCTCGTTGCGCGAGGTGAAGGCGTAGATCGTCAGCCGCTGGTACCAGCGCTGCACCGCTTCGATCGGCAGCTCGCCGGTGATGACGATGCGCGATTGCAGGCCGGCCGCTTCGATCTGCTTTTTCAGCTCGTTCGCAAAGGCCATCTGCTCGGCCGTGACCTGACCAACGATCACGGCGGTGAAATCGGGATAGCGCGGCAGCAGCCGGCACATCGCGTCGACGAACACGTCGGTGCCCTTCTGCGCGCGCACGCGTCCAAAGCAGCCGATGGCGTAACGGCCGGGCAGCGCGGCCTCCGTGAACGCAACAGCGCGGTCGGTCGGCGGCGCATAGATGTCGGTATCGACGCCATGCGGGATCACGGTCGCCTGCACTTTCAGGAACGAGGCCGAGAGATCCGACGTCGCGATGATCGCGTCCATGCGCCGGATCAGCCAGCGCGTGATCCAGCTGTGGTGCCGCTGCGCCGCCGAGGTGAACACGAGTTTCAACGGCCAGCCGAGCGCGCGTAGCGCGACACCCGCGATCATCTCGTTGTTGCGCCGCGCATGCCAGATCAGCGGCGCCTTGCGGCGCCATAGCTTGAGGAAATCGGCAACGCTCAGCCGCGCAATCCCAGCCGGCGCGTGCGAGCCGAACCAGGCGGCGCGGTACAGTTTCGCCAGCCGCGGCGCCACCATCCGGTTGGTCGCGGTGACCCCGGAATAGCGCCTGTGCAGATTTGGCACGATCACTTCGAGATCGCCGGGGGAATTGGCCACGTCATGCTCCGTTTCGCAAAGTCCCTATACGCAACATTAAGCATAGTGACCAGTTCAGCCGCGCCGATACCCCCTCTTCACCACGCAAGCGCTAACTTTGCGCGTTGATCGAAGACGGGTGAGATCATGACTGTGCTAGTCACCGGCGGCGCCGGCTATATCGGAAGTCACACGGTCCTCGCGCTGGCGGAAGCCGGCGAGGATGTCGTCGTGATCGACGATCTCTCGACCGGTTTCTCCGCCTATCTGCCCGAGGGCGTGCCGCTGTTCATCGGCGATGCCGGCGACGAGAACCTGCTCGAAGGCGTGATCGCGCAGCACAACATCGAGAGCATCATCCATTTCGCGGGCTCCGTCGTCGTGCCGGATTCGATGCGCGATCCGCTCGGCTACTACCGCAACAATTTCACGACCGCGCGCAACCTGCTCAATGTCGCCGTCAAGCGCGGCATCGGCCGCTTCATCTTCTCCTCGACCGCCGCCGTCTACGGCAATCCGGACCAGGTGCCGGTGCCCGAGCTCGCGCCGACGCGGCCGTTGTCGCCCTATGGCTCGTCGAAGCTGATGACCGAGATCATGCTGCACGACGTCGCCGCCGCCTATGGCATGCAGTACGTGACCCTGCGCTATTTCAACGTCGCCGGCGCCGATCCGCAGGCGCGCATCGGGCTTGCCACCGTCGGCGCCACGCATCTGCTCAAGATCGCGGTCGAGGCCGCGACCGGCCAGCGCGCCAAGATCGACGTGTTCGGCACCGACTATCCGACCCCCGACGGCAGCTGCATCCGCGATTTCATCCACGTCACGGACCTCTCGCAGGCGCATCGTTCGGCGCTGGCCTATTTGCGCAACGGCGGCGCCTCGACGACGCTCAATTGCGGCTATGGCCGCGGCTATTCGGTGCTGGAGACCATCGACGCCGTGCGCCGCGTGTCGGGCCGCAGCTTCGCCGTGCAATACGCCCCGCGCCGGCCCGGCGACATCATGACCATGGTCGCCGACACCAGCCGGATCCGCGCCCTGCTGGACTGGAAGCCGCAATACGAGGACCTCGAGACCATCGCGGCCCACGCTTTGGCTTGGGAGGACAAGCTGTTCCATGAGCGCCATGGCGAGCTCCGCCACGCCGCCTCGGCCTAGATTCCATCTGAGCGCAAGCCCTTAATTGGGCTTGAAAAACCCCGCTTGAGCGGGCACAGAGGCCCTTCGATCCCTGACGTGCGGGCAGGCTTTGTCCTGCGCCGTCAATGGACACCGGATGGCCCAGTTTCCAAAGAAAATCACCGACGATCCCTATGCGGCAGCGGTCCTGATTCGCCGCCTGGTCACGGAACAGGGGGTCGTCTATTGGCGGCGCTACCTCGTAGCCTTCGCGCTGATGGCGGTCGCCGCGGGCGCAACGGCAGGCGCGACCTATGTGCTCGGCCAGGTCATCAACCAGGCCTATGTCGACAAGAACATCCCGGGCATCGCGATGTTCTCGGGCATCACGGTGATCCTGCTCTTCATCAAGGGCGTGGCGACCTACGGCCACATGGTGATCCTGACCAAGATCAGCAACGCCATCCTCGCCACCAACCAGCGCCAGCTGTTCGCAAAACTGATGCGCGAAAGCGTCGGCTTCTTCTCCGAGCGGCATTCGTCCGAGTTTTTGGCGCGGCTGACGGCCGGCGCCAAGTCGATCACCGACGTCCTCAACATGCTGGTCAACGCTGTCGGGCGCGATCTGTTGATGTTGCTCGCCATGATCGGCGTGATGGTGTGGCAGGATCCGGTGATGTCGTTCATCGGCCTCGTCGTGGTGCCGCCGGCGATGCTGGTGCTGCGCAAGCTGGTCAAGCGGATCAAGGGCCTCGCCTACAACCAATTCACCGGCACCGCCGACATCATGGAGACCATGCAGGAATCGCTGCAAGGCATCCGCACGGTGAAGGCTTTCACGCTTGAAGATACCATGCAGAGCCGCATCGACGAGAACATCGCCATCGTCGAGCGCAACGCCAACAAGATGGCGCGCGTCGCCAACCGCTCCAACCCGCTGATGGAAATGCTCGGCGGCTTCGCGGTCGCCGGCTGCCTGCTCTATGGCGGCTACAGCGTGGTCGCGCTCAATGCCACGCCGGGCGCGTTCTTCTCCTTCATGACCGCGTTCCTGATGGCGACCGAGCCGGCCAAGCGGCTGGCGCGGCTCAACATCGATTTGAACAGCCAGCTCGTCGGCGCGCGCATGCTGCTCGAAGTGGTCGACAGCCCGGCGAGCGAGCACTCCGACGACGACAAGCCGGCGCTGAAGCTCTCCGACGCCCGGATCGAGCTGCGCGACGTCAGCTTCTCCTATCGCGCCAATGAGACTGTGCTCAACCGGATGAGCTTTACCGCCGAGCCCGGCAAGGTCACCGCGCTGGTCGGCCCCTCCGGCGGCGGCAAGTCGACCGTGCTGGCGCTGCTGCTCCGCTTCTATGAAGTGACGCAAGGCGACATCGTGATCGACGGCCAGTCGATCGGCGCAGTCTCTCGCAAGTCGCTGCGGGCGCAGACCGCCTATGTCGGGCAGGACGTCTATCTGTTCCGCGACACCATCCGCAACAACATCGCTTTCGGCCGGCCAGGCGCGAGCGAGGACGAGATCACCGAGGCGGCGAAAGCGGCTTGCGCGCATGATTTCATCATGGGCTTCCCGCTCGGCTACGACACGCCGGTCGGCGAGCACGGCACGCAGCTTTCAGGCGGCCAGCGCCAGCGCATCGCCGTGGCGCGCGCGCTGATCAAGAATGCACCGATCATTCTGTTGGACGAAGCCACCGCTGCGCTCGATTCCGAATCCGAGCGGCAGGTGCAGGAGGCGATCGAGCATCTCTGCCAGAACCGCACCACCATCGTGATCGCGCATCGCCTGCACACCATCATGCATGCCGACGCGATCCTGGTGATCGAGGGCGGCGAGATCGTCGAGCAGGGCCGGCATGACGAGCTGCTCCGCCGCGGCGGCCGCTATGCCTCGTTCTTCCGCCTGCAACACTACGATGCCGGCGCTCTGGCGCCGATCAGCGCAACCGCATAGAGTTCCACTTCACCTCAAGAGCAGCGAGACCCGCATGAACGCCGCCTCCTACGTCATCCCGCTTCCGCCCCAGGCTTCACTTCCCGTCGTCGGCGAAAGCGGCCGCTATCCGGTGCGCCGCATCTGGTGCGTCGGCCGCAACTATCTCGAGCACATCCGCGAGATGGGCAATGACGAGCGCGCCCCGCCGTTCTTCTTCGCCAAGCACGCCGACATGCTGGTGCCTGATGGCGCCACCATTCCCTATCCGCCGCTGACCAAGGATTTGCATCACGAAGTCGAGCTGATCGTCGCGATGAAGAGCGGCGGCCTGAACATTCCCGCCGACAAGGCGCTGGATCACGTCTATGGCTATGCCGTCGGCATCGATCTCACCCGCCGCGACCTCCAGATCGCCTCGCGCAAGAAGGAGCGTCCCTGGGAGATCGGCAAGTCGTTCGACGGCTCCGCGCCGTCCTCCGCGATTCAGCCGGCCTCCAAGATCGGCCATCCCGCCAAGGGCAAGATCTGGCTCACGGTCAACGGCAAGGAAGCCCAGAAGGGCGACCTGACCGAGCTGATCTGGAACGTGCCCGAGATCATCTGGCAGCTCTCCCAGCAGGTGAAGCTCGCCGCCGGCGACATCATCATGACGGGCACCCCCGCCGGCGTCTCCCAGCTCCAACCCGGCGACAAGCTCGAATGCGGCGTCGACGGCGTCGGCACGCTGAAGGTGAGCATCGGCCAGCCTGAATAGGCCGCACGACATCCGGAAATCGAAAGGCCCCGGACGTGTCCGGGGCCTTTTGCATTTCGGCGGACGGGGTGGATCTACCAGGCCTTCACCGGCCGATTGGCGTGGCTCAAGTGCGGCACACCGCGATTGAGCGACATGTGCGAATGCACGCACAGCCAGCCATCGGCATTCTTCGCAAAGATCATGGTCGCACGGCCCGGGCGCGGAAAGGCGCCGCCGTCGGAATGATAGCCCGTGCTCGTCCACGGCGCGATCACCGTGGCCATCGTGCCGTCGCGGGATGCCAGGACCGAGGTCTGATCGAGCACAAAACGGAAGTCCGTCGTCTTCGGCCAGACATTGTCCCATTGCGTCGAGACCCACTGATCGAGGCCGGGGATGACGTCGTTATGCGTGCCGAAGGCAAGCACGTCCGGATGGAAGAGCGGCCGCGCCGAGGCGTAGTCGACCTCGCGGACGTAGCCCGCGAAGGTTTCCAGCCAGGCCAGGAAGAATTGCTTCGTCTCGCTGTCGGCGGTCGGCAAGAGGGCCATCACCTGCTCCACTTTGGCTACGTGATCACGGCAAGCCTTGTTGCCATGGGACAGACCTTCCAGCAAGATATGGACTTACCTGTCGACCGCGGCCTTGCTCAATCAGAGCCAAATGCAAAGATACGCAGAACTGCGAGGCTACCAGCGCCCTGACAGCTCCGCAGGGCACAAACACCATCACTAGACACGCGCGGGATCACCGCAGAAATCGCAGGGCGGATCAGCGCAGCGTAATCCGCCGACACATCGCGCCACGGGAAGCGTCAATAGCCGATACGCCGAAGGGTGGATTACGCTTCGCTGATCCACCCTACGCATTCGCACTTAGCGCAGCGCCGACAACACGATCAGGCCGAGGATCAGCGCGGTCAGCGAGTATTTCAGCGCATAATAGACGTTGCGATTCCACGCCTTGACCTTGCGGCTGGCGAGGTGGATCTCGTAGAGCTTGCCGAACACCTTGTTGAGCACGCCGACATTCTCGCCGTCGACGTTCTGGGTCGCCGACGCCTTGACGATGTGATGGCTGACCCAGCGGTTGATCGCGGTCATGAAGCCGAATTTCATCGGGCGCTCGACGTCGCAGAACAGGATGATGCGGTTGACGTCAGTCGCATTCTCGGCGCTGTGGATGAAGGTCTCGTCGAACATGAAGGCCTCGCCGTCACGCCAGACGCATTCGACGCCGTCGACCAGGATGCGGCACTTGTTCGAGTTCGGCGTGACGAGCCCGAGGTGGTAGCGCAGCGAGCCCGCGAACGGATCGCGATGCGCCCCTAACTTGCCGCCCGGCGGCAGCATCGCGAACATCGCGCCGTGCACGCTCGGGATCGCGTTGAGCAGCTCCACCGTCTTCGGACACAGCGTGCGCGCCGAAGGCAGGAAGTCGTCATACCATTTCAGGTAAAACCGCTTCCAGCCGCTCTTGAAGAACGAGTAGAAGCCCCAGTCGTTGTTCTTCGCGGCGGCACGGATGAATCCTTCGTCGAACAGGCGAACCGCCTCGTCGCGGATCATCTCCCAATTCTCGCTGAGCGGCTTCAACTCGGGAAATTGCTCGACCGGGATCACCGGCTTGTTCGGCACCGCCGAGCCCGCATACATCAGCACATTGTAGGGCGCGAGATAGGTCGAGTGATCGCCGAGCTGGCGCGCAAAGCGCAATCGCTGCTTGCCGCGGTAGTGAACGTAAATCGTCGAGGCCGCAAGCACATAAAGGATGACAAGTTGCGGTGCAAAAAGCTGTTTCAGCATATCCCCGTTCCCCAGAGACTTAGCTGAGGACGTCATCTACCTTGAGCCGGGCCGAGCGGCAATATATTCACCGCTGCGCTGCGGTCACACTGGCGAGAGCGCAGGGATGGCCCGCCGAAACCAGCCGGCTACGCCCGCGACAGTGCCTGCAGACCCTTGAAGGTCAGGCGTTTGGGGTCGGTCACCCCGGCGAGATAGAGCTGGCGGATAAAGGCTACGACAGCGCTGCGGTCGCAATCGGTCAGCGCGACGACGGCGTCGACCGCGATCTTCTGGGCTTCCATTAGGCTCACCTCGGCCTTGCGAGTAACCCCGGCCGGGACAGGCTAGGAGTCCGCGGTTAATCCGGCGTTAACCGTTCGGGGCAGCGTCGCCGATTCCTCCTCGCGGCCGAATACGTAAAACGACGCATTGCCGGGCGCGCGGTAGCTCAGTGCGCACTCACGCTCTTCCTCAGCTGCACAAAGTGCTTTTTCAGCCGCGGCACGGCAAAATCAGTAAAGGCCCGCACCTTCGGCACGGAGAGCCGACCCTGCGGGCAGATCAGGTGCGCCGGCATCTCCGGATCCTTCTCGCCGGCCAGCACGATCTCGAGCTCGCCGCGCGCAACCTGCTCGGCCACCTGGTACGAATACATCCGCGCGACGCCGCGGCCGGCAACGGCGGAGGCTACGGCCGCGTAGGTGCTGTTGACGATAAGACGCGGCGTGAACTGCACCGTACGCGGCACCGACCCACCGGCCTGCGGCGCGAAGGTCCAGGAATTGGGCAGATGGGCCATCGCCACGATCTGATGCTTGGCAAGATCGCCGGGCTCGGTGATGCGGGGATGCTGCTTCAGATAGCGCGGGGCCGCGACGACCACGCGGCTGATCTCGCCGACCCGCATCGCCACCATTGCCGAGTCCGCGAGAGGGCCGATGCGAAGCGCGATGTCGATGCCCTCCTCGATCAGATTGACCGCGCGATCGAACAGCAACAGCTTGGCCGACACCGTCGGACAGGCATCGAGAAATGCATCCAGAATCGGCCGCAACACTATCTCGCCCGACACCACGGGAGCGGTGATCGTGAGCAGGCCGCGCGGCGCCGACCGCGGTCCGGCCGCGATGTCGTCGGCCTCCTCCAACTCGGTGAGCACGCGACGGCAGATCGCGACATAGCGCTCGCCCTCCTCGCTGAGCTTGATCGAGCGCGTCGTCCGGTGCAGCAGCTCCGCGCCGACCCGTTCCTCGAGAAAGGCGATGGCGCGGCTCACCGCCGCCGGCGAGCGACCGAGCTTGCGGCCGACGGCAGCCAGGCTGCCCTCGTCCACCGCAAGGACGAACACTTTCATCGCATCCAGACGATCCATGCCTTCCCGTCGCCCCCTTGGATTCCGGCCGCAGGCTAGGCGTTCCCCTCCGCGGCGACAACCGTCGCCAGGCGCCGACCCGGCATTCGTACGCGCCGCGAAAGAGTGTCTGACGGACGGCGGGCATTCGCAGCCGGGCCGCCACAGCGTACCTCAGGACCCAAGCCAGCCGAGTGCTGACGCAGGTTCTCAAGGCCAACAACAGGAGCCCGTCATGGGTATCGAGCAGAAAGTCGCCATCATCACCGGTGCTTCGCAGGGCATCGGCGCCGCCCTGGTCCAGGGTTTTCGCGATCGCAACTACCGCGTCGTCGCAACGGCACGCTCCATCAAGCCGTCGGGTGACGACGACGTCCTCGCCGTGGCGGGCGACATCGCCGAGCGGAGCACCGCCGAGCGTGTGGTTTCGCAGGCCGTCGCCCGCTTCGGACGCGTCGACACGCTGGTCAACAATGCCGGCATCTTCGTCGCAAAGCCGTTCACGCAGTACACGGCCGAGGATTACGCGGCGGTGATGGGCACCAACGTCGCGGGCTTCTTCCACATCACGCAGCTCGCCATCGCCGAGATGGAGAAGCAGGGTTCGGGCCATGTCGTTCAGATCACGACCACGCTGACCGATCAGGCCAATTCGAACGTCCCCTCGGTGCTGGCCTCGCTGAGCAAGGGCGGCCTGAACGCCGCGACCAAGTCGCTTGCGATCGAATACGCCAAGCGCGGCATTCGCGTAAACGCGGTCTCGCCGGGGATCATCAAGTCGCCGATGCATCCGGTCGCGACGCATGCCCAGCTCAACGCGCTGCACCCGGTCGGTCACATGGGCGAGATGTCCGACATCGTCGAAGCCGTCCTTTATCTCGAGGGCGCCTCCTTCGTCACCGGCGAGATCCTGCATGTCGACGGCGGCCAGAGCGCCGGCCACTGAGCGTGAGAGGAGAGCCACGATGCCCATCGTCACCATCCAAGTGACCCGCGAAGGAACGACGCCGGGGGCGGCGTCGCTCACCGCGGAGGAGAAGGCCGCGCTGATCAAGGGATCGAGCCAGCTGCTGCTCGACGTGCTCGGCAAGCCGCTCGATTCGACATTCGTCGTGATCGAGGAAGTCGACACCGACAATTGGGGCTGGGGCGGCCTGCCCGTGCCGGAGTTCCGGCGCCGTCGCGCCGCCCAGACAGGATGATCCGCGCGCGATCGTGCGCGCAGGAGGATGACATGACCAGCGCAGATCTGAAACCACACGCCGAGGCTCGGCCGCATCCGAGGGCGGCATCGGCTTCACGAGAGGCTTCGTCAAAGCAACGTTCTTCGCAACAGACCTGGCGATATGCGGTGGCGGGATTGTCCGCCTCACTCGTCGGACTTGGCCTCGCCCGCTTTTCCTACACGCCGCTGATCCCCGCCCTGATCGCTGCAAACTGGTTCAGCGCATCGGATGTCGTCTATCTCGGTGCTGCGAACCTCGCCGGTTATCTCGCCGGCGCGCTCACCGCACGGCGTGCCGCCAGTCGGATCGGCGCGGTTCGCGCGCTGCGGGCGATGATGCTGCTTGCGACCCTCTCCTTCTTCGCCAGCTCATCGCCGGTGTCGTTCACCTGGTTCTTCGCCTGGCGCTTCCTCTCCGGCCTCACCGGCGGAATCATCATGGTGCTGGCGGCCTCCGTCATTCTGCCGCACACCTCGGCCGCAAGGCGCGGCATCGTCGGCGGCGTGATCTTCGCCGGCGTCGGCCTCGGCGTCGCCGCATCGGGCACGCTGGTGCCGCTGCTGCTGCAACAGGGACTGCAGCAGAGCTGGTATGGGCTCGGCGTGTTCGCCGCCGTGCTCACGCTCGCAAGCTGGTGGAACTGGCCTGCCGAAGCGAACAGCGACACTGCGCCTTCTCAAACCAAGCACCAAACCTCGCCCATCGCCCGCGCGCTGATGATCCAGTACGGCCTCAACGCGGTGGCATTGGTGCCGCACATGGTCTTCATCGTCGATTTCGTGGCGCGCGGCCTCGGCCAGGGCATTGCCGCTGGATCGCGCTATTGGGTGCTGTACGGCCTCGGCGCCATCGTCGGTCCGCTCGTCACCGGCCATCTCGGTGACCGCGCCGGGTTCGGTCCGGCGCTGCGGGCGGCCTTTCTGATCGAGGCGGCCGCCGTGCTGCTGCCGACCGTCAGCACCGCGCCTCTTTCGCTGATCGTATCGAGCATCGTGATCGGCGGCTTCACGCCCGGCATCGTGCCGCTGGTGCTCGGACGCATCCATGAACTCGTTCCGCACTCTGCCGAGCAGCAGCGCGCGACCTGGAGCCATGCCACTACCAGCTTTGCACTGTTCCAGGCCGCGGCCGCTTACGGCTTCTCCTGGATCTACGCGCAGACCGGCGGCGATTATCAGGTGCTGTTCGCACTCGGCGGCGGCGCGGTGGTGCTGGCGCTCGCGGCCGACCTTGCAATGGCACTTGCCAGGCGCAAGGCGTAACGACCGGAGGCGGCGCGATCAGGAATATCGCATCACGCCGTCGTCGATCCGGCCGAAGCGCAAGGAGACGATGTCGAGCGCGTAGTTCTGGTACAGCCGCCACGGCTGCTTGGAGCCCTGCTTCGGCATCTTGGCCACCGAGCGCTGCACATAGCCCGAGGTGAAGTCCAGCGACGGCTGCGCGGTGATCTCCGGGTCGTCGTTGTGCGGCATGGCTTGCCGGAAATTGTGCCGGTCCATGTAGTTGATCAGACGGCAGACATATTCGCAGGTGAGGTCGCATTTCAGCGTCCAGGACGCATTGGTGTAGCCGAAGGCCGAGGCCATGTTGGGCACGTCGGCATACATCATGCCCTTGTAGGTCAGCGTACTCGCGAAATCGACGGCACGGCCGTCGACACTGACGTCGAGACCGCCGACGACCTGAAGCACCAGCCCGGTCGCCGTCACGATGATGTCGGCCGCAAGTTCGCTGCCATCCTTCAGGCGAATGCCCTCGCGCGTGAACGTGTCGATCTCGCTCGTCACGACGGCGACGCGCTGCTCGCGGATCGCCTTGAACAGGTCGCCATCAGGCACCAGGCAGAGCCGCTGGTCCCAGGGATTGTAGCGCGGCGTGAAATGGGTGGCGACGTCGTAGTCGGGGCCAAGCGCCATCTGCACGCCCTTGAGGACGAGCTCCTTGACCTTCGCAGGACGGCGCCGGCTGAGCTGGAAGAAGAACATCCCCCACATCACGTTGCGCCAGCGGATGACATGATAGGCAAGCCGCGTCGGCAGATTTCGGCGGATCTTGTTGGCGACGGGATCCTGCGCCGGGCGCGACACCACATAGGTCGGCGAGCGCTGCAGCATGGTGACCAGTGCCGCCTTCTTGGCGAGCTCCGGCACCAGCGTCACCGCGGTCGCGCCCGAGCCGATCACCACGACGCGCTTGCCCGCGTAGTCGATGTCCTCGGTCCATTTCTGCGGATGCACGATGCGGCCGGCGAAATCAGCGGCGCCCTTGAACTCCGGCGTGTAGCCCGCCTCGTATTTGTAATAGCCCGAGCACATGAAGAGAAAATTGCAGGTGAAGCGCGCCAGCTCCGTCGCGCCCTCGCCCGTGATGCGCTCGGCCTCGATGGTCCAGCGCGCGTCCGGCGTCGACCACGAAGCCCGCTTGACGCGATGGCGGAAGCGGATGTGCTTCTCGATGCCGTTCTCGGCCGCGGTCTCGCGCACATAGTTCAGGATCTGCGCCCCGTCGGCGATCGCCTTCGGATCGGTCCACGGCTTGAACGAATAGCCGAGCGTGAACATGTCGCTGTCGGAGCGGATGCCGGGGTAGCGGAACAGATCCCAGGTGCCGCCGATGCAGTCGCGCCCCTCCAGGATGACGTAGCTCTTGGTGGGGCACTTGGTCTGCAAGTGATAACCCGCGCCGATGCCGGACAGCCCGGCACCGACGATGAGGACGTCGAAATGTTCTTTGGCTTCGGTCATGGCGTTCTCCCTCGTCACAGCATGGGCAGCGCCGCGCCGAATTGCAACATCATGGGACGGTGGCGCCGTAGACTGTGGCGGTGTCGAAATACTCGTGGAATTCGACCACCTTGCCGTCCTTGAAGCGCCAGTAGTCGACCTTCGGTGTCTTCGCGACCTTGTTGGTCTTCTTGTTCGTCCACGCGCATTCGCCGCGCGCGAAGACGGTGTCGCCCTGCGCGACGAATTCGTTCATCGTATAGTACTGCATGCTCCAGTCGGCCAGCAGGCCGTCGAAATAGCTGCGCAGCGCATTGCGATCGTCATAACGCTTGGCAAAAGGCACCGCCGCAGCTCCCTGCGGAATCGAATCGAATTTGATTTGCGGGCCAATGACATGGTCGAACCAATAGTCGACGTCTTGCCCTTACTCTCGCTCCACTCGCGATAGGCTTCCTTCAGAAGCTGAACGTTGGCTTCGCTGGACATCGCATTCCCTCCATATGCATTTTGACAATGAACGTAGGAAAAAGCGGCCGCCCGCTCCGGAAGTGGCAGGCTTGTTTCGGCTCTACCTGAAAGCGTACCACAGGAAGGCCCAACAAAAAAAGGCCCCGGATCACGCCGGGGCCTTTGTGTCGCAACTGCGTGCGGATCAGTAGCGGTAGTGGTCCGACTTGTACGGACCTTCCTGCTTGACGCCGATGTAGTCGGCCTGGTCCTTGCGCAGCTCGGTGAGCTTGACGCCGATCTTGGCGAGGTGCAGGCGCGCGACCTTCTCGTCGAGCGACTTCGGCAGCACGTAGACTTCCTTCTTGTACTTGCCGTCCTTGTTGTTGGCGAACAGCTCGATCTGCGCCAGCGTCTGGTTGGTGAAGGAGGCCGACATCACGAACGACGGATGGCCCATCGCGTTGCCGAGGTTCACGAGGCGGCCTTCCGACAGCATGATGATGCGATGCTTGTCGGGGAATTCGATCTCGTCGACCTGCGGCTTGATGTTGGTCCACTTCAGGTTACGCAGACCCGCGATCTGGATCTCGTTGTCGAAGTGACCGATGTTGCAGACGATGGCGCGATCCTTCATCGCGCGCATGTGCTCGATGGTGATGATGTCCTTGTTGCCGGTCGCGGTGACGAAGATGTCGGCGCGGGGCGCGGCGTCTTCCATGGTCACGACTTCGTAGCCTTCCATCGCGGCCTGCAGCGCGCAGATCGGATCGATTTCCGACACCATGACGCGGCAACCGGCCTGACGCAGCGAGGCCGCCGAACCCTTGCCGACGTCGCCGAAGCCGGCGACCATCGCGACCTTGCCCGACATCATCACGTCGGTGCCGCGGCGGATGCCGTCGACCAGCGATTCACGGCAGCCATAGAGATTGTCGAACTTCGACTTGGTGACGCTGTCGTTGACGTTGATGGCGGGCCACAGCAGCGTGCCGGCCTTCTGCATGTCGTAGAGACGATGCACGCCCGTGGTGGTCTCTTCGGACACGCCCTTGATGCTCTTGGCGATCTCGGCGAAGTAGCCCTTGGGCTTTTCCTTGAGCTGCTTCTTCAGCAGCGCGAAGAAGACTTCCTCTTCTTCCGAACCCGGCTTGTCCAGGAACGCAGCGTCGCCGTTCTCGGCGCGCAGACCGAGATGGACGTACATGGTGGCGTCGCCGCCGTCATCGAGGATCATGTTCGGGTGACCGCCGCCGTGCCAGTCGAACAGTTTTGCGGTGTAGTCCCAGTACTCGGTCAGCGTCTCGCCCTTGACGGCGAAGACGGGGATGCCGGCGGCCGCGATCGCGGCGGCAGCGTGGTCCTGCGTCGAATAGATGTTGCAGGAGACCCAGCGAATGTCGGCGCCGAGGGCTGCCAGCGTCTCGATCAGCACGCCGGTCTGGATCGTCATGTGCAAGGAGCCGGCGATGCGGGCGCCCTTCAGCGGCTGCTTCGGGCCGTACTCTTCGCGGGTGGCCATCAGGCCGGGCATCTCGGTCTCGGCGAGCGAGAGCTCCTTGCGGCCGAAATCGGCGAGCGAAATGTCCTTGACGATGTAATCGGTGAAGCCGGGCTTCGCGTTCATTGGAGGTTCCTGTTTGTTTGGCTCGTCATTCCGGACCGCTCGCGAAACGAGCGAACCCGGAATCAAGCATTTCGAGATTCCGGGCTCGCCGCTGTTGCGGCGCCCCGGAATGACGCAAGTGGATCAGAGCGCGCGCTTGAGCTGCTCGACGAGATCGGTCTTCTCCCAGGAGAAACCGCCCTCGTTGTCAGGCGTGCGGCCGAAATGGCCGTAGGCCGAGGTGCGCGCGTAGATCGGGCGGTTGAGGTCGAGATGGCTGCGGATGCCGCGGGGCGTCAGATCCATCGCCTGCGCCGCCGCCTTCTCGAGCTGCTCCTCCGGCACCTTACCGGTGCCGTGGGTGTCGATGTAGATCGACAGCGGACGGGCCACGCCGATCGCGTAGGCGAGCTGCAGCGTGCAGCGGTCGGCAAGGCCGGCGGCAACGATGTTCTTGGCGACGTAGCGCGCAGCATAAGCCGCCGAGCGGTCGACCTTGGTCGGATCCTTGCCGGAGAACGCGCCGCCGCCATGCGGGGCCGCGCCACCATAGGTGTCGACGATGATCTTGCGGCCGGTCAGGCCGGAGTCACCGTCCGGACCGCCGATGTAGAACTTGCCGGTCGGGTTGATGTGCCAGATCGTCTTCGGCGTGATCCAGTCCTTCGGCAGCGCCTCGCGCACATAGGGCTCGACGATGTCGCGGATCTGCTTGGACGAGATGTCCTCGACCAGGTGCTGATGCGAGACCACGATCTCGCGCACGCCGACCGGCTTGCCGTTCTCGTACTGCACGGTGACCTGGCTCTTGGAGTCCGGACCGAGCACCTTCTCCTTGCCGGAGTGACGGGCTTCGGAGATCAGGCGCAGGATCTTGTGGGCGTAGAAGATCGGCGCCGGCATCAGATCGGGCGTCTCGTTGGTGGCGTAACCGAACATGATGCCTTGGTCGCCCGCGCCCTCTTCCTTGACCTCGCCCGGCTGCAGCGCATCGACGCCCTGGGCGATGTCGGCCGACTGCGGATGCAAGAGGATCTCGATATCGCAGGTCTTCCAGTGGAAGCCTTCCTGCTCGTAGCCGATGTCCTTGATCGCGCCGCGGACGACGCCCTCGATCTGCTCGTTGGTCACCGACTTCGGACCGCGGGTCTCACCGGCGATCACCACCTTGTTGGTGGTCGCGAGCGTTTCGCAGGCGGCGCGGATCTGCCAGGGGTCGATGCCGGCCTTCGGCCCTTCGCGGTAGAACAGATCGACGATCTCGTCGGAGATCCGGTCGCACACCTTGTCCGGATGGCCCTCGGACACGGACTCGCTGGTGAAGAGATAGGACGCGCGCATCAGTAACCCCTTGTTCCGCCGCTAGACCGGCGGGCGTTTGCGATGTTTACCTGTGGATGATGTCAATCACGCCGGCGCGAGATGACGTAGGATTCGTCGAGAAACCAGAGCCCATTGTACTTCCGCAGCACGTCCCTGGCGGCATCCAGAGTGCGGCCGTTTTGAGTCATTTCTGTCAACCGGTCGTCCTCAATCTGAGCGACATACACCGCCGCATTCCACGCTGCAAAGGCCGTCGAGGTTCCGATGGTCCCCGTTACCTCGTTGGGCAGCGCTTCCATATCATACCTGAAGATCGAGCGGTTATCCGCATATGCATTAAAATTTAAGTCGCGGCCCAACGAACCAAGTTCGTACTTAACGGCGCGCAATAGCTCATGACGGCTCACAGCGAAAGGATTTTCTCCGGGCCAGATCGCCTGGATCATTTCCATGCCCGGATCCTGGCCATGGGAGTGGATTCCGATCAGACGGCCTCCCGGCCGAAGCGCCCGCGCCAGGGGCGCGATGATCCGCTTGGCCCGGAAGTTGACCGAGGACAGGGCGCGGTAGGGCTGGGATGCGATGACGAGGTCGAAATTGGCTTCGGTCTGGCCCGGCCGCGGAATGGTCGAATCCAGCAAGAACCTGTGGTCCTCGCGATAGAGCACCAGGACGACCGGCCGCTCGTACAGCGGCATGGCGGTGCGTGGGCTGATCGCGGCACGCCAGTTCTGCTCCAGGAACGGCCTCAGCTCCGCGATCTGCTGCTCGAACTCGCCCGATGAGGCGCCCCGCAGCGGGACCTCGTGCCAGACGGTCGCCGCCGCCGCCGCAGGCGATGCCGGCGTCAGCCAGGGCGCCTCCGAATAGAACATGTTGGTGAAGACGAACACCGACGCCGGATGCTCGAAAATGCGATCCGGCACCTTCTCCAGCGTCAGGCGCAGGTCCTCCAGGCTGAGCTCCTTGCCGGCGACATAGAACGGCATGTGCGGGTAGCGCTGGTGCGTCGCGCGCAGCACCCGCGCCAGCACCGTGCCGTCGCCGACGCCGGCGTCGAACACGCGCAGGGCCGGCGGGCGCGGATGGATGGAGGAAAGCTCCAGCGCGACCCTGTCGGCGATCACCCGCTTTTCGCTGCAGGTGTGAACGAACAGCAGGTATTTCTGGCGGTTCTCGAAGAAACGGAAATTGCCGCGTGGATCACGCTTTTCGGGCGGCACCTGAAGCCCGCGCGGCGGCGGCACGCCGCCGGCCATGGACGCCGCCATATAGGCCTGGATCCGGTCCAGCGTATCGATGGTGATGCGCTTGCCCTCGCGCAGGCGATGCACCAGCTTCCCATCGTTCACCGCGCGCCGGCCGAACGTCGATTCCGCCATGTCCGCCTTGCGGCAGAACTCCGTGATCTGGCTCAGGATTTCGTCGTTTTTCATGGGTGGGAACTTGGTGGGCAGAGCTGTTGGGCACTGTCCTCTAACAAATTCTGCCCACTCAGGGAATACCCTGGAATTGCTCCACGTGCTGTTGATTGGCGGCGCTGCGCCGAATGGGGACACTCCGATCGTGCGTCTGGCCGTGCCTACACTTATCGGTATACATGGCGGACAAGGATGTTCGGGGCTGGATATGTTCAGGTCGTTTTGGCTTGCAGCGATATTGCTCACTGCGCTCACAGGTATTGGTCACGCGGGCTACCTGACCGACAATCCCGACGAAGTCTTCCAGTCCGTCTATGCGCGCATCGGGCCACTCCCGGTCGCCGCCGCGCGCGACCCATCCGTCTGGCTGAAGCTGGAAGAGCTCAAGCGCGAGCCCTGCGACCAGAAGAGCATCGATGATCTTGCGCAGTGGCTCGACAAGCTCGGCTATCGGCGACAGGCCGCTGACGGACTCTTCAATTTCGTCAAGAACTGCGGAGCGCCGCTGACCGCACTGAACAAGGCAGTCAGCATCTACATAAGACTGACCGACTACCCGAAAGCCGTCGAAGCGGCGGACGAGTACGTCAGGCGCGCCCCATCCGACCAAACCGCGCGCTACCTGCGCGGCATGGCGCTGGATGGTGCCGGCGACTATCGCCGCGCGCTGACCGACTACTCCGACACGATCGAGCTTCTCGCCGGCGACAAGAAGATGGTGTCCAGCAGCGTGTTCCTGCGCATGGCCAACGCCTACGCCGCCTTGAAGCAGTTCTGCGAGGCGACAGCGCCGATCAACCGTTGGGTTGCGTTCGATCCCGCCACGCGCGACACCAGCAAGACCCAGAAGATCATCGCCGACTATGAGCGACAGGGTAATTGCGTCTCGTCGAACGAGCTTCGCAAGGAGAGCTTCCCATTGCAGGGACAGAGAGGCGTCGTCACCGCCAAGGCGGAGATCAACGGCGTCCGCGGGCTGTTCGTGCTCGACACAGGTGCAAGCTATGTGTCGGTGAAGTCGGCCTTCGCAAGCAAGGCCAAGATTGCGGAGGCGCGAGCGAGATCACGCTGAACACCGCCAACGGGCAGATCAAGGCTAAGCTCACCAAAGCCGACAAGGTCGCGCTGGGCAAGCTCGAGGCGACCAACGTGCCGATCGCGGTTCAGAGCAGCGACGACAAGAGTTATGGGCCAGGCATCGACGGCCTCCTCGGCATGAGCTTCCTGTCGCGGTTTGAGGTGCAGATGGCGCGTGGATCGATGGAGATCCGGACCCGGCAGCCAAGGAAGTGACTTCGCGGCTGCCTGGGTAAGCCCGGGCGTGAACCGGGACATAGGCCGGCGCGACCAAACGGCTGAAACCACCGTCGAAATCCGCCTGTCGCCGAGGTCTGCTTGCGCCGCCTGCTGCTGATCCCCGCTCTGCTTGCCGCCCTGCTCTGGTCTGCGCCCGCCTTCGCACAGGCGCGCAATCAGCTCGGGCCGCTCTGCACCACCGACACGACGCCGGCGGACAAGATGATCGACGCCTGCACCAAGATCATCGGGTTGAAGGTGTTTCGGGGCGAGCAGGTCGCGACGATCTATTTCTGGCGCGCGGTCGGCTGGAACAAGAAGGGGGATTACAGCAAGGTCATCGCCGACGTCACCGAGGCGATCCGGCTGCAGCCGAGCCAGGCGGCCTTTAATCTCAGGGGATCGGCCTATTACGACAAGGGCGAGTACGACATCGCGATCGCGGACTTCGACGACGCGCTGAAGCTCGGCCCGCCCAGCGGCATCATCTTTCACAACCGCGGCAACGCCTGGCGCGGCAAGGGCGACTACGCCAGGGCGATCGCCGACTATGACGCCGTGATCAAGTCCGATCCGAAATCCGCGTTCTCGTTCCAGAACCGCGGCATCTCAAAGGAGGCGCTCGGCGATTACGACGGCGCGCTCGCCGATATCAACCAGGCGATCCGGCTTGATCCGACGCTGCCGCAGCCCCTGATCAACCGCACCGCGATCTGGCGCGCGAGGGGCGACCTCGATCGCGCGATTGCCGACGGCAGCGAGGCGATCCGGCTCGCCAAGGAAAAGCCGCCGGTCAATATCATGACGCCGCCGAACAGCGTCCTGATCTCGGGCTACATCCATCGCGCGCTGGCCTATGAGGCCAAGGGCGACTACGCGCACGCGCGCGAGGACTACAAGGCAACGCTCGGTATCACTGCATCCGACGCCGGCAGCAAGGCCAATCAGGCCACCGCAAAGGTGCGGCTCTCGCTCGTCACCGAAGCGCCCACATCGGTCCCGCGCGACGCGCCGACATCGATCGCGCAGCAGCCCAGCACGCCGTCACAGCAGCAGGCGACCGCAACGTCGGCGCCCTCGCCGCCTCCGCTCGCGAGCGGCCGCGGCAAGCGCATGGCGCTGATTATCGGCAACGGCGCCTATCAACACGTCAAGGCACTACCCAACCCGTCCAGCGATGCCCGTGCGGTCGCAAAGAGCCTGCGCGAGATCGGCTTCACCGTATCGGAAGGTATCGATCTCGACCGCGCCGCGATGCAGAAGATGACGCGCGACTTTTTGCGGGAGGCCGCGCGGGCGCAGGTCGCGGTGGTCTATTACGCCGGCCATGGCGTGCAGGTCGACGGTCGCAACTACCTCATTCCCGTCGACGCCGAGCTCAAGCCCGGCGCGGGCATGACCGAGGCGATGATCGACATGGACACGATCATGGCCGGCCTCAACGACCAGGTTCGCACCAACATTTTGATCTTCGATGCCTGCCGCAATAATCCGATAGCGCAACAGGTCGCATCCGCCGGCGCCAATCGCGGCATCGAGGGCGCCTCGGGCCTCGCAGCACCAACGAGTCTCGGCACCGGTGCTACATTGGGGGCCGGCACGTTGATCGCATTCGCGACCGCGCCGGGCCAGGTCGCACTCGACGGCGAAGGCGCCAACTCGCCGTTCTCCGCCGCCCTCTCCCGCCATCTCGGCACGCCGGGACTGGAAGTGCAGCAGATGCTGACACGGGTGCGGGCGGAGGTGGTGTCGAGCACGAAGAGCAAACAGGTGCCGTGGTCGAATTCTTCGCTGCTGGGTGAGGTTTACTTGGCGGAGAGGTGAGACGCTATCGTGCCCCGGACGCGGCGCAGCGCTTTCCTGGCGATGCGTAGCATCGTCCAGTTCAGCGATGCGCTGCAGAGCCGGGGCCCATATCTCCTGAGAGCAAGTCAAGCAGCATGGGTCCCGGCTCTGCGCAGCAACGCAAGGGCGTTGCAGCGCGTCCGGGACACCAACAAAGGGCTCAATTACCCCACACTTCCTTCGCGATCTCGACCGCAAGGCTCAGCTTCGCCCACTGCTCTTCCTCAGAGAGGACGTTGCCCTCTTCCGTCGAGGCAAAGCCACATTGCGGCGACAGCGCGAGCTGCTCCAGCGGGGCGAACTTGGCGGCTTCTTCCAGACGGCGCTTGATATCGTCCTTCTTCTCGAGCTCGCCGAACTTCGAGGTGATGACGCCGACCACGACGACCTTGTTGCCCTTGGGCAGGAAGCGCAGCGGCTCGAAGCCGCCGGCGCGGTCGCTGTCATATTCGAGGAAATAGCCGTCGTAATTGGTGCCGGCGAGCATGGTCTCGGCAACCGGCTCATAGCCGCCCGAAGAAATCCAGGTCGAACGGAAATTGCCGCGGCAGACATGCGTCGTCACCACCATGTCCGCGGGCTTCTCGGCCAGCGCGTAGTTGATGATGCGGGCATAGATCTGCTGGAGACCGTCCGGATTGTCGCCGCGCTCGCGCGCCTTCTGCAGTTCATCCTGCGAGCAGAGATAGGCCCACACGGTGTCGTCGAACTGGAGATAGCGGCAGCCGGCGTCGTAGAACGCCTTGACGGCTTTCCGATAGGTCTTGCCGAGGTCTTCGTAGAAGGCCTCGAGATCGGGATAGACGTCCTTGGAAATCGACTTGCGGCCGCCGCGGAAGTGCAGCACCGCCGGCGAAGGTATCGTCATCTTGGCGGCCACGTGGGCCTGGTCGGCGACCTTCTTCAGGAAGCGGAAGTGGTCCAGCATCGGGTGGTCGTCGGGAAAGTCGAGCTTGTCGATCACCCGCACCGCGTCGTGCCGGGTCTGCACGCCTGCGAACTGGATGCCGGTGTCGGGATGAAACAGCTCGCAGCCGGTGAGCTTGGCGAGGAAGTCGAAATGCCACCAGGAGCGCCGGAACTCGCCGTCGGTCGCGAGCTTGAGCCCGATCGAGGCCTGCTTGTGCACGACCTTCTCGATCTCCATGTCCTCGATCTTGCGCAGATCGTCGGCCGAGATCTCGCCCTTCTCGAGCCGGCTACGGGCTTCCTTGATCTTGGCCGGACGCAGGAGGCTGCCGACCTCGTCGGCGCGGAAGGGGGCTTTGGTTCGCTGCATGTCTTACTCCCTGGACATTTTAGTTTAGTGAGCCGCCGCCCCGGCGACGCCGAGATGGCGTTCCAGGACCGAGGGGTCGGTTTTCAGCGCGGCGCTCGGAGCGTCGTGGACGATCGTTCCGCGCTCCAATATCACAACGCGGTCGGCCAGCCCCAGAATCTTTTGGGCATTCTGCTCGACGATGATCGAGCAGATGCCGCCTGCCCGCGTGATGCTGCCGATCGCCTTCAAGAGCTCCTCGACGATGATGGGGGCAAGGCCCTCGGTCGGCTCGTCCAGCAGCAGCACTTTCGGGTTGAGGGTGAGCGCCCGGCCGATCGCCAGCATCTGCTGCTCGCCGCCGGAGAGCTGGTTGCCGAAGTTTGTCCGTCGCTCCTTCAGCCGCGGGAACATCTCGTAGACTTTCTCGACCGTCCAGGGACCGGGCTGCGCCACCGCGGTCATGTTCTCTTCCACAGTGAGCGAGCGAAAGATGTTGCGCTCCTGCGGCACCCAGCCGATGCCGGCGCGCGCGCGCTGGTCGGGCCGGAGCGAAGTGACATCGGTGCCAGCGAGTGCCACGCTGCCTGAGAAGCGGCGGGTGACGCCGACGATCGAATTGATCAGCGTGGTCTTGCCGGTGCCGTTGCGGCCCAGCAGCGCCAGCACCTGGCCCTCGGCGAGGCGCAAGGACATGTTGGGCAGCACCACCGCCTCGCCATAGCCGGCGCGCAACGCCTCGATCGCGAGCAGGTCAGACATTGACCGCCTCCTCGCCGAGATAGACGGCCTTGACCTGCGGATCGCGCGCGACCTGCTCGGGCGGGCCCTCGGTGAGCAGCGCGCCCGAAACCAGCACGGAGATGCGGTCGGCGAAGGAGAATACGAGATCCATGTCGTGCTCGATCAGCAGCACCGTGACGTCGCGCGGCAGCGCACCGACCACGGCGAGAATGTCGTGGCGCTCGCTCTCCGGCACGCCGGCGGCGGGCTCATCGAGCAGCAGCACGCGCGGCTTGGCGGCGATCGCGACCGCGATCTCGAGCAGGCGCTGCTTGCCGTAGGGCAGCGTCACGGTCTGCTCATTCATGACGTCGAGCAGATGGAAGCCCGCCAGCAGATCGGCGATCTCGCCGTTGACGTCGCTGCGCGTGCCCATCCGCCGCCACCAGTCGCCGCCATGGCCGAGGCGCTCGGAGACGGCCAGGCCAATGGTCTCGAGCGGAGTCAGGTCGGGATAAAGCTGGTTGATCTGGAAGGTGCGCGAGAGGCCACGCAGCACGCGCTTGTGCACGGGCAGATCGGTGATGTCCTGGCCCTCGAGCAGGATCCGGCCCGAATTCGGCTTGAGCACGCCGGTGAGCTGGTTGATGACCGTGGTCTTGCCGGCGCCGTTCGGGCCGATCAGCGCGTGGCGGGCGCCCTGCTCGATCTTCAAGGACAGATCGCGGGTGACGCGCAGCCCGCCGAACTGCTTTTCGAGATTTTGGGTTTCGAGCACGATGGTCATGCGTCGCTTTCCGGCACGGCGACGACGGCCTTGCGTCCCGCAATCTGCCTGATGACCAGATTGGGCAGGTACAGCACCCAGCGGTGCAGGCGCTGACGGCCGACCAGCACGATCACGACCAGCACCAGGCCGATCCAGAACTGCCAGTATTGCGGGGTGATGGTGGAGAACACCTCCTGGAGCATGCGGAAGATCACCGCGCCAACCAGTCCGCCGTAGAGGTAACCGGTGCCACCGATGACGAGCACGAGCATCAGATCGGCGGAGCGTTCGAAGGCAAACACGTCGAGCGAGGCGATCGCCGTGGTCTGGGTGAACAGCGCGCCCGCGACGCCGGCATAGAACGCCGCGAGCGTGTAGATCGCGATCAGGCGGCGGTTGACGGGAATGCCGATCGCGGCGGCGCGCAGCGGATTGTTCTTGATCGCGCGCAGCGACAGGCCGAACGGCGAATGCACGACGCGGCGGGCGAACAGGAAGAGCAGGAACAGGACGGCGAGCGAATAGAAAAAGCCGGCCTTGCCGAACATGTCGAACGGAATCGCGCCGAAGATCGGCTGCATCTCGATGCCCTGCAGGCCGTCGGTGCCGCCGGTGATGTTGGAGAAGCGTTCGGCAAGCGCTTCCAGCAGCAGCGCGATGCCGAGCGTCACCATCAAGCGCGTCAGGTCAACGCCGCGGATCACCAGGAAGCTGGTGGCAAAGCCGAGCACCATCGCGGCGAGGCCAGCGACGATCAGCGCCAGCACGGGCTCGCTCACGATACCATGGAGCGCGAGAAGCCCCGCGGCATAGGCGCCGACGCCGAAGAAGGCAGCATGCCCGAGCGAGACGATGCCGGCATAGCCGAGGATGAGATCGAGCGACATCGCAAACAGCGCCAGCCGCAGGATGTCGGTCATGATCAGATAGCGCGTGGGAAATGCAAAGCCGCAGGCCAGCACGATCAGCCAGAAGGCGACTTCGCCGTAGTGCCAGCGCGCATGGCGCTGGGCGTGAAAACCGACGTCGGAGGAAGCGCTCATCGGCGAACTCAACGCGCGGCCGTGCGTCCGAACAGGCCGTTCGGACGCCAGATCAGGATTACGATCATCATGGTGTAGATCACGAACGGGCCCATCTTCGGCACGTAATATTTGCCGGCGACGTCGCCGATGCCGAGCAGGAGCGAGGCCAGGAACGGGCCGGTGATCGAGGACGAGCCGCCGACGGTGACCACGATCAGGAAGTAGATCATGAACTTCAACGGGAAATACGGATCGAGGCCGAGGATTTCGGCACTCAGCGCGCCGCCGAGACCGGCGAGCCCGCAACCGAAGGCAAAGGTGAAGGCGAACACCTGCGGCACGTTGATGCCGAGGCCGCTCGCGGCGCGGGGGTCGTCGACGGCGGCGCGCAAGCGGCTGCCGAAGCGGGTCTTTGCCAGCACCATCTGGAGCGCGATGGTGAGCAGGCCGCAGATCACGATGATCATCAGCCGGTAGCGGCCGATGCCGACGCCGAACAGGTCGAACTGCCCCTGAAGCGCCGCCGGCAGGTTGATGAAGACGCGCGAGGACCCCTGGATGTAATCGACGGCGGCGACCGACATGAAGGTCAGGCCGATGGTGAACAGCACCTGATCGAGATGGCTGCGCGCATAGAGGTGGCGGTACAGCGTCCGTTCGAGCGCGATGCCGATCGCGGCAGAGGAGACGAAAGCGAGCGGGAGCGCTGCGAAGAACGGCCAGCCCATCCGGTTGACCAGCACCATGCAGATATAGCCGCCGGCCATGGCGAAGGCGCCATGGGCGAGATTGACGAAGTTCATCAATCCAAGCGTGACTGCGAGCCCGCACGCGAGCACGAACAGCAGCATGCCGTAGGCGACGCCATCGAACAGGTTGGTGAGGATAGAGGTCATCGTCTCAGCTTAGAGTTATCGTCATGGCCGGGCTTGTCCCGGCCATCCACGTTCTTGTCCGGACTTTGTTTTCCTGGCTTCGCGTGGATGCCCGGAACAAACCCGGGCATGACGCGGAGCAAGGGGTGTGAGATCCCGGGTTCGCGCTAATGCGCGCCCCGAGATGCCCCGCTTTCGCGGGTCACTTCTTGGTCTTGCCGAGATCCTTGACGGCTTCGAAGGTCGCGAACTCGACATTGTAGAGCTCGCCGTCGACCTTCTCGACCTTGCGGATGTAGATGTTCTGCACGATGTCGCGGGTCTCGGGGTCGATCGAGATCGGACCGCGCGGGCTCTCCCACTTCTGGCCCTTCATGGCCTCGACCAGCTTGGTGCCGTCGGTGTCGCCATTCGTCTTCTTGAGCGCCTCGTAAATCAGGTGGATGCCGTCATAGCCGCTCACCGCCATGAAGCCCGGACGATTGCCGAACGCCTTCTTGTAGGCTGCGACGAAATCCTTGTTCATCTGCGAGGGGTGCGCCGCGGAGTAGAGATGCGCGGTAACCGTGCCGAGCACCGCATCGCCCATGTTGTTGAGCAGGTCGTCGTCGGTGACGTCGCCCGGCCCGATCACCTTGATGCCGGCCTTGTCGAGGCCGCGCTCGGCATATTGCTTCATGAAGTTGCCGCCCTGGCCGGCCGGCACGAACACGAAGATCGCGTCGGGCTTGGCGTCCTTCATGCGCTGCAGGAACGGCGCGAAGTCGGGGTTTTGCAGCGGCGTCTTGACCTCTTCGACCACCTCGCCGCCGCCGGCTGTAAAGTTCTGCTTGAAGAAGTTCAGCGCGTCATTGCCCGGCGCGTAGTCCGAGGTCAGCGTCGCCACCTTCTTGATGCCGTTCTTCACCGCCCAGTCGCCGATGATGGTCGAGGACTGCGCCAGCGTGAAGCTGGTACGCACGATATAGGGCGAGCGCTCGGTGATGATGGAGGTGCCGGCCGCCATCACGACTTCCGGGATCTTGGCCTGCGTCGCTAGCGGCGCGGCCGCGAGCGCAGCCGGGGTCACGCCGAAGCCGGCGATGAAATTGACCTTGTCGTTGACGATCAGCTCCTGCGCGGCAGTCTTGGTCTTGTCCGGGATCGCCGCGTCGTCCTTGAGGATGATCTCGATCTTCTTGCCAGCGACGGTGTCACCCTTCTGCTGCATGTAGAGCTTGATCGCGTTCTCGATCTGCTTGCCGGTCGAGGCCTGGCCGCCGGTCATCGGCAGGATCAGGCCGACCTTGACGCTGTCCTCGGCCTTGGCAGGCGTAAGGCCTGCAACGCCCGCGATAGCGGCTGCTGCGACGGTGCGTGAAAAAATTCTGCGTACGAACATCCGATGTCCCTCCCCTTCATTCCTGACCTGTTGTGCGCCAGACCGAGTACCCGGTCCTTGCCGCGCTCTAACCTACGGACAAGCCATGCCGCACGGCCACATGGCGTCCTCTGCAACCCCGTTGTCAATCGGACGTTGGGCGACCATTCGGCGCAAGCCGCGCGATCGGATCGACGGCGGGGAGACATTTGTACGATTGTACAAATAAAATGGCGATGTCAACAAGAAAGCCTTTCGCTGCGCTGGCCGGCCCCTCCGGGGCCGATGCTGCACTCTAAGAACGCCCGGCGGCGACGTGGTTGGAGAAATCCGCCTCTGCTTTGCAGAATTCGAACATTTGCCGGGCATCACCGGATCGAATTCCCAGTCCCTCCCCCTTAAACGTGAATACGGATTGTATACCGTATCACCTTGGCAAAGGCGATCAATGCCAAAAACAGCGTATTATCTTACCTTAATGTATACAAACAAATTCGCCGCCGAATAAGCCAATTTTACTTGTTGAGGACTAGAGTGCGCCGCTGGCGCCATCGGGCGTCCCGCCATCCGCGCCCGGTCCAGCTCGACCCAGAAGATGCTCATGCGTTTCCGTTTGCCTTCAATCGCTGCCGTCGTTGCCTTGCTGGCTGCCAACCTTGCAGGCTGCGGCACCGTCAACGAAAGACTCTCCGCCGGCATGGGCGACTACGTCCCGCAATGGGCCGGCGGGCTGCCGGCCGACGCCCCGCCGCGAGCGGGCACGCCGCAATACGATGCCTACATGAAGGAGCGCGAACGCAAGCGGCTGTTGCCGGCGGCGGATCGCGAGAAGGAAGAGCAGGCGCAGAAGGGCGCGACGGGGGCGACGTCGGGCAGCGCGGTGCGTTAAGGAAGCAATGGCGAATAAGGAATCGCGAATAAGGCGCTCTCCCGCTTCCACTCGCTATTCGCCACTCCCTATTCGCTAATCCACGAACACCACGGTCTTGCGGCCGTTGAGGATGACGCGGTCGTCGAGATGGTAGCGGATCGCGCGGGCCAGCACGCGGCGCTCGATGTCACGGCCCTTGCGGACCAGATCCTCCGGCGTGTCGCGATGGCTGATGCGCTCGACGTCCTGGTCGATGATCGGGCCCTCGTCGAGGTCGCGCGTGACGTAATGCGCGGTAGCCCCGATCAGCTTGACGCCGCGCTCATGGGCCTGGTGATAGGGCTTGGCGCCCTTGAAGCCCGGCAGGAACGAGTGGTGGATGTTGATGCAGCGCCCCGAAAGGTGCGCCGACAGATCATCCGACAGGATCTGCATGTACCGGGCGAGCACGACGAGATCGGTCTTGGTCTTGGCGACGAGGTCGAGGATCTGTGCCTCCTGCTCGCGCTTGGTCTCCTTGGTCACGGGCAGATGGTGGAACGGGATGCCGCCGAAATCGAGCCCACCATAGACCTCGCGTGGGTGGTTGGAGACGATGGCAGCAAGCGTCATCGGCAGTTCGCCGGTGCGCCAGCGATAGAGGATGTCGACCAGGCAGTGGTCCGACTTCGACACCAGCAGCATCACCTTGCGATGCGCAGCCCGGTCGCGCATCTGCCAGTCCATGCCGAAACGCTCGGCGATCGCGGCAAAGCCGGTCTGCAGCGCCGACAGTTCCACGGCGAGATCGGCCGCGGTGAACACCACGCGCATGAAGAACTTCTTGGTCTCGATGTCGTCGAACTGCTGAGCATCGAGAATGTTCTGTCCGTTGTGGGCGAGGAACGTCGACACGGCCGAGACGATGCCGGGACGATCCGGACAGGACAGGGTCAGGACATATTGATGATCGGGCATGTTGATGAACAGGCTTGGCTCTTGATGAAGGTTTGGGCAAATGATGCGGAACGACCCGCGATTTGCGCCCTGCTCTATCACCGACGTCCCCCTGCGCCAATCCCAAGACTTGCTTCGACCTGAAGCGCGGAGTCAGGATGAACGGACGATTGCTTTGACTAACCGGAGTACGCCCATGGCCGAGCGCTTGAACGGCTACCGCATCCTGATCCTGGAAACGCGCGAGGAGGCCCAGTTCTCGAAGCTTCTGGCCGAGCAAGGCGCCGAGGTCGTGCAATGCCCGATGTTTACCATCCAGGATGCACCGGACCCTGCTCCGGTCGAGGCCTGGATCCGCCGCGCCATCGACAGGCCCCTTGACGACCTTGTGCTGATGACCGGCGAAGGCCTTCGGCGGATCATGAAGCTGGCGCGGGCGCGTGGGCTCGACCGCGCGTTTGTCGCGGCCCTCGCCGGATCGCGAAAATTCACTCGCGGCCCGAAGCCCGGCAAGGCGTTGCGCGAGGTCGGTCTCGAACCGCAGCAGACCACGGAGAAGCCGACCACCGAGGGCGTGATCGAGATGCTGGGCAAGCTCGACCTGAAGGGCCGGCGCCTTGGCCTTCAGCTCTATCCCGACAAGGACCATGGCGCGCTGATCGGCGCCCTTGCCGCGCAAGGCGCCGAGGTCGATGCCGTGCTGCCCTATGCCTACGATTCCAAGGCAGCGGATGCCAACATCGTCACCGCCATCGACGACATGGCCGCGGGGCGGATCGATGCCGTCGCGCTCACCAATCTCGGCCAGGTCCGCCGCCTGATCGAGGCCGCGAAGGCGCATGGCAGCGAGGCGAAGCTGCGCGCCGGCTTCGACCGGACGCTGATTGCGTCGGTGGGCCCGGCGGTTTCGGGCGAGCTTGCTGCGCATGGACTGCGGACGGACGTCTCGCCCGCGGAAGACGCCTATTTCATGCGGCCGCTGATCTCGGCGATGGCAGTCGCGCTCGCGGAGAAACTGCCCCGGCAAGGGACGTAAGGGTCCTACCCGGGCACGACACGATACACGCTGGCATTTCCTTCAACGCCGCGAAGAGGAGCTTCAAACACTGCGATTGCATGCCCGGAAAGGAGATCGCTCACTCCCGGCGCCGAATACAGCGCCTCCGAGATACAAATCTCGCCCGCGTCCGCCAGCGACTGGACACGCGCGGCAACATTTACGGTCTGGCCGAAATAATCCAGATTGTCGTTCAGGGTCACGGCGATGGAGGGGCCGCAATGGGCTCCAATCTTCAGGATGATGCTCGGATCGCCGTGGTCTGAATTGTAGCGCTCGATTTCCCCCAGTATGTGGAGCGCCGCCGAAATCGCGTCCGTCGGGCGGGAGAAGACCGCCATGACCGCATCGCCGATCGTCTTGACGATGGCCCCGGAATGTTCCTGAACGGTCGCACCGAGCAAAGCAAAATGTTCGCGGACCAGCGCATAGGCATTGAGATCGCCGAGCCGTTCGTACATGGCGGTCGAACCTTTGAGATCCGTGAACAGCAGGGTCACCTGCCGAATACCCAGGCCCTCCTTTTCGTCCACGCGTTCTGACCGGAACAGGCGGCGAAACGTCTGTCTCGCGAGCAACATCCCGCCGGACATGTAGGGATCGAAATCAAGCGGCGGCTTGATCGCTTGAGCTAGAACCTCAGGCGGCCAGTTGATCAGGAGCAGGGAGCCTCGCGTAGATCCGCGGTTCTCCGCCTCGACAATGACGGGGCCGGGCGGCACGGCGGCCAGCGAGGGGGAAAAGCGCTGCCCATCGTATCCAACTCGCAGGATTGTCGGCGAGGTTGTCGGCTCGCCGGCCACCGCGACGGCGAACGCAGCCTGGGTTTGGATATTGACCCCCGCCAGCGCGCCGAGACCGAGTTCGCAACGAATGGTCGTGGCGGAGCCTGGCGGCAAGAACGAAAGGCCGCGAACGAACGCATGCAAATAGTCGAGAAATCGGATTTGTTGGCCAGGTATCCGCGCGTCATTCAGAAATCGAAGCTTCCAATGGAAATCCTCGACCGAGAGGGAGGCAGGATCATGAAACGGAAGCCGCCGAAGCTGGGGCGATACCGTAAACGTGACCTCTATGAAGTCGTCGAGATCGGTTTCACCAGTGACGTCGCACAAACCACAAACATAGTGCGTCTTGAGCGTGCGCAAAGCGCCGAAGCTATCGAGCACCATGCCGGATTGGGGACAAACAACGTCCCAGCTCATCTCGAATAGCCCGCTTCTCGTCGCATAGAGAAACAGGTCAGTACTTTCCGGCTCTGCAATGGCGCGGTCGCGCGCGAATGCCAGCGGATTGACGCGGTAGAGCGATAGATCGTCACCGCTCCTGATGAGCGTTTCGAACTTGGAGATCACGCGGGGACTCCAGGATCGGGCCCGCTCGATCTCGGTCATCTTGCTTTCGAGGAGCCTTTCCTGAATGTCGGTCATTGTGCGCTCGGATTAAGTGCGCTCGGATCAATCGTTCGTCATGCGCAGGCGTGGTCGGGAAAATGGCGGCAGCACCTCGCGCGCACCGGCTCGTGCCTGCTGCGGTCAGGGGCACCACGCCAACCGCGCGACGATGCCTAGCCCGCCACCTGCGAGGCTGCCGACATCAACTCACCCGGGCTCGGCATCCCGAACATGCGCTGGCCGCCTTCCGGAACTTCTGTAAAGGCCCAGCGCACGACCCCTTCCCGATCGAGCAGGAACTGGCCGAATAGCTGACCCTGGCCGGTTGCCGCCATGCGCTGATCGGCCTCCATCATCTCGTAGCCATCCTTGTTGTTGAGCTGCTCGGCGGCCGCCAAACGATTCATCGGCCCGGGCAATTCTCCGGGAATGTCCACTTGCATGCTCATGACCACATCCATGCCCACCTTGCGCGGCCACTCGGTTTCCTTCTCGGTGAATTCCAGATTGGGCAGGCCGAACGCGCGGTGCGAGATCCGCTCGGGATCGGACGCGGCAAGCAGATTGGGCAACGGGTGATAACGGAAGTAGAGCCGAGCACGCTCGATCGGCGTATTGACGACCGTCAGACTTTCGACGCCCTTGTCGCGCAGTGCCGCGTCAAGCTGCGCCTGGGCCGCGATATGGCGGCGGCAGAACGGGCAGTGCAGGCCTCGAAACAGGCCGACCAATATCGGACTTTGCCCGCGAAAATCCTCGAGCGCGATCTTCCCTTCGCGGGTGATGGCGTCCAGCACGATGTTCGGTGCGCGATCACCCGGTTGCAGCGGTCCATCGACATGACGTTCTGACATGGTTGAACTCCTTCACATGACCTAGTCAAGAAATGGCAGTACAATCAGTCCGGCGGGATCAAGCCCGTGCTTGGTGCAGACGTCATCGGCCAGCGCGAAATACCGCTCGGCCTCGGGCATGTCGCCGCGATCAAGGTTCAGCGTCGCAAGACCATCATAGCACGGAAAAAGCTGCTGCGGCTCGCCGGTTTCGCTCGCGACCTTGATGGCCTCATTGTAGCAGCGGGCGGCCTGATCGGGCCGGAAATGGCATTGATGGATTTGCCCGAGCACGATCAGGGGCACGGGGAGATGCTCGCGCTGATCGAGCGCACGGTCGATCTCGATTGCCTTTTCGGCAGCCGGCACACCTTCGTCGGTGCATTTGTCCGTGAAGGTGCAACAGGCAACGGCAAAATTGGCGAGAAGACGCGCCTGGAACCCGAGATCGCCAATACGATGCGCGACGTCCAGTCCGCGCCGGCAAACCTCCATGGCCTGCGCCGGGTCAACGATCGTGTAGAGCACGCTGAGATTGGTGTAGCCGCGGCAGGCCACATTGAGAAGGCCAGCGGCTTCGGCTGCCGCGACACTTTGCTCCACTTCGCGCACCGCATCCTGGTGTCGTCCAAGCCGTGCCAGTGCAACCGCCTTGGTATTGAGAGCCTCGGCAATGGCGCGCGCCGCCTCGAGTCCGGCTTGCTCGTCCGCGTCCGCCGGGACGGATCGGGCGTAGCCAAGCGCCTCGTCCGCCCATGTCGCGGCGGCCACGTGATCGCCCATGCGAAACGCGAGACGGCCGCGCTCCTGCAAGAGGTGCGCCCGTTCGATCGGCGCATCGGTCCCTCCAAGCAGGTCAGCCGCCTCGGCGTAATGCCTCTCTGCGTTGATCCGCTTGCCGGCGTCCCACAACAACCTGCCAAGCTTGCGAAGGATTCGCGCTTCGCCAATGCGGTCCTCCGCGGCGCGGTGCCCCTCCAGTGCGCTCTGGTAGTGCTCCTCGGCCGTGTTGCGGCGGCCCGCCGCGGCGCAGAGGTCCGCGATCCGCTCGTACAGAAGCAGGCGCTCCGGCACGCGTTCGCCGCCGGTCAACAACATGGCGAGGGCCTGCTGGTAGAGACGGATGGCATCGGCATTGGCATAGGTCGCGCGTGCGCGGTCGCCGGCCGCGCGCAGATAGCACGCGCCTTTCGACTTGTGCGCGCTCAGGCTGAAATGATGGCCGAGCAGGATGAGGTCCTCGAGCCGTTCGGGCTCGCTGCCATAGAGCCGCTCCAGCGCGGCACCAATCCGTCCATGGAGCTCGATCCGCCGCTGCAACAGCAGGTTTTGATAGATCACGTCCTGCAGCATGGTCTGCGTGAAACGGTAGGATCGCAGCGAGATCGAGTTTGCGCCCGCAACCTCCTCGACAATCTCGGCGTCGCACAGAAGTTCGAGGCCCACTTCGACCTTTGCCGGCGCGGTTGCCGTCGCACCGAGCAGAGCAGCATCGAAGCGCGGGCCGATCACCGCGGCCTCCTGGGCCAGCCGGCGCACCTCATGCGGCAGCCGGTCCAGCCGCGCCAGCAACAGCGCCTGAATGCTTGCCGGGATGTCGGCGGCGGCCTCATCCGACTTTATCCGCCACTGCGAGCCGTCACGCTCCAAGGCGCCGGCCTCGATGAGACCGCGGATGATTTCCTCGAGGAAAAGCGGATTGCCGCTCGCGCGCTCCAGGATTCGACTGAACAGATTTCCCGGCGGCTCACGCCAACCGTGACTGAAATAAGCCGCCAGCAAGTTCTGTCCGTCGGCGTCACCGAGCGGAAGCAATCGAAGGGTCGTGTGGCTGATCCGACCCGAACCGAACTGATCCAGCTCCAGCATTGGCCGATGCGTAAACATTAGCATCAACCGCGTGCGCTCCAGCCGATCCATCAGGAACCGGAGCGCCTCAAGGGAGACGGCGTCGGCCCAATGCAGATCCTCGACGATGATCAGAAGCGGTGACAAGGCCAGGCGCCGTTCGAAAACGGTCCGGATCGCAAAAAAGATCTGCCGCCGAAGCTGTTCCGGCTCGACGTGCTGCAATGCGGCGTCGGGGCCGCCGAGGCCAAGAACATGCACATAGAGCGGCATCAGCCGCTCTGCCTCTTCGGCCGCAAGGCCAAGCTCCGACAGCGCCTCAGCCAGCCTGGCCTCAGCCGCCGCGGCGCTGGCCTTCTGCGCGATGCCATAGGCGCTGCGCAGGACCGCGGCGAGCGTGCCGTAGGATTGTTCGCCGAGTGGCGAGCAGGCGGCCTGCCGGATCGCCACACCTGCGAAGCGCTCCTCATCGCGGATGCGGGCGACGAATTCGTTCACCAGGCGCGTTTTGCCGATACCCGCTTCGCCGACCAGCCGCACCAGTTGCGCCGCACCGCCACACGCGCGATCGAGGCTGCCGATCATGCGGGCAAGCTCGGCGTCGCGGCCGATCAGCGGCGCACTGAGGCCCAGCGTGTCGAGGCCTCGCGCCGCACGCGGCATGTCGAGCGGTCCCTTGAGACGATGGACCAGGACACTGCCCATCTTGCCCTTGAGCGAGACCTCTCCGAGCGATTCATACGAGAACGCATGCCGCGTCAGGCGGTGCGTCAACGGCCCGACCAGCACTTCGTCCGGCGGCGCCATCGACTGCAATCGCTGCGCGGTATTCACCGTGTCGCCGGTTACCGAATAGGACTTGGCAGCGCCGACACCCAGTCCGCCCGCAACCACGTGCCCGGTATTGATGCCGATGTGGAGCTGCAGCGGGGCGCCGGCATAGACCTTCGCACGCTCGCTGAGCTGCTCCGTCCGCTTGATCATGTCGAGTGCAGCGCGGACCGCCCGCTCCGGATCGTCCTCGTGCGCTGCTGGCGCGCCGAACAGCGCCAGCAGCGCATCGCCGATGAATTTGTCCACGAAGCCGCCAAAGCCTTGCACCGCTTCCGTCAGCTCCTCGAACAATTCGTTCTGAAGCATCTGCATGACCTCGGGGTCGAGGCGCTCGCTCATCGCGGTGAAGCCGCTGAGATCGGCAAACAGCACGGTAATGGTGCGGCGGTTGGCTTCGTTGTCCAACCTGCCCGGCTGCGGTCGAAAAGCCTGGTGAGCGTCGACCGCCGGCGCCAGCGGCGGTGACGACGCTCTGACCGGCGCTGTCGGCCGGCTCGGCTGCGCCTGTCCCCCGGCTTTGGGAGCCTCACTGACGAGGGCACCGCATTTCGGGCAATACGCGAAATCCGGAGCGCAAGCATAGCCGCAGCCGGGGCACGCGTTCGGCTGCTTCGTGCCGCACTTCGGGCAGAAAGCAAAGCCGCTCTGAACCTCGGAACCGCAGCAAGAGCAGTTCATGGTCAAGACCCCGCGGAAGCCGCGATGACGCGGTCTACTGGGCCTGTCCGATGGGCCCAGCAACCTGGCAAGCATGGGCTCGTCGTGCAGGAAGAGCAAGCGGTGGTTGGTTAACGGCCGCGCGCGCGGCTTCGCTCATCCCGGTTCAGCGCGCGCCGGCGCGCTGGTCGGCTACATGGCGCCCGCCCCCACCAGCACGAAGGGCGCCCAAGTTGCGGGCTGCGCGCTGTCGCCGCCCTTGGTGATCAGTGCCGAGAGCGAACGACGCAGCGCCTCGGCGCGGCCAATGTCGGGATGCGTCTTCATCGCGTCGATCGTACCGGTGGTGATGGCGACCGCGGCGTCGGAGTTCACCGCCCAGTGCGACACCAGCAGCGCGCGCGTGCCCGCATAGAAGAACGCCCGCGCAAGACCGGAGAAGGCCTCCGAATTGGCGGCCTGCCCTCCGGCGGTGTTGCAGGCCGACAGGATCACCCAATCGGCATCGAGCTTGAGGCCGGATATCTCCGACGACGAGAGATAGCCGTCATCGGTGGGCGTCGGCGCCGCTGGCGGGCTGAGGATCAGTCCGGGCTCGATCGATCCACGCACCTGCCCCGCAAGCGCGCCATGGGTCGCAAAATGCAGGATGCGGTATTTCGCGAGATCGCCGCTTTGGCCGAGCGCCTTCATCCTGGTCTCGGAGGCGTCGCCAGCGAGGACGACGTCGCCTTTGACGGGCACAAAGGTGCTGGCCACCGCGCAAAGTTCGAGCGCAGTTTCCGGCAGCGGCATCTGCCGCCTGAGCTGGACGATGTCTGCCGTGCCGCCCGACAGCGCGTCCACGGCGCGCAAGCTCCGTTGTGCGACCTGGGTCGCCTGCGTCGGGAGGGCGGCGCAGGTCTGGATCTGGCGCGCCAGCTTGGCACGCGCCATCGCGACATCGCTGCGGCCATCGCCGTCGAGCACGGGATTGCCGACGCCGAGAAATGGTTTCGGCGCCGCGCTCTTGCGTGCGACCTGCCGCAATGCCTTGAGGCTGGAGACTGATGGCAGCACTGTGGTGGCAAATCGCTTGACCAGCCAGGGCGCCTTCGCGAGGTCCTGGCCGGCAGCCGGTTTCTCTGTCAGCAAGACCTGAAAGGGCAGCGTCGCAAGCGGGCCTGACGGCACCAGGATCAGCTCCCTGCCGTCGATGTCGCGCGCGACAGGCCCGAGCAGCGCCTGGTAGAGCGCAAAGGCGCGCTCCTGGTCGAACGGCAATGGCTCGTCTGCCCCAAGCGGGGTCTTGCGGCCGAGCTTCTGCGGACATGTGGATGCCTTGTCCAGCCATGCATCCGTATCCAGACCGCAGCGCAAGGCGCCGACGGCCTCATCGAGGTGCTTTTCGCCGAGATCCGCCGAATGCCAGCGCACGTCCGAGCGCGTCACGGTCCAGACGAAGGTGGCGCGCGACGTCGTCGTGAACAGCAACATCGCCTCGTTGGGACGAAGCTGCTTCTGGGCATCCTCGATTGCAATCGGCGCCTTGGTGACGAGCGCTGCGTAGTCCGGAAACTGCCCAGCGATCGTGCGATCCAATTCCCGGATTTGACCTGCGATGGTTGAGGCTCTGGCACGAAGCGCCTGCTCCGCCGCCGGGTTGCGCGCAGCATCCGCCTGCGAGATCGCCGCCACGAGCATCTTGTCGGTCGCAACAGCTTGCGCGGCGAGATCCTGCCGCTCGCGGACGCGCGCGGCGAGATCCCCGCTGCCATCGGCGATGCGGGCCGACATGCCGGCGATTGCCCGCGCAGCCTGCTCGTCACCGATCCATTGCGCCGCCTCGAACGCCTGCGATCGCAACGCGCCGGCCTGCCCCGCATTGGCGCTCGCGAGATTATAGGCGGCTACGATCAGTCCGGGATAGGGATTGGTCTCGTCATGGACCTTCACATCGCCGCGGCTCTCCTGCTCGGCGGCGCGGCGGCCGTTCTGGATCGCGACCGCGCGCGCGAAGGCGTCGCGGGCCTGCTGCCAATCCTTCGAATCGATATGATGGGCGCCGAGATTGGCGAAGCTGTTGGCAACATCCGGATGCTGCTCGCCGAGAGCGCGAAGGCGGATATCCAGCGCGCGCTTCAGCAGCGGCTCGGCCTCCTGCGGCCGGCCGGTGCTGTCCAGAATGACGGCCAGATTGTTGAGACTGTTGGCGACCAGCGGGTGAGAATGCCCGACCGCAGCCTCGCGTATCGCAAGCGACCGGCGCGCGAACGGTTCGGCCTCGGCGTAACGATCGGCCTCGCTCATCAGCGTCACCAGATTGTCGAGCGCGATCGCGACATCCAGATGCGCCGGACCGAGCGCCTTCTCGCGGATCGCCAGCGACTTGCGGAACAGCTGCTCCGCCTCCTGTTTGCGATTGAGATGGGCCCAGGCCTCCGCAAGGTTGTTCAATGCCGTCGCCACATTCGGATGCGCTATCCCGACGGCCTTCTCCTGAATCGCGAGCGCGCGGGTCAGCAGCCCCTCGGCCTCGGCGTCCCGGCCCTCGCGCGAGAACACCAGGGCCAGATTGTTGAGGCTCGCGGCGACATCGGGATGATCAGGTCCGAGCGCCTTCTCCCTGATGGCCAAAGTCCGCCGGGCCAATTGCTCTGCCTCCGGGAGCCGTCCCTGGGCCCGCCGGAGCTCGCCGAGATTGTTGAGCGTCGCCGTCAGATAGATGCTGTCCGGGCCATGCTGCTTCTCCTGAAGCACAAGCGCTTCGGCAAAACTCGCTTCGGCCTGCTGCAACCGCCCTTGCGCCCGATTGACCTCCGCGATGTTGTTCAAGGTCACCGGGATCATGATGTCAGCCTGTCCCGGAGATTTCCTGAACACCACGAGCGCACGGTTGAACAGATCGAGCGCCTCGGTCTCCTTCAACTGGCGGTGACGGAGATTGCCGAGCTGCATCCGCGCCAGCGCCGTGGTGAGATGGTCAGGGCCCAGCACGTTCTCGTCGATGGCGATCGCGCGCGACATGTCGCGTTCGGCATCGCCGAGCCGGTTCTGGCCGAGCTCGATCTGGCCCAGCGTAGCGAGCACGGCTGCGACATCGGGATGATTGGGACCAAGGCTCTTCTCGCGAATGACGAGGGCCCGCCTCAGCACGCTTTCGGCCTCAGCGGTCTCGCCTTTCGTCTGGAGGGCCTGACCCAGCACGACGAGCGTGGTCGCGGTCAGGGGCGATTGTCGCCCCGTGCTTTTCTCGGCCTCAACGACGAGCTTCCTGGCAAAGCCGACCGCCTCGCCATAGCGGCCCTCCTTCGCCAGCGCCGTAATGCGCTGCATCAGCGCCAACATGTCTTGCGACCCCGCCTGCACCGGCGAGACCATGACGCTTACGAGAAGTACAAAACAAAAAGACTGCGCGGCAAACCTCGGCCACCCTATCCACATGCTGCGATCGCTCCGATCCCCCCGCGCCCGCGACCTGTTGGGCCACAGCAAGATGAAGACACTATGACCGCCTCCTGCGTCCCAGCACGAACCGATCGCCGAAACCAGGGGACGACATTCGTACGGACGGTCACGCGCCCGCGGGCCGTGCTGATGCAGCCATGCATGGCAGCATGCGGCGGGTCCGATTGACACGCGCGTCGCCAACGTTACGTTGCTGATCCGAAAGAAGAAACAACAAGGCAAGGGATTCGCCGTGACAGGCGTCATCGCGTCTTGAGCGCAGCCACGCGGGCGTCGGCGCTCGCGCCATTCCGCATCCGCAACTATCGCTTCCAATGGCCGTCCGACCTGCTCACCTCCTGGGCTTTCGAGGTCGAGACGCTGGTGCTGGGCTGGTACATCCTGGTCGAGACCGGCTCGGTGCTGCTGCTGACCGTGCTTGCCTCGCTCCAGTTCGTCGGGACCTTGGTCGCGCCGGTGTTCGGCATGATCGGCGACCGCATGGGCCATCGCGATCTGCTGGTCGCGATGCGTCTTGCCTATACGGTGCTCTCGTCGACCATCATGGTTCTGGCGCTGACCGGTCATCTGTCGCCGCTGAGCGTCATGATCATCGTCGCGGTCATGGGCCTGATTCGTCCCTCGGATCTGGGCGTCCGCGGCGCGCTGCTCGCCGAGATCATGCCGGCCGAGCAGCTGGTGGGCGCGATCAGCGTTGCGCGCACGACCCAGGACAGCGCGCGCATCGCCGGAGCGTTGACGGGCGCTGGGCTGTTCGCCGTCCTCGGCATTGGCCTCGTCTACGTGGCGATCGCCTGTCTTTACTTCGTGGCAGCGCTTCTCATGCTGTGTCTGACCCGGCCCAAGAGGACCGTCATCACCAGCGATCTTCCGGCGAATAGCCATGCCGTTTCGCGGCTGCTCGGCGATCTGAAGGAAGGGATCGTCTACGCCTGGAGTGGCCCGGGAATGCGTGCGGCGCTGTGCGTCGCCTTCCTGGCCAATCTCACCGCATTTCCGTTCACCGGCGGATTGCTGCCCTACATCGCCCGAGAGATCTTTCATACCGACCAGACCGGCCTCGGCTACCTCTCGGCGAGCTTCGCCGTCGGCTCGCTGATCGGCTCCATCACGCTCAGCCTGGTCGGCGGACTGCGCATTGCCCGGCTTCTGATCGGCGCGACGCTGGCCTGGTACGCCATGCTGCTGGTATTCGTCGAAATCAGGACCATGCCGGTGGCGATGGCCTGCCTCGTGCTCGCCGGCATCGCCCAGAGCATGTCCATGATCTCGGCGGCCGTGATCCTGATGCGCACCGCAAGCGCACACCTTCGCGGCCGCGTGATGGGCGTGCGCATGATGGTGATCTACGGCCTGCCGATCGGATTGCTCGCGGCCGGCAGCCTGATCGACGTCATCGGTTATTCCGCGACGGGTTCGCTCTATGCCGCCGCCGGCTTCATCGCGATGCTGGCGATCGCGATCCGCTGGCGCGCCGACCTCTGGCCGGTGCATGCGCCCGCGAATGCGCGATGACCGCGCCTAATCGCCATACCCGCGCAGCCGCTCGATATCGAGGATGGTGACGCCGCCATATTCGAGCCGCAGCAGTCCCTCCTTCTCCAGCCGGTTCAGCGCGCGGTTGGCGTTCTGGCGGGACATGCCGGAGAGCGCACCGATCTCCTCCTGGGTGATCTCCAGATGAGCGGTCGATTCCGGATAGAGGATCGGATTGAACAGTGAGGCGATGCTGCGGGCGAGGCGCGCGGTGGCATCCAGGGTGCGGTTGACCTCGAGCATGCCGATGAACTGGCCGAGCCGTTCGTTGAGCTGGCGCACCAGAAAGCGGTTGAAGCCGACGCTGTTCTCGAACAGCCACATGAAGGCGCTGCGTTCCATCAGCGCGACGCGGCTGTCGCGCAGCGCGACCACGTCATAGCGGCGCGGCTCGTTCTTGAGCACACTGCCCTCGCCGAACCAGGCCCCCGCCGTCAGCCCGGCGAGGCTGGTCTCCTTGCCGTCCCTGGAGACCCCGCCCATGCGGGCAAGGCCGCCCACCATGCCGGCCCAATAGGCAAAAATATCACCGCGCATGAACACGGTCTCGCCGGTGCCGTAGGACCGCTCCGTGATTCCGGCGCGCGCGACCTCGATCTCCGCCTGCGTGAGCTCGCGCGACCAAGCGGCGACGCGCTTCAGTTGATCTTCTGAAATCATGATCTCGCGGCCAGCCGCACCGTTTCGTCACTCCGTCTTCTGCTGCATTGCAGCATGATGATTCCAACCGCCATCCGACGAAAGATGAAGGCCGCCGCCGCCCGGCAAACTTTGTCGCAGAATTGTCAGCCGCGAGACATTTCAAAATAGCGCTTTCCCCTATTGAGGACCACCTCGGACGATGCGGCTTTTGATCCCTGACGGGAACGAGAGTGGCGCGGCTCCGGTCGAGACCATCTGCTGCATGGCCTCACCGGCACCGCCGTACTAGGATCGCTGGGCAGGAACGGACGAAGAGCGCCACTAAAAAGCGCCATCACCGGGAGGGTTTCGTTTGGTGGCTACAAGTCTTGAAGTGCGCGACGTGTCCCTGCGATTCGGCGGCGTCCGGGCGCTGACCGACGTCGGCTTCTCCATCAGGGAGGGCGAGCTGTTCTCGATCATCGGCCCTAACGGCGCCGGCAAGACCTCGATCGTGAACTGTATTTCCGGCCGCTACAAGCCAACCGAAGGCCAGCTGTTCTACCAGGGCCGCGACATCACCGCCCTGACGCCGAACGCCCGCGCCTCGCTCGGCATCGGCCGCACCTTCCAGAATCTGGCGCTGTTCCACCACATGAGCGTGCTCGACAACATCATGGTCGGGCGCCATCACCTGCTGAAGAACAATTTCCTCACGGGTTCGCTGTACTGGCTCACCGGCGCGCGCAAGGAGGAGCTCGAGCACCGCCGCAAGGTCGAGGAGATCATCGACTTCCTTGACCTCCAGTCGGTGCGGAAGGCCACCGCCGGCACCCTCTCCTACGGCCTGCGCAAGCGCGTGGAGCTCGCCCGCGCCATGGCGCTGGAGCCGCGTCTCATTCTCCTCGACGAGCCGATGGCCGGCATGAACTTCGAGGAGAAGGAGGACATGGCCCGCTACATCGTCGATCTCAACGAGGAATTCGGGATGACGGTGGTGATGATCGAGCACGACATGGGCGTGGTGATGGACATCTCCCACCGCGTCATGGTGCTGGATTTCGGCAAGAAGATCGCCGAAGGCGATCCGGCGACGGTGCTCGCCGATCCCCACGTCAGACGCGCCTATCTTGGTGAAGAAGACGAGGTGCTGGTCGATCCGGATGACGCTGCACCCGCGCAGGAGAGCGCGGCATGATGGATTACGCAGGCCGCGTCGCACAGGCCGACACCTATCCGAAGATGCTCCGGCTCAACGCGAAGGAGCATGGCAACGAAATCGCGCTCCGCGAGAAGGATCTCGGGCTCTGGCGGCTGTTCACCTGGAGCGACTACCAGACCCGCGTCCGCGATTTTGCGCTCGGCCTTCTCGAAATGGGCCTTGGCCGCGGCGACGTCATCGGCATCATCGGCGATAACCGGCCGGATTGGGTGGCGGCGGAAGTGGCGACGCACGCCATCGGCGGCCTCAGCCTCGGACTTTATCGCGACGTGCTGGACGAGGAAGCCTCCTATCTGCTCAACTATGGCGAGGCGCAGCTTGTCTTCGCCGAGGATGAGGAGCAGGTCGACAAGCTGCTTACCCTCGCCGACCGCGCGCCGAAGCTGAAGCACATCATCTATTCCGATCCGCGCGGGATGCGGAAATATGACGACCCCAGGCTGATGTCGGCGGAGAGGTTTGCCGAGCTCGGCCGGGCACGTGCCGCGCGTGAGCCGGAGCTCTACGACAGACTGGTCGATGCCACCAAGGGCGAGGACGTCGCGATCCTCTGCACGACGTCGGGCACCACGTCCCATCCCAAGCTCGCGATGCTCGCCGCCGGCCGCGTGCTCGGCCACTGCGCGACCTATCTTGCCTTCGATCCCAAGGGCCCGGACGACGAATACGTCTCGGTGCTGCCGCTGCCGTGGATCATGGAGCAGGTCTACGTGCTCGGCAAAGGCCTGCTCTGCCGGATGAAGATCAACTTCGTCGAAGAGCCCGACACGATGATGAACGATCTGCGCGAGATCGCGCCGACATTCGTGCTCTTTGCCCCCAGGGTCTGGGAATCGATCGCCGCCGACGTCCGCGCCAAGGTGATGGACGCGACGCCTCTCAAGCAGCGCCTGTTCGACGTCGGCATGAAGAGTGGCCTCGCCGCGCTCGAACACGGCAAGCGCTCGGGCCTTGCCGACGCGATCCTGTTCCGGGCGCTGCGCGACCGCCTCGGTTTCACCCGGCTGCGCTCAGCTGCCACCGGCGGCGCGGCGCTCGGGCCCGAGACCTTCAAGTTCTTTCAGGCCATGGGCGTGCCGCTGCGCACGCTGTACGGCCAGACCGAGCTGCTGGGGGCCTATACGCTGCATCCCGAGGGCAAGGTCGATCCCGACACCACGGGCGTTCCTATGTCCGACCAGGTCGAGATCCGCATCGACAATGCCGACGTCCACGGCGTCGGCGAGATCGTGGTGCGGCATCCCAACATGTTTCTCGGCTACTACAAGAATCCGGAGGCAAGCGTCGCCGACATCAAGGACGGCTGGATGTTGTCGGGCGACGCCGGCTATTTCAACGCGAACCAGCAGCTCGTCGTCATCGACCGCATCAAGGATCTCGCCGAGACCTCGCGCGGCGAGCGCTTCTCGCCGCAGTTCATCGAGAACAAGCTGAAGTTCTCGCCCTACATCGCCGAAGCCGTGGTGCTTGGAGCCGGCCGCGATGCGCTCGCGGCGATGATCTGCATCCGCTACTCCATCATCTCGAAATGGGCGGAGAAGAACCGCCTCTCCTTCACGACCTACAGCGATCTCGCCTCGCGGCCGGAGGTCTATACGCTGCTGCAGAAGGAGGTTGAGACCGTCAACGCCACGCTGCCGCCGGCGCAGCGCATCTCGCGCTTCCTGCTGCTCTACAAGGAGCTCGACGCCGACGACGGCGAGCTCACCCGCACAAGAAAGGTGCGCCGCAGCGTCATCAACGAGAAATACGAGGGCATCATCGATGCCATCTACCGCGGCGATGCCGACATCCCCGTCGACACCGTGATCCGCTTCCAGGACGGCACCACCCAGCGCGTGCGGACGACACTGCGCGTGGTGGACCTCGGCGGGCACGGGCACATGGCGGAGGCTGCGGAGTGAAACAAATGGTCGTCATGCGCGGGCTTGACCCGCGCATCCATCCTCTTCCGAACAATCTTCCTTCCGCATCGATGGATTGCCGGGTCAAGCCCGGCAATGACGAGCTGGGTCAACCGACATGAACACCGCCTTCCTCATCCAGCTCCTGGTCAACGGTCTCGTGGTCGGCACGCTCTATGGCGTGGTCGCGATGTCGTTCGTGCTGATCTACAAGGCGACGCAGGTCGTCAACTTCGCGCAAGGTGAATTGCTGCTGGTCGGCGCCTGGGTGTGCTGGGCGCTGCTTGCCAAATATCAGGTGCCGTTCTGGATCGGCATGCCGATGACGCTGGTGTTCATGTTCGTGTTCGGCATCGCGGTCCAGGTGCTGATCCTGCGGCCGATGATCGGCGAGCCCATCATTTCCGTGATCATGGTGACGATCGGCCTCTCCACCGTGCTCCAGGCAACGCTGAAATGGATGTTCGGCGTCAATCCGCAGCCGTTCCCGCGCGTGTTCGAGAGCCAGTCGGTCAGCTTGCTGGGCTTACAGATCCAGACTGTCTATGTCATGAGCCTGGTGGTCTCCGTCGCCATGATGATCGGCATGGCCTGGTTCTTCCGCGCCTCCAAATACGGCCTTGCGATGCGCGCCACCGCGTTCAACCAGCAGGTCGCGCAATCGCTCGGCATTTCCGTGAAAAGCGTGTTCGCGATGGCCTGGGCGATCTCGGCGACGGTGTCGGCGGTCGCGGGCGTCGTCGTTGCGGTCGTGAACGGCGTGTCCTCGGGCCTTGCCGCCTACGGCATCAAGGTGTTTCCGGCGGCGATCCTCGGCGGGCTCGACTCCGTCGGCGGCGCCGTACTCGGCGGCATCATCATCGGCCTGCTCGAGAACGTCGCACAATATGTCGACAGCGAGTACCTGCACTGGGGCAATCTCTACGAGATCGCGCCGTTCTACGTCCTCATCATCGTGCTGATGATCAAGCCCTACGGGCTGTTCGGCACCCACGACATCGAGCGGATCTGACCCATGGCCGGCCCTGCCCTCATTCCTGCTGGTGATTTCCGCACCTCTTATGCGGCCGACACCACGATCTTCCCGACCACGACCAGCCGCAACTTCGCCATCGCAGGCGTGCTGTTGCTGTGCCTCGCGCCGCAATTCTTCAGCGGATACTGGCTCAGCATCCTGATCCAGATCGGCATCTTCTCGATCGCGGCGCTCGGGCTGAACATCCTGGTCGGCTTCACCGGCCAGATCTCGATCGGGCATGCTGCCTTCTTCCTGCTCGGCGCTTTCACCTCGGCTTACATCTCCAACAACGCGCCGATCCCGGTGTTCTTCGCGATCCCGCTCGCCGGCGTCGTCACCGCGCTGGTCGGCTTGATCTTCGGCATCCCTGCGGCGCGGCTGAAGGGGCTCTATCTCGTCATCGCGACGCTGGCCGCGCAGTATATCCTGCTCGACTTCTTCTCCCGCGCCGAATGGTTCACCGGCGGCTCGGTGCCGGCGAGCGCCAACCCGTTCTCGATCTTCGGCTACACACTGCGCGGCGACAAACAGTATTTCTACGTCGTGCTGGCCTATGTGCTGCTCAGCTACATCCTCGTCACCAACCTGATGCGCACCCGCGACGGCCGTGCGCTGGTGGCAATCCGCGACCATTATCTCTCGGCCGAGATCATGGGCATCAACCTCACCAAATACCGTACGCTGTCGTTCGGGCTCGCCGCCTTCTTCGCCGGCATCGCCGGCGCGCTCTATGCGCACTACCAGCTCGTGGTGTCGCAGGAAGGTTTCGGTATCGAGCGCTCGATCCTGTTCCTGGCCATGATCATCATCGGCGGTACCGGCTCGATCATGGGCACGCTGATGGGCACCGCCTTCGTGGTGCTGCTGCCCGAAGGGATGGAGTTCATCAGCCATTATTTGAAGGGCGGCGCGATCGACAAGGCGCTATCGCTCAACACCAACATCACCTTCCTGCGCGAGATCGCGATCGGGGTGATCATCATCGCCTTCCTGATGTTCGAACCCGACGGCCTCGCGCATCGCTGGCGGCAGATCAAGGCGTATTGGAAACTCTACCCGTTCTCGCATTGAGCGCGGGCAACTTCACTTAAACAATAAACAGGAGGAACCGACCCATGACGATGAAATCCTTTTTGAGCACCGCATCGCTCGCCGTCGCGATCGCCGCATTCTCGGCCGGCGCACAGGCGCAGATCGCGATCGGGCACCTTGCCGACTATTCCGGCGGCACCTCCGACGTCGGCACGCCCTATGGCCAGGCCGTCGCCGACACCTTCGCCTGGGTCAACAAGAACGGCGGCGTCGGCGGCAAGCAGATCAACGTCGACACCAACGACTACGGCTACCAGGTGCCGCGCGCGATCGCGCTCTACAAGAAGTGGTCGGCGCCGGACAGCAAGGTCGCCGCGATCATGGGTTGGGGCACCGCCGACACCGAGGCGCTGACCGGCTTCCTCGCCCAGGACAAGATTCCCGACATGTCAGGCTCCTATGCCGCCGCCCTCACCGACCCCGAGGGCGTCAGCGGCAAGGCCAAGCCCGCGCCCTACAATTTCTTCTATGGCCCTAGCTATTCGGACTCGCTGCGCGCGATGCTGATGTGGGCGGCCGAGGACTGGAAGGCCAAGGGCAAGTCCGGCAAGCCGAAATTCGTGCACATGGGCGCCAACCATCCCTATCCGAACGCGCCGAAGGCCGCCGGTGAAGCGATGGCGCAGGAGCTCGGCTTCGAGGTGCTGCCGCCGCTGGTGTTCGCGCTCGCGCCGGGCGACTACAGCGCCCAGTGCCTGAGCCTGAAATCCTCGGGCGCCAACTACGCGTATCTCGGCAACACCGCCGCCTCCAACATCTCGGTGATGAAGGCCTGCAAGACTGCCGGCGTCGAGATCCAGTTCATGGGCAATGTCTGGGGCATGGACGAGAACGCCGCCAAGACGGCCGGAGACGCCGCCAACGGCGTGATCTTCCCCTTGCGCACCGCGGTGAGCTGGGGCGGCGATGCGCCCGGCATGAAGACGCTGATGGAGATCTCGAAGATGTCCGACGCCAGCGGCAAGGTCTACCGTCCCGTGCACTACGTCGCGGCGGTCTGCTCGGCGCTGTACATGAAGGAAGCGATCGACTGGGCTGCCAAGAACGGCGGCGCCACCGGAGACAACGTCGCCAAGGGCTTCTACCAGAAGAAGGATTGGGTGCCGGCCGGCATGGAAGGCGTCTGCAATCCCTCGACCTGGACCGACAAGGACCATCGCGGCACGCTGAAGGTCGATCTCTATCGCACCAAGGTCTCGGGCGCGACCGACGGCGACCTCAACGACCTCATGGCCAAGGGCACGATCAAGCTCGAGAAGGTCAAGACCGTCGAGCTGCCGCGCAAGCCGGAATTGCTGGGCTGGTGAGGCACGCTGTTTCCCTGCACACAACTGTCATCCCCCGCGAAGGCGGGGATCCAGTACGCCGCGGCCTCTCGGGGAACGTCAGGCGTCTCTGGAATACTGGGTCGCCCGGTCAAGCCGGGCGACGACAGCGGAGTTTTGAAGCATGAGTCAGATTGCAGAAGCCACTCGCACCACTCCCACAGCAGTGCCCGCCGCCGCCCTCCTCGCCGTGCGCAACATCGAGGTCGTCTATGACGACGTCATCCTGGTGTTGCGCGGCCTCAGCCTCGACGTACCCAAGGGCGCGATCGTGGCGCTGCTGGGCGCCAACGGCGCCGGCAAATCGACGACGCTGAAGGCGATCTCGGGACTGCTCAAGACCGAGGACGGCGAGGTCACACGCGGCGAAATCGTGTTCGAGAACGAGCGGATCAACGGCATCGACCCCGACAAGATCGTCCGCCGCGGCATCTTCCAGGTGATGGAGGGCCGGCGCATCGTCGCCGACATGACCTCGCTGGAGAACCTCAAGCTCGGCGCCTTCACCCGCAGGGACCGCGAGGTCGATGCCGATCTCGACATGGTGTTCAACTATTTCCCGCGCCTGAAGGAACGCACCGGCCTTGCCGGCTATCTCTCCGGCGGCGAGCAGCAGATGCTCGCGATCGGCCGCGCGCTGATGGCGCGCCCGAAGATGATCCTGATGGACGAGCCGTCGATGGGCCTGTCGCCGCTGCTGGTGAAAGAGGTGTTCTCCATCATCCAGAAGATCAACCGCGATCTCGGCGTCACCATCCTCCTGGTCGAGCAGAACGCACGCGCCGCGCTGTCGGTGGCGAGCCACGGCTACATCATGGAGCAGGGCAAGGTCGTGCTCGACGGCACCGCGGACGAATTGCGCGACAACGAGGACGTCAAGGAATTCTACCTCGGCGGGGCCGGCGACCAGCGCAAGAGCTTCAAGAACCTCAAGAGCTTCAAGCGGCGCAAGCGCTGGCTCTGAACTCTTAGGGTTCGAGCACCTGCTCCGCTTCCGTGACCGCGCAGAGAACATGATAGAACGACGACGCAGGAATGGTGTCGATCAGCGATTTGCCGTCGCGATCGAACTGGTCGTACCAGCCGCCCCTCACGGGATGGCTGAGATAATGCCGTTCGAGCCGCACCAGCGCCGCGCGCGCCTCCTCCGCCGCACCCGCCTCGCCGGATTCGGCCTGCGCGATCCACGCCTTCGCGATCTCGGTCTGCGGCCACAGCCGGCGCGTGCTGCGGCGGATATTGCCGATGTCGTCGCCTTCGTCGACCAGGCAGCCCGTGGCCTCGTCGCGATAGCGCATCGAGGTCGCAAGCAACTCGGCACGGCGCTGACCGGTCGGGCATCCCGTGATGCGCTCGAACCCCTTCAGCAGCCATACCCATTCCGCCTGGTGGCCCGGCTCGACGCTGACCGGCTCGATCTTCGACCAGTCTTCCTCGAAATACTCGGTCAGGATGCGCTTCTGCTTGTCGTAGAGATTGGCCAGGAACAGCGCAAAGAACCCGCCTGCACGGTTCTGGAACGCCAGGTCGTGGGTCGCGTCGAAACACGCGATCATCGCCTCGAACAGGTGCATGTGCGGGTTCTGCCGGCGCGGCAGCGAGACCGGAAGGCCCTCGTGCACGCCTCCATGCGGCGAGCGCAGATGGCCGTCGAGGAAAGCGAGCAGCGCGTCGATCTCGGCACGAACCTGCGCGTCCTGGTCGAGCGCGTAGACGGTCGCGAGGGCAAACAGGATGAAAGCGTGATCGTAGGCATCGCGCCGGCCGTCCAGCACCGCACCTTCCGGCGTCAGCCGGTGCACATAGCCCGGCCGGCCGTCAGGCGCTTTGGCGTTGCCGAGCAGATGCTCCAGCCCCTTCAGCGCGATGGCGCGGCCCTCAGGGTACCAGCCCATTTGCGCGGCCTTGGCGTAGCAATAGATCTGGCGGGCCTGCACGAACACGCGCCGCGGCGCGGCCGCATCCGCAGTTCCGTCGCGATGCAGCCGGTCGATGAAGCCGCCTGCAGCAGGATCCCAGCCGACGGTCGACCACAGCGGCAGCGCCTCCTCGATCATGCGGCGCTTCAGGCGCGCGACGACGTCCGTCGCCTCCTCCGCCGCAATGATTCCTTCGTCCGCCATCGCGTCCTCTCTCGGCCTCGCCAATCGCCGTCTGATACCCACGCCAGCGGCGGCGCGCAACGGATGCCAACACGGAAAGAACAGCCATGACCGCCCACTACGATGCCCGCGAGACGCGTGAACAAGCCGCTCGCGAGGCCGATCTGTTCTCCCGCCTGCCAGAGGTGCTACGAGCCGCAATGGCCGCCCCGGCCTATGCCGAGCGGCTGAGAGGCCTCGATCCCGCCACAGTGACCTCCCGGGAGGCGCTGGCGGGCCTGCCGGTGTTGCGCAAGTCGGAACTACCCGCCCTGCACAAGGCCTCCGCGCCCTTCGGAGGCTTCGTGGCGGCGGCGCCGGGGTCGTTTGCCCGCCTCTTCACCTCCCCAGGGCCCATTTTCGAACCGGAGGGACGGCAGGCCGATCCCTGGCGCGGCGCAAGGGCGTTGTTCGCGGCCGGGTTCCGCCCCGATGACATCGTCCTCAACACCTTCAGCTACCATCTCACCCCCGGCGGCTTCATTTTCGATGCCTCGGCGCGGGCGCTCGGCTGCGCCGTGATCCCGGCAGGGCCTGGCAACACCGAGCAGCAATTCGAACTGATCGAGGCCTACCGCCCGGTCGGCTACAGCGGCACGCCGGACTTCCTGAAGATATTGCTCGATGCCGCAGCGAGCGCGGGACGCGACGTCTCCTCGATCAAGCGCGCACTGGTCTCGGGGGCGGCGTTCCCGCCCTCACTGCAGTCGGAGATCAAGGCGCGTGGCATCGATGCCTACCAGGCCTTCGGCACCGCTGATCTCGGCCTCATTGCGTTCGAGACCGAGGCGCGCGAGGGCATGGTCGTGAACGAAGACCTGATCCTGGAGATCGTCAAGCCCGGCACGGGCGATCCCGTGACGCCGGGCGACGTCGGCGAGATCGTGGTGACGTCGCTCGATCCGCACCATCCCTGGATCCGGCTCGCCCTCGGCGACCTCACCGCAGCGCTGCCGGGCCCAAGCAAGTGCGGCCGCACCAACATGCGCATCAAGGGCTGGATGGGCCGCGCCGACCAAACCACCAAGGTCAAGGGCATGTTCATTCGCCCCGAGCAGATCGCCGAGATCGGCAAGCGTCATTCTGCGCTCGGAAGACTGCGCCTCGTCGTCACACGGCAGGGCGAGACCGACGCGATGACGCTGAAAGCGGAAACGGCGGCCACGAGTGACGCCCTGCGCGAGGAGATTGCGACCAGCTTGCGCGCCGTGACGAAACTCGGCGGAAGCGTCGAGTTCGTCAGTCCCGGCGCGCTGCCGAACGACGGCAAGGTGATCGCCGATGAGCGGTAAGCTTGCCCCCAAAATCCCCCTTCCCTGGTAACAGGGAATTCTACAGGGAAACGCGGCCCTCGAGCCGACGATCAGCCCAAAATACTGCCAACAAGTGCCTTGAAAATAAGGCATTTTGGGCCTGAAGCGACGAAACTGCACAGGGAAATTTTCAGAGGCGATCAAGGAACGGGCGCGCCCCAAACAGGGAATCTGTAAGCGTCCACCAAACATCGTTTCTCGACGCAGTGCTGCGGTCCATAACGCGAATCGGTTCCCGCCTCTCGCTTTCCAGACAAGGAGAGCGAGATGCTGGACGAGAACCGAGTTCGGAGCGGTTAGAGCGAAGCTTTCTGACGGACACCATGATAAGACTGCCGTCAAACGTCGGAGCGTGCACTGCCGCTGATCGTGGCCACCGAGGTGCCTTGCGACGCATCGTCGAGTTCTATGCATCAGCAACCGACAAGCTCAACGACGTTAAGCCTTTCGCTGAGGATGTACTCGAGCGCATGTTTAATCGGACCACCACGCTCTTAACTTTCGATTTCAGAATCCGATGTGACGATGCGAAGGCTGCACCGACGACATTCAAATGCACAAAAAAAATTGCGACCAATTCTTGTAGACTTGAATATCGACGAAAGGGTTCCCACTTTTCTTGGGTCAAATGATATGAGGAGCGATGGATGCCCGTTTCTCGGCTGCGGCTCGTTTCGATCGATAATCCCAACGAAGTCATCGAGCCCGCAACACAACTAGACGACGACTATATCGCTGCCCTGCACCACCCATTGTTGAGATCTCATATTGTCATTCGTCCCGACGGCATGATTGAAGCTAGGCGCGTTTACGGCGTCTATCGATCCGAATTCGATCTCGGTAGCTTGCTCGAGGCTCAGCGGAAACGTGCGGCTCGCCGCAGAACGAGGGTGGGCGACCAAGCGGTGCCGCTCCGCCAAATCATAGAACGTTTGGTTTTTAAGCCGGAGCTTCGGGAGCTTAGCGCGAGAGAGATCTGGCCTCATTTCTTCTCGGAGTTGCGGGATCAGGGATGCGATCCGTCAGAAAGCGTCGACAGATCGAGCCTTTCTTACGAATTCGGCACTGGACGGCGAAAGATGACCTTCAAGACGTTTCGAAACGCAATTGCTGAAATACGGCGACACAAGGCCCAATAGCCCGGCTAACAGGCACTGACCGGTAGACTCTGGTGACGACGCAGTCGAGCCAAGGAGTCAACCATGACGGCATCATCGAATCACAACGAGATCTTCACACAGCGGGGACCGGTCGAGCTTGTTGCAATCGACGCAATTTCGCTACCTGAGCGATTGCTCCGTAAACATACCGATCGCCATAAGAAACAATACGCGAAATGTATCGAGGCACTGGGCGGCGTGATCGGCCCCATTATTATCGATGGGTCGGGTGTGATCGTCGCGGGGATGATCTGGTACTTTGGCGCTCTAAAACTTGGCTTACGCGAACTCCCTATAATCCGGGTAACGCATCTCACGCCCGAAAAACTCGAACTCTACCGAATTGCTGAGCAGCGGCTCAGCGAACTAGCGCCTTGGGATGACCGCGCTCTCGCGGAAACCTTCAAGGATCTATATCAGCTCGACCTTGGATTCAGTCTTGAGGTCACAGGCTTCTCCCAAGGGGAGATTGACTTTCGGATCGAGAATCTGGAGTCCCTTCAGGCTCAGCCAGCACCGGACCCGGCGGACATCGTTCCAGCCGTTCTTTCGGCCAAGGTTTCGGCCGCCAACGATCTTTGGCAACTTGGTCGCCATCGGATCCTATGCGCAAGCGCGCTCGAGGCTAGTTCTTTGTTGGTCCTCATGGCGGGCCAGCGCGCGCGCGCCGTGATCACGGATCCACCGTTCAATGTCCCCATACAAGGGCACGTCTCCGGCAAAGGACGCATTCGCCACCACGAGTTTGCGATGGCGGCCGGCGAAATGTCCAACGAGGAGTTTACCGCATTCCTCAACGGCTATCTTCGCCGCTCGACCGAGCACCTCTCCCAGGGATCCCTCCTCTACATCTTCATGGACTGGCGTCACTCCGCCCAGATTCTTGCCGCCGCGACGGTAGTCGGGCTCGAACTCAAGAACATATGCGCCTGGGTCAAATCGAACGCCGGCATGGGATCGCTTTATCGCAGCCAGCACGAGTTCGTCTTCGTCTTCAAGCACGGCAAAATGCCCCACCGCAACAACGTCGAGCTTGGCCGGCATGGTCGGTTCAGAACCAACGTATGGCAATATCCTGGATGCAATAGCTTCGAACGCAACGGCGAGGAAGGTAACTTGCTTGCCTTGCACCCGACCGTAAAGCCGGTTCAGTTGCTTGCCGATGCAATTCTCGACTGCACGGAACGCAATGACATTGTTTTGGACAACTTCCTGGGCAGCGGTTCGACGTTGCTGGCTGCCGAAAGGGTCGGCCGCCGCCTCTATGCGACGGAGCTAGAGCCGCGTTACGTTGACGTCGCGATAAGGCGCTGGCAACGCCACACCGGGCAAAGCGCTGTCCATGTCCCAACCGGGCGCCTGTTCGACGAGATCGCCGCAGACAAGCAACGGGAGTGCGCGGAATGACCAAGCGGAAATCCGAAAACTATTCAGTTGGCTACGGAAAACCTCCGAAAGAGCGACGCTTCAAGCCGGGCCAGTCCGGCAATCCACGCGGCAGGCCGAAAAAATGTCTCTCTTTGGTTGAACTTTTTGCGCGGGAGTTGAAGCGGGAGCGAACCATTGTCGAAGATGGACAGCGATTGCGCATCCAGACAGACGAAGTATTGGTGAAGCGAGTAGTCGATCTCGCGGTCAAGGGCAACGAGAAAGTCTTGAGGATGACAATGAAACTGATCGAGCAAATTCGCGAAATCGAAAGTGCAAGGATCGAACGCGATTATGACGCGAGGTCGATAGAGGAGATAAGGGCCGACTTCAATCGGATGCGGGCCATCACGCTGGCCGACCTCACCCGCGCCAAGGGGATTGACGATTCTTTCCCGTAGCCGGGACAAGATCCAGTTGCATGGTAGTGCGGGCCAGCGCGCAGCCTCGCGCTGGGTAGTCTCTGATCGGTTGGCTAGGCGAGCCTCTCCATCACCCAATCGTGCAGCCCGAGCCGCATGATAGTCGAACCTAACTCGCGACCGGTCCAGACGTGAATGTCGGAGCGGTCGTCGGGGACGCTGAGCGCCCCCTTCGGCGAATGACAAATGAAGAAGAACCGGTCGAACTGCTCGGTGGCGTCCATCCGGCGGATATAGGCGTCCAAGGTCTTTTGGCTGGCGGCAGACTTGACCTGAACTGCTGCCCGCTCGTTGATCACCGCATGCTCCAGCTCAAGGTCAACCAGCTTTTTGGTGCCGCCGAGCACGGAGACTCGATTCCAGCCACTGCGCGCAAAGATGATGTCAACAAGGGTTTCGAAATCGGCCCAGTGCAGCAGCTGCGTCACCTCGAGCAGCGCGGTTCGGGCTTGGCTTGCCTTTGCGACGATCGGCTCCTCGATGCCATTGATCCGCCGTAGCAGGTAGTCCTGCGCTTTGACGGCACAGATCGTCCGACGATAGCTGGCGACCTTGGTTAGCTTGGTGCTGAGCGAGCATATTTTGAGCGGTGTCCCATTGATGTCGGTGTTGCGCCACCCGGCGATGGCCGTCCTGAACCGTTCGCCTGGACGCGTTGGATCAGGTTTGACCCAGGTGACCTCTCGCTCCGCAAACGTCCACCACAAATGATCGCGCGCGATTGTGATCCAAAGACACCTTTCGTCCAATTCGTAGAAGTCGGCGACTTCCTGCGCGTCGCGCCCCGCCGCTTGTGGCGATCGGCCCAGCGCAATCAGATGCGCGATGATCTTCGCCCGGTTGCCGTCAACGGCAAGTTCATGGCTGACCGAACCATAGCCGAAGTGCAGCTCAGCACGGTCCCGGCTGCTCTCCCACCGGCCGCCAGCGCCGAGCTTGATGTACCGAACCGCCGTCGCTGAAACCTTCATCAGGTGCCCCGTAGCTGCCATCACTGATAGCGCGGGCCACCGAATTTATCCAGTTTTGGGATAATCCAAGTTCGGGATCAAGTTGTCCGCCGCCGATTCTCTGGCCCGGCGGTCATGCAAAAGTCCCTGAGAACCGCGCAACATGCCCGCCTGATCGAACTTCTTGTCGCAGCGCGACAGCAGGCCGGCATTCGCCAGCATGCTTTGGCCAAGATGCTCGGCCGGCCGCAATCGTTCATCGCCAAATACGAAGGCGGCGAACGGCGGATCGACGTCGTGGAATTTGTCGCCATCGCCCAGGCCCTGGGCGTTGATCCGTTAAAGTTGTTCCGGGACTTTCTGTCGGCTCGTGGTTCGGCGCCGAAGCAGCCCAGGCGCTAAGCCCATCATCTGCGAGCGCAGTCGAGGAGCGTTGCTGGTAGCCATTGAGGCGGTGATTTCCAGAACGAAGCCAACTGACCTTGCCTCACTCGCGCTCGAAGCTGAGCAAGCGAAGCGTCCGCTTCTGTTGCACCAAAGCAGCCCGGTCGTAGCGCTCCAGGCCTTGAAGGCCTTTCAGATCTGCCGCCAGCGGGCAGGTCAAAAGTGCGCCTAACATCGCCTGCCGCATGCTGCGGATCCGCAGCAGCGCGAGCTTGGAGCGCGCCAGCGCCATCGCCGCATCGGGCGTGACCGGATGCCCGATCCCCGTAGCAATCGCGACGGCAAGATTCTCCGCCTCGGGAGGATCGCTGATAATGCTTCGCGCCAGCCCATGGCGCAGCGCGTTGCGGCTGGACCTCGTCTTTCCAACCGCCGTTTTCGGCCCCGTGCTGCGCTTGGCGTTGCTGCGATTGGCTTCGATCTGTCGAATGGACACCATGTCCGAGGCCCTCGGCCGATGCTGATCGTGGCGGCCGGAAGCTCGCTCCAACGCATTGAGAGATCAAGGGTTTTCAAGCCCAAAGAGCAGCAATTTTGCTGCAGAAAGGACTGGCATTCCCACGCAAAAGGAGCGTTAATCATTAAACCGGCCGGCGGGCCCTTGGCCCCGGTCTCTCCCCTCGCAGTGGCGGGGCTTTTGGTGGTGCGGCGGCAAGCCGCGTCAACCCAGGAGAGACCGGTGAGCACGATTGCATCCGACGGCGCCGCGGCGCCCCACTCCGTCATCACCTTCAACCGCCACGACCGCCGCGCCTTCATCGGCGGCTCGGACGCCCGCATCATCATGGGCCAGGACCAGGACGAGCTCCTGCGTCTGTGGCGGGAGAAACGCGGCGAGATCGCGCCGCAAGATTTGTCGCGCAACCTGATCGTCCAGCTTGGCAGTGCCACCGAAGAGCTCAACCGCAGCTGGTACCAGAACGCCACCGGGTATGCGATCACCGACATCCAGAAGCGGGTGCGGCACCCCGTCCATGCCTGGATGGCGGCCACGCTGGACGGCATTGTCGCGCCGACCGGGGCGGTGTTCGAGGCCAAGTTCATGCTGCCCTGGGCCTTTACTGAAGAGGCGGCGGCCGAGAAGCACATGGCGCAGCTGCAGCACAACATGTGGGTGGTGGCGGCGCGCGCGGCCGTGCTCTCAATCATCACCGGCGGCGGCAAATGGGTCGAGATCACCGTGCATGCCGACCCGCTCTACCAACACCTGCTGCTGACCGCGGAAAAGAAGTTCTGGCGCTGCGTGCAGAGCGGCGAGCCACCGCTGCTGTTTGGGATCGAAACTCCACGGCCGCGGCTTGCCGCCGTCAAGGTCGTCGACATGACCGCGTCCAATCTGTGGGCCGAATGCGCGGCGACCTATCTGCGCACCCGCGAGGCCCATGGCGAGCATGAGCTGGCCAAGACCGAGCTCAAGAAGCTGCTGCCGGAGGATGCCAAGGAGGCGTTTGGCCACGGCGTTCGCGCCAAGCGCTCCAAGGCCGGCGCCGTCAGCTTTGATCCGGTTGAGATGGAGGCCGTCCATGCACCAGGCCAGTGAGCATATCGGCGCGATCGCGGCGGCGCTGGCCCGGGCGCAAGCCGACCTAACCAACCCGGAAAAGACCCTGACCGCTCAGATCCGCTCGCCGTTCCTGCGCGATGACGACCGCACCTTTCGCTACGCCTCGCTGGCGAGCGGCCTCGACATCGTGCGCAAGACCCTGAGCCAGCAGGAGATCGCCACCATCCAGACCACCCGGGTCGAACAGGTCACCGGCCACATCCACCTCACCACCCTGCTCGCCCATTCCTCCGGCGAATGGATCTCCTCGGACTGGCCGGTCTGCGCCGCACGGGACATCGAGGCGCCGCACCGGATGGGCGCGGCACTCACCTACGCCCGACGCTACGCCCTGTTCGCGCTGGTCGGGATTGCCGGCGAGGATGATCTGGACGCCCCGGATACGGCCGCCGGTTCCCCCGCACCACCTAACCTCAAGGCCTCGCCCGGCAAGGGCGCTCTCAACCGGGCCCCGGTGTTGCGGCCGGGAGAGTCCGCCGCACTCCGGGAGCAGCTGTTGCGCCAGCTCGAAGCGCTGCCCGCCAGCACCGATCTGCTCAGCTGGGCCATGGCGAGCCTCCCGCTCAAGAACAGCCTGCAGGAGCCGGATGCCCGGCACGTCGAGGCAGCTTATCAGGCCAAGCTTGAGGACGCTGGCCGTGCTCAGGCCGAGCAGACCGCCGACTTAGGTGACGCGGCAAGCCTGCCAGCGGCGCCTGCTGCTGACGCCGAGGCCGCGCTGCAGCCAACGCTACCCGAGGCCGGGCTCGCCTATCCCAAGGAGCCGTCCCGCAAACGCAGCAAGGCGCACCTGTTGTTTGTTAGGGAGCAGCCCTGCCTGGTGTGCCAGCAAACCCCGTGCGATGCCCATCATCTGAAATTCGCTCAAGCCCGGGCGCTCGGCCGCAAGGTCAGCGATGAGTTCACTGTCCCGCTGTGCCGCGCGCATCACCAGGAGCTGCATCAGCACGGCAATGAACGGGCGTGGTGGGCGAACCTGCAGATCGCGCCGCTGCCGGTGGCGCAGGAGCTGTGGGCGGCGAGCCCCGTCCACGATCCCGCCAACGTCGCCGTCAGCGCCGCGTCGCTCGCGGCAAACCTGGATTCGGAGGCCGCCGGATGAACGGTCTATTCCAAACCGCGCGCGAGCTCACCGCCACGGCGCTCCCGGTCGAGTTTGCGTCCTTGGCGCCCCCGCCCCTGCTGCTGCCGGGCGAACAACTCGAACACCACCAGGCGCTCCAGCAGGCGATCTTTGCCGACCTCGCGCCGCGGTCCGCCATCGAGTGGCTGCTCGCCATTGACGTCGCCGAGCTGTCCTGGGACATCCAGCGCTACCGCATGTTGCGGCACAAATTGCTCGAGACCTATCGCCAAAACGCGGTTGAGGCGGCGCTGCGGCGCATCGACATGCTCGGAATTGATCCCGAGTTCGAAGCGGAGGCCGAAACCTACACGCTACAGAATGCCCTGAGCTGGCGGTGTGATCCGGTCGCTGCCTCCGAGATCGACGCGCGCCTCGCGACCTATGGCTTCGACCAACACGCCATCACCACCGAAGTCTACGTTCAGGCGCGCGAGGTCCTGGTCTTGTTCGAGGGGCTGCTCAACGCCGCACAAACCAAGCGCATGCTGCTCCTTCGCGAGATCAGGAATCAGCGCTTCCTCAATGGACCGCTGCGCCAACCGCGCGTCTGAGGGGAGACCGAGCCAGAGCGCCAGCGCGACTGAGACCCGTGCAGAAGCCGGCGGCCCTGGCAAGCGGCGCATTGCATCTCTATCAACCGGGCCGGCATGATGCGGCTTGCGTTGCTCGGCCGAATGGTCGCGACCGAGCGCTAGAATCGAACCAACCCTTCGCAGGCGCAATACGAAGGCGACACTTTTCCAAGAGATCCTTCTTGAAGAGCTGAGTCCTGAGGAGTTCTATGCCGCGGTAACCTGCGTCGGACGAAGGTGAAAATGAGTAATGCGCTCATCGTCCACAAAGCCCATCTGCCCAAGTCGCTCCTCGGAGTACGGGCAGCTCAATATCTCCGCATGTCGACCGACCGGCAACAATACTCGATTCAAAATCAGGCCGCCGTCATCGCGGCGTACGCGCACGCCCATAACTTCACGCTTGTCCGCACTTACAAGGACGAGGGCGAGAGCGGGTTACTGATCAAGAACCGGACCGGGCTGCTTCAATTGCTGGAGGATGTCGAGAGCAACCAAGCCGGTTTTGGCCATCTCCTGGTCTACGACGTCAGCCGATGGGGACGCTTCCAGGACGTTGACGAAAGCGCGCATTACGAGTTCGTTTGCAGACGCGCTGGCATCAAGGTTGCCTATTGTGCTGAGCAATTCGAAAACGACGGCAGCATGCTTGCGAGCATCGTCAAGAACATCAAGCGGGTGATGGCGGCCGAGTACAGCCGCGAGCTTTCGGCGAAAGTCTACGCCGGTCAATGTCGGTTTGCGCGGCTCGGCTACAAGCCATGCGGTCGCGCCGGCTACGCTCTGGTGCGAGAGCTCGTCGATGAAAAGATGCAAACCAGACGTGTGATGAGGAAGGGGGAGCGAAAGTACATCCTCACTGACCACATTCGCATAAGACCCGGTGCCCCGAAGGAAATCGCGGTCGTGAAGTGGATATTCGAAAGATTCTTGGAGGTCAGATCCGAGACGGTCATCGCTTGGGAGCTCAACCGGAAAGCGCTCGCCTCGAGCACTGGCGTGCCATGGACCCGCGCTGCGGTCGGCATTGTTCTTAGAAATGAGAGCTATATCGGAAACCTCGTCTTCAACCGAAAGTCTCAAAAGCTACGGCAGGCGGCAGTGAGGAATCCGCCTGAACAATGGATCAGAACCGAGGGCTGTATCGAACCCATCATCGATCGCGAGGTCTTCTTCAGAGTCAAGAAGATCATCGAGGAACGCCGCGTTGATCTCTCCGAGCAGGAGATGCTTGTCCGGCTGCGCCGAACCCTACTCAAAGAAGGCCGTTTGACCCCGGCCATCATCGATCGAACACCGGGATTGCCCTGCTCGGCGACCTGTCAAATACACTTTGGCAATTTTCGAAACCTCTATCGATTGCTCGGTTACACACCGAAGCGGAATTACGAATATCTCGACGCTCGTCCTCTCTGGTCCGAGTTGAGGTCAAAGCTTGTCCAACAGGTCGCCGCCGCGATTAGGGCGGCAGGCGGGCGCATTGGTTCGGGCGGCTGGAGCGATTGCCTGCGGGTGGACGGAACCGCCTGTCTCTCCGTTAGGGCGGCCCGCTGGACCCCTGGTCGAAAGCCAAGCCATGCCCCCCACTGGAGCATTCAGCGCGAGACGTGCCTCCCTGACGGCTGGATTGCCGCTATCCGGCTAGCCGAGCACAACACAACCGTACTCGATTACGTATTGTTGCCGACCGACGGCAAAGTAAGGCGCACGATCCGCTTTTCCGAATCATCGCGAGCGCGGCGGGGAATTGCGAGCTTCAAGACGATCAATGGCCTCGTTCACGCCATCACCCGACGACTAACAAAGCCGGATCCAGCCTCCCGCGCCACGCAGAAGCCAAGGAGCAAGCGGCCGAAAGCACCTCATCTCAAAACCAGCAACATCCACCGACGACGTCGACGTCCGCCAAACCGCTTTTAAGAACTTGTGCCGACGCTCAGGGTCAGCTTTGATGCTCGCATTTAGGATATGCCTACAACGAGTGTCCAGTATGAGTGTTAAGTCGATTGTCGCGAAAATCCTAAGGGACGAACTCACCTCTTTGGGTATCCGGTCGCTGACTGTCCAGGAGTCGGAGAGGATCGCTGCTCGCATCTTCGAGCGGATCACTGAGCTCGAATTGGAGCTTGCCGCTCGTGATTTCGCTTCCGTAAGCCCGGATCGCGACTAGCCTCTTTCTCGTTGTGTTGCTTCGACGAGCAGCCATGCAAGTATTGGGGCGCCTCCGAGCCGGCCCGACTTCCGTCGGCAAGTTGCAGAGGGCGGAACACGTCAGGCTCGAAAGGGGGTACCGACCGGGCTGCTGCCGGGTCAGCAATCTCAGCTATCGGCTGCTGTAAATCACAACGCCGTCGCCGCCGGCCGCATGAGCAAAAAACAAACAAGCCCTCCCGTTAACGCTGGCGAGCCACCGTGCTAGGGTCAGTTGGCGACCACTAGCGCGGTCGCAATCTCAGTTAACTCCCGCCGGCTCCCAAGTCGGCGGGTTTTTCTATGAACAGGACCGATGAGAGACGCCGGTCCAGACTGTCGGACATTAACTTAGCTTTAACACCCGTTGTGCAGCGGCGCCGTCTCATATAGACAAGGCCTTCAGCATCAGTTGCGTTTGAGAGTCATGATTACGTACAAACAGTACCACATCGAGCGATTTGAGCACAGTCCGCGAGGCTGGGTCGCCCGCATCACGCGGGCGGATGGCCAGAACATCCGCACCATCCTGCCGGCTGCTGAACATCCCTACCTTGATACGAAGCCCACCGCTTCCGCCGAGGAAGCCGAGAAGCTCGCCAAGGAAGGCATCGACTTCGGCGGAGTGGTTTAACGGGCCCCTCGCGAGCACGTCTGCACCTTGCAGCGATCTCGCCGCAGCGCTTGGAGAAATCGTTCCAGCCTATCACCTGCGGCTCATAGCGAGACACCCCGCTTACCCAGCCACGCCAGCGCGGCGGAGCAAACGGCTGAAAGCAAAGCGGTCCAAAACCAGGACCGTCCGCGGGCGGCACTGATAGAACGCAGATATAAGAAAGCTCCAAGAAGCTTCCCGTAATTCCTTCGGAATTCTCCGTTAAGCTTGGCTAGTTCCGGCAGATCGGACAAAGCCTTGCATTCGTCGGCCATCGGCTGGGCTCCATTAGCGGCTGGATCAGCACCTCATAACCACTGTTTTGCCCGACGGAGCAAGCGAAATTTCGGTTTTTCGACAAGGCTGCGTATGCTGACCGATGGACCCTTCTGCGGCGATTTGCGTACCGAAATGCCGCTCAAGTCGCTTAGGCGCCTATCGCAGGCTCGAATCCGGCCAGTGAGGAACTTCATCGGTGGGGCGGGATCGACGCAAGTTCTGCCGCACCATCGCATAGAGCACAAAAAGACCGATGGTGATGGCGACAGCCAGCAGCGGGAAAATGTAGTTCATGCAGCCTCCAAGACCTTGAATACTACAGCGCTAATTAGACCGTCCAATCGGCGCGATGCTCCGCGGCCTGAAACCCCACTATTGAATCTTCCCGCTTCGATGGTCCAGCCCCGTGGTCCTCATCCTTATTTCGCTTCGCGCGCTTGAGCGCCCGCCTTTGCCGCGACAGGGCAGCCTTCTCATACGGCTGCAAGGTATCTCAATGGCTTTGGTTCAGCGCCCTCAAGCACTGCCAAGATCAAACTTAACCTAAGAGCTCGCAGGCGATCCTGTCGACTCTAGCTTGAGCCAGATCTTGAAGCGCGGCTTCCATATCCGCCCCTTTGAACTCCCCCGCAAGGATTACATCGAAGCCGGCGCAACCAGAACCAGCGGCTTCATCCCAACGCGAGAAACCATGCCGATAGGCTTTACGGCTCGATGTCGCTTTGCCAGCGCTTGTTTGCGGGCCGGTATCGATTGCGCGATTGGCTTCCATTTGTCGCTCTGACACCAACTTGCCTCCTTGATCTACTTAGCAATCGATGGCTCGGTTGGTCGCGAAGTTCAGGGCCTCAATCCTCCGTTCCTGCGCCTCCCCGATGCGACCGTGATTGATCCGGAGCATAGGACCGATCCGTCAACAACGGGACAATGAACGTATGGAGGTTTGATCCATCAAACAGATAGGCTGCTATTCCGGCCTCTTGCGCTGCAGCGAGATCGCTCTGCTTGTCGCCGATCAAAAAGCTAGCATCGATGTCCACTACGTACCGCTCAAGCAGAACTCTAATCATCCCCGGTTGCGGCTTACGGCAGTTGCAGAGGACACGGTAACGCTCAACCAAGCCCTCGGGGTGGTGTGGGCAAAATTCGAACGCATCGATATGCGCACCAGCTATAGCAAGCTCACGCGACATCCACTCGTGCAAGCTGCGAACATGCCGCTCCTCGTACAACCCCCGCGCAATTCCTGATTGGTTCGTCACGACAAACGCAAGATATCCGGCGTCATTGACCGCTTTGACGGCCTGTTGGGCTCCCTCTACCCACCGGATCTTGTCTGGATCGAAAGCGTAGCCGTCGTCCTCGTTGAGGACCCCATCACGATCAAAGAAAACTGCCGGACGATTCAAAGCTCACTGGCCCAAGTTGGAGGTACTCGCCGATCTTCCGACAATCACCGGTTCATTTCAACACGGCCGCTAGGTAGAATTGCTTTGGTGCGGAGATTGGCTTCGTTTTGTTGCTTTGATGCTGGTCAGCCTTCTCTCGTCCTTGCCCTAACCGCGTGAGAACAAGATTCAATCCTGCCGCCAAAACCATTACCAATGTTGCTGCAGAACGGTTGGCATTCCTCGGCGATTGGACGTTACTGGTTCGACCGGGCGCCAACACCCCGCCCAGCCGCCGGCGCTGGGGCGCAAGGTCAGCGATGAGTTCACGGTGCCGCTGTGCCACGCGCATCACGAGGAGCTGCATCGGCACGGCAACGAGCGGGCGTGGTGGGCCAACCTGCAGATTGCCCCACTGCTGCTCGCACAGGAGCTGTGGGCGGCGAGCCCGGTCCATGGTGGGGCCGAGGGCGCGGCCGGCGCCACAGCCGTCCTCGCCAACCTCGGCGCGGAGCCCGCATCCCGATGAACGGCCCGTTCCAAACCGCCCGCGAGCTGACCACCACGGCGCTGCCGGCGGAGTTTGCGGCCTTGGCGCCGCCGCCCCTGCTGCTGCCCGGCGAACATCTCGACCATTACCACGCGCTGCGACAGGCCATCTTCGCCGACCTTGCGCGCCAGTCCGCCATCGAGTGGCTGCTCGCCATCGACATCGCCGAACTGTCCTGGGTGATCCAGCGCAACCGCATGTTGCGGCACAAATTGCTCGAGACCTCTCGCCAAAAGGCGATCGCAGCGGCGCTACGGCACATCGACATGGCCGGGATCGATCCCGACTTCGAACCCCAGGACTACACGCAGCAAAATGCCCTGAGCTGGCGCACTGACCCGATCGCTGCGACCGAGATCGAAGCGCGCCTCGGCCTATGGCTTCGATCAAGACGCCGTCACCACCGAAGTCTACGTCCAGGCGCGCGAGATCCTGGTGCTGTTCGAAGGCTTGCTCAACGCCGCCCAAACCAAGCGCACATTGCTGCTGCGCGAAATCAGGCATCAGCGCTTCGTCAGCGCACCGATGCGCCCGGCTAGCGGAGCAGACGATCGCTCTTCTGAGTTTCGCCGCTTGCGCTCCCCGAAACCGCAGTGTCGGATTACCAGGCGTATTGCCGAAGCTGAACTGGTGGTGCCGGTATTGCTCCCAACTCGCGCGCATTGAGCGCAATTCCGCCCTCCCGCGGCGCGCTGGACCAGATGCTCGACGACCGTTGAAGGAAGCCACGATCCCTTCCTCGGGGCGTTCTGGCATCTCTTGGAACAAAGCAAGCCACCTCAAAATTGTTGCTGCATGAAGTGGCTAATCGGCATCGTTGCGGTCCTCCTGCTCTGCCTTGTGGTCTATATCGGCTCGGCATTCGTTTCGACTTTGGGCCTCGTTTCGGCAGTGCGTAGCGGCGACGCTCCGGACACCCAGCGTAACGCATTTGGTTCGAACACGTAGCCGTCGTCCTCATTGAGAACACCGTCACGATCAAAAAATACTGCTGGCCTCATGAGATCTGATGTCTCAAGCCCAGCGATCGCACCGATCTGTTCCGACAAATGCCGGGTCAATTCGATGCCCTCTTTCTTTCGGAAACCATCTTGCACTTGGCATAGCTCGTCGTCCGACTAGATTCTGTTACTCTCATCGGGGAACGTCATCAAGTCTGCACCGAGTGTCGGGAAGCGCTATGACCGACCTTCGGCAGGTCAACTTCGATCCCGCAAACGGGGCACGCCACTTCTCAGCCCCTTGTCATTTACCAGCCTGTCGCCGGATCGAGCAATGTCAATCGATCGACCGCGAAACAATCGAGTGGAGTGGTGAATTTCTTACCGAGCTCGAGATACCACCGGCTACGCTCAGCCGCATCGACGTGCGTCGCACCCGACCTTCTCATGCTCCCAGGGCGGCGAGAGTGAACAGACGCTCGCTTAGATAATCCTCCAAAGACGTCGCCAACCAGGGGCGCTTCGTCCCAAATTAGCATCGCCCCCAAGATAGCCTGCAAGTCCATCACCCAGCACGTCATTCAACCATTCCATCGTTGCCTCACTTCGCTACGCGAGATGGCTACTTTGCGGGGGGCTGGACAGCCGAGTTTGCGCACATGACGCGGGTCTGAAACGGGCTTTCGGACCGCGAACGGCGAAACGGATTGATCAGCATCGCGCGTCCCCTCCTCGGCCCTTCGCCATGGCGCAATCCAGCCTAGCACGGACGCGGCTCTTTTGGGAGGCCTGGACCAGTTGTGGTGCCGGCGCCGCGTCCCTGCCACACACTTCACGGCGCAGCACGCCCAATCGGCCTCGCATCAACCGCGACGGGAGCATGATCGGCAAGACGCGAACCTTGCGACAATAGGCTTTGCCGCTGGCCAAAGAAGATCCAGGCGGTCCATGAATTCAGTCTCAGCACCGTCGAGACCGCCAGGCTGTACAATGTCGGAGCGATGATCGGAGGCCACGTTCCGAGAAAATGAAAATGGATGGCATAGATATCCAGGGATCGCTGGCCAAGAAACACCAGCAAGCGCTCCAGGAAGGCTGGCAAGCGGGGATAGATAATTCCTGCAACATCGACGAATGCCAGCGTACCGGCCATGGCGACGATCATGAGGTAGATGCCATTGATCGACCGCGGATGCCCCCAGGAAGGCGGGAAATAAGCGACGAGCGACGACACGTCGGTGCGGTGCCAGAAGGGAACAAGCGCCAGGAAAATCACGTAGGGAAGCGGACGAAGAATAGCCGGCAAACCGCGCGAAAGCCCGATCTGGTAAACGAGGCCGGCGGCAACGTAGGGAAAGTGCAGCCGTGCAAGATAAAGACCAAGCCCGCTGGGAAGACAACGACTGGCGTAGTTCACAAGGACAGTTGCAACGATGAAGGCAAGAGCCTGGGTCCTACGATCGTCCCAGGAGATGAACCAGTTTTCCGGACCCAAGCGACGGAACGCAACCACGAGCAGGCCTGCCGCCGTCAAGCCAATGCTGCATTCGAAAAGAACGGGCAGAAACCACAGCCCATTGTCCGGATATTGGATGACCTTGACCATGTAGGAGACAAAGTCACCCGAAGGATTCAGCGCGTAGCTGACAACAGCCCAGGTGAAGAACGGAATGAGAAGACGCTGCGCCTTCTTCCAGAGGTCAAGGCCGAAGACGGAAACATCGATTTGCGCGGTGACGTGCCGTTCCAGGACTTGCCGCTTGAAGAAAAACGCTGCCGTCATGCCCGACACGAACATGAACATCGGCATGTGGAATGCGTAGATGAATTTGAACGGCCAGTAGTCGTCAAAATCCGGCGTAGCGCCTTGGAACGTATGACCGGCCACTACGGTGAGGATCGCAAAACCCTTCAGGCAGTCGAGAAATCCATCGCGAACCGCGGGTTGCGGCAATCTATCGGACATGCAGCCTCTTTGGAAACCAAGCGCAGCATAACAGCAACATCCGGAAAAGTATGCTGCGGGTTTCCAAAAGGAGCAAGCCGAATCAAAGACCAAAGCGCGATGGCGGTTCAAAACACTTTCTTTGCGTCTTTTGATTCGGTGTCGTCGGCTTTGCCGGCCTGCGAACGGTATTCCAAGATAACGCCCCGCGAATTCCGCTTCACGAGCGGCGTAGTCGTCCTCGATGCGGATGATGTCGTCCTCGCCGAGATAGCTGCCGGTCTGCACCTCGATCAGTTCCAGCATGATCTTGCCGGGATTTTCAAGCCGATGCGCGGCGCCCATCGGGATATAGATCGATTCGTTCTCGTGCACGGTCTTGCTCGTTGACGGTGACGCGCGCAGCGCCCGCACGACGATCCAGTGCTCGGAGCGATGATAGTGCTTCTGCAGCGACAGCCGCTGGCCCGGCTTGATGATGCGCTTGACCTGATGGCGTTCGCATTGTCGACCGACTGGTAGTTGCCCCAGGGCCGGTGCACCTTGAGATGATCGACGGTGACCTGCGGCGCCACGCTCTTGAGTTTGCCACAAGCCGCTTCAGGCCGTTGGCGTCCCTCTGCCGCGACACCAGCACGGCGTCGTGGATCGCCACCATGACGAGGTCGTCGACGCCCTCGAGTGCCACCAGCGCCCCGTCGGTCGCATCCTTGCAATTGCGGGAATCCTCGAACACCGCCGCACCCTGCGCTGCTACCCTCGCCGTCCTTGTCCGACAGCTCCCACACCGCGTGCCAGGAGCCGACATCGGACCAGCCGCAGGGCTCACCATTCACGTGCTCGCGGTGGTGATCGTCTGGTGCTGCGTGCGCTCGATCGCAGCGGCCGGCGATTGCGAGCAGCTGTTCATGCTGACCCCGCCGTTCATCACCATGATGCCGATCTTGATCGCCGGTTGGGAGGAGCGCGAGGCGACCATGATGGTGGCATTCGGCTATGCCGGGCTCGCCCAGACCGACGGCACCGTGGTGTCGATCCTGTTCGGCGCAGTCTACTTCATCGTGGCGCGCCCGGCGGGCTGGTCTGGATCTCAGCGGAGAAAGCGTCAGGCCATATCGAGGTAGCTCACGCCGTAGAGGACTGATCGCGCGCCGACGTTAGGTCGGCCCGCTATGCCGCGCATGGACCGGGATTTCCGGCGAGGTTCGTGGGCGCCAGCAGCATCTGTCGAAGCTCCCGCCACTGAGGCGCAATCGCCGGCGAAATCGGCCTCAACCGACGAAGTTGCATGGATCGGTTCAGCCCAGTGCTTACGGTCGCAATATCGACCGCCGCCTTGACGATGTGGTTTGTCATTCCTGCGAGCACCGGCAGGATTTCGCGGGTCGCAAGCCCATGGCGCCAGAGCGATCCCATGAAGGTCAGGCGGCCGGTAATCAGTTTCCTCAGGATGAGCTGATCCTGGCGATAGGCGAGCAGCACGGCATCGACGGCGCCTAGCCTGGAGTGTCGGAAGCTGCGTAGCAGGAGATCCTGGTCTTCCGCATAGCCGATGCTGGAATCGTATGGGTTGTCTCTGAACCAGGTCGCGCGCCCGCACCAGGTAGGGTGCGGAAACGGAAAGCCGACAAAAGGCCGCGCCACGATGTCCTGATGGACATGACCGACCGGCAACTCGCCGACGAGCTCACCCGCGCTGGTGAAGACCACGGCCCCGCAGCCGATAAGATCGAGCCTGGGATCCTCGCGCAACCTCGCGGCCTGCCGGGACAGACGATCCGGGAAGCAGATATCGTCAGCGTCCATCCGCGCAATGAACTCGCCGCGGCTGAGCGTGACCGCCTGATTCAGTCGGACCGCAAGACACGACGTGCTCGCCTCGCGGACCAATCGAATGCGCGGATCGTTGAAGCCGGCGACGATTGCGCCGCTCTGATCGGAGGAACCGTTGTCGATCACGATCAGCTCGAAATCCGCAAGCGTCTGCTGCAGCACCGAGCGCACGGCCGCCCCCACGGTCGCGGCGCTGTTGCGCATCGACATGATGACGGACACGAGAGGCGGCCGATCCAGGCTGCTCATATTAGGCGGGCGATCGCAGCAGTTTTTGCGCTGGCATCACATCGTGGCCAACAGCGTCATGCCCGGCAGCCCGAGGCCTGATTTGATGACGCGGAAGCGCGAGGGGAATCTTTCCATGATCTCCTCGACGGCGCGTGCTGGCCCGACATTGTAGTTCGATTCGGCGGATTGAAAGAATGTGTCATGCGCCAGCGCGCTCGCATCAGGTACGGCCGAAAATATCTCGTTGAGCTCATCACGAACGGATTCATAGGCATGATCGCCGTCGACGAAGAACAGGGGTCGCCGCGGCCGGCCGAGCTTCTCCCATTGATCGAGCGCCACCTTTACGCCGTTGCCGCGATGCAGATGAACCTTGTCGATGCCTCGGACCAGGCGGCCGTGTTCCTGACCGGGATGCTCGACATGCGCGACATCAGGCGGCAGATCGATGGAATGAATTTCATAGCCCAGCTCGAAAGCCTGATCGCATTCATAGAAGATCCGGGCGGAGACGCCGATGTGTGTTCCCCAGTCGAACACCACCGACGGTTTGAGGCGGCATGCCGCGGCCGTCATGAGCAGCAATTCATTTAGCGGGTACGGGTGCGTGCCAACCACTGGTACGATCTTCTCCAAAAGGAAGCTCGAGAGCGTCCAGAGATCGACCTCGAATTCGGACGCCGTGGAATTGCGGACCGGATCGGGCCAGGAGGGCGCGATTTCAGTTGTTGCGATCCGACCCGGAACAGAAGCCCGCAACGCGGGCTCCAGCTCCGCTGTTGCATTGGCTTTCTTGTCTTTCCGACCCAGCCTGCGGATGATCGAGCGAGCTGTCAGTTGCACGTTAATCTCCTGGTAAAGTTTGCTGGCTTCCCTCGCGAATGATCAGACCAATATCCAGCCGACCGGGTAAAGATCGGCCGTATTGACTTTCCTCAATTCATTTGGCGCGAACCACGCCCGCGGCGCAATGACCACCTTGTCCTGCGCGCCGTTGAGCCAGGCGCCCCACCAACTGAAGGAGCTGTTTGCTATGATATGATGCCGGCAACGTGCCATCAGCGCAATGTCTTCCCAGGGCCGCTCCGGATCGCCACGGACGTGAACGAGGCGCGATTTCGGAACGAAACTCAGGATCTGTTCCGCCGCGGCAGGATCATCGGAGAATACGAAAAGCTCCGTCCCCTCGCCGATCTCTCCTTCGAGGCGGCCGAGCGCCTCGCTGTAGTAGGGCTCGCCCAGAATGCCGTGGAATTCGGCCGTTCCAGGATTGAGATAATCGCCGCGCCGGACATGCACCGATATCGGCAGCCGGCTGGCTTCGATGCGCGAAAGCACGTCGGCGGCGGCGCCGCCGAACGGCTCGCGGGGAGAAAACCAGCCACGCAAGCTCTCCGTGATCGAGCCAAAATAGCGCTCGCTCTGGAAATAGCCGAACAGCGAGGTCTGCGGCCCGAGCGCCTCGAACGCAGCGTCGTAGTGGAAATGCGGCTCGCGATATTCATGCGGCGACGGCGCAAGCTTCGGCAGGCCGGCCCGCCCGAGCAGCCAATCGATCCGCCCCTTCCATTTGACGCGCGTAAAATTTTTATCGGGCTGCGGCACAATTTCGGCTTGCGCCGACGAGGCGTCGGCCTCCGGCACAAGCAGGCGGTCCAGCAGAAACGAGCGGAGCGCATAATTGCGGAATCCGCTGAGGTCGAGGGCAAGTGGGACGCCGTGATGCTCCGCAAGCGCCTTGCCGGCCGCATATTGGAACATCTGGTTACCCAGCCCGCCGATGAGAGACACCGTAATCACTTGGCACCTATTCCGCTGACTGGGCGCGGCAAAGCACGGCGACCGCAGCACGTACGCCTTCATCAAGCTCGACCGAAGGCTGCCAGCCGAGTTCCGAACGAAGCAAATCTGGCGAACCGACGAGCCAAGGCTCGTCGTCCCTGCGCATGTTGATTGCACCGAAACCGAGCAGGGACGCATCCGCGCCCATCGCCGCCGCGACGCGCTCGGCGAAATCTCGCACCGAATGGGCGCGACCAGTAGAAACGTTCCAGGTAGCGATGCCACCTTTGTCGCGACAATGTGAATCGGCCCGAAGCATGGCCTCGATAACGTCGTCAATGTAGACGAAGTCGAGGATCTGCGTGCCGGCCGATATGGCAACCCGCTCGCGTTTCGTCAGGCCGCTGACGAGCGCCGGCAGAAGCCTATGAGGTGCTTCACCCGCACCATAGACCTTGAAGAGACGTAACAGCCGGAAATCGGTGCCGTTGCTTTTGGCGATCGCGCTTGCCATGAGTCCGCCGGCCGCCTTCGATGAACCATAGAGCTTGCCCTGCTCTAGGGGCGAATCTTCCGTAAGCGGTTCCTGGGTCGATGGACTTCGATACTCCGAAAAGGTGCCCGCCATGATCATCCGCGCACGCCATTCGGTACAAAGCCGTACTAGGGTCGCCGGTAGCTCCACATTGATACGAATCATCTCATCGATGTCGCGGTGGTTCGGTCGGACACCATAAGCCGCCAGATGGAAGACCGTGTCGAAGGGGGCATGAAGCAACCGCCGCAAGCCCGTCTCGGTGAAATCGTGGCAGGCAATAACGCTGATCCGGTCGTGCCATTCCGGCGGCAGCGCGCTGGATGATCTCGCCAAAACCGTGACGCGGCTGCCTTCCGACAGCAGGCGAGCGACGAGATGAGCCCCAATAAAGCCCGAGGCGCCAGTGACGAGAACGTTAACGGTCGGCATGATTCCTCAAGGCGTTACGATAGTGGTCGATTTGCCGATCGGTGATTTGCGCAGCGTCTGCTGGATTGGCTGTAAAATCGCGATACCAGCCAGCGCTCAGTTCGATCGTATCCTTGAAGGATAAAGGGGGCGCCCAACCCAGCAGGCTTCGAGCCTTGGTGCTGTCGAGATGGAGGAAGCGTGTTTCGGGGAAACTGCCGGGCGCATAGGCAATTTCCGGCGTTGTCCAGCTAGCACTGAGCTGTTCGACCAAATCCCGAACTGTCCGGGCGGCCTCATCGCTCGGACCGAAGTTCCAGTTGTCCGCGGCCAAGCGGTCGCCGCCCAACAGCCGAGCCGCGAGCACCAGATAGCCATGGACCAGCGCCATCACATGCTGCCACGGACGCACCGCCCCCGGGTTGCGCAGCGAGATCGGCTGGCGCTTTGTCACGGCGCGAACGAAGTCCGGGACGATCCGGTCGGCCGACCAATCGCCGCCGCCGATGATATTGCCGCCGCGGGCGTTAGCGATGAGCACGCCATTCCCGCGCTCGGCCAGCGTCGCGCGGTAGGAGGCTGCAACCAGCTCGGCGCAGGCCTTGGAGGCGCTGTAGGGATCCTTGCCGCCGAGCGGATCCTGCTCACGATAGCCCCACACCCAGTCCTGGTCGCGATAGACCTTGTCCGTGGTGATGCAAACGACGCACTTGACGTCCGGCGTGAGTCGCGCCGCCTCTAGCACATGCGCGGTGCCGAGCGCATTGGTGGCGAAAGCCTCGATCGGGTCCGCAAAGGATTTCGAGACCAGCGGCTGCGCCGCGAGGTGAATGACGACCTGCGGCCGATGCCGTGCAATCGCGTCGCGGACCGTGGCGAAATCGCGGATATCGCCGATGGTCGAAGAGATACCGTCTGCGATGTTTGCCGCCACGAACAGGCTGGGCTCGGTCGCAGGTTCAAGCGCAAGCCCCGCGACATCGCAGCCAATGCGCTTCAGCCAGCTGACGAGCCAGCCGCCCGTGAAGCCGGTGTGCCCGGTCACGAATACACGCGCTCCCCGCAATACGAGCTCGAAGTCGAGCAGAGGAGATTCAGGGCTAATGGCACTCATTTACGACCTTGCAGAATGGACACCGATCACCTTAAAGAGAGCACGGGCTGACGAAAAAGTGGCGAATGGGAGCCTGCTCGAGGATCGCCCGAGCCGGGATTCCGACCTGCCCCCCTTTAGCAAGAATGGGACATGCTATGAAAGCCTTCTCAGGCAACGGATTGATGGACACGGGATCCCTGTTCTTTGATCCCGCCTTGAGCCGCCTGACGACAGGTCGGACGACCTCGCTTTTTGCCGAGGACATCAAAGCGCGCCATGCCGAGCTGAGGGCGGCGATCGCCGACCGACGCATCCTGGTCACCGGCGGCGCCGGAAGCATCGGCAGTGCCACGCTCGAGCTGCTGTTCCCTTACGGCCCTGCCGCCGTTCACGTCATCGACCTTGCCGAAAACGGCCTCGTCGAACTGGTCCGCGACTTCCGCTCGCGCCCGCAGTCGCTGGTCAGCGGCGAATTCCGCCTGCTGCCGATCGACTATGGCAGCGCCGCGACCGAGCGGCTGCTGCAGTCGGAGCCGGCTTACGATCTCGTTTTGCACTTTGCCGCCCACAAGCATGTTCGCTCCGAGAAGGACGTTCCATCCGTCATTCAGATGCTGGATACGAACGTGATTAAGATGCATCGTTTCACCAAATGGCTGCAGAAGTACGGCCACGGAAAGCGCTATTTTGCGGTGTCCACCGACAAGGCAGCGAATCCGACAAGCCTGATGGGCGCCAGCAAGCGTCTCATGGAGCACGTGCTGTTTTCGATCGGCGGCAATGGCTCCTCGGTCACCTCGACGCGGTTTGCCAATGTCGCCTTTTCCAACGGCAGCTTGCTGCAGGGCTTTCTCTACCGACTGGCTCGCCGCCAACCGTTGGCCGTGCCTCGCGAGGTACGCCGCTATTTTGTTAGCCCTAGGGAAGCGGCAGAGATTTGTCTGTTGACCGCCGGCGCCGCCGAACCTGGACACATCACCTTTCCCCGCCTCGATCCGAACGAGCATTTGCGGCCGCTGGTCGACATCGCCGTGTCGTTACTCCAGGAACTCGGTTTGCAGCCTGCGTTCTACGAGCACGAAGGGGAAGCCTGCGCGGCAACGGAGGCCCAGCTGAAACGCGGCTCCTATCCCGTCCTGCTGACGCCGCTCGATACCAGCGGTGAGAAGCCGTATGAAGAGTTCGTGGCGGTCGACGAGACGCCGGCACCGACCATATTCGCGGCGCTGAGCGCGTTGCGATATGTGCCCGCCCCGGTTCCCCTTGAGCCGGCCCTGACGTTTCTCGACGAGATCGCAGCGGACGCCAGCATGAAGCTGGAGAAATCGGACATCGCGCGCCACGTCGCGTCGGTCGTACCCGGCTTCAAACACATCGAGACCGGTCGCAGCCTAGACGACCGCACCTGAACCGCCACGAGCTTTCGCGTGGGTAACCACGTCACGGAGCCCGTCCCGGAGTGTGATCGACGGCGACCAACCGGCTGCATCCCGAATCGCGGTGATATCGGCGATCACGTCCGGTATGTCGTTGACCCGCCGGTTGCCGCGACTGACAAAGGGCTTGCTGACATTGGCGGCGCTGCGCACCATCTCCGCCACTTCCGCAACCGAATAGGATTCTCCGGAGCCGATATTGAAGGTGCCCCCGAGTTTGGGGCTCCTGCGTAGGCTTTCGATCGCGCCGATGACGTCGTCGAGATGAACATAGTCTCGCCTCGGCGTTTCGTCCTCCACCACGATGGCGGCGACGTCCGGATCGATCGCCTGCTCCACAATGCGCGGAATGAGAAAACTCGCCGATTGTCCCGGGCCGTAAATATTGAAAGGACGCACGATCATCACGGGCATCTGCAGGCATTCGAAGAAGAAACGGCAGGCTTCTTCGGCAGCGCACTTCGATAATGCATATGGATTGTTCGGCTTCAGCGGCGCGGTTTCCGATAACGGCAGGCTTTCCGGAATGCCGTAGCAATAGCCGCTAACATGGATCAGCTTGGCGTGAGTTCGACGGCAATATTCCAGAACGTTGACCGTCCCGAGCGCGTTGACACGGTAAAAATCCGCCGGCTCGCTCCATGACGCCGGCACATAGGTTCGGCCCGCGAGGTGAATGACCCAGTCAACCGAGACGTCGGGAAAAGATCCGGCCGCCACATTAAGGATGTCGCGTCCCGGCGCCAATACGTCAACGTCCGCGTCTTTCAGGAACCGAACGAGCCTGCGGCCGACGAAGCCGCTGCCGCCCGTGACGAGCACGCGGTCTGTCATAAGAAGCGCTCTCGGTCCTTCTCGAATTCGATGGTAGCTCGTTCGTAGTCGTCTGGTCGGCCGATATCGAGCCAATAGCCGTCATGCCTTTTGACATTAACGGGCTCGCCTTTCTCAATGAGCTTGAGCATCAGCTGATCGAACCCAAACGGGCCGGTCGGTGGAATATAGTCAAGCACACGACGATTGACGGCATAGATGCCCATGCTGACAAGCTGAGGCAGCTTCGGCTTCTCGCGAAAATTCACCAGGCGCTCGCCTTCGACCCCAAGAACACCATAGTCCAGGACCTGATCGCGACTGGTGGCGCCGATCGTGAAGATCGCGCCCGACGCAACATGGTCCGCAAGAAACCACGACAGGTCGAGGTCGCTCAACACGTCCGCGTTGATGACCAGGAAGTTGTCCGGCAGATCGTCAATCAGTCGAAGCGGAGCGATCGTCCCCAACGGCTCGTTTTCCAGCGAGTATTTGAGCTCCAATCCCCAGCGCTCGCCGCTGCCGAAATAGGCCTGAATCAACTCACCCATGTGATTGATCGCCAAAGTGGCCCCGTCGTACCCCGCGTTCGCAAGCTTGCGGATCACGATCTCGACGATCGGCGTATCGACCAGCGGGACCAGCGGCTTCGGAAGCGTCAACGTGTACGGCCGCAGGCGCGTCCCGCGACCGCCGGCCAGGATAACTGCGTGTTTCATGCTACACTCGAAATTGGCTGCCCGAGCGGATCCAGCGCTGGCTGTTCCGGGGACTGCAGGTCAGTGATTCGGATATCGGGCGTTTTGCCCGAAAGAATGTCTTCATAGTACCCGGCAACGACCTGCCAGGTGAAGTGTTTGCGCCAACGCTGCCGTCCGGTCGTCCCTAACCGGGCAAGTATGTCCGGTTCGCGCATGCAATTTCCCATCACCTTGGCCAGGTTTCGCGGATCGACGCGGGTATAACCGAGAGTATCCTTGGTGGCTTCACAAAGTAGCCCGCCCCCGGTCCAACGCACGATCTCGTCGGCATTGCCGACCGGAACCGTCACGAATGCCGTTCCGGCGGCGGCTGCCTCGTACAATACCAGCGGCGAATATTCGATCCGCGAGGCGAAGACGAAGAGGTCGGCCGCCATGTAAGCCTGGATCAGCTCCGGCCGCGTCAGGTCGGTCAGGATCACCCGCTTGTGCGGCTGCGCGGAGGCCTTCGCTGCTATGCTCTCGATGCTCGCGACCGGTGCAGGTGGCGGCGCGGCTGCAGTAGCGATGTGCTCGCCTTCGGACTGGATATCGGAACAAGGGGCCGCTCCGACGGGCGCGGGCGGCTTCCTGCCAAGCTTCCGCAGAACCAGTCGCTTGATGCCAAGCCATCCTTCGACCCGCGCGATATGAATAACGCGCCTGAGGGCAGCGTCGATAAAGCGGGCGACGTGACCCAGCCGCGAGTTGACCAGACGGATAACGATAACCTGGTGCGACTTTTTCAGCCCCCGCCGCACAAGTCGTTGCAAGCCGCGCCAGCCTTCGCGCCTGATCACGGCGACCGCACGCGCAGCAAGGGTCATGGCAAAGCGAACGGCGGCCTTCACGTGCCGAAGATATCCGGAATCGATGGCGGGCCATCCCGCGATCGACATCAAAACCGCCGATCGTCCGCCTGTATCCAGGTGCAGGAACGCCTCGACGACGTCGCGATGGCCCTTGGCTTCGATCGGATTGCCGACGGTCATGAAGAGGAACGCATCTTCCGGTATCGCCATCCGCTGCCGAAACTCGGGATCTGCTTCCCGCTCGAAATCGGCCTCGCTGATACCGTTGGGCAGCACCGTGAAATTGGTCAGGCCGATGCTTCGGACGAAATCGATGTCGCGATATTTTTCGGCGTGGAAGACGAGATGATCGAACTTCCTGAGGATGTCCGGAAGCGCTCTGAAATAGTCCGCGAAATCGGGCTCGTAGAGACCCGAAAAGCCGCAAGGAATGAACACCTTGCGCGCCTTAATGTTGTCCAACACGGGCCACAGCGCATCAAAGCTCCATTGCTGCGCGGCCATGATCAGGATCGCGTCCATGGGGAACGTCCTAACGAACTCGCGATACGCCTCGATCTCGCCGCTTAGGCCATAGACGGACTTTCCGCCGGCGACGAACGCGCGAATCCTGACGCCGTTGACGACCTTCGATCGCCTGTCCGGATGGAAACTTGTGGCCACCGTAACGTCATGGCCCCGCGCGGCCATGCGTTCGGCGATCTGCCGCATGACCTCCTGCACGCCGCCTCGGTGTGGCGGATAGGATTCACAGCAAAGCAGGAGGCGCAATCAATGTTCCTTCATTATGCGCAACGACGATTTGTCGCCCAAACGCAAGCAACCTTAAATCGAAAGACCAAACCGACGCAACGCCGTTCTCACGCTGCGCGCGACGGTCTGCGCACCCTTGAGCTTATAGCGACGAATGGCGAAGTGATGTCGCAGGTTCCGGCACCAGAACGCGACGGGATCGCTGTTCGGATCAAAGCTGCGATCGCCGAAGATTGATTTTCCAGCCATGACAATTGCAGCACACATGGCTTCGATATCGGCGTCTCGTGACATCTTGTCTGGCTGGCCATGAGCCAGACACGCAATGTCGCGATGAACGGGCTGAGGTTCCGGCACGCCGGTCGACGCAGCCGCAAGGTTTTCAGCCGATATCAGGATCAGCTTCTCCATGAAAGGGTTGACGCCGTCGCGCGACATGCTGGTCGGCACCTCGCGATAGATCGTCAAGCGCTCCGGAAGGTTGGCGACACGAAACCGTCGGGCGATGCGCGACCAGAGCTCGTAATCCTCGGGCGGCTGGCGCGAGCGGTCGGTGGTGTAGGCGCCAACCTGGTCGAGCGCCGTCTTGCGCATCATCACCGAGGAATGGACGAAGTAATTGTTGAACAGCAGCGCAAAGCGCAGGTCCCCGTCTTCGGTGGGGTGGTCGTGAAACCGGCCGGTCGGGCTGTTGCCGACCCAGACCTCGGCCCTGGTTCCGACCAGCGCGTGATCGGGATTGGCATCGAGGAACGCCACCTGCTGCGCAATGCGGGTCGGCAGCGCCCAGTCGTCGTGATCCTGCCGCGCGATGTAGCGTCCCCGTGCGAGCGAAATGCCGCGATTGAGCGCCGCAGCGAGGCCCTGGTCCTCCTGATGATACACGCGAACCCTGGGATCAGCGATCTGATCGAGGACCTCGCGCGAGCCGTCGGTCGAGCCGTTGTTGATCGCGATCAGTTCGAAATCGGTAAACGACTGCGTGAGGATCGTTTCAAGCGCCTTGGGCAAATCAACGCCGCCGTTGCGCACCGACAGCACGACGCTGACGGTGGGGGCGCGATCCTGTTCAGTCATTGTCTAAATTCCCACGGCTGTCCAGAATGACGGGCTCAGGCACCGGAATGATGAACTGGCCTGTCCAATCGGGAATCTGGCTGATCTGCTGCACGATCTCCTGCCGCAAGTTCCAGGGCAGGATGAGAACATAGTCGGGTCGCCTGCGCGCGATCTCATCCGGGGCGAGGACTGGAATCCTGGTGCCCGGCAGCAGCAAGCCCTGCTTGTGCACGTTGCGATCCGCCGTGAACGAGATGAAGTCGCGGCCGATTCCGCAGTAATTGAGCAGCGTATTGCCTTTCGCGGGCGCGCCGTAGGCGGCGACCGATTTCCCGGCCTCTATGAGCTCGATCAGAAGGCGCAGCAGCGATCGTTTCAATTGCCGGACCCGATGCCCGAAAGTCTCGTAGGTCGCGAGCCGGTCCAGGCCGGCTTGGGCCTCCTCGCGCCTGAGCTGCTTGACGCTATCAAGAACGTCGGTGCGGTCGTCATGCGCAACATGCAGTCGGAGCGAGCCGCCATGAGTCGAAAGGCGTTCGACATCGATTACCCGCAAACCGTGGCGAGCGAACAGCGGCTCCAGTGCCAGCAACGACAAATAGGAATAATGCTCGTGATAGATGGTATCGAATTCGACATTGCGGATCATTTCCAAAACATGCGGAAATTCGAAGGTCGCAACGCCCCGCTCGCCGAGCAGTATCTTGAAGCCGGCAACGAAATCATTGATGTCGGGCACATGCGCGAGCACATTGTTGGCAATGATCAGATCGGCGGTGCCGCCCTGCTCGCGCAGCCGCGTTGCCGCCTTTGACCCGAAGAAGGCGACCTCGGTCGGTACACGCCGCAGCTCCCAGGCCGCCTTGGCGCAATTGGCCGCCGGGTCGACCCCGAGGCAGGGGATGCCGCGCTGAACGAAATATTGCAGCAAATAGCCGTCGTTGCTGCCGACCTCCACGACCCGCGAGCGGGTACCGAGACCAAGCCGCGCCGCGGCCTTTTCCGCAAACGTCCTCGCATGGGCGAGCCAGCTATCCGAGAAGGACGAGAAATAGACGTAGTCCGCATGGAAGTGCGTCTCCGGCGTCTCGAAATCCTCCAGCTGCACCAGCCAGCAATGGTCGCAGACAAAGCTCTTGAGCGGATAGAACCGCTCGCTGAGCGAGGCATGTTCGGCACGGACAAACGCATTCGAAATCGGCGTCATGCCGAGATCGACCAGCACGGCCGTGAGCGGCGCGCCGCAGGACCGGCACATCGGAGAGCCAATGGCCATGGCGCCTAGCCCCAATGCCGCCAGGGTGCGCGACCGGACTGCCAGAGTTCCTCGAGCATCATCTTGTCGCGCAGCGTGTCCATCGGCTGCCAGAAACCGTAGTGCCGATAGGCGGCGAGTTGCGCATCGCGGGCCAACGCCTCCAGCGGCGTCGATTCCCAGGAGGTCTTGTCACCCTCGATCCGGTCGATCACCGCCGGGTTGAGCACGAAAAAGCCTCCATTGATATAGGCGTTGTCGCCGGGCGGCTTCTCGACGAAGGATTTCACCGACGTGTCATCGATTTCCAGCGCGCCATAGCGGCCCGGCGGTCGCACCGCCGTCACGGTTGCCTGTTTGCCGTGGCTGCGGTGAAACTTGATGCTGGCGGCAATATCGATATCGGACAGGCCATCGCCGTAAGTAAAGCAGAACGGCTCCTGCGGATCGAGATAATTGCGCACCCGCTTGAGCCGGCCGCCCGTCAGCGTGGTCTCGCCCGTATCCACCAGGGTGATCCGCCAAGGCTCGACGCTGCTCTGATGGTAGGTGACACTGTTCTTCGTGGCATCGATGGTGACATCGGAATGATGCAGCACGAAATTCATGAAGTATTCCTTGATCATGTACCCCTTATAGCCGAGGCAGATCACAAAATCCGTGATCCCATGATGCGCATAGAGCTTCATGATGTGCCAGAGGATCGGGCGGCCGCCGATTTCGATCATGGGCTTCGGCCGCACCAATGATTCCTCGGATATGCGCGTACCCATGCCGCCTGCGAGTATGACTGCTTTCATTTCATGACTCCCTACCTGCCGCCCCCTAATCCAGGGATTCGTGCTCTAATTCGTGCGAGATTCCGCGTGAGAAGTCGGGAGGCTCGCGCAAGATTTCGCGCGAACAGCGCGGTGGTTCTGGCGGCATTCCGCGCGATAAAACCGGAAGCGTGCGCCTTCCACGTCTGGATCTCTTGCGATTTTGTCGTCTTCCACTTCTCGAAATCGTTCATCCGTTCATCGAGGTCGCGCTTGAACTCCGAATGTTCGTAGTCCCATGCGGCTCTGCCCGATGCGACATAGTCGTACGGGGATCTCACGGCCAGTACGGCCACCGTCAGCGGCCAATAGTAGCTGCCCTCCGCTGCCCGGCGATAGTTCTCGAAATAGGTCGATCGCTCATCGCGTGGATAGATCTGCGAGCGCGGGCTGACTACTGAATCGACGATGTCCGTAGGGACGCGCTTCTGCAGCACAAGTTCATCGTCGACGACCAGGTTGGAGCGACACAAATAGGCATAGACCAGGTTCATGTCGTTCCCCCAAGTCGACGGACGATCACGAAACAGATCGATCACCCGCGCCAGTTCCTGCCGCCGGAAGATAGAATAGATCAGGTTGGCCTTGCCCATGATTTCGGGCTCCCAGAGAAATCGCGCCAGATCGAGGAATTTGAACGCGCTCGACTGGAAACGTTTGAAGCTCGGATAGGCCCGGACGACGTCGCCTTTCATGTTGATGTTGACGACCTGGCAAAACCAGGCCGAGGCACGCGGATTCACATCAAGCGCGGCGACACCTCTTTCCAGGAAGTCGGTCGGCCACAAATCGTCATCGGCCGCCCAGAGAAACAAAGGCGCTCGCGCCTGATCATAGACGAACCAGAAATTACTCTCGGCGCCCCGGTTGACCGGCTGACGTACGTACCGGAAGCGCGGATCCTTGCTGGCGTAGCGCTCGCATACTTGCCTCACCTCGCGGTTGGTGGAGGCGTTGTCGGAAATGATGAGTTCGAAATCGGCGAATGTCTGCCGCTGAAAGGTATCGAGCACCAGCGCGAGAAGTTCGGGGCGATTGTAGGTCGGCAGACCAACCGAAACACGGGGTACGCGGTCGCTCATCTAGGGATCAATTCTGTGCCACTGGCTTCGCTGCGGTGGGCCGCGGTGCTTCCGGGCCGACAGGCTTCCACCGCAATGCGAGGAGACATTCATGCTTCAAAAGACAATATGCGGCGAAGGTGCGTAGCCGTCCGGTCGTCCGGGAATCGAGCCCGAGGGCGTCGATCGCCGCGAAATTCTCATGCATGACCATCTTGTGATACTGGTGCAGCGACCGACAATCCGTAAGATAATTCCGCCAGCCCCGCCAATAGGGCAGCCGACCGCCGACCTGCTCCCATTGCGCCTGCTCGCAAACGGTTCGCGGCGCCGACTTGTAGAGGCCAATTTCCGGAATAACCCGGATATTTCCCCACGATGCCAGCAGGATCTGCATCGGGATCTCGTTGAGCGTCCGGCCAATCCACTCCGTAACCGGCTTCCCATCGTGGAACAGAGCTTCCCGCCTGAATACGCCGTAGACCAGATTGCCGTAGACGTGACGGAGCAGATGTTTCACCCGGTCGACTGGCGAGCGTGAGGAATAGCTGTTGAACGGCGAGCCCTCGAAAAAGAACGGAAACAAGATCTTCCCGTCGACTTCGTATTGAGCTTCCATCTGGCACACGGCGAGCCCGGGATCTGCTACGAGCCGTTGGACGCAGCGCTCGACAAAGAACGGCTCCCAGCGATCATCATCCGCGGCCCACATGAAGAACTCGCCGCGCGCCCTGAGCACCAGGGACGAAAAATTGCGCATGGCTCCGATATTTTCCGGATGCCGTTGGTAGCTGACCCGCGCATCGTTCGCGGCGAACTCGTCGACGACGTCTCGAACAGCCGAGCCTGGAGACGCGTTGTCAGAAACGACGATTTCGATGTGACGATAGGTCTGCGCGCAAAGGTTGCCAAGCGTCCGCCGCAACCCCTCCGGTCGGTTGAACGTCGGTATTCCGATGGTGACGAGCGGCTCAGTCATTCGGCTACCCGAACCCTTACTTGAGACGCTTGAGGTAACCGTCCGGGGCCACCGTGACCAACAGCTTGTGCTGGATGCTCTTGTCGATCTCGAATTCCGGGTGCCGCTCGAGGAACTCGCATACGGCAGTCTTGGCATTGTTGCCCCGGCTCCAGGGTCGATCCGTGAAAGCGTCAGCGGGCATATCCTCGATCACGGTGTCGAACACGATGCAATAGCTCCCGACGGTCGCCAGATGGGCGAAGGCGTCCAGCTCCGCGAGGACGTGATCGTGGGTATGGTTGCTGTCCAGCATGACGAGAACGCTGCGCTTGCCGGCAGCCTTGGCCCTGACCGCGGCAACCACCTCCGGAGCGACACTGGACCCCTCGATCATGGAGATCCGCCGGGCCATCGGATGCGCTTCGACCGCGGCGCGGTTGTGGGCGCGGATGTCGATATCGATTCCCAGCACTTCGGCATCCTTCGCGCCGCCGGAAATCGCGTTCAATTCCAGCATCGAAGCGGAGAAGATCAGCGATCCTCCGTGCGCGATGCCGGTCTCGATGATGAGGTCAGGCTTCACGGACCAGATGATCTCCTGAACAGCGAGTATATCCTGAGGATATTGGATTATTGGACGGCCCATCCACTCGAAATGGTAGGAGTATTTCGCGCGATTGGCGCGATCCATCCAGGCGCGCGTGGCAAGAGCGAGTTCGCCATCATCGCCCATCTGCGCGATCTCGGTCGCGCATTCGCGCTTGAATTTTTCATACTCACTCATCGCGGCTTCCTCTTGATCTCAACGCGAACCTCATACACGTCATCGCCATCCGAGAACGAACAGGCGGGATAGCCTGAAAAGGTGCGTGCACGCAGCAAATTCAGCAGATCGCGCGCCAAATACGTCCTCTCGATGTCGATCGCACTGGCCGGCTCGAGTTCGGAGGCGCGGTGAAAGGTCCCGGCTCCGGGATGCTGCGGCCGGGTCTCGAAGTCGAGGCTCCGAAGTCTCGGATACGTCTCTTGAAACAGCTTCAGCATGGCCTCCCTCGCCCGTTGGTAGAGCGATTCGCCGGTATCCTCCCAGTCATAGGGAAGCTCGGCCTGGGCGACGATATCGCCGGTATCGACCCCTTCGTCGACCATATGCAGGGTCACCCCGAAGGGCACCCGATCGACAATCGACCAGAAATTGTAGTGTTTGCCGCGGCCGTAGGGCAGCAGACTCGGATGGGTGTTGACGAACCCGCGGCGAGGAAGGCCGAGCAGAGGCGGCCGGATGATCTTCGGCCACCACGCCAGAATGCCGAGGTCGAAAGAAAGGCGCTCGCTCGCGGCGAAATCCGAGATCTGGCTGGACGACTGAAAGACGAGCGACGGCGCACCCGCGCAACCCGCCATCGCGGCGATCTCATTGTCGGCCGTACTCACCACCAGGCCGAGATCGTCCGGATAATTTCCAAGCAGCCAGCGAGCGACTTCGAAGCCGATGTGACCGTCCGCAAACAGGAGAAGCTTCATTGCAGTGTCAATTGTCCGACAGAAATCGGCGCACGACGGCGATCACGCGATCCTGCTCTTCCTGCGTCATATCGTGATAGCTGGGCAGATTGATCGCGCGTTCGGGAATCGACCACGCCAGCCGGTTGCCCGGCACGGCCTCGAACATAGACAATCCCGATAGCGGATAGAAAAATACCCGGGCATCGATATTGTCGGCTGCGAACGCGGCCGCGAGCTTTTCGCGCGACACGCCGGTTGCTTCGTCGAAGACAACCGTGGGCATCCAGGCACCGTTGACGATGTTGCTTGGTTCCGGGTTCATTCGCACCCCCGGCAGATCACGCAAGCGGTCGCGGTAGTAGTGGAAGATCTGCCGCTTGCGGCCGATCAGATCGGCAACTCGATCCATTTGCGCACAGCCGAGAGCCGCCTGGAGGTTGGACATCTTGTATTTGAAGCCCACCTCGTCCGGCCAGAACTGCTTGTGCTGCGTTCGCGATCGGCCGTGGTTCGAGAGCGTCAGCACGCGCTCGTAAAGGGATGGATCGTTGGTCACGAACATCCCGCCCTCGCCCGTGGTGACGGTCTTGGTTCCATGAAACGAGAAGGCCCCGAAGCGCCCCATGCTTCCGGCACGTCTGCCGAAATACTCGGAACCGATCGCCTCCGCGGCATCCTCGATCACCGGAATGCCATGCCGTTCGCCGATCGCCAACAAGCGGTCCATGTCGCACAGATTGCCGTACAGGTGAACCGCAAGGATAGCCTTAGTCCGCGGTGTGACCGTGGCCTCCACCAGATCGGGGTCGATGCACCAACTGTCGGAACGAATATCGACAAAGACGGGGGTCGCCCCGAGGTGGGTGATTGGCGCCGCCGAGGCGATCCAGTTGGTATCGGCCATGATGACCTCGTCACCCGGACCAATACCGAGCGCCGCCATTCCCATGTGCAGCGCGCCGGTGCAGCTTGACGTGGCTATTGCGTGGGACACGCCGAGATGATCCCTGAAGGCGGCCTCGAAGCGATTGATATAGTCGTAGCAGCGCGCGCCCCAGCCGTTGGCCGCGGCATCCGCCGCATAGCGCGTCTCGAGCTCCGTAATGGACGGCTTGGTATAGAGTATGCGAGACGGTGTCGACGAAGCCGTGGGAGTTCGATCTGGCATGCAATTCATCCAAGTGATGCTTCGAGAAACGATGGCGGCAGCGCGCGGTCCCGTTCCGAGATGATAAAGTCCGCGAGCGGCCAGTCGATGGCCAACGCGGGATCATCGAAGCGGAAGCCCCTTTCGGCACCAGGAACGTAAGCCGGCGTGATCTCGTAGTCGACATCGCTGGCGTCGACCAAGACCTGGAAGCCGTGCGCGAAGCCCTTCGGAATATAGAGAATGATGCCGTTGTCGGGGGTCAGGGTTTCACCGTACCATTGACCGAAAGTCGCCGACTCCCGCCGCAAATCGACCATCACGTCGAATATCGCCCCGCGCGTGCATCGCACGAGCTTGGTCTCAAGATGCGGAGCGGCCTGGAAGTGCATGCCGCGCAGGGTTCCTGCACGTCTGTTTGAGGAGATCGATCTCTGGATGAAGTCGGTTTCAAGTCCGCGCGCACCAAAGGTCTCAGCGCAGAACCGCCGCGCGAAGCTGCCACGCTGATCGGTGATCCACTGCGGCTCGATACGATACGCACCGGCAAACTTGAGCGCGTGGAAAATCACCGGACTGCTCCGCTCCGCAGCTCACGCACGGGTGACGTCCCAAGTCATCGATGGCCTGACAGGCCCAGGGATTCCATCGAACACCCGCTCCGTAATGCTGAAGCGCAGTGCTTGCTGGAGATAGAAATGGATCCGCTGCGGATTGACCGAGGTGAGCGCTACGCCGACGACGAAGAACCCCACATTGAGAAATCCTCGCGGGATTGACATCCGGGTGGTGTAGATACCGGGCTCCAGCTCGGAATTCTGCGACGGAGAACTCACGAACACATACTGATCACCCAGGAACACGTGGAAGTTCGGCATCATCGTGTGGCCAGGCTTCAGCACTTCGAATTTCATTTCGATGCTGATCAGTTCGTTCCTGTCGATGGTTTCGAGTCCGTCGAGATCACCCACCAGCAATCGCGCGCCATGAAGTTTCGCGACATCATCGCCCGGTCTCAGCGCTTCCAGGGGGAAATTCAACGAAGACCTGGGAAACATCCCGCGACGCTCGCCGGCGGACCCGCCCTCGGAATCCTGGGCGGCTGCACCATCATTTGCCGCGGCTGCCTCGGCGACGGCCGCCGCCCGTTCCATCTGCCTCGCGCGCTCGGCCGCCGCGGCTGCCGCGTGGACGCTCTCGTAATACTGGTCACAGATCTCGTCCGCAGGACCGAACGCAACGATCCGGCCGGACTCCATCAGGACAGCCTTGTTGCACATCGTCCTGATGATCTTGTCCGAGTGACTTGCCAGGACCATGATGGGGCTTCGTCCGATGAACTCCTTCATTCGCGCCTCCGCGCGCTCGGCGAAGCGGAGGTCGCCGGTGCCGAAACCTTCGTCCATCAGGATCACGCCGGGGTCGAGCGACGTCACTAGCGCAAAGCCCAGGCGCATTGTCATGCCCGTCGAGTAGGTGCGCACCGGGAGGCTGAGATACTCGCCGAGTTCGCAGAATTCCTCGATCTCGGGAATTTTCGCCTCAATTTCCCGCCGCGTCATCCCGATTAGCATTCCGGACGTAATGATATTCTCATAGCCGGAGTCCTCGCCGTCGAGCCCGGGCATAGCGTCAAACAGCGGCGTCACGCGTCCCTCGACCCTGACGGTGCCGGAGACCGGCGGATAGATGCCGGCCATCAGCTTGAGGAGCGTCGACTTGCCGGCTCCGTTGTGGCCGACCAAGCCGACACGATCACCGTCGCGCAGCGCGAGCGAGATGTCGCTCAGGGCCTTGACGGTGATGCGATCATTGTTCTTGCCCTCGCGCTCGATCGAACCGCCGGTGGCACGCTGGAACAGCGCCTTGCGCAGGCTCTGCTGCTGAGCCCCATAAATCGGGAAATGCGCATTCACATTTTCAAGAATGACGGTCGCCACTTTGCTCAACTCCAATAGGCGATGCGCCTGCGGAAGCGCTTGAACATGGCATATGTCAGCCACCATCCGCCGATGCACATGACGATCATGACCACATAGCTGATCGCGCCCGGCACCCTGCCGACCAGCGGCCCGCGGACCACATCGATCACGTGATAGAGAGGATTCGATTCCACAAACAGGATACGTCGCATTCCCGTCAACGTGTCGGCCGGCCAGAACAATGGCGTGACCAGCATCGAAATCTGTATGGCACTGGAGACCAATTGTGGCACGTCGCGAAATCGCAGGCAGACCAGCCCAAGAAACAGCGATATCCAAACGCCGTTCAAGATGACGAGCGCAAGTCCCGGGAATACCAGCAGGAGTGTGAAACTGAGAAGTGACGGCTTCAGCGCCACGACGACCAGGAAATAGACAACGAAGTTGTGCAAGAGCACAAGAAAATTTCGCCAGACCAGCGCATAGGCGAGGATCGAGTACTCGAACCTGATGTTGCGGAACAGCGCCTGTCCGGCAATGAACATGTTGCACGATTCCATCGCAATGGATGAAACCAGCATCCAAACGACCATGCCGCTGACCAGAAACGGCAAGTACTCAAAGATGTCCTGGTGCCAGAGCGCCGCGCCGACGAAGCCGACGCTGAACGTATAGATTGCAAGCGTAATCGATGTCCAAAACGGACCAATCGTCGTCCGTCGATAACGCCTTTTCACATCGAGCCAGCCGAGCCGGCCCCACAGCTCGCGCTTGAAGAGCCCGAGCCACAAATCTTCGGCTGCACTGATCTCCAGCGAGCGCAGGCTGACGTCGGTATCTTTGATACCGCCGATCTCATCTTCAACAGGCGTCAGAACAATCGTCATACTCGGCTCCGCGTCGCGCCGTCAGGTTGTGAGGCCGAATGTTGGTCTCTCTCGCCGGCCAAACAAAAGCAGTCGATTCCGCGACACACAAGACGATGTGCGGTCGATCACGCGACCGTGCGAGATGATGATTTTGGCTGTCATGGCTTTCATTGGAGGTTTAGCTTCCGCTCCCAAGCGAGCGCGTGCTTTACGATGGACTCACGGTCGTCATAGGCGGGCGCCCACGACAACACTCGCTGCAGCCGCCGACTGTCAGCGACGATGGCGGCCGGATCGCCGGCACGCCTCGTCCCGGAAGCCCGACGACAGATTGTCGAGCACGGTCATGCGCTCGTTTCGATCAACCAATCCAAGCACGATGTGGCTGCCGATGTAGCCTGCGCCGCCCGTTACCAGAATCGTCATTCGCCGAAAATTTCCATGCTACCGCACTCCGGGTGAAACGCTCTCCACCCGGAGGCTCCCGAAAGGAGCAGACACGAAGCACGGCGCCCTCAAGACCGCGCCGCGCGAGTACCCGCACTTAGGCGGTGGCGACCAGATCCACGTCGAGGTGAACGCGGACCTTGCGGCCGAGCATATCGAGCAGAATGGCGACCCGGTCATGGTCCCCCATTCCGTCGAATAGCCCGGCATTGTCCATGAAGGCGCCTGCACGCACCCGCACCTTGTCACCAAGCGCGAACGCCGGCTTGGCTTCCATGCTCACAAAGCCGCGCTCGTCCTCGCGCGCCCTCAACGCACCGAGCACGCCCCTCGGCACCGCGGCCGGCTCTTCGCCGTTGCAGACGAGATGCGACACGCCCTGGGTCGACTGGATCGCGCGCCAACGCTGCGTCGCCATGTCGATGGCCACGAACATGTAACGCGGAAACAGCGCTCTTGCGACGAAATCGACTTTGCGCGCATGGCGCCGGCGCTTCAGATAGCGCGGCAGATAGATCTCGTAGCCCTGGCGCGAAAGGTTCTGCGCGGCCTTGGCCTCGCCGTTCACCTGCGTCTGCACCACATACCAGCGCGCCTCGACCGCCTCGCTCATGGTGCACCCTCCGCTTTTCCGTTTCGCTCGCGCAAGCCCAGCAGACCCGGCGCGAGCACCCGCTCCGCGCCGCACACCGCGGCGGCCGCGTCATAGAATGCGCCGGCGTGCGCGACGTCGGTGACGATGACGGCGTCGAACGCCTCCTTCACCTCGTCATAGGACCTGAAAACATTGACGCCGACAAAGCGTGCAACCTCGGTTGCGGGATCGACGACCGCCACGACCGCAACGCCCGCCTCGACCGTACAGAGGATCGCAACTTCGGCCAGGTCCGATTGGCCCGCAAGCACCACGCGGGAAAAGCCTCTCGCCTTGGCCTCGTCGAGCACGCGCGCGCAATCGCTCTTGGCCAGCCGGAAGAAGGAAAATGAGTTGAACAGATATTGAACCGTGAGGCGGGATTTCTCGGCGAAGCCCTGCGGCGTCAGGTAATAAGCGTAGCGGCGCGCGGGCGCATCACTCACCTTGACCAGCCCCTTCTTGATGCAGCGTTTGAGGTAGGCGTTGACCAAGCCGAGCGCGATGCCGAGCTCGGCGGCGATGTGGCGCTGCGAGCGCGCACCATCGCTTTCCACCGAACTCAACAGGCCAAGAACGATTCGCTCGTTCTCATGGTCTGCGTTTAGCAAGCGCTCACCCATCAAGCCTCCAGCCGCAGCGAAGGCTATTACTGCGTTCAAGCCGTGAACGTCAAGCGGAACGTTCAAGACGTGAACACATATAATGTATTGAAATCAAAATACCTTTTTTCAACTCTATTATGGCGGTGCGCCCGTCACCGCCAGGATGTGGGCGGGATGGGCTCCCATTGGGGCCATACAGACGGTCAGCGGCTACGACATTGCATGGAAGAACGCCAGCAGCGGCCAGTTCAACATCTGGAGCACCGACGCCTGCGCCCACTACAGCACAAATCTCTTGAGCTTCGTTCCCGGGAGCAATCCCGCGCTGGAATCCTGCGAGAGCACATTCCATCAGGATCTGAATGGCGATGGCGCGATCGGGATCCAAGCTGTCATCCTTGAAACGGACCTCACCACGAGCTTGGTCCAATCCGGAGGGAACTATTTTCTCGAGGCCGCCGGCAGCTGGACCGGTCCCGAGCTCTCCATCGGCGGCGCGTCGATAACCGTCGGAATGTGGCCGGGCTGGACACCGATCGGCGCGGTGCAGACATCCGGCGGGTATGATGTGGCATGGAAAAATGCCTACGCCGGTCAGTTCAACATCTGGAGCACCGACAGCAATGTAAATTACATCACCAACCTAGTCAGTCTTGCATCGGCAACGAGTCCCGTGCTCTCGGCCTATGAGAGCGTCTTTCAGCAAGACCTCAATGGCGACGGCACGATCGGCCCTTCTACGGTGGTGATCCAGACCGACGGCTCGACCAGCCTCGTGCAGAGCGGCATAACCTACTTTCTCAACCCAGTCGGCGGCGGCAGCGGGCCGGAGCTCTACTTTGCAGGCGCGCCGGTCACGGCCGGAATGTGGGCTGGCTGGGCGCCGATCGGCGCGGTGCAGGCGTCAGGCGGGTATGATGTGGCCTGGAAAAACACCGGTACCGGCCAGTTCAACATCTGGAGCACCGATAGCAGCGGGCACTACATCACCAACCTGCTCAGTTTCGCCAGCGCAACGAGCACCGCGCTCGAATCGTACGAAACCACGTTCTAGCAGGACTTCAATGGCGACGGAACGATCGGCATCCCGACCGTGGTCATCCAGACCGACGGACCAACCAGCTTGGTTCAAGCCGGACCGAACTATTTTCTCAATCCAGTCGGCGGCACCGACCCAGAGCTTTATTTCAGCGGAGCGCCCGTCACTGCCGGAATGTGGGCCGGCTGGGCGCCGATCGGCGCAGTGCAGACGTCTGGCGGTTACGATGTGGCCTGGAAGAACGCCGGCACCGGCCAGTTCAACATCTGGAGCACCGACAGCACTGGACACTACATCACCAACCTGCTCAGCTTCGCGGCAGCGACAAGCACCGCGGCCGAGTCGTACGAAACCACCTTCCAGCGGGACTTCAACGGCGACGGCACGATCGGCATGCCCGTCGCAACCGCGCCCGCAGCTTCTGCAATGCAGACCACGTTCGATGGAGAAGCGCTGACGCTCGACGCACCCTCCACTTTTAGCGGGCAGCTCCTGGGCTTTGGCGGCGACACCACACTTGCCGGCTCCGACCAGGTTGATCTGCGTGGCTTCGACTTCAATACACTGCATTCGAGCTTCGACGGCGCTTCCGGCACCCTTTCGCTGAGCAACGGCGCGAATGCGGCGTCGCTGCAATTCCTGGGACAGTCTTTGCAGGACAGCTTCCACTTCGCCGACGACGGCCATGGCGGAACGTTGTCGTCGCTGCCACGCCGACCGCACAGGCGACTGTTGCGAGTGAGGTCTCGAATTTTGCTGCGCATGACAGCTACGTGTTCGTGCCAAATTTCGGCAATATCACCCTACTGAGATTGCGCCGGCGACCGATACGCTGCAATTCAGCAAGAGCGTATTCACCGACGTGACCGCGCTGTTGGCGGCCACTCACGATGACGGCGGCGGTAACGCCGTCATTACCGATCCACACACGACACCATCACGCTACAGCATGTCACGACCGTGCAGCTGCTCGTTCACCAAAGCGACTTTCATTTCGTCTAGAGCAGATACTCAAGAGAGGACCAATTGAGCGGGTTCGCCTTGAGCCATTCCTTGTTTTCGCATCGGACCCGTTGCCCAGAGCTCTGCCGCGATACCGCGTGGACTTATATTCATGTTCGCCCACCAGTTGGCTTCATTTCCATGTCGATGCAGTTCCTGATGGTGGTTGCGGCAAAGAGGGACCGTATATTCATCGCTGACCTTTCGTCCTAAAGATTGCGGCCGGGCTATCTTGAGATGGTGCGCATCGCATGGCATGGCATGCCCTTGCAGATTAAACACGGTTGTGATGCTACGAATGCGCGGTGCGCTTTGCTTCGCTTGCGCAGGGGCTTTTCTAGTGGTGTGGCCAAATCAACGTCAGCTGCCCCCTGCTCCTGGCGGCCCGGCCGGGCCGACTCCCGGGACTTTTCGTTCCGTTTTCGGCCCGTCTTGCCATTAGACTTTGAAAAGCCGAGATGCTAAGGCCATGCGCCGTTGAGGCGGCTCATTGCGCTCCTCGCTTCCCGTGTCAATGAACAGGGGTTTTCGGGCCAGTGCCGGACTATGAGCGGGGGCACGGCCGACGTGATCTTGGCTGACGCCGGAGACGAGTGGCGACCGCGTTTGGTGGAGAAGAGATGCAGGCACAGGACAACAAGCGGGGCGTGGCGCTAATTACCGGCGTGACCGGTCAGGACGGCGCGTACCTCGCTGAATATCTGCTCGGCCTCGGCTACGCCGTGCATGGCATCAAGCGACGCTCGTCCTCCTTCAACACCGCCCGCGTCGATCATCTCTACCAGGACCCTCATGTCGGAAACGTGCCGTTTTTGATGCATTATGGTGACATGACGGATTCGACCAACCTGATCCGCCTGGTGCAGCAGATCCGCCCGACCGAGATCTACAATCTCGCTGCGCAAAGCCACGTCGGCGTCAGCTTCGAGAGCCCCGAATACACCGCCAATGCGGACGCGATCGGCGTGCTGCGCCTGTTGGAAGCCATCCGCATCCTCGGCATGGAGAAAGAGACCCGCTTCTACCAGGCCTCGACCTCCGAGCTTTATGGCCTGGTGCAGGAGATCCCGCAGAAGGAGACCACGCCGTTCTATCCGCGCTCGCCCTACGGCGTGGCAAAGCTCTATGGCTACTGGATCACGGTGAACTACCGCGAGGCCTATGGGATGTTTGCCAGCAACGGCATCCTGTTCAACCATGAGAGCCCGATCCGCGGCGAGACCTTTGTGACCCGCAAGATCACGCGCGGGGTCGCCCGCATCGAGATGGGGCTGGAGGAGACGCTCTATCTCGGCAATCTCGAGGCCAAGCGCGACTGGGGCCATGCGCGGGACTATGTCGAGGGCATGCACGCGATCTTGCAGGCGGATAGCCCTGACGACTTCGTGCTGTCGACCGGCGAGACGCGCTCGGTGCGAGAGTTCGTGGAGCTTGCTTTTGCCGAGGTCGGCCGCAGCGTTGAATGGCGCGGCGAAGGCGTCGACGAGACCGGCGTCGACAGGAAGACCGGCAAGACCGTGGTGCGGATCGATCCCATCTATTTCCGCCCCACCGAGGTCGATCTCCTGATCGGCGACTCCAGCAAGGCGCGGGCCAAGCTGGGCTGGAAGCCGAAGACGAGTTTTGCTCAGCTGGTGAAGGAAATGGTGGCGGGCGATCTTAGCGAGGCCCGGCTGGAGGTCGCCAATGGCAAGCACGCCGTTTGAGCTGAAGGGCAAGACGGTCTTCGTGGCCGGCCATCGCGGCATGGTCGGCAGTGCGATTGTACGCCGGCTGGTACGGGAAGAGGTCAAGCTCGTCACCGTGGACCGGCGCGAGGTCGATCTCTGCAACCAAGCCCAAGTGTTCGACTGGTTCGCGCGCGCGCGGCCGCAGGTGATCTTCCTCGCCGCAGCCAAGGTTGGTGGCATCGTTGCCAACAACACGCTGCGCGCCGAGTTCATCTACGACAATATCGCGATCGCGGCGAACGTGATCCAGGCTGCCCAGATGAACAGCGCCGAGAAGCTGATGTTCCTCGGCTCGTCCTGCATCTATCCAAAGCTCGCACCGCAGCCCTTGCGCGAAGATACCGTGCTGACCGGTCCGCTGGAGCCGACCAACGAGCCTTATGCGATCGCCAAGATCGCCGGCATCAAGATGGCGGAAGCCTATCGCAGCCAGTATGGCTGTGATTTCATCAGCGTGATGCCAACCAACCTCTATGGCCCCGGCGACAATTACCATCCCGAATACAGTCACGTGGTGGGCGCGCTGATTCGTCGGTTCCATGAGGCGAAGCTGTCCGGAGCTGCAAACGTGGTGGTCTGGGGCACCGGTACGCCGCGGCGGGAGTTCCTATATGTCGACGATATGGCAGATGCCTGCGTGCACCTGATGAAAGTGCATTCGTCGAGCGACATGGTCAATATTGGCACCGGCGAGGACATCTCGATTGCCGAATTCGCGAATGTCGTGGCGCGCACCGTCTGCTATACGGGCGCGATCAGCTACGACACCTCGCGTCCCGACGGCACGCCCCGCAAGCTGCTCGACGTCAGCCGCCTCGCCGCACTCGGCTGGCGCGCCCGTACTTCGCTGGAGGACGGCATTGCGCTGGCCTACCGCGCCTATCTCAGCGAGAACAAGCAGGCGACGGAGTGACCGACGGCCCTCATCCGATGACCTCAGGCGCGATCAATCGACCGTCGCGCCTCCTCTATGTCGTGATCGAGGATTGGGCCTTCCTGCTCAGCCGCCTACCGATGGCGCGCGCCGCCCGCGACGCTGGTTTCGAGGTCCATGTCGCGAGCAATGTGAACGAAGGCCGGGCCGCGATCGAGGCGGAAGGCTTTGTGCTCCACCCGATTCCCTTCAAGCGCGGCGGCCTGTCGCCGCTTGCGGCCATGCGTGCGGTGCTTGCGATCCGCAAGATCGAGAACGCGATTGATCCTGCGGTCGTGCATCACTCCGCTCTGCAATGCTGCGTGTTGGGCTCGCTTGCCGCACTCGACCGCGATTTTCCGATCGTGAATGCCATCACCGGGCTCGGCTACATCTTCACCTCGCCGAGTCTTCTAGCGCGCCTGTTGAAACAGGGCATGGTCTTGCTTTTGCCGTGGCTACTCAACCGCAGGCACAGCAACATTCTGGTGGAAAATCCTGATGACCGCGACGCACTGCTGGCACTTGGCGCGAGGCCCGAGCGGATCACGCTGATCCCGGGCTCCGGCGTCGATGCTGACAGGCTGCAGCCGCTGCCCGAGCCTGATGGCCCGATCACCATCGGCTTTGTCGGACGACTCCTGGTCGACAAGGGCATCCGCGCGCTGGTCGCGGCCCATGATCTCTTGCGGACTCAGGGGCACAATATCAATCTGATTATCAGGGGCGATCCGGATCCGGCGAATCCGGCGTCCGTGTCGCCCGACGAGGTCGAATCCTGGATCAGGCGTCCCGGCGTTGCCCGGCTCGGCTATGTCGACAATATCGCCACGCTGTGGCGCACGGCGCATATCGCAGTGCTGCCCTCGCATCGCGAGGGCCTGCCGGTGGCACTGATGGAAGCGGCGGCTTGTGGCCGGCCGCTGGTTGCCACCGATGCGGCCGGCTGCCGCGAGATCTGCATCGCCAATCAGACCGGGCTATTGGTCCCAATCGAAGATCCGCCGGCGCTCGCCAGCGCTATCCTGACGCTTGCGCAGTCGCGGGAGTTGCGCGCACGCTTTGGCGCTGCCGCGCGGAAACTGGTCGAGGACAAGCTCTCGGCGCGCATCATCGGCCGATCCATCGTCGAGCTCTACAACAAGCTCAGTAACGAAAAGCGAGCCGCGCTGTCCGCGGCCTTCTCTCCACCCGCACGTTGAGGTGCCGCGCAGCAACCAGCCATGAACGCGCTGTCGGGACGAGGTCGCCGCCATCGTCGCCCCTGCACCCAAGGCTCCCCTGCGACTGACCGCCACGCGGCGCGGCGAAGTCCGCGAACTAGTTACAATGCGGCTCGGCATCAACCCACGTCGAATCGAAATCGCGACGAGAACAGGGGGAACCGCGTACCTTGCGATAATGCCCGTTCCGGAGCGCGTCGCTCCGCAGACGGTGTAGTGAACGCGCCTACTTTCCCGCTCAATTCCACGATCGGCCTTCTGTCACTAAGCTATTCCGGCTCCACAACAGAATCTGTGGCGCCAGCATGAAAGCGAGGCTTCCAAAGACATCAGCTGGCCAGCTCATTGAATTCGAGAGCCGTGGTCTGCATTGAGCAGGCTTGCTGGAATACTCTCCAGCTCTATTGTCCATCCGAAATCATTCTCTTGGAGCGTTTCCAGATGCCCGTCCCGCATGCCTCGGAAGCCCTGTCGCGCTTCACCGTGCTCGATCTGACCCGTGTCCGCTCCGGGCCGACCTGCGTGCGGCAGCTCGCCGACTGGGGCGCCAACGTCGTCAAAATCGACGCCCTGACCGAGGATGCCGGCGGCGAGCAGCCGGGCGGGCCGCGGCGCGGGTCTGACTTCCAGAACTTGCACCGCAACAAGCGGGCGATGGCGCTGAACTTGAAGGACGAGCGCGGGCTCGCATTGTTCAAGCGCCTCGCCGCCAAGGCCGACGTCGTGGTCGAGAATTTCAGGCCGGACGTGAAGAAGAAGCTCGGCATCGACTACGACAGCCTCGCCGCGATCAACCCCCGCATCGTCTATGGCAGCATCTCCGGCTTCGGCCAGGACGGCCCCTACCACAAGCGGCCGGGCTTCGATCAGATCGCGCAAGGCATGGGCGGACTGATGTCGATCACCGGCGCGCCGGGCCAGGGGCCGATGCGGGTCGGCATTCCCGTCGCCGACCTCACGGCCGGGCTGTTCTGCGCCATGGGCATCCTCACCGCGCTGCTCGAGCGCGAGGTCTCGGGCAAGGGCCAGTGGGTGCAGACCTCGCTGCTGCAGGCCCAGATCTTCATGCTCGACTTCCAAGCCGCGCGCTGGCTGATGGAGAAGGAGGTCGCCAAGCAGGCCGGCAACAACCATCCGACCAGCATCCCGACCGGCGTCTTCAAGACCTCGGACGGCTACATCAACATCGCCACCACGGGCGGGCGGATCTGGGAGCGCTGCGCGCAGGCGATCGGCGCACCGGAGCTTTATGCCCATCCCGACTACGCGACCGCCCCTGCCCGCTCCAGGAACCGCGATGCGCTCAACGCCGAGATCGAGAAGCGCACGGTGACGAAGTCGACCGAGACCTGGGTCCGCGAGCTCAACGAGGCCGGCGTGCCCTGCGGGCCGATCTACGCCATTGACCAGATGTTCGAGGACGCGCAGGTCAAGCATCTCGGAATTGCCCAGGACGTGCCGAACGAGGAAGGCCTTCATATCCGTCTGGTCGGCCAGCCCGTGACGCTGTCGCGCACACCGAGCAGGATGGTGGCGCGGCCGCCGGAGTTCGGTGAGCAGACCGACGAGGTGCTGAAGGAGTTCGGCTTCGGGGCCGAAGAGATCGCGAGCTTAAGAAAAGCTTTTACCGTTTGAGGGACTCTCTTGCTTGATCTGCCATCTTGATCGCTTGGAATCGCGTTGCCATGCAAACCAATCGAGGGACTATGGACAGCGAGCTTAGCTCATTTACGGTAGACAAGAAGTGGTACAGTTGGGTCCGAGATTTTCGGGGCTTTCCGACCCTCATGAGCTCAACAACAACGAGCGATGTTCTCGCCATGATCACGGTCGCATCGCTACCGTGGTCTACAACCATCACCTCTATCTTCAGCGCTCTCTGGGTACTTAGCGTGTTCCCGAGGATCCGACGCGAAGAACTTGTTTATTTGGTCGGCCGTTCCAGAGCCGGTTTTGCCGTGGCGCTGTTTGCGATAGCCGTGATAGGCACTCTGTGGGCGACTGACGTCTCTTGGACCACTCGACTACGAGGCGTAAATCCCACGCTAAAGTTTCTTATGATGCCGTTCTTAATCTACTACTTTCGAGAGTCATCCCGCTCATTTTGGATACCCTTTGCATTTCTTGGATCTTGCACTGTTCTCCTTACGTTGTCGTGGGTCACAGCGTTTGTGCCGAATCTCACCCCAACTGCAAGTTTGCAGCCGGGAGTCCCTGTAAAGAATTACATCGATCAAAGCCAATCGTTTGCGTTGTGCGCTGTGGTATTAGCTTGGCCAATTTATGAGTTGATCAAAGAGGGAAGAATTCGTTTGGCATTGCCTCTACTCGCGCTATCAATTGTATTTCTTGCCAATCTGACTTTCGTGGTCCTCGCGCGGACAGCTCTAATATATGTGCCGATCATGCTGTTTGTTTTTGGAGCGTTTTATCTGCCGCGCTCACTTTTTTATGGAGCGATTGCATTTTGCATATTCCTTGCGGGGTCTGCATGGTTTGCCTCACCCAATCTACAAAATCGAGCGAATAGTATCCTGCTCGAATATTCAAAGTCCGGTGCCGGTAATGAGATAACCTCTGCTGGATTGCGACTCGAGTATTGGCGCAAGTCAGTGGGCTTCGTTCGAGAAGCTCCTATCGTTGGGCACGGCACAGGATCTACCCAAATGTTATTCGATCGCGTCGCAGTGGGGCAAACCGGGCTGGGCGCGGAAACGATAAGCAATCCCCACAATCAAACTCTCAGCGTAGCCGTGCAGTGGGGACTAATCGGGTGTGTCGCCTTGTACTCAATGTGGATCGGTCACCTTAGCCTTTTTCGGGGTTCCGGCTTTTATCCATGGCTGGGCTTCATTGTCGTGGTGCAGAATACAGTCAGCTCGCTATTCAACTCGCACCTTTTCGATTTTGTGCCAGGCTGGATCTATGTGATTGGCGTTGGTCTTGCAGCGGGGAGGATCATCCAGCAGAACGACGAATCTTCCGGACGATCCCTATCGAGAATATTAGAAGACCAGAATGGAGTGCGCGCTTTCTATTCCCAGAACGTGCCTCACGGAATCGCTCCTAGATAGACAATCGCCGGAACTCAGCCAGGGTCGATTTAGAGGCAAGCGGAAGACAGATTGTTAGATTCGAACAGATCAAGGCGCATTCGCAAACGAATCATCCAACCAGCATCCCGACCGGCGTGTTCAAGACCTCCGACGGCTAGATCAACATCGCAACGACAGGACGGATCTGGGAGCGCTTCGCACAGGCGATCGGCGCACCGGAGCTTTACAGCCATCCCGATTATGCGACGGCCCCTGCCCGCTCCAGAAACCGCGACGTGCTCAGGCCGCGGGGGTCAGGTATTTCAGCGACGAGTGGGGACGCTGGAGATTGTAGTCGGCGACCCAATTGGTGATCTTGGCGCGGGCGTCGTCGAGATCGAAGAACAGGGTCTCGTTGAGTAGCTCATCGCGCATCCAGCCGTTGAAGCTCTCGACGAAGCCGTTCTGCATGGGCTTTCCCGGTGCGATGAAGTGCCAATCGATGGCTGCGTCCTTGCACCAAGCCAGCATGGCGTTGCAGGTGAACTCGGTGCCATGGTCGGACACGATCATTCCTGGCTTGCGGCGTCGCTCGACGATTGCCGCGAGTTGGCGGGCCACGCGCCGCCCCGAGATCGACGTGTCCGGAATGGCGCCCAGACATTCATTGGTGACGTCGTCGACGATGTTGAGGATGCGGAGGCGTCGACCATTGGCGAACTGGTCGTGGACGAAGTCCAGCGACCAGCGGGCATTGGGCTTGGCCTCGACCAGGATCGGCGCCCGGGTCCCAACCGCCTTGCGGCGAGCCCGCCGCTTGCGGACGGTGAGCCCTTCCTCGCGATAAAGCCGGTAGATCCGATTGATCCCCGATGGCTCGCCCTCCCGCCGCAGCAGGACGAACAGGCGGCGATAGCCGAAAAGCCGCCGCTCGTTGGCGAGATCGCGCAATCGCCCACGCAGAACTGCGTCCGGCGGGCGGCTGGAGCGATAGCGGATCATCTTCCGATCCGCACCCACGATCGAGCAGGCCCGCCGTTCCGACAGGCTCATGACGGCCTGCAGATGCGCGACAGCAGCGCGGTTGGCGGCGGGCCCTACCATTTTTTTGAAAGGAGCTCGCGAAGTGCGGCTGCATCGAGCATCTGCTCGGCCAGAAGCTTCTTCAGCTTCCCGTTCTCCTCCTCCAGGGCCCGCAACCGCTTCGCCTCGGAAACGTCCATGCCGCCGAATTTGGCCTTCCAATTGTAGATCGTCGCCTCGGAGACCCCGTGCTTGCGAGCCAAATCGGCCGTCTTCGCCCCGGCCTCATGCTCCTTCAGCACCGCACTAATCTGCTCTTCCGTGAACCGAGCTCGCTTCATCTGTCCGTCCTTCTTCGGGCCGGACTCTAACTCCGTCTGGAGGAATACTCAGCGGCAGGTGAGAGGGCTGCTCCCGATGCGGCGGTGGTTCATAAGATCGCGTGCCCACCGCGCTCCTGATAGATTGGAGGACTGCGAGGGCGTTTGGTTTGGAGTGGCGCAACCAAAAAGTGAGCCCAGACAGCCTGCCAAGGCAGTTGCTCGAACCAAAGGGCTCATTCGACTCCCCAGCTAACGACCGCTTGAGAAAAGCATGAAGTGAGCCGTGCAACAAGATTAGACTTGCCCCGTCGCCCACGCGTTCTTGCCCTTGGCCAGGCCCATCTATCGAGAACGATGACGCGACCGGTTCGTTGCACCACAGATCGGATTTACGAGATTAAAGCTGGGTACGCTGCCGCTGGGGGCCGCAAGCGCTCGCTGCAGCAGCGCGTCTTCCTTTGCTCAAAAATCGACCGCGGCGAACAGAGGTCCGTCGCGATCGAAATCATGGTGGTGGTGCTTGCGCGGCCGCATAGCGCTGAGCGGGCTTTTTGCCTCGCTCACAAAAAAAGAAGAAAAAGAAGATCGTCTGCCTAAGCCGCATCGTTCCGGAACTCCGGCACGGCCTCCTGCAGAATCGCTTGAATTGCCTCTCTGTCCACTTTCTCGCTGGCCTCTTTCAGTGCTTTTACCCAGCTCCTCATCTTCCACATCGAAGCTTGGTTGGGCTTCGCGGCCATTACGCCGGCAACTCCGATATCGACCTTTGGCTCTTCGCTCGCGAACAGGATTTCGTTCAGCCTTTCGCCCGGCCGAATGCCGATGAAAGTAATATCGATGTCGCGGCCCGGCTCGAGTCCGGAAAGTTTGATCATGCGCTCTGCTAGATCCACAATCTTCACCGGGCGGCCCATGTCGAGAACATAAACGGACACGTCTCTTTGATCTGCCCACAACGCATGAGACGCCGCGGTCATGACCAGTTCGCAAGCTTCTCTGATCGTCATGAAATAGCGAACCATATCAGGATGCGTAACCGTGACCGGGCCGCCTGCCTCGATCTGCGCCTTGAATTTTGGAACGACGGAACCATTAGAGGCAAGGACGTTACCGAAGCGGACGGAAATCAGTCGCGTCCGGTCCGCCGTGAGGCCCGTTCCAATCTCGGAATCGAGGGCTTGGCAATACATCTCTGCGAACCGCTTAGTGAGGCCAAGCATCGAGACCGGCTCGATAGCCTTATCGGTTGAGATCATCACCATCGCATCAGCGCCGCACAAGACGGCCGCATCGGCAACGTTGATCGAGCCGAACACGTTCGTCTTCACGCCCTCGCCCCAGTCCTGCTCAAGAATGGGAACGTGTTTAAGCGCCGCAGCGTGAAACACGATTTGAGGTTTGAATTCCGCCAACAACCGAAAGATCCGGTTTCGGTCTCGCACGTCCGCGATCCTGGCTTCCAGCTTCGCAGCCGGATTAGTGACGGAGATCGTCTCCATCAAACGGTACAACGCGGGCTCAGAGTTATCGATCACGAGTAGTCTGGCCGCGCCGTGACGAAGTACACGATCACAGATTTCGGAGCCGATCGATCCCGCTCCTCCGGTGACCACCACCGCCTTTCCCTCGACCAGATCTTCGAGCCGCCGATGGTCGATGGTATGGATCGGCCGCAACAGGAGATCTTCTACGGCGACCGGCTTCAGCTTCGGCGTCTCCCCGCTCTCCAGCGAGGGTAGTTGGCTTACGACCATGCCCAGATTTCTGGCCCGCACAAGGATTGACTCAGGATGCGCATCGGGATCAAAGCTCGACGGCCCCATCACAAGCCGCGCTATCGGTCGCTTGCGATTGGCAAAATCGCGAATGACGTTTTCGAAATCGTCCAAGCCGCCAAGCACGGGAATATTGCGAACCAGCTGCCCTCGGTCCGCTCGCGACGGCGAAATGAGCCCTATCGGGAAAATTCCCTTGACCGAGCCGTTCTCGATCGCCCGCAAAAGGACCTCCATGTCGGCAGCCCTACCGACAATGAGCGTTGGAGGCGCATTCTGCTCGCGAACATGACGAAGAGTACGGCTATATCTGAAATACCGATAGGCAAACCGCGATGCGCTAAGGAAGAATACTTCAAAGAACCAGTACAGAACGATAGTAATCTTTCCTAAGAAAAATGCACCAAAGACGTTCGGGGATACAAAAATGTAGTCGGCCACAACCAATGCGGCCGTGAGAACAGACGCGACGCGCAGAATGTTGAGCGCGTCAGGCAGAGATATGAACCGCCATTTCGTGGTAGTTAGATTGAAAACGTAGCAAACGACGACGCTGAACCCGACAAAGAACGGCAGCAGGCGAAGTAGCAGAGGTAATCGCTCGAATAGAAGATCGCCTTCGAAACGTAGATAGAAGCTGACAAGGACAGCCAGAGCTGTCGCAATAGCGTCATGCAGCGCAATCAGATAATTGCGATAGGTGAGACTGGAAATTGGCGTCACAGTGGAAGTCCTGCCTTGGCGCTGCCGCGAACCCGCGTAGGGGGTCTTACCGTGCGCAGCATCGCTTTTCTATCGAGAAAAAATGACGGGAAGCGCCAACACCTTCGGGACACCGGACAATGCAGCGACCGGTCTTTGCGCAAATTGCGACTACGGTATAAAAATACCTATAACTTGGCTACCAGCTGCGCCGCCAATAGAAGTCGCGCTCGAGCCCTAGTCAGCCGAACCCAAGCGACTGGGAAGCCGATGCCCTTTGAGCGTTACCACAACGGCCGAATCCTGGTGACCGGCGGGTCGGCTTAATCGGTTCCCACTCGTGCGAACGGCTGCTTGCCGAAGGGGCGGAGGTCCTCTCGGTCGACAATTACTTCACCGGCAGCCGGCGCAACATCGCTCACCTCTTGCAGAACCCGCGGTTCGAGCGGTCAGGCGCGACGTGACCTTTCCGCACTATGTCGAGGTCGACGCGACTTCAATCTCGCCTGCCCGGCCTCGCCGATCCATTACCAGCGCGATCCCGTACAAACGACTAAGACCAGCGTCCGCGGCGCCATCAACATGCTGGGATCTAGCCAAGCGTCTCAAGGCGCGGATCTTCCAGGCTTTTAGGAGCGAAGTTTATGGAGAGCCGCTGATCCATCCGCAGACTGAAAAATATTGGGGCAACGTCAATCCGATCTACGTTCCTGCTACAATGAAGGCAAGCGCTGCGCCGAAACCCTGTTCTTCGACTATTGGCGCCAGCATCGGTTGCCGATCAAGGTTGTTACCCGCATCTTCAACACATACGGTCCGCGAATGCAGCCGAGCGACGGCCGCATCGTTTCATCGTTCATCGTGCAGGCGCTCAAGGTCGATCCCATCACCATCTTCGCCGACCGTGGCCAAACCAGTCGTTTTGTTATGTCGACGATCTCGTCGAGGCGACCATTCGGGTATGTTGTCTCCTGACGGGTGCACGGGGGCCGTCAATCTCGGCCACAACTCGGAATTCGGCCGAGAAGGTGATCAAGTTCACCAATTCCTGCTCCAAACTCATCTTCAAGCCGCTGCCGCGAGCCGATCCGCGACACCGCCGGCCGGATCTTTCGACGGCAAAGCGCTGCTGGACTGGCAGCCGAAAGTCGCGCTGGACGAAGGGCTGCAGAAGACGATCGCTTATTTCAAAGAAGGGGTGAACTTAGCCAAGTGACGGGCAAGTTGCCGGGGCGCCATCTTCCACGCGTCTGAAAGCGATATCAGCAACTGCCCCAGGCCGGCGAAGCAGCATGGGGGCGGGCGATTTATTCCCTTCAACGGTAGCGGCTTGGCCAGGCGGATGGGGCGTCCATGCCCGACGCAACCGGCGCCTTCTTCCACGCCAACTGGCGCGAGACCAAGATGGGCTCGGAATCCCGTTCGCAACATTCAGTTACGACGCGTCAGTTACCGTCGTCCTTGCTTTTTTCGGAATTCCTCAATTTTGATTTGTAGCGGAGTTGGCTGCCGCTTCTCTACCTTCTGCGCCTCAAGCTCCCGCAGAAGCTTGTCCGAATAATGCGAGCGCGGTCTTGTTTTGCGCCGCAATTAAGCTCCGGAAGTGCACCGGGTAAAGAGACACATCGATCAGCATCTCGCGAGAGACCTTCAGATATCAAAATCTGGACCACGCCTGCATCCCTCGCCACGCGACGCAGCTTCTCGACACTCTCGTCTGCCAGGCTCGATGCCTGCGTTTTATCCTCGCTCGCATACGTCAGGCGAGCAGATCGTGCGCCGCGAAACCTGCCAGATGATTGAAGTGGCCCGAAAGCAGATCGGTGACATTTGCGTCGATCTGCGTCACGGCTTCTAGCACGGGATTGGATGGGCCGAGCGAGGCCCTTGCACCATTGCTGTCTGCATTCAGACCTAGAAGCGCCGTAGGAACGTACTCAAAGTTGTTGGATTCGGCGAAGATAGAATGGAACACAAAGGTGTCGTCTGCGGCCATTGCAATTGATGAACTGCCAGCAGCTATCGCAACAACACCATCGCTGTTCAAATCCTGATGGAACGTGGTCTCATACGATTGTAGCGCCGCGCTCCTCCCGGAAACGAAACTGAGAAGGTTAGCGACATAATTGCCATTCGAGTCGACGCTCCAAACATTGTACTGGCCCGTGCTCGCATTCTTCCAGGCCACGTCATAACCACCACCAGCCTGCTCCGCCCCGACCGGCGCCCATCCCGCCCACATGTCAACCGTGACCGGCGCGCCCGAAAACGTGAGCCTTGGCCCTACTCCGCCCGCCACGGGATTGAGGAGGTACTCGTTCCCAACTTGAACAAGGCTCGTCGAGCCCGCTGCCTCGATCGTGATCGTGGGTACACCAATCAAACCATCGCCATTGAGATCCTGGTGGAACGTGGTTTCATATGATTCCAACGCCGAGTTCGTCCCAGACACAAAACTAAGGAGGTTCGTTGCGTAATTGCCATTCGAGTCGGTGCTCCAGATGTTGTACTGGCCCGTGCTCGCATTCTTCCAGGCCACATCATAGCCAGTACCGCTCTGCTCTGCCCCGATCGGCGCCCAGCCTGTCCACATATCGACCGCGACCGGCGCGCCCGAAAACGTGAGCTTGGGCCCTACTCCGCCCGCCACGGGATTGAGGAGGTACTCGTTCCCAACTTGAACAAGGCTCGTCGAGCCCGCTGCCTCGATCGTGATCGTGGGTACACCAATCAAACCATCGCCATTGAGATCCTGGTGGAACGTGGTTTCATATGATTCCAACGCCGAGTTCGTCCCAGACACAAAACTAAGGAGGTTCGTTGCGTAATTGCCATTCGAGTCCGTGCTCCAGATGTTGTATTGGCCCGTGCTCGCATTCTTCCAGGCCACATCATAGCCAGTACCGCTCTGCTCTGCCCCGATCGGCGCCCAGCCTGTCCACATATCGACCGCGACCGGCGCGCCCGAAAACGTGAGCCTGGGCCCTACTCCGCCCGCCACGGGATTGAGCAAGTACTCGTTCCCAACTTGAACAAGGCTCGTCGAGCCCGCTGTCTCGATCGGGATTGTGGGCACGCCAATCAAACCGTCGCCATTAAGATCCTGGTGGAACGTAGTCTCATATGATTCCAACGCCGAGTTCGTCCCAGACACAAAACTAAGGAGGTTCGTTGCGTAATTGCCATTCGAGTTGGTGCTCCAGATGTTGTATTGGCCCGTGCTCGCATTCTTCCAGGCCACATCATAGCCAGTACCGCTCTGCTCTGCCCCGATCGGCGCCCAGCCAGTCCACATGTCGACCGTGACCGGCGCGCCCGAAAACATGAGCTCGGGCCCGATTCCGCCTGCCACGGGATTGAGGAAATAGTTATTCCCAATTTCGGCCAAGGTCGTTGAGCCGGCTGTCTCGATTGCTATCGTTGGCACACCAATCGCGCCGTCGCCATTCAGGTCCTGGTGGAAGAGTGGTTCATACGCTTCCAGCGCGGAGCTGGTACCCGAGGCAAAACTCAATAGATTCGTGACGTAGTTGGCATTCGAGTCGGTGCTCCAGATGTTGTACTGGCCCGTGCTCGCATTCTTCCAGGCCACATCGTACCCACTACCCGTTTGCTCCGCCCCGATCGGGGCCCAACCCGCCCACATGTCAACTGCAACCGGTGAGCCGTTATATTTCAGCTGCGGTCCCGCTCCGCCGGCAACAGGGTTAAGAGAGTAACTATTCCCGACCTGCACCAAACTGGTCGTTCCGAGCCCCTCGACCACCGTTGGCGATACGAACGTCAAGCTAGCGATCGTGCCGTCACCAAACTGGAAATACTCGACGCCGGTGACCGTATCGATGCCGTCTGGCGAGCCGTTGCGCAGATCGGTCAGCGTGAACGTCTGTGTCGTCGTGTTGTACGAGATCACGTAGCTCGCCCGGCTGCCGGAATACACCGCGGTGTCCGTGCCTGAGCCGCCGATGATGGTGTCGTTGCCGCCACCGCCGGTGATCGTGTCGTTGCCGAAGCCGCCGTTCAGCGCATTGGCGATGGCGTTGCCCACGATCGTGTCGTTGCCGGAGCCGCCGGTGGCATTATCGATGTAGGAGCGCGCGTCGCCGTTATAGAGATAGGCGTTGTAGACGTTGCCCGAGGCGTAATGGCCGTTGCCGAGATTGGCGAGCTGCACGGAGGAGAACACCGACGAGGCGCCGGGATTGAGGTTGATGCTCAGGTTCGTCGTGTAGTTCGACAGATCGTAGGTATCGACGCCGCCGCCGTCCCAGACCGTCTCGTAGATGCGGTTGGCCGACCCGCCGGCGCCGCCGCCCGGTGCGAGTTGGCCGACGCCGTTGATGAACTCCTGTCCCGTGATCGGATTCCAGGTGTAGACAGTGTTGCTGCTCTGGGTTGTGTAGTCCGCACCGTACATGGTCTGGAGCGCGAGGATATCGTTGGCCATGTAGGTCTGTGGATATCCGTATGTTTCGTTGGTATAGCCGCTCGTCGTCGAGGCGCCGACATAGCTGCGGTAGCTCATGACAGTGTATTCGCTGTCATCGTGCGCAGTCGGCACGGCGACGTTGGCCGGACCACCGGTTTCCTGGCTGTGCTTGAGGCCGACAGCGTGGCCGAGCTCGTGCAGCGCTGTCGCGAAGTAATAATTGCCGAGCTTGGCCTGCGAATAACTGTACTGAGTCCCGAACCAGATATCGCCGCCGGACGCATAATTGCCGGGATAGTAGGCGTAGGACGTCGGGTTGGCCGCCGGCGACTGCGCAATCATGATGTCGGCGCCGTTCGTGCCTGCGTACTGAATGTTGGCGTTGGTGTAGCCGTTGATCAAACCGATCGCGTAGTTGATCGCAGCCTGCATCTGGGTTGGTGCCGAGGCGAAGCCCGAAGTATTCGGCTCACTGCTGCCGCCTGAGTATGGGCTAGCGTAGTCGCTGGCTAAATCAGGAAAGCTGTAGGTGATTGCGCCAGACCATTTATAGCCCGACAAGAGGCCATCAATGTCGGCGTTGTTCGTCTTCGTGACCGTGACGGCAGTAGCCAAAGGGGAACTCCGAACCAGCGAGCTTATCGAGGAGTTAACAGATGATTGTAGATAGAGAGTTAAACGTTTGGTTTAAATTGGGCAGCAGCGTTTGCGCTCCTCCGTTAGGCATTAAGTACCGTAGTCTTTCGGTGGCTTTTTGAGTTTCGTTCCCGGAACGGGAACGCCCATGCTTGCAGGGTTCAAATGAAACAACGCACACTGCCGGCCAGCCTGTTTGCCGCCTTCATCGCGCTTGCTGGACTGTCCCATCAACATCTCGGAGGAGTGCCTGTGATGGTGGAGAAGGCCAAAGCAGACGATAGCGGCCGGGCACGGCGTGCGCCCTCCATGCCGATGGCGCGCGATCCTGCCGCGGCCGTGGCAGAGGAATACGAAGTCGCACGCCGGAAGGGAACGCGGGAGGCCTTCGAGCTCTTCATTGCGCGCCATGGTGACGATCCCTTGGCCGAGCGGGCGCGCGCGGACTTGCAGCGCCTGTCGCGTTGATATCTCCGGGCACCGCGACAGGCATCGCATTTCGGCAGGCGGCATCGGCGCCGGCCCGGCTTTTCGCGTGATCTCTGGGCTCTATGGTAGGTCCGCAATCTGTCCCGGAGCCTCTCAAGATGCCCTTTCCGCATGCCTCGGAAGCCCTGTCGCGCTTCACCGTGCTCGATCTGACCCGCGTCCGCTCCGGGCCCACCTGCGTGCGGCAGCTGGCGGACTGGGGCGCCAATGTCGTCAAGATCGACGCGCTGACCGAGGATGCCGGCGGCGAGCAGCCGGGCGGGCCGCGGCGCGGTTCCGACTTCCAGAATTTGCACCGCGACAAGCGGGCCATGACGCTGAACCTGAAGGACGAGCGCGGGCTCGCCGTGTTCAGGCGCCTCGCCGCCAAGGCCGACGTCGTGGTCGAGAATTTCCGGCCCGACGTGAAGAAGAAGCTCGGCATCGACTATGAAAGCCTCGCCTCGATCAACCCGCGCATCGTCTATGGCAGCATCTCCGGCTTCGGCCAGGACGGCCCCTATCACAAGCGGCCCGGCTTCGATCAGATCGCGCAAGGCATGGGCGGGCTGATGTCGATCACCGGGGCGCCGGGCCAAGGCCCGATGCGGGTCGGCATCCCCGTCGCCGACCTGACGGCCGGGCTGTTCTGCGCCATGGGCATCCTCACCGCGCTGCTCGAGCGCGAGGTCTCGGGCAAGGGCCAGTGGGTGCAGACCTCGCTGCTGCAGGCCCAGATCTTCATGCTCGACTTCCAGGCCGCACGCTGGCTGGTGGAGAAGGAGGTCGCCAAGCAGGCCGGCAACAACCACCCGACCAGCATTCCGACGGGCGTGTTCAAGACCTCGGACGGCTACATCAACATCGCCACCACGGGCGGGCGGATCTGGGAGCGCTGCGCCCAGGCGATCGGCGCAACGGAACTCTATGCCCATCCCGAGTATGCGACGGCCCCTGCCCGCTCCAAGAATCGCAACGCGCTCAACGCCGAGATCGAGAAGCGCACGGTGACGAAGTCGACCGAGACCTGGGTCAGCGAGCTCAACGAGGCCGGCGTGCCCTGCGGGCCGATCTACGCGATCGACCAGATGTTCGAGGACGCGCAGGTCAAGCATCTCGGCATCGCCCAGGATGTGCCGAACGACGAGGACCGCCACATCCGCCTGGTCGGCCAGCCCGTGACGCTGTCGCGTACCCCGAGCAGGATGATGGCGCGGCCGCCGGAATTCGGCGAGCAGACCGACGAGGTCCTGAACGAGTTCGGATTTGACGCCAACGAGATCGCAAGCCTGAGAGAAGCCCGAGTGATCTAAGAGTGCTGGATTTTGAGTTACAGGTCCAAAAAAGCGTATCGAAACGCGAGACGCTGTTCGCAGCGCAACGCGCGCAGCTTATTCGTCCGGTGGCAGGAGGAGATTTTAGAAGCGCTCTTTTGAGGCACAGCTTTGAGGTGGGCTGACGGCATGGCGCCGTTGGATGATGCCGACGAAAAGCTGCCTCATTGAGTTCAACCAGAGTACCACGGCTTCAATTACTAGCCAGCAACGGGAAGCTGTCGCCTCTGATAGTCCGCCGCCAGTCACCATCCCGCAACGTACACTTCGCAACGCAGCTTTTTTTCACCTAGTAGCCGTTGTCCCAGTGCTAAAGTCGCTTCTGAGGCCGGATCGAGACAGCTTGGACACACAAGCGGCAGACGCCTGGCTTTCCCATGGTATCTGAGGCCAAACACAATGCTGCGTGCTCTGGGAGGCAGGCTCCGCGCGACCGAGGGACCCACCTCTGATAGGTCTCACCTGGATGGCGCCCCAACTTACCGCATAAGCGGGCAACACGTGAAGCCCTGGCTGTTGCCTGCAAGGTCTACTCAGGTCTCCGTGCTGGCGGTCGGCTAGGCGGCGGCTCGTTCAAATCCCGGGCCCAAGGAGCACCAGTTGTAAGTCTTGATTTCGATGAGATTTCGCCAGAGCTCACACAGGACGAAATAAGAAAACCTGCCGTAACCGCAGCGGCGCCCCCCACTATCCTCACAGAGGTCAGCAGCAAACGGCTAGATCGGAATGGAGCTTCCTGCATCCCAAGCACCAGGACTTGATCGATTTAAACTAGCATGACCGTGCACAGGGCGTCGAGCGACCAGAACCTAGTAGGAGAACCGCATCAACCCGATGGAAGCTGCTTCCAGCCTCGACATCCCATGGCCGGACCCGCCGTTGCGTCATCCGGCAGCCCCGAGCAGAATGGTGGCTCGGCTGTTGAACTCGGGAGCAGACTAGGTGGTAAAAGAATTCGGGTTTGCCGATACGAGAGTGGATCTGTCTGAGGCTGAGCTTTATGTGCGTGCGTGTGGCGGCTCGATTAGCACGCAATCAAATATGCCTGTGTAATCTCCAAAATGCGATCAGCACGAGAGCGATAGCCCAGAGTGTCAGCAACAAGAGAATGGTTTCAAGCATGACGAATCAAGCTCCGCCGCGCAGAGATATACCCAGGAGCGAAGTTGTCATCGACGAACGAACAATTCACGAGCGCGAACCAAACGTGGCGATAGCCGAACGAGCCATGTCGTCCCGCACGGTTCCTTAGCGATGTAAGAGCATCATTCCAATCAGGTTCGTGACAAGCCCGGTAAGATCCCGCCCAACATCGTAGCCAAACAATTTGCGGCTCGGCATTCCCGTCGCCGACCGGACGGCTGGACCGTTCTGCGCCATCGGCATCCTAACGCGCTGCTGGAGCGCGAGGTCCTGGGGCAAGGGCCAGTGGGTGCAGACCTCGCTGCTCCAGGCCCAGATCTTCATGCTCGACTTCCAGGCCGCGCGCTGGCTGATGGAGAAGGAGGTCGCCAAGCAGGCCGGCAACAACCATCCGACCAGCATTCCGACCTGCGTGTTCAGGACCTCGGACGGCTACATCAACATCGCCAAGACGGACGGGCGGATCTGGGAGCGCTGCGCCCAGGCGATCGGCGCACCGAAGCTCTGTGCCAATCCCGACTACGCGACGGCCCCTGCCCGCTCCAAGAACCGCGACGCGCTCAACGCCGCGATCGAGAAGCGAAGTCGACCGAGACCTGGGTCCGCGGGCTCAACCAGGCCGGCGTGCCCTGCGGCCCGATCTACGCGATCGACCAGATGTTCGAGGACGCGCAGGTCAAGCATCTCGGCAACGCCCAGGACGTGCCGAACGACGAGGACCGCCACATTCGCCTGATCGGCGAGCCCGTGACGCTGTCATGCACGCCGAGCAAGATGGTGGCGCGCCCGCCGGAATTCGGCGAGCAGACTGACGAGGTGCTGAAGGAGTTCGGCCTCAGTGCGGACGAGATCGTGGAACTTAGACGTTACAGAGTGGTGTAGATTAGCCAGCCTCTTCACAGAGAACGATCTGTCGCGATTTTGTTGAACGACATTGGCAAGGCGATTGCAGAATTCCGTCAGCAGTCGTCCAGAACAGTCAGTGTTGGTTTGCCAAACTGCCTCTCAATCATCGAAATACGTCCGGGAACGGATTTGAGAATCTTTCTGAAGGCCGCAGCACGTAATCGGCCGCGAGCCGCCAGCCTGCGATGTCGGCGCACTTCCCGCAGCGTTCACAAGATAATTCTTCGCCTTGGAGTAACCATCGCCCTCGCGTGAATGAACTCTTGGAGGCTATCTCGAGACATCGCGGACAAAACAAAGGTAAGCGTCGGGCTCGCCAACGCTGCAACAATCTAGAGGCCATTTGATTTCCCTTTGGCTGGTAACGGAGGAATGAACATAACCAATACATCAGAAATTGACTTGTTTGTAATGTTGTGGCCTCCCGAAATGTAGACGCAGCCGCGGACCGCACCAACCCATGAATGTATTAGCCATCTTCGGCGTCGACTCACCCGAAGCCGACCGCGGATGAAATGGGCTCCATTCGTACGCGGCCTGATCCGCCGGGCGCGAATCGATGCTCGTGAGTTTTCTGCTTTGGTTCCGGTCCCATTAGCGGGATAGCAACCGATGACAACTTTCGCATGAAGTCCGAATGCAATGACGGACTTGCGGTTGCACCTCGGTTTTGTAGACTGCCAGTGGCGAGACCAAGCGCGAGCTCCGGAGAGAAAGTGATGGGGGCACCTAGTCGAAATATTTCGCATACGGTCTGCCCGGTGTGTCAGTCCGTTTACCTACGCTCCATAAGAGCCTCTGCCACGTCGGAGACGGGGCTCTTTCGATGTAACAATTGCGGCGAGATCATCGCGCGGTGGCACACGCCGTACGTGCCAGTTTACACCAAAAGCGATCAGGAAGCTTTGCTTTCGACGAAGTTCCTTCAGCCTCCTCGTAACACAAAGCTCGCGTTTGCCCATGCGATAGCTGGCGAGATATGCCAACCGAGAAGCGGCTTGTCTGCAAAAGCTCGGCGGCACTCGTGGCCAGTCATGGACACTGAGTTTCCTCTCGACAGAATCTGTGCCATGCGGTGAAAGCCCGGTCGAGGTTGTCACGCGTCGGCGGTACCGGAAATTGTCCCGACTAAGGCCCCTGGCCTTACAGCGAGGCGCCGGAATTCGCCGAGCAGACCGACGAGGTCTCGAAGGAATTCTCGGCGCGGACGAGATCAGCAAACTTAGGGACGCCAAGGTGGTGTGAGCCCCTCGCCTGCCGTCGCCAAACGACAAAGCCCGGCGCGAGCCGGGCTTTGCTTCTTGTTGGACGCCTCTGTTGATCTTAGTACCTGGCGACGACCGGGCTGTCGAACTGGTAGTTGATGCCGGCGCGCAGGATGTGGTCGGTGAAGTGCGACGAGACATTGGCGCTGATCGGCAAGGCGGGCGACAGCGTGAACGGACCGGACGAGAAGCGCCCGAGATCCATGTAGAGATATTCGAGCTTGGCACTCCAGTTCCGGGTGATCTTGCCCTCGACGCCAACGCCGGCGGTCCAGCCGACGCGCGTGGTTGAGTTGGAACCGACCGATGTAATCGGCGCGCCAAAGGGCGCAATGCCGCTGAAGCTCGTCATCGTGCCTGTGGTCTTGATTTCGCCGAAGGCCAGACCGCCAGTGCCGTAGAACAGCACCTTCGGGGTCGCCAGGATACCAACGCGGCCCCGGACCGTGCCGAACCACTGGAGCTTCTGGTCGACCGTCAAGGTCGTGCCAGCCAGACCGCCGGGCGGCAAGAACGTCAGGCCGGGAAGACAGGGGCCGGCGACCGGCGCGACGGCAGTACCGACGCAGCTGAAGCCGGCGCTGCCCTTCTCGCCCGACCACTGGAGGTCGCCCTCGATGCCATAGACCCAGTTGGCATTTTGCCAATTGTAGCCCGCTTGGCCGCCCGCGATACCGCCGTTCATGTCGAACGCCCCACTGGTGATGGAGCCGGCCGGAGGCGCGATCGGTGTGCCAGTCGGCGTGTTAAAATAGGATACGTCGGTGCGCGAACGGCCCCAGCTGTAGCCGCCATTGGCGCCGACGTACCAGCCGGTCCAGCTCCACACCGGATCGACGATAGGCGCCTTCACATAGGGTCTTGCTGCGATATCGGCAGCCAACGCGCCCGTCGCGAACAGCGACATCGCCGCTGCCATTCCAATCACGATCCGCTTCATGGAGAACCCCCTCCGCACAATTTTGTGATCAAAACATACGTCACCGCCTGCCCAAAGGCTGTGCCATGCCGGCAACATCCAGAAACAATCGCAGGATGTGGCGCTCCGGACCACAACGACATGGCCTCCCTTTATGTAGTTGAATCCAATCGATTTATGCCTGTCGCGATGTCGCCCTGGTCCGTTGCGTCCATCCGACGCGGGAAAGCATGCCGTCGATCACCGGCCAGAACAGCAGGACGATCGCCAGCGTCGTGATCGAGCCGACCAGGCCGTTCGACCAGAACACCTTGAGGTCGCCGCCGGAGCCAATCATCGACAGACGAAAGGCGTCCTCGGCGCGATTGCCGAGCACGAGCGCGAGGGTGAACGGCGCCAGCGGAATGCCGATCTTCTTGAAGACGTAGCCGACGATGCCGAAGCCGAGCATCAGCCAGATGTCGAACATCGCGTTCTGGATCGCGTAGGCGCCGATCGCGCAGGACACCACGATCATCGGCGCCACCGCGGCAAACGGCACGCGCAGGATCGAGGCGAAGATCGGCACGGTCGTCAGCACCAGCACCAGGCCGACGACATTGCCGAGATACATCGAGGCGATCAGGCCCCAGACGAAGTCCTTGTGCTCGACGAACAGCAGCGGGCCCGGATTGAGCCCCCACACCATCAGGCCGCCGAGCAGGATCGCCGCGGTGCCCGAGCCGGGAATGCCGAGCGCCAGCATCGGCAGCAGCGCCGAGGTGCCTGACGCATGTGCCGCCGTCTCCGGCGCGAACACGCCCTCGATGCGGCCCTTGCCGAAACTTTCGGGATCCTTGGCGAAGCGCTTGGCAAGGTTGTAGCCCATGAAGGACGCCGCGATCGCGCCGCCCGGGGTGATGCCGAGCCAGCAGCCGATGAAGGAGGAGCGCAGCAGCGTGGTCCAGTATTTCGGCAGGTCCTTCCAGACGCCAAGCACGACGCGGAGCGAGATGCTTGCGGCGTGGCCGCGCAGCGCCAGCCGCTCCTCCATCGTCAGCAGGATCTCGCTGATCCCGAACAGTCCGATCACCGCGACCAGGAAGTTGATGCCGCGGAGCAGCTCCGGCGAGCCGAACGTCATGCGGAGATTGCCCGACACGGTATCCATGCCGATGCCGGCGAGCAGCAGTCCCAGCGACATCGAGATGACCGTCTTGTGCTTGGCCTCGCGCCCCAATCCGACGAACGAGCAGAAGGTCAGCAGATACACCGCGAAGAACTCGGGCGGCCCGAACTTCAGCGCAAAGGACGAGATCATCGGCGCGAGGAACGTGATCAGCAGCACCGCGACCAGCGAGCCGATGAAGGAGGAGGTGAACGCCGCGGTCAGTGCCTCCGCCGCCCTGCCCTGCTGGGCCATCGGATAGCCGTCGAAGGTGGTCGCGACCGACCAGGCTTCGCCGGGGATGTTGAACAGGATCGAGGTGATCGCGCCGCCGAACAGCGCGCCCCAATAGATGCAGGACAGCATCACGATCGCCGAGGTCGGATCCATGGTGAAGGTGAGCGGCAGCAGGATCGCAACGCCGTTGGGGCCGCCGAGGCCCGGCAGCACGCCGACGAAGATGCCGAGCACCAGCCCGACCATCATCAGCACGAGCGTCTTCCACGTCAGCAGGACGGCAAAGCCGTGAAGCAGGAGACCAAAAGCTTCCATCTTGGGACCGCCTAGCGGCCGAAGGCCGCTTCGAGCGGCCCTTTCGGCATGATGACGTCGAAGGCGACATCGAATGTGACGAACATGATCGCCGTGAACACAAGAGCGGTGAGCAGCGACTTCCACAGCGCGATCTTGCCGACGAGGCGCATGAAGCCGGAGATCAGCAGGAAGCTCGCGACATAGAGGCCGAGGAACTGCATCACGAGGCAGAACAGCAGCGTCGGCACGAACACCGCCATGACGCGGCGGGCCTGTGCGCGCGTGACGAAGGTTCCGGACGCCGCACGCCGCGCCAGCAGCGCCACGATCAGGCCGTAGAGGCTGCCGCCGCCGAGGATGACCGAGAGATAGAACGGAAAATAGCCGGGTTCGGGCCCGGTCGAATCCCAGGACGCGCCGGTGCGCCAATTGTCGTAGCCGAGCGTGACGGCCAGCGCGAGCAGCAGGAGGCAGACGAATATCTCGATCGTGCCGGACGAGACGACGGAGGGCGAGTCACCTTCAGGCGCGGTCGGATCGTCGACGACGATTTCAAGATCGGTTTGGGACATGAGCGAACAACAAACGCTGTGGCCAATCCCCTCGCCCCGCTTGCGGGGAGAGGGTCGGGGTGAGGGGGAGTCTCCACGAGGACGGTGAAAGATGGACTCGCGGAGAGTCCCCCTCACCCGGATTGCATCTTCGATGTAATCCGACCTCTGCCTGCAAGCGGGGCGAGGTGAAGAAGACAGCTACTTCGCGACGAATCCGGCTTCGGTCATCAGCGACTTGTTGATGGCATCGTCCTCCTCGAGGAACTGCACCATATCCTTGCCGGTGAGGAAGATCGGCTTCAGCGCCTGCTTCTCCATGTAGTCCTTGTACTCGGCGGTCTGCGTCACCTTGTGGAACAGCTCGACATAGAACGCCTGCTGCTCGGCCGTCACCTTGCCGGGCAGGAACATCGCGCGCAGCATCAGGTACTGGACGTCGACGCCCTCCTCCTTGCAGGTGGGGATGTCGGCCCAGGACTGGGTGTCCGTCACCTTGCTGGTGTAGGAGATGCGCTCCTTGTCGAACACGCAGAGCGGACGCACCTGGCCAGCGCGCCAGACTTCGAGATTTTCCGATGGATTGTTGACGTTGGCCTCGGTGTGGTTGCCGACCAGCTGGGTCGCGGCCTCGCCGCCGGACTTGTAGGGCAGATAGGAGAATTTTGCGCCGGTCTTCTGCTCGAGGAAGACGGTCAGCACATGGTCCTCGCGCTTGGAGCCGGTGCCGCCCATCTTGAACGGCGCGCTCGCCGCCTTCGCGGCCGCGACGAACTCCTTCACCGTCTTGGGGCCCGCGCTGTTGTCCCAGAGCACGAACTGGTCGAGCGCGACCACCGAAACCGGGGTCAGCTCACGCCAATTGAAGGGGATCTTGGCCGACAGCGGCAGCATGTAGATCAGCGAATAGGCGATCAGCACCTTGTTCGGATCGCCCTCGCTGGACTTCATGTACATCAGCGCTTCGGCACCCGAGGCGCCGCCCTTGAGCGAGACGACGATCGGCTGCTTCATCAGATTGTTCTTCTGGATCGCGGCCTGCATCATCCGCGCCATCTGGTCGGAGGCGCCGCCCGCACCCGCCGCCACCACGATCTCGACCGGCTTTGCCGGCTCCCAGCCGGCAACAGCCGGAGTGCCGCACAGCGCGACTGTCAGCGCAATCGCGGCCTTCATTCCATGTCCCACGGGCGTCTTCCCTATGTTCTTGTTCGGATTGGAAATTCAGAGATGAATTCAGGAGCATTGTGCTGGCGAATTCGCCCGAATTCAAGCCATCCGACGCCATCCCCGTTATGACTTTGGAATGAGATCTGAAATGAGACAAGCCTCGCCCTCCTGAGCTACAAGCGATCCGCGGGGCTCATAGACTCGGAGCAAGCAATCAGTGGCTCTGATCAGGGCCTAAAGTTATAACGAATGGGCCCCTTCGATTAAGTGTAATTTCCGAAAATGCAAAAAAGCTAAAAGTAAGAAAGCTAAGAGTGACGTGTGATGCCGCGCCTGCTCTACATCAACGAAAAATTTGGCCACGATGCGACCATCATACTGGAGAGCGGAGACGCCTGCTGGATCTCGGTGGGCAAGAAGGGCGTCTTGGTGCGTTCGCACAAGCATAACTTTTGGGGCGGATTGCTGGGAGGCGTCTTTGGCCCGAAGCTCTACCAGGAACGAAATATCTACCAGGCACTAAGTGTCGCCCAAGCTCTCGCGTCAACGTTTCCGCCGGTTCCACAAATTCGGTGCAGGGACATGATCCTGAGGGCATTTTGTACAGCAGTCTGGCAGTGCTCGTCACCAGAACGTGTCAAGGCCATACTAAATGATCCGGAGTTGCTCGCCGCGTAATTGCTACGCTTCACGAGCCCATTTTGCTGCCACGCTGCGCTTGCAATTTTCTGATCTGACCATATTGCTGAAGTATGAATACGCGTAGAAAAGTAAGTTTAGACCTCGACCACGCGCGGCGGAGAACGCGGTGGAAAGTCCAGTGGGGAGTTCCCGCCCGAGCCGCTGGCGGCGCTGCAAGGGCAGCCGCCCTATCACGTGACGAGCGCAGGGAAATAGCTCGGAAGGCCGCTAAAGCCCGCTGGGCGAGACACTTGCCGCAAGCGACGCATGAAGGCGTCCTTCAATTCGGAACCATCGAGATCGAGGTTGCGGTCCTCGACAACGGGCAGCGCGTGATCACTCAGAGTGGCTTCATGGTGGGCCTAGGCCGCCTTCGCCCGCCGAAAGGACGTCATTATTACAGGAGCGGCCCCAATCTCCCTGCTTTTTTGACAGTGCAGAGTCTCAAGCCTTTTATCGGCGAAGACCTTTTCGCGATAGCCGACCAGATCGAATTCCGCACCAAGCAGGGCGTTAAGGCGTTCGGGTACGCGCCGAACTTCCTCCCAAAGGTCTGCGATGTCTTTGTGCGCGCACAACATGCCGGAGTCCTGAAAGCCACTCAGCACGACATCGCCAACCGCGCCCAAATTATCGCTAAGCAGCTCGCACGCTCATGCACGATGCGTCTCATAGATGAAGCGACGAGTTACCAAGAAATTCGCGAGACACAGACGCGGCGGAATACTTATCGGCGCGAGGAATGAAGCTAAAGCTCCCCCACAGGTTCCGCGGCATCAATCTAGATAGGACTTATTTAGTTTAGCGCCGAGCCATAGCCTGATTAGCGAACTGGAAGAGCGAGGCAGTTGGCGGTAAATTTGCCGTAGCGCGTCGCTATCCGATGATGTTGCTCGATCCTGTTGAAGAACCGCTCAATTGCTTGCCACCGCTATAAGGACCACGCATGAGCTTCCTTCAAGGCGTCCTTATTGTTTTAATGCTGGCCGGCGCTGGTACAGCCGTGTTCGCTAAGGGTGCGTCGCAGGATCCAAAACCTAAATCGCAATGCCTCGTGAATGCTTCCGAACTGCCGTCGGGAGCGCCAAAGGTCATGTGTCCAACCCGCAGCTCACCGGGAGGCTTTTGCGTCTGTCCAAGATTTACTAAGGACGGCGAGGCGGACGGACACTTTGTTGGGACGGCAAGATAGCCAACCGCCTCCAAGGCAATGAACGCGCTCGGCGTTAAATTGGTGGCCGAGCCTATCGACGATCAGCAGAAAGTGGCTTGATTGCGCCGCACTACTCTCCCGCCTGCCACCAGCCGGAGGCATCGAGGATTACCCTAACGCCCGCGCCTTGTTTGGCAAAAGCGGCTTGATCAAACGGTAGTGCCACTTTTGGTTTCCAATACAGCAGCGGCGGGGGGACCAATGCTGAATCCGACGCCGCCGCGCAATCGGCTCTGCCGAAAATGCCTCCTTCAACGCGAAGTGACATCGACAAAATAACCACTCTTCAGGAACTCGAAGTCGTCATCCTTAGCTGAATAAAGCGCATACCGGTGCTCAATTAGCGCCCGCGACCGGCAGTCCTTATCCTCTAGGCTGCAAGTTACAGCAAAGCCGCTCACCAACAGTTCGTTAGCTACGTCGCGACGAATATACATTCGTGTGTTGTCAATGATGAGGGGTTCATATGACCGAGTAAACGACGCTAGCTTGTAGAGCATTGGAATCTCTGCCCACTGCTCATGGGCCTCGATTAGCTCGGGGCGCTCGGTAGATATGACGTCGTCTAGTGCGCCGTACCCTTGATGGGCAAGGATTCGGTTCGCGAGAAGGCCTAAATCCACGATCCTCACGCGTGAGCAACAAAGGCCGACACCACCTACGTCTGGCGTCAGAAAGCTAATACTCGCCCTGCCTGTCAATTCCCGGATCCGATCCACGGCAAGTCCGGTGAGCCGGTAGGATGCGGGCGTTACACCGAATGGAGCAGACAGTGCCTGTGATCTGATAGTCAGATAAGCTTGCGAGAGCGGCGGCTTGGCGCTCGACCACCAGCTGACTACAACCGTTACTATTGCGGCAATCAAAACATATGAGCGCTGCAGTTCACTGCGAAACAACTCGAGTTTCTTAGACCAAAACCCGAATAGAAGAAGTGCAAACGGGAAAGCGAGCGTTTGCATTCGCCCCACGTAACCCCAATTAGTCCCTATTGCAGAGTTGAATGCAATTACTCCGAACATGGGGGCAAAGAGATATAACGACTTGGTGAATAGCTCCGTTCGCTGATTAAACGCGTCTAAAAAGCAAGCAAAGTGCAGATACACTATGATAGCCATAGACGAGAACAACAGTGGCATCGCCCTTACGACTTCGAATGCCGCAGAGGCCTTTTTGACTAACTCCCTTAGGTTGTCTTCGTGGTAGGGAGGCTGCATTTTGGCGTAGATGGTGTTAGGAACCCAATCCGAGAAAAGCCAGAGCCGCAGGGCCTCGGTCCCACCCAGCACTGCCGTGCCCGTAAGCGCCAGGATCACGAAGTCTTTGGTCCGGCGCTCGTATAAAAGCGGTGCAAGGATGAATGCGTAGTAGACCATTGCCTCAAAACGAGTAAGGAGGAACACACTCCCGAAGGCTGCGGCCCGCAACAGATTTGAGCGAAAATATAAATTCCGTACGACTCCAACTCCCGTGAAACACAAGAGCGGCATTTCCATTCCGTTCGCGATTTCGCTCAAAGACATTCCGAGAGCAGCGTAAGTCGAGAGCAACAGGGCTGAGGCGAACTTATCGAGTTTAAGATCCTTGGTTAGCAACCAGATCTGAAGGATCGTAAGGCAGAAGAAGAGCCCCGTCATGCCCTGAGCAACGGCGATGGCAGTAGCAAAGCTCGGCTGGAACAGGGCGACGAACGAATTAATTAGGAACCACGCGATAGTGGAAAACCCCTCCACCTGTTCCGAAAGCGGCGTCAGTGCGATGCGGCCGGTCGCAGCGAAGGTCTTCGAGTAAGCGAGTGTGATCGCGCCGTCGTCCCATCCCCGTGTTCCGACTAAGAGGACTACAGCCATCGTGATCGCCACCTGCATTGCAATCGGCACTGCGATCGCAATTTTAGTGTTCGAGTTTCGAATCTCACGGTTCATCTCACGCCTGCCAGGTCATCGAAAGAGGATCATTGAGGCAGTCCAGGACTAGCGCAGACGATCATGCTGGCGGGGTTCTTTATGGCACCGGCATAACAAGTTAGAGACTTTTTCACCATGAGACCTCAACGTCCATTTAAGTTGGCAGCGGGGGTGCGGATTGGCGATGAACCGAGATCTCAAGGAGTTTCATCGTCTCGAACGATTTTGCTTAGAGCTTACGGCCGAGGCTTCCGATGATATTGAGCGGGCCGGACTATTGGCAGTTGCTGGCGATCTTCGAGTAGCGTCAGCAGGTTTGTCCCCCACGGCCCCGTCCCAAGAGCAACACTGACAGGTTCTCGCTAATGACGGACTAAGATCGTGGCGAGGCTGGCGCGCGATATGCTTAGGTTCAGCCGCCCCGCCGATCGTGCGGAACGACGCGGTATCGGCCGCAGGGGCCGTTCATGTCCGACCTTTGCGGCCTTTCTGCTTGTCAGCAGACCTATGTGAATTTTGACACACATTCGGGAATATTCGGCAACAACGGCACGGTTGGCGTCGTGCTTTGGATTCGGTGAAGGCCTCAGTCCCATGAGGCAATGCCTGTCCGGGGGCCCCAGCATCATGCCCCCCCCGGCCCGATGCTGGGGCCGCCACGGAGCGTGGGGGCTATTTGCAGGCTGGCGTATCTGGCCACTGTTGAACATAGAATGCGAAAACTGATTTATTGCGGCCGTCGTGCTTCCATGTCCTTGTCAAATATCTGGCTTGGCTGGGGATAAGCAGACATACGCGGCGGCTCACCGGTAGCCCCTGAGATCAGGCGAAGGCCCTTGCGACCGGCGCGGCCTTCAATCCACACGAGGACGCGCAACTGATGCTCACCGGCGACTTGCATCAACGCATCTTCCACGGCCGTACGCGGGGGCGTGAGAACCATGAAGGCGGCCCAATGCGAACCGCGTCCCTGCTTCCGGCCAACTTAAACGATCATCAGTTTCCACCAAAGCTTTGCTAACCAAACAATCCTTCTGAGAGAAATTGCCCATGGCAGAACCGCTCCTTATGAAACTGGAAATGATTACTCCTTTAGGTTGAAAGCAAAACGAAGTCGCAACGCCCTCCAAAGACTTCAAAAGCAAAAGCGATCGCGTGAAAAAAGAGACTATTGGCACGTCGGCCGATCCCGGCCTCTGCATCAGGCCTAACGAGACGTTGCAAACGTACTCGCCGCTTGCGATCGGCCTAGTGATGGGGGCCGGGTTTGCAGGCCTTGGGCTCCGTTACTTCGCCCGGGAGCACGCCACCGACGACGCCATTCAGTTCCTGATCCCGTGGTATGCCTTTGCTCGAGATCACGGTAATGCTGCACTGGCCGAACCTTTCACCAACTACACCCCGGTTTATAGCTATCTCCTGCTGATCGCCGCCCATTTTGATTGGCTGGGACAGCCACTGTCCCTCGTGAAAGCGATCTCGGGAGTATTCGAGCTGGGCTGCGCGCTCGTCGTCGCCCAGATGGTCTGGCGAGCGACAAAGGTACCGTTGCGCGCGTGCGTGGCCTTCTGCGCGGTTTGGCTTGCACCTACGGTGATCTTCAATGGCGCATTGTGGGGGCAGGCCGATTCGATCTGGACCTTCTTCACCCTGGTTTCCGTGGCGCTTTTCATGCGGGACCGAAATGGCGTTGCGCCATTTGCGATGGCGTTTTCTGTGAAGGCTCAGGGCGTGTTCCTGGGACCCTTCGTGCTCGGCATGATGTTGCGCCGCCGGATCCACCTGGCGTGGCTAGCTACCGTTCCCGGGATCTACGTGGTTCTCGCGATACCGGTTCTCGTCGCCGGCAGATCGTTAGTCTCCGTGTTTGCGGTCTATTTGGACCAAGCTCACACATTCAATCGCCTCACCATGAACGCAGCGAACATCTGGGTGTTGGCTGGAGGAATGCCGTACGCGATCGGGGTCGCCGTCGGCATGGTGCTCGCGGCGGCGAGCGGGCTCGCCTTATCGATCTTCATCGCGCGCTCTCAACGGGCGGGTCCGGAGTTTATTCTACTGGCCGCATGTGTATCGCTTATGCTCATGCCGTATTTGCTCCCGAAGATGCACGAGCGGTACTTCTACGCGTTCGAGCTTGCGTCGATCGCGCTGGCCTGCCTCAATCCGCGCTATTTGCCCTTCGCGGTGATTGCTCAGCTCGACGGCGTGTTATCCTATCTCGCGTTTGAAACCGGAATCGTCCTGGGGGTGCTGCCGGCGGCACTCTGCAACAGCCTTCTCGCGTACTACCTCGTGCTTGATCTTTGGCGGAGCGAACGTCGATTTCGCCTACCGAAGCTAGCCTGGGTCGGCTTCATCGTGTCGGCCGCGGGATTGTTCTCCTATCTGGTCTTCGAAGGACCCGGCTGGGACATATCTCCCGTGTACCTGCTCGCCACGGGTCTCGTCACGGCTGCGGCGCTGCGGCTCCTCAAAGACTCGCAACAGGCGACCACCAGCGGTCAAGAAGCAGGAACGCCTGGCGTTGCGGAAATTTTGAGTAGTTAGTTAGCTTATCTGGTCGATTTAGACCGAGCATAGTTCGTGATTTCATAAAATTCTGCAGTGGCTTATACTTTTCTCGCCTCGATCACATAAGAGCTCTGGCGGCCTCCCTCATCGAAGACCGTGGTGGCCAAGACGCCAACTTTTGGTGGGCGCTCCCAGCTGGGACCGTGCTTTTCGCGGCCGTCGCACCCCTGGCGGGGCTGTCATGCGAGTTCTTCGAGAAACCGCTTCTGCGACTGCGGAAGCCCTACATAGTGCGATCTAAAACGGGTTCGGCGGCGCCGCATATGGGTCAGAAGCGTCGCTATGGCACGCCGCCGTTCACTTCCCGTCTACTCGGGTGATCGGACATCCTCAGGCTGACCTCGCCGCTGCTCCGCTCGCTCCAATCCTATCGCGCCGCTCATTGAAGCCGCCACTCGTCGCTGATGATCCACCGAGAATATCTGAAGGCTTGTCGCTGAAGACCCTGAAGCGGAATGCTAGCGCTCGCAGGAGCTGCTCACTATCCGACAACAAAAAGCCCCGGACGACGCCGGGGCTTTGAGCTGCTGATTTTGATCGGGTTGGGCAGATCAGTACTTCGCGACCACCGGGCCGCCGAAGCGATAGCTGACACCCGCACGCACGGTGTGGAACACCGGATCGTGCTCGTAGGAGAAGCCGGGGAAAGAGACGGTGGAGTTGTTCCGGAAGGTGCCGAAATCGGTATAGCGGTACTCAACACGGGCCGACCAGTTGGGCGTGAAGCCGTATTCCCAGCCTGCGCCGACTGTCCAGCCGGTGCGGGTGGTGGAGACGGTCTCGAACAGCGCGTTCGCGAGCACGTAGGTGTGGTCCATATCTGCCCAGGCCGCACCACCGGTCACGTAAAGCAGCGAATTGTTGAAAGCTACACCGAGGCGACCACGGATAGAGGCCTGAGCGTCGATCCGGAAGTCCGTGCCGTTGGTGTTTGCCAGGCGATAACCGCCCTTGACGTCGGCGCCCTCTATGTCGCCCTCGAGACCGAAGACGAATTGGCCAAACTGCCAGTTGTAGCCAATGTGACCACCGCCAACGAAGCCATCAGCGTTGAAGCCTTGGACGAAGCCAGTGGGGGCGCCCGTTGCGGTGACGAACTCACGGGTGCTGTTATCACCCCAGGCGTAACCGGCCTGCGCACCGATGTAGAAGCCGGTCCAGTTGTAAACGGCGGCGACAGGCGCCGGCGCCTTCGTGTAAGGCCGGGCGGCCAGATCGGCCGCTGACGCGCCGGCGGTACCGAGGACAAGAGCGGCGGCGGCGATGGCGAGCTTTTTCATTATCTTCCCCAATTTTTAGACATGGAATGCGAGCAATTTGATGATGCAACATAGCCGAGGAGTCGCACTAAGCATGTCACCTGTACGCCACAGCAGAGATCATTTAAGCGGTTCCTAAAGGCGAACTTTCGGGTCGCGCAACCCGCCTCCCGCTCGCATCAATCGACCATATTTCCCACCGGGAAGCCGGGTTTAGTCGCGGTCCGAAGTTCAGAATTTTGAGAAAAAACTCAAGGGCTTGAGTCAGCTTTGGAATGAAGTCGGACAAGTGCTCTATTCTTCACAAGCGCAGCCGGAGAGAGCGCGGCTGCGCCGTGGTAAGCGTGGTCCGGCTAAGGGCAGAGGCGGAAACTGCGGCATGCGGACGCGGGGTCGCACACGGTTTGTAGAGCGAATTGGACTTTCCCTGTTCGACCGTTTCCATGAATGTTGCGACTTAGTGACTGCCAATGTCGCCTCCCCCATCTCGCAAAGAAGCTGAACCACGTTAGCGAGCCAGAGACTGACGTGAAGATTAACCTTCCCGAGATAGACCTTAAGACCGTGCAAACCCTTGGCAGCGTTGAGCTCCAAGACGAGCTCGGACGGCCCGTCGGCCAATACTTTTTCGGAAAGGGACAGGGTCGAACCGTTTTCTTATTTGGGAAGTACAAGGGGACCTTTAAGACTCATGCAGAATGCCGAGCCTTCATCGACGGCGTGCTTGCGGTGATCCCCTCACCATTCTCCTGACTTTGATTGGGCTCGTTACCGCAGTGACGACGGGCCAATAAAAACCGGGCGCCTCAAGTCGGCTTTGGGTCAACGGCGCCGTTCTGACCAGCGGCGTGGCGATTCCGCTATAGCTCCGACCCCGGTCCCCGAAATGCCCCGTACGGAAGCGATGGGCCACAAGGCACATTTGGGCATACTACAACCAATGATATTCATCTTTGTTAAACTCGCCTGAGCGAGGGTCGGGCTATGAAGTACGTCTTGATCTGCACCGTCATTGGCTTCGTCGCGGGATGGCCGCTGACTTTATTGCTTGCTCGCAAAAAACCGACATTGGCTTGGTGGCTCGCTATAGGCTCCAATATGCCGACATTAGTGATGCTCCTTTCTTTGTCGTCCGGCGATTTGTACGTGTTCCTTGCGCTCGGGCTACTGGTAGGGCTTGGTCTCGGCGGTTTCGGCTTAGGCGCGCTTTGCGGAATAGTAAATGCGAGCCTCTTTGGTACCGAGCCTCCAAGGTGGGCGCGTAAGCTTCGGCAAAAGATCGATGAGGCTCGGGGATAGTCTGCTTCGGGTCATTAGCGCCGTTTGGAGGATCGGCCGGGTGGTTCCGCTCTACCCCAACGAGCCGACAACTGAGGACGCCGTTCGAAGCTCGCCTTCGGGCCATAAACCGACGTTTCGCATGCACTGGCTACGCTCGGCCCGGAGGTGAGCAATCCGCTTTTTCGTAGCTAAACCGCAGCGCGACGTCGAACACGGACGAGATAGCTACGCTGAGTGTCGTCGCTCTCTAAGGCGCCGCGCCGTCCGGGTTTGTAAGATCGATCTCAGATGAGGCTGAAGGTGATCGCGATTAAGAAGAACACGACCAGCCCGATGCCGACCAGCTTGAAGATGTAAGCCGCCTCAACATCGCGCCCAAGCCACTCGAAATCTGGCCCCCATAAGACGGTTGCGACGAATCCCAGAACAAGGGTCGTGATCAGCAGGATCACGTAGATGGTGTCCGTTGATTGAGCTTTCACTGGCCTACGCCGAAGTGTCCCATCAGCATTCCGTTGATGTCCCGGGGTCTTACGCCCGGCACGCGTGAGAGGTCTCCTGTCGGCCAGAGGCGGAAGGTTGAGTTGCGCCGAATTAGCTCTCGTTGTGAGGTCGAAACGGAGAACCCGTGCCGAAACGCTCTCGGAGAGAATACCGGCGATAGCGGGGGCCGTACGAAAAGCGCAGCCATCGTTCCCGCTGCTTTGCGATTGCCATCCCGTGACGGAAATAGACAGCGATGGTCGCGAGAATGGCCATAACGCCAATGATCCAGTGTCCGGACCAGAACAGCGCTATGCTAAAGAGCCAAACGACGAAACCCGCAACCAGCCAAAGAAGCCAATAGCCAAAATACGAGGGAAAATCCGGCATCTTGTTTATCGGCATGACCCCCATCACTCCGTCGCTGGACCAAGCTGCAACGCCCACCAACTGATACATACCTTAGGTTGCGAAATTTCCAGCTTGCGCTATAATGATTCCTTTAAATCGTCCTTTTCTTTAATTCGGATGGTAAAATGATTGTTCATGAGGCACGCAGGTTTGCCGTCGGCACCCATTTCAAAATAAGTGAGCTTGGAGCGCTTCGATGCCCGGATTTGGCTCACAAAACTGGCACGGTTGTCGAATTCAGCCAACGCACCGGCGGCGTTACAGTGCTCTTTGATGACGCTGCAAGACCAACAGTCCTACATTGCGACTACATAACTACGTTGTCGTAGTAACAGATTGCGAACGACCTGCCGCTCGGCGAGGGCGGCCTCGTGACCGGTCCACTACCGACAGCAGACCTAAGAGCGGCCGGAGCTTGGATCGTCTCCGGGCCAATAGACGACGTTCAGTCGCCCTCACTCCTCTCGGGACTGCGAGCGCGCTATTCTCTTCCCAGCCCCGCCGCCTTAGGTCATGAGGAGCTGAGTAGGATGAAAAGGGATCGTCGTCTATATGCGCACCATTCCGCCGAGCATCTCTGCCGAGTTCAAAGGCAATCTGAGCTGATACGGACCGTGTCAGCAACGATCGAGGTCGTAGCTGCGCCGCCACGAAGCAGAACCGACAGATTGTCCTAACATCCCTTCAGTATTTGAAAGTCAACATGCCAAGATCGAGGGGGCGTTCCTGACGCCAAGATCGGGCGCTCTGGCTGAGCGTTTTGGGCCGATTACTCAAAGTTAGTGAGAACAATCCAGTCCCTCAGGGACACCGCATACACCGAACGACGGAATTTCCGCAATGGGTCAAAACCGGCGACGCTCTGATTGAGCAGAAAATTTCTGCTTAGATCTCAAAGCCGACGTCTGCGCCTTTATGAGTACACGCCCTAATATGGCGCAGCCGGCCAAGGACGCGGGCTACTTGCCCTTCCAGTTCGGCGTGCGCTTGTTGAGGAAGGCGTCCATGCCCTCGCGAAAATCTTCGCTCATATAGGCTTTCAGGATCAGGTCCTCGCCCTCTTCGCGCGACAGCGTGCGGCGGATGCGGCGCACCGCTTCCTTGGTCGCTTCCAGCGTGAGCGGTGCGTGGCTGGCGACCAGCTTTGCGGTCTCATCGGCGCGGCGCTGCAGCGTCTCGACGTCGGGCACGACCTCGTTGAGGAGGCCAAGCGCCAGCGCCTCCGGCGCCTCGACGAGCCGCGCCTTGAAGATCAGATCCTTGGTGCGGGCCGGTCCGACCAGCGCGACGACGCGGCTGATGTTCGACATCGACAGGCAGTTGCCGAGCGTGCGCGCGATCGGAAAGCCCATGCGCGTCGTCTCGGTGCCGATGCGCAGGTCGCAGCAGGCCGCGATGCCGGCGCCGCCGCCGGTGCAGGCGCCGGCGATGGCCGCGATCACGGGCACGCGGCACTGCTCGAGCGTGCCGAGCACGCGGTCGATGCGGGCCTCGTAGTCGAGCGCGTCCTGCGCGGTCTTGAACGCACGGAATTGGGAAATGTCGGTGCCGGAGGCAAACGCCTTGTCGCCGGCGCCGGTCAGGATCAGCGCCTTGATCGAACGGTCGGCGTTGATCTCCTGGCAGATCTCCGCCATGCGATCATACATGGCGAAGGTCATTGCGTTGCGCGCCTGCGGGCGGTTGAAGGTGATCCGCGCGATGCCGTCCTGGACGGAGTAGAGCAGGTCCTCGTTGGCAGTCGTCGGTGCGTTCATCGCGCGCTCTCTTCTTCTCTAGGTCGGTTCAGGCCAGTTGAGTCGCCAGGCCACCCGAGCCTTTAAGCCACCTGAGCCTTGGTCATCGGCACCACGTCGCGTCCCTTCAGGACGTCCATGGCCGCCAGGACGCCGCCGCTCCGGTGCGGAATCTTGGCGAGATCCAGGCCCATCTCGACGCCGGCGAGCGTGCCCATCAGCATCAGATCGTTGAAGTGGCCAATATGGCCGATGCGGAACACCTTGCCCTTGACCTTGTTCAGGCCGGTGCCGAGTGACATGTCGAAGTTCTCCAGCACAACCTTGCGGAAGGCGTCGGTGTCGTGGCCATCAGGCACGCGCACGCCGGTCAGCGCCGGCGAGTGCGCAGCCGGGTCGGCGCACTGCGTCTCCAGGCCCCAGACCTTGATCGCCGCACGCGTCGCCGCGCTGTGGCGCTTGTGGCGGGTCCAGACGTTCTCCAGCCCCTCCTCCTCCAGCATCTTGACCGCTTCGCGCAGACCGTAGAGCAGGTTGGTGGCGGGGGTATAGGGGAAGGTGCCGAGCTTGTTGAAGTTGATGACTTCCTGCCAGTCCCAGTAGGAGCGCATGCCGGGGTTGGCCTTGGCCACGGCCAGCGCCTTCTCCGAGACGGCGTTGAAGCCGAGTCCGGGCGGCAGCATCAGGCCTTTCTGGGAGCCGGCGACCGAGACGTCGATGCCCCAGGCGTCGTGCTCATATTCCATCGAGCCGAGACCGGAGATGGTATCGACCATCAGCAGCGCCGGATGCTTGACGCGGTCGAGCAGCTTGCGCACCTCCAAGGGCGGCGTCACGCAACCGGTCGAGGTCTCGTTGTGCACGACGCAGACCGCCTTGATCGCGTGCTGCTTGTCGGCGACGAGGCGCTTCTCGATCTCGGCGAGGTCGGCGCCGTGGCGCCAGTCGCTCGGGATGAAGTCGACGTCGAGCTTGAACTTGTCGGCGATGCCGCGCCACAGCACGGCGAACTGGCCGGTCTCGCACATCAGGAGCTTGTCGCCGGGCGCGAACACATTGACCATCGCCGCTTCCCAGGCGCCGGTGCCGGACGAGGGGAAGATGATCACGGGCTGCTTGGTGCGGAACACCCGCTGCATCGAGGCGAGAACCGCAAAACCGAGCTCGGCGAACTCCGGACCGCGATGGTCCAGCGTCGGCATGTCCATCGCCCGCAGCACCCGGTCGGGCACGTTGGTCGGTCCTGGAATCTGTAAGAAATGCCTTCCAGTGTGCACGGTCATCGGCGTCCTTCCCGGTCTTTGAGGCTTGTCTCGACGTGAGCGTCGGGGGCCCGAATTCGGGGCTCCCGCGAGCCGCTCGCATATCACTATTCGCCGGGCTTGTCCCTCGCCCGGCGAGGTCCGTCAATGCACAAGAAGCAGGGCTCGCTTGCCAAGGGCCGTGACGGGAGGCAAGACGGTGCCGGCGAACAGGCGAAAGCGGACCATGGCGGCGGAAGTGGCTGGAAAATCACCGGAATCGGCTCAAAAGGGCAGCCTGGCGGCACGCCTGGCCCGGGAAATCACCGGCGATGTCCTGTTCGACCGCTTCAGCCGTGGCCGCTACGCCACCGACGCCTCGTTCTACCAGATCGTGCCGGCCGGCGTGGTCGTGCCCAAGACCATGGACGAGGCCTTGCTGGCGCTGGCGATCGCCCGCGACGAGGGGCGCAAGGTCACCCCGCGGGGCGGCGGCACCTCGCAATGCGGCCAGACCGTCAATGACGGGATCGTGGTCGATCTGTCGAAACACCTGAATCGCATCCTCTCGCTCGAGGTTGAGGGCCGCACCTGCGTGGTCGAGCCCGGCATCGTGCTCGACGATCTCAACCGCCAGCTCAGGAAGCATGGCCTGTGGTTCCCGGTCGACGTCTCCACGGCCTCGCGCGCCACCATCGGCGGCATGGCCGGCAACAATTCCTGCGGTGGGCGCTCACTCCGCTACGGCACCATGCGCGACAACACGCTGTCGATGGAGGCCGCCCTCGCCGACGGCACACTGAGCCGTTACGGCGAGGTCTCGCGCGATCTCTCCGATCTCGACGCCGGCAACAGCGCACGCGCCCTGTTCCGCGACATGCTCGATCTCGGCACGCGCGAGGCCGACGAGATCGCCGCGCGGTTTCCCAAAGTGCAGCGCCGCGTCGGCGGCTACAATCTCGATGCGCTGGTGCCGCGCAATGCGCGCAACAACATGGCGCATCTGCTGGTCGGCTCGGAAGGCACCCTCGCCTTCACCACCAAGGTCGAGCTGAAGCTGTGGCCGGTGATCCGCAACAAGGCGCTCGGCGTCTGCCATTTCGGCAGCTTCTACGAGGCGATGGATGCGGCCCAGCATCTCGTCAAGCTGAAGCCAATCGCGGTCGAGCTGGTCGACCGCACCATGCTCGCGCTCGGCCGCGACATCGCGATGTTCCGTCCCATTATCTCCGCCGCGATCAAGGGCGATCCGGACGCCGTGCTGGTGGTCGAATTCGCCGAAGAAGACCAGGCGGACAACGTCCTCCGTCTCAAACAGCTCGGTGAGCTCATGGGCGATCTCGGTTTCGGCTGGACCAACGACAAACGCAAATGGGGCGGCGTGGTCGAGATCACCGACCCTGCATTGCAGAGCGGCATCGCCGATTTCCGCGCCGCCGGCCTCAACGTCATGATGTCGATGAAGCAGGAGGGCAAGCCGGTCTCCTTCGTCGAGGATTGCGCGGTGCCGCTGCCGCACCTCGCCGACTACACCGCACGGCTGAACGAGGTGTTTGCCAAACATGGCACCAGCGGCACGATGTATGCGCACGCCTCCGAAGGCTGCCTGCATGTGCGCCCGGTGCTGAATTTGAAGTTGGAAAAGGACGTCAAGGCGATGCGCGCGATCGCCGAAGAGGCCTTCGCGCTGGTGCGCGAGTACAAGGGCTCGCATTCCGGCGAGCATGGCGACGGCCTGCTGCGCTCCGAATTCCACGAGACGATGTTCGGCGAGCGTCTGGTCGCCGACTTCAGGGAGGTGAAGCAGCGCTTCGATCCCGATGGCGTGCTCAATCCCGGAAAGATCGTCGACGCACCGAAGATGGACGACCGCTCGCTGTTCCGCTTCAAGCCCGATTATCGCGTCGGCGAGCTGAAGACGAAGCTCGACTGGTCGGCTTATCCCGGCGCCGGCGGCGGCTTCCAGGGCGCGGTCGAGATGTGCAACAACAACGGCGCCTGCCGCAAGCTCGAGGGCGGCGTGATGTGCCCGTCCTATCGCGCCACGCGCAACGAGAAGGACGTCACCCGCGGCCGCGCCAACACGCTGCGCCTTGCGATCTCGGGCCAGCTCGGCCCCGGCGCGCTGTCGTCCGACGAGATGATGGAAACGCTAAAACTCTGCGTCTCCTGCAAGGCCTGCCGCCACGAATGCCCGACCGGCGTCGACATGGCCAAGATGAAGATCGAGGTGCTGGCCGCGCGCGCCGCCTCGCACGGCCTGACATTGCGCGACCGCCTGGTCGGTTATCTCCCGCGCTATGCCGGCCTCGCATCGCGGCTGGCGCCGCTGGCCAATTTGCGCAACCGCAGCCCGCTGCTCCGAAAGCTATTCGAACGCTTTGCCGGCATCAGCGCGCACCGCGCCCTGCCCGCCTTCCGCAGCGACGTGTTTGCGCCGGCGGCTGACGTGGTCGGGCCCGTCGATGGCCGTGAGGTCGTGCTGTTCGCCGACACCTTCAACCGCATCTATGAGCGCGAGAACCTCGATGCCGCCCTGCGCGTGCTCACGGCCGGCGGTTATCGCGTGCATCTGCCGAAGGCGCTGAGCGGCAGCCGCCCGCTCTGCTGCGGCCGCACCTTCCTGTCCGCCGGCCTCGTCGATGAAGCCAGGGTCGAGCTCGATCGGCTGGTCGCCGCCTTTGCGCCCTTTGCCGCGCGCGGCGTACCGATCGTCGGCCTCGAGCCGAGCTGCCTGTTGACGCTGCGCGACGAGCTCGCCTCGCTGCGCAAGGACAACGACGCCAAGGCGGTCGGCGCCCATGCGCTGACCTTCGAGGAATTTCTGGTGCGCGAGGCCGAGGCCGGCCGGCTGCAACTGCCGCTCGGCACCGTCGCTGAGAAGGCCGTCGTGCACGGCCATTGCCATCAAAAATCCTTCGGCGCCTTCAAGCCGGTCGAGCAGGTGCTGCGGCTCGTCCCGGGCCTTGCGGTCGAGACCATCGAATCGAGTTGCTGCGGCATGGCCGGCGCGTTCGGCTATGGCGCGGACACTTATGATGCCTCGATCGAGATGGCCGAGCTGTCGCTGCTGCCCGCCGTGCGGCGCGCGGACCTAACGACTCTCGTCGTTGCCGACGGCACCTCCTGCCGCCACCAGATCCATGACGGCACCCAGCGCGAGGCGCTTCACGTCGCGCGCGTGCTGGCGATGAGCCTTGATCATGCCGAATCCAATTCCTCAACCAACTCAATCGTAAAGGAAACCAGCCATGGCTGACCTCACCCTCGACACCGCCCGCAAGATCCTCGACGCCGCCTTCGCGAAGGCCGGCGAACTCAAGCTCAAGCCGCTGGTCGTCACCATCCTCGACGCGCGCGGCGTGCTCAAGCTCGCCGCGGCGCAGGACGGCACCAGCCTGATGCGCGGCGAGATCGCCCACGGAAAGGCCTATGGCGCGCTCGCCATGGGCATGGGCTCGCGGGCGCTGTTCCAGCGCGCCCAGGAGCAAGCCTTTTTCATCGACGCCGTGAACACCATCGCCAAGGGCGCGCTGGTGCCGGTCCCCGGCGGCGTCCTGATCATGGACGGCGCGACGCTGCTCGGCGCGGTGGGTGTCTCCGGCGATACCTCCGACAATGACGAGGCCTGCGCGGTCGCGGGCATTCAAGCCGCGGGGCTGAAGCCGAACGCGGGCTGACATGCCGTAGGATGGGCTAGCACTGTGGGCGCGCAAAGCGCGACCCGCAGGGCGTAACCCACCTCTTCTTTCTCTGCGGCAGCAGAAGCGGTGGGTACGCTACGCTAACCCACCCTACGAGTTGCGTGCGCGGTAGCGCCCCTCACCTTCCCGTCCAGACCGGCTTCCGCTTTTCGCTGAACGCCTTCAACCCTTCCTTGGCGTCCTCGGTCATCGCGAGCAGCGCGATCTGGCTTTCGGTGTAGGCGATGCTCTCGTCGAACGACATCGAGGCGATGGCACGCATGGCGTATTTGCCGCGACGGATCGCGGTCGGCGACTTGTCGACGATGCGGCCGATCAGCCAGTCGACCTTGGCATCGAGCTCGGCGGTGGGCACGACGTAGTTGAGCAGACCCGCGGCTTGCGCCGTCTTCGCATCGAACGGCTCGCCGGTGAGCGCCCATTCGTTGACGAGCCGCGGCGGCGCAATGGACTGCAGCAGGCTCAGCACCTGCAACGGAAACACGCCGACCTTCACCTCCGGCAGGCCGAAGACGACGTGATCGGCCGCGACCGCCATGTCGGTCATGCAGAGCAGGCCCATCCCGCCGGCCATGCAGACGCCGCCGACCCGCGCAATCGCGGGCTTGGTGGCGTTCTGTGACAAACGTAACAGATCGGCATAGTCGACATTTGGTTTGGAATGATCCATCGCGAAAGCCGCGCCGGAATTGTGAAGATCGGCGCCCGCGCAGAACGCCTTGTCGCCCGCGCCCGTCAGCACGATGACGCGGACGTCCTTGTCGTCGTGCGCGTCGCGATAGCCTTTGGTGATGCCGGCGATGACCTCGCCGTTCAGCGCGTTGCGTTTCTCCGGCCGGTTGATGGTGATCCAGAACGCCTGCCCGCGCTTCTCTGTGATGATTGCTGTGGTGTCGGTCATGGTACGCTCGCTTCCTTGCCATCCATTTTGCAGCCATTTGCGGCAGGACGGGCGTCGCGCGCAAGGGCAATCTGCAACACCGTGTTACCATAGCGTGTGGGCGCAAATTCGCTTGGTGATTGAATTGCGGGTGACGGCCGTTATCCTGACTGGAGATTTTGATCACCGATGAGCCATTTCATGCGCGCCGCGACGATTTTGTTGCTGACAGGCTTGCTCGTGCTGGGCGCAGCGCCCGCAAGCCACGCGGCCGATGCCGCGAAACTGGCGCTGGTCATCGGCAATGCGAGATATCCCGACAACGAGTTCGTGCTGAACGAGGTCGCCAACGACACCCAGGACGTCACTGAAGAATTGAAGCGCGACGGCTTCGTCGTCGACCGGCAGAGCAATCTCACGGCCGACGCCATGCGGCAGGTGCTGGATCGCTTCTACGCCCGGATCGAACGTGGCGCGGTGGCGCTGATCTTCTTCGACGGATTTGCCATCCAGTCGAACCGGCAGACCTATTTGCTTCCGGTCGACGCGCAGATCTGGACGGAGCCGGATGTGGCGCGCGACGGCTTCAGCCTCGACACCATCCTCGCCGAAATGAACACGCGCGGCGCGGCGATCAATATCGCGCTGATCGACGCCTCGCGTCGCAACCCGTTCGAGCGGCGCTTCCGCCGCTATTCGGCAGGCCTTGCCCCGGCGATCGCGCCGAGCAATTCGCTCGTGCTCTACTCCGCCGCGCTCGGCGCGGTCGCGGCCAGCGGCAAGACCGAGCACGGCCTGTTCGTCGCCGAGCTGCTGCGCGAGATGCGTGCGCCGAACATCAGCGCCGAGCAGGCCCTGACCAACACCAAGAACGGCGTCGTCGCCGCCACCAGGCGCGAGCAGGTGCCGTGGCTGTCGTCCTCGCTCACCACGGAATTCTCGTTCGCAGATTCGGTGACGCGGCCGCCCGACACCAAGGCGGGCGATCCGACCAAGCCGGAGCCTCAGAAACCCGAGCCGCAGAAGCCAGTCTGCGAGGTGCCGCAGGCAGAGCCCGCCCCGAGCGCCGACGATCTCGCCAGGGATCCGGTCATCGCCGATCTCAGCCGCAAGATCGCGGCGAACGCCAATGACGTTGCCTCGCGTTACAAGCGCGGCCAAGTCTACGCGATCAAGCGCGCCTACGCGCACGCCATGCAGGATTTCGACGTCGTGATCCGTCGCAATCCTGGGGATGGCGAGGCGCTCAACAATCGCTGCTGGACGCGCGCGGCGAGCGGCGATCTGCAGGGCGCGCTCGCCGACTGCAATCTGGCGCTCCAGGTCGATCCCGGATTGAGCGATGCGCTCGACAGCCGCGGGCTCGTCAACCTCAAGCTCGGCCGGACCACTGAGGCGATCAAGGATTACACCGACGCGATCCAGCGCAACCCGCGCTCCTCATCGTCGCTGTTCGGCCGCGGCATCGCCACCCGCAAGAACGGCGGCGACGGCGCCACCGACATCGCGCAGGCAAAGTCCATGAACCCGAACATTGCGAAGGAGTTCGCGGGCTACGGCGTCACCGAGTGCAGCCCCTAAGGGGTGGCCGCTTTCCTGATCCAGACCTTGTTGTCGTGGAACGCGGCCCCGCCGATCGGCGCCACGGCTTCGGCTCCGGTCAGCATGTTGATGCCGCGCCCGCCGATATGGTTCTTGTTGGGATGAACGGACTCCGCGATCAGCACGCCGCGCCGCACGCCGTCGAACAGCGTCGCCACTAGCGTGGTCTCGCCGCGGGCATTGCCGAGCGTCACCGCATCGCCGTCGGCGATGTCGAGCGCGGCGGCATCCAGCGGATGGATCATCACGCTCGCCTTGCCCTCGCGCGCCTGCGAGGACGGCGTCTCGTTGAAGGTGGTGTTGAGGAAGCTGCGCGAGGGGCTGGTCGCGAGCCGGAACGGATGGGCCTGGTCGGTGTGCTCGATCACCGCCCAATGGTCCGGCAACGCCGGCATCTTGTCGACATCGCCCATGGTCACGCCGAACGGCGGATGCGCCCAATCGGCCCTGAAGTGGAATTTCCCGTCGGCATGGGCAAACCCGTCGAGATAATGCGAGGTGCGGAAGTCCGGTTGCAGGTCGCGCCAGATGTCGGCCTCGAGGCCGCCGATGTCGCCGTGGTTGCTCAGCCTCAAGGTCGCGTCGATCAGTTCGCGCGGCGTCATCTCGAAACCCTGATGTCTGGCGCCGAGCCGCGGCGCCAGGGCCTGCAGGACCTCGTGGTTGGAGCGGCATTCGCCGGGCGGGTCGATCAGCTTCGGCCCGACCGAGATGTGCTGGTGGCCGCCGCCGTAATAGAGATCGTCATGCTCCATGAACATGGTGGCCGGCAGCACGATGTCGGCCATTTGCGCGGTCTCGGTCATGAACTGCTCGTGCACCGCGACGAACAGATCCTCGCGCGCAAAGCCTTGCCGCACCAGCGCCTGCTCCGGCGCCACCGTCATCGGATTGGTGTTCTGGATCAGCAACGCCTTGACTGGCCCCTTGCCGCGCAGGGCCTCGGCATCGCCGGTGAGGATACGGCCGATCTTGGACTGGTCGAGCGCACGGATGCTCTGGTCGATGGCGTCGTGGCCCTCGATGATGGATTCGTTGAAATGCCACAGCGCGTAATTGTTGAAGAAGGCGCCGCCGCCCTCATACTGCCAGGCGCCGGTCACCGCGGGAATGCTATTTGCCGCGTGCATCTGCGTGGCACCGTTGCGGCTGCGCGTAAAGCCGTAGCCAAAGCGGAAGAAGGTACGCTTGGTCTCGCCAACCGCTTTCGCGAAGGCTTCGATTTCGGCCACCGGAACGCCGCAAATCGCGGACGCCCATTCCGGCGTGCGCGTCTTCAGATGCGCCTCGAGCTCGGCCGGGCAATCGGTGTATGTGTCCATGTAGGCGCGGTCGGCGTAACCGTCGCGGAACAGGACATGCATGACGCCGCAGGCGAAGGCGCCGTCGGTGCCGGGGCGCAGGATGATCTTGATGTCAGCCTGCTTCATAGTCTCGTTGTCGTAGATGTCGACCGCCGCAATCTTCGCGCCGCGCTCCTTGCGGGCGCGGGAGGCGTGCGTCATCACATTGACCTGCGTGTTGACGGGGTTGGTGCCCCAGATCACGACGAGGTCGGACAGCGCCATCTCGCGCGGATCGACGCCGGCGATCTTGCCGGTGCCGATCGCGAATCCGATGCGCGCGACATTGGCGCAGATGGTCTGATAGAAGCGCGAATATTTCTTCACATGCGTGAGACGGTTGAGACCGTCGCGCATCACCAGGCCCATCGTGCCGGCGTAATAATAGGGCCAGATCGATTCCGCGCCGAACTCGCGTTCGGCTTGATTGAAGCGATGCCCGATCTCGTCCAGCGCCTCGTCCCAGGAGATGCGCGCGAATTGCCCCGAGCCCTTCGGCCCAATGCGGCGCATCGGAAACGTGACCCGCTCGGGGTGATGTATGCGCTCGGCGTAGCGGGCAACCTTGGCGCAGACGACACCGGCCGTGTAGGTCTGCTTTTTCGAACCGCGGACACGGCCGATGCTGCGGCCTTCGACCACCTCGACATCGAGGGCGCAGGCCGAGGGGCAATCATGCGGACAGGTCGAATGGCGGATTTCGATTTTGGCGTGCTGGTTCATGTCCCAGTTCGTAACACCAAAATACCAGCCAGCCGAGCGCATTTATCCGGCACGGCCCATGCGATTTGCTCAAAGCGCGCGCGCCGCGGGTTCCTGCTGCAAGCGCGAAGGCGGCGCAGTCACACCGAACACCGGGCGATAGTCCCTGATACAATCGGCTTTGTGAGCCGTCGACAGTCCGCATTCCCTGCCGCTACAGTGCCGGCCAACAAGAACGATATCAGGGAGGTGGGCATGATCGCCCGAAGATCCGTGCTGGCATTGGCGGCCGGCCTGCTTGCCGCATTCTCCGCAGCCCCCTCATTCGCGCAGGATTATCCCAGCCATTCGGTCCGTATCGTCGTGCCGTTCGGCGCGGGCGGGCCGGCCGACGTCGCGGCCCGGCTGATCGGCAACGTGCTCCAGGAGAGTTTTGGTCAGCCCTTCGTGGTCGAGAACCGCACCGGCGCCGGCGGCGTCATCGGCACCATTGAGGCCGCGAAATCACCGGCCGACGGCTACACGCTGCTGATGATGTCCAACACCCAGACCGCGAATGAATCGCTGCTGACGGCGGACAAGCGCAAATACGAGCTGATGCGCGACCTCGCACCGATCGCGCCGGTGAATTATTCCGATCTCGTCATCGTGGTGAACCCGCAGGTCCCGGCGAAGACGCTGGCCGAGTTCATCGCGCTCGCCAAGGCGCAGCCGGGCAAGCTGAATTACGCTTCCTCGGGCCAAGGCACGCCCTACCACATGGCCGGCGAGCTGTTCAAAGCCATGGCCGGCATCGATGTCGTGCACGTGCCCTATCGCAACAGCGGCGAGGCGCGCAGCGGCGTGATCGGCGGACAGGTGCAGATGATGATCGACGCGGTGCCGGCGATGGCGCCGAACATCGCCGAGAATCAGGTGCGCGCGCTCGCCACGACAGGCAAGCAGCGTTCGACCGTGCTGCCGAACGTGCCGACATCAGGTGAAGCCGGTGTCGCAGGCTACGAGGCCACGATCTGGCTTGGCCTGATGGCGCCCGCGGGAACACCCAAGCCCGTGATCGACAAGCTCAATGCGGCCGTAAACGCAATGGTGAAGCGACCCGACATCGTCAAGCTCTGGACGGAACAGGGCGCCGTGCCCATGTCGATGACGCCGGACCAGTTCGACAAATTCCTGCGCGGCGACATCGAGAAATGGGCCGACGTCGTCAAGAAATTCGACAAGTCCTGAGGCCGTACTGCTCATGCCCTCCGTTCAATTCCGGCTCAACGGCGCGGCGATCGCCGTGGATGTAGATCCCGACCAGATGCTGCTTGATGTGCTACGCAGCCAACTCGGCATCACTGGGCCGCATTTCGGCTGTGGCGCCGGGGAGTGCGGCGCCTGCCATGTCATGGTCGACGGCCGCGCGATGGCCTCCTGCGACATGCCGATGTGGTCGGTCACGGACAAGGACGTCGTCACGGTGGAAGGCCTCGGGACAGTGGAGCAGCCGCATCCGCTGCAGCGCGCCTTCATCACCGAACAGGCGATGCAGTGCGGCTATTGTGTCGCGGGGATCCTGATCAGCGCGGCGGCGCTGCTGAAGCGCAATCCGTCCCCGACGGAGGCCGAGGTCAGGGCCGCGCTGGATCGCAATCTGTGCCGCTGCGGGTCGCACAACCGCATGGTCCGCGCCGTGTTGCGTGCGGCAGCAGAGGTGGCGACGTCATGAGCGCGCCCTCTCCTGCCCCGAAGCTGCCGGTCAGCCTCGCGGCCAATCCCAAGCTGTCGTCATGGGTGCGATTCACCGATGACGGCCGTGTGGTGATCTCGCCCGGCAAGGTCGAGATCGGCCAGGGCATCGTCACGGCGCTGGCGCAGATCGCGGCGGACGAGCTCGACGTCGAGATCGTCAGGATCCAGATGATCCGCGCTTCGACGGCGACCAGCCCGAATGAAGGCGTCACCTCGGGCAGTCTCTCGATCCAGCAGTCCGGCCGCGCGCTGCGCCAGGTCTGTGCCGAGGTGCGCCAGCGCTTCCTTCGCGCGGCATCGGAACGTCTCGGCGTCGATGCATCGCGGCTCGATATCGATGACGGCACCATCTCGGGTCCCGGCAATGTCAGGACCAGCTATTGGGAGTTGATGGACGAGGTCTCGCTCGACCAGGACGCCACCCCAGGCCCGACAGCGAAGAGTGCCGCCGGGCGCACCGTCGCCGGACGCTCGGTCCAGCGTGTCGACATTCCCGACAAGGTGTTCGCGCGGCCGCGCTTCATTCACGACCTTGCGCTGCCGGGACTGGTGCATGGGCGCGTGCTGCGGCCGGATATCTCGGGCGCCAAATTGATCGCACTGAATGAGGAGGCTGCACGCGCCGTCCCCGGCGTCGTTGCGATCGTCCGCGACGGCGGCTTTGCCGGCGTCGTCGCCGACAACGAGGCGGCGGTGGACGCGGCCCTCAAGGCTCTGCGCAAGGGCGCGACGTGGTCGGCCGGTGAGCCGTTGCCGGATGAAGACGATCTGGCGGGCTTTTTGAAGAGCCAACCGCTCGAGACCACCGTCATCGACGCCAAGGCGGCGGGGCCAGCGCACAAACCCGCCCAAACCCTCCGCCGGCAATACACCCGCCCCTACATCGCCCACGCCTCGATCGCGCCGTCCTGCGCCGTCGCACAATGGGACGGCGATCGTGTCCATGTCTGGACGCATAGCCAGGGCGTCTACCTGCTGCGCGCCGATCTCGCAATCGTCCTCATGCTGCCGGCCGAGAACATCGTCGTCGAGCACATCGAGGGCGCCGGATGCTATGGGCACAACGCGGCCGACGACGTCGCGCTCGACGCCGTGCTCCTGGCCAAGGCCGCTGGCGGCCGTCCGGTGCGGGTGCAGTGGTCACGCCACGACGAGATGTCCCACGCGCCCTTTGGGGCGGCGATGGCCATCGAGATCGAGGCCGATCTCGACGCAGGCAACGAGATCACCGGCTGGCGCCATGCGATCTGGAGCAACGGCCATGCGGCGCGGCCGGGACGCGCGGCGCAGCCGGCGCTGCTCGCGGCAACCGAGATCGCCAATCCCCATCCCCGCATGATCTCGACCAACCCGCCGGCTGCCAATGGCGGCGGCGGCGACCGCAACTCCGTTCCGCTCTATGACTTCCCGGGCTGGACGATCACGAGCCACCGGCTGCTGACCATGCCGGTGCGGACCTCGGCGTTGCGGACGCTGGGCGGCCAAGGCAACGTGTTCGCCATCGAGTCCCTGCTCGACGAGATCGCCGCCCTGCGCGGCGAAGATCCGATCGCGTTCCGTCTGCGGCATCTGCGGGACGAACGGGCCAGAGACGTCATCCGCGCCGCAACGAAGCGCGCCGCGTGGAAGCCGCAGAAGCGATCGGGCATCGGCCACGGCGTCGGCTTTGCCCGCTACAAGAATACGGGCGCCTATTGCGCTGCCATCGCCGAGATCGAGGGCGCCGACGATATCAGCGTGAGGCGGTTGACGCTCGCCGTCGATGTCGGCGAGGCCATCAATCCGGACGGCGTGATCAACCAGATCGAGGGCGGCGCAATCCAGGCCACGAGCTGGGTGCTGAAGGAGCGCGTCCGCTTCGACCGGACGCGCATCACCTCGACCTCCTGGACCGACTATCCGATCCTGACCTTCAGCGAGGTGCCGGCGGTGGATGTCGAGATCATCCAGCGCCCGGAGATCGAGCCGGTCGGCGCCGGCGAGGCTGCGCACGGGCCGGTGACGGCGGCGATCGCGAATGCGGTTCACGATTGCCTCGGCGTCCGCGTGCGCGACCTGCCGATCACGCGCGACAAGATCCTTGCAGCGATGGAGCGTGCGTCTTGACGACAATGAACGTTTTGAGCGGAGGCGCGGCACAAGGCCTGGTGCGCGGCGTCACCGAGGCCTTCAAGGCGCAAACCGGCCTCGGTATCGACGGCGAATTTGGTGCGGTCGGCGAGATGGCGGACAAGCTGCGCGCGGGCGCGCCGGCCGATCTCGTGATCCTGACGCAGGCGCTGCTTGCAAGGCTTGCCGAGGAGAAGCTCGTCGTCCCCTCCTCGATCACGGATGTCGGCCGGGTCGAGACCGCGCTGGCGGTCCGCAGCCGCGATGCCAAGGTGACGGTGAAGACCGAGGCCGATCTGCGCGAGGTGCTGCGCAGCGCCGACGCGATCTACGTCCCCGACACCAAGGCCTCGACCGCGGGCCAGCATTTCGCAAAAGTGCTGGACCAGCTCGGCATCGCCTATGAGGTGGCATCGCGCCTCAAGATCTTTCCGAACGGTGCAACCGCGATGCGGGAGCTCGCGGCGTCCACAGCGACGCGGCCGATCGGATGCACGCAGGCGACCGAGATCATCGCGACAGACGGCATTGCCCTGTCAGGGGCGCTGCCTCCCGGCTGCGAACTCGTGACGATGTACACGGCCGGCGTGACCGCGCGGGCGGCGCATCCGAAAGAGGCGGCGGCGCTGATAGCGTTGCTGACTGGCGCAGATCGGAAGGACCTGGGCCAGCGCGCCGGCTTTACCGGCTAGATGCCGATGACGCCCTATTTGTGCAGCTGGGTGAGACCGGTCGGTGGGCCGTCGACGGCGGTCCAGCCGCCATCGACGAACATCGTGCTGCCGCTGACATAGCTCGCGGCGTCCGAAGCGAGATAGGCCACGGCGGTCGCGACCTCGTCGGCGCTGCTCCAGCGGTTGAACACGGTATGGCCGGCGTAGAGATTATAGATGTCAGGCCGCTGCTTGAACGGGCCGGTCAGCGCGGTCTCCGCGATGCTCGGCGCGATCGCGTTGACGCGCACGCCGGCATGGCCGACCTCGGAGGCAAAGCCCTTCACCAGCAGGCCGATCGCCGCCTTGGTCGAGCCGTAGACGCCGAGGCCCGGCTCGATGGTCACCGCGCGCACCGACGAGCAGGCGATGATGCTGCCGCCCTTTTGCGCGACCATGATGCGGCCGAAGGCCTGGAAGAACCACACCGTGCCCTTGACGTTGAGGTTGAGGACACGGTCGAGATCCTCGTCGGTGTAGTCGAGGATGGTCTTGCGGATGTTGAGCCCGGGCGTCGTCACCGCGATGTCGAGCCGCGGAAATTTCTGCATCACCGTTTTGGCCAGCGCATTGACGTCCGCAGCGCTTGCGGCGTCACAGCTGGCTGCTTCAGCCCAGCCGCCCTTGTCGCGAATGCCGGCGGCGGTCGCCTCCGCGGCGTCAAGCGCGCGATCGGCGCAAACAACGCGGGCCCCGAGCCCAGCCAGCGCCTCGGCCGACGATTTGCCGATGCCCGATGCGGCGCCGAGCACCACGGCCGTCTTGCCGGTGAGATCAAAGAGCTTGCGATAGTCAGTCACTGATAGCTTCTCCTGTAGCTGCTAGCCCTTGTAACCCATCAGCAGGCGGGGCAGCCACAGCGAGAATGCAGGGACGTAGGTCACGAACATCAGTGCTGCGATCAGCGCGGCGTAGAACGGCAGGATGGTGCGCATCACCGCGCCCACCGAAATGCCGCCGATGGCGCAGCCCACGAACTGCGTGGTTCCGACCGGCGGGGTGTTCAGCCCGAGGGCGCAATTGATCAGCATCAGCATGCCGAACTGCACCGGATCCATGCCCGCCTTCATCGCGATCGGCAGGAAAATCGGGGTGCAGATCAGAATGGTCGCAGCCATGTCCATGAACGTGCCGAGCACGAACAGGATGACGTTGATGAGCAGGAAGATGACCCAGGGCTGCGTGGAGACCTTGCTCATCAGGTCGCCGGCGAGGTCCGCCACCTCGTAGAGCCCCATCAGGTACTGGAACATGGTGGAGACGCCGATCAGCAGCAGCACCACGCCCGTCGTCTTCACCGCCTTGGCGGCGGCGCGCAGGAAATTGTTCCAGGTCATGGTGCGGTAGATGAAGAACGTCAGCAGCATCGTGTAGGTGACCGCGACGGCCGCAGACTCGGTTGCCGTGAAGACGCCGGACAGGATGCCCGCCAGGATGATGCCGACGATCAGAAGACCCGGCAGCGCGGCCGCGAGCGAGCGAAAAACCTCAGCCCAGCCCGGAAACTTGCCGGCCGGATAGCCGCGCTTTACCGCGACAGCGTAGGCGGCGACCAGCATGCACACCATCAGCACGATTGCCGGCAGGAGGCCTGCGGCGATCAGCGCGCCGATCGAGACCTTGCCGCCGGCTGCCAGGGCATAAATGATCATGTTGTGGCTGGTCGGCATCAAGGCGCCCACCAGCGAGGCGTGGGTCGTGACATTGACCGCGTAGTCGGTGTCGAACCCCTCTTTTTTCATCATCGGGATCATCACCGCGCCCATCGCCGATACGTCGGCCACCGGCGAGCCGGAGACGCCGCCGAACAGGGTGCAGGCGACCACGTTCGACATGCCGAGCCCGCCGCGGATGTGACCGACGAGATTCTTGGCGAGCTGCACGATCTTGTCGGCGACGCCGCCATGCAGCATCAGCTCACCGCTGAAGACGAAGAACGGGATGGCAAGGAACGAGAAGATGTTCATCCCCGACATCATCTGCTGGAAGATGACGGCGACCGGCAGACCCTCGTAGAGGATGGTGCAGATCGCCGAGAGACCGATCGCGAAGGCGACGGGGACGCCGAGGATCAGGAAGCCGAAGAAGGTGGCGCCGAGGATGATCAGTTCCATGAGGGGACGACCTCTTCGCCGCGCAGGAGAGCAATGATGTGCTCGATTGAAAAGGAGACGATCAGGACGCCGGAGGCGATCAACGGGACATAGCGGATGACCTCGGGCAGGCCGAGATTGGGGATCTTCACGGTCCCGACGGATGCGCCGAGAATCCAGCCGTTATAGGCCATCGCGACGCCAAACCCGGCCACCAGGACGTGGATGACGAGCTCGATCTTCTCGCGCGCGTGATCCGGCAGCATCACCAGAAGGCTGTCCATCCCGATGTGTCCGGCATCGCGCACGCCAACGGCGGCGCCGATCAGCGTGACGTACAGGATGAGAACCAGCGCAAGGTTCTCCGTCCAGGTCGGGCTCGAATTGAGCACGTAACGACCGAACACCTGGTAGAACACGACGGTGACGATGAGGAGCAGTCCGCTCACGGACAGATACATGCCCAGGCGCGCGACGACGGCATTGACGCGCGACAGCAAGCCGGTCGCCGGGCGTGCCACGACTGCCCCCTGCTCGTGGTCTGCGACGTGTGGGTCTGTCATTCCCGCGTCTCCTTGCGAGGGTCCGGTGTCGCCCTCGCGGCGACGCCGGACCCGACGCTGTGGTGTTACTTCGTGTCCTGGATACGCTTGACGAGGCCCTGCAGCTTCTCGTCGCCCGCGAACTTCTGGTACACCGGCTTCATCGCATCGACGAATTCCGCCTTGTTGGCGATCGTCACGACCTGAACGCCGGCGGCCTCGACCGTCTTTCGGGACGCCTGCTCACGCTCGTCCCAGAGCTTGCGCATGACGGGAACCGATTCCTTGGCCGCCTTGCGGACCATGGCCTGGTCCTCCTTGCTCAGCGTGTCCCAGACCTTCTTGGACATCACCAGGACTTCGGGCGCCAGGGAGTGCTCGGTGATGTTGTAGAACTTGGCGGCCTCGAAATGGCGCGACGACTCGTAGGAAGGCCAGTTGTTCTCGGCAGCGTCCACGAGGCCGGTCTTGAGCGCGGTATAGACCTCGCCATACGGCATCGGCGTCGGGTTGGCGCCGAGGCTCTGGATCATGCCGACCCACAAATCGGACTGCTGAACGCGGATCTTCAGACCCTTCAGGTCCGCGAGCGACTTGACCGGCGCCTTCACGGTGTAAATGGACCGGGCGCCGCTGTCGTAATAGGCAAGGCCGACCAGGCCCGCCGGCTCCATGGCCGCCAGGATCTCATCGCCGATCGGCCCGTCGAGGACGGTGCGCATGTGCTGGGTGTCGCGGAAGACGAACGGCAGGCACAGCGCGATGGTTTCCGGCACGAAATTGTTGAGCGGCGATGCGTTGATCCGCATCATGTCGAGCGCGCCGATCTTGAGTTGCTCGATGGTGTCCTTCTCAGAGCCCAGGGCTCCGTTGGGAAACACCTTTACGCCGAGCTTGCCGCCGCTCGCCGCCGCGAGCTGCTTGCCCATGAACTTGACGGCCTCGACGGTCGGGTAATCTGCGGGATGGACGTCGGCGGAGCGGAAGTCGCGTGCGGTCGCCAGCGGCGCTGAGAGCACCAATGCAACGGCTGCGACGATACCGGTGAGTGTCTTCATCTGGGCTTCCTCCTGGGTTGATTATGTCGTTGTCGGCAGGCTGCACGCCGCCTTGGGTCGCTCCCCTTCAGGTGTGAAGTCAAGCGCCAATGTCGTCCCTAGGGCGCGCGGCATTCCATGTCCAAGCCAAATCCGGCATTGATCGATGCAGCAGTTGCATCGATCAATCTGGCGCAATTCGCGTCGTTGTGGAAGCCGGCGGGACGGCTTGCGTCGCCGGCACATGACTTGACGCGACCAAGACAGGCCCCTCAAGATGTCCGAAACACCGGACTATCTCGAAGGAATGCCCATGCCGCGGAAGCTGATCGATATCTCGGTGCCGCTCAGAAACGACGTGACGGCCGATCCGCCGGGCAACCATCCGACCATCCAGTATATCGATCACCAGCAGGGCCTGCCCCGCATGCTGCAGTTTTTTGAGGGCCTCGAGGCGCAGGATTTGCCCGATGGCCAGGGCTGGGCCGTCGAGCAGGTCTCGCTGTCGACCCACAACGGCACCCATCTCGATGCGCCCTGGCACTTCCATCCGACCATGAACCGCGGCGAGCGGTCATGGACGATCGACGAGGTGCCGCTGGAATGGTGCTTTCAGCCCGGCGTGAAGCTCGACTTCCGGCATCTGCCCGACGGCTACGTGGCTGGTGCCGACGACGTCGAGAAGGAGCTGAAGCGCATCGGGCACACGCTGTCGCCGCTGGAGATCGTGGTCGTCAACACCAGCGCCGGCGCCAAATTCGGCAAGGCCGACTACGTCAATTCCGGCTGCGGCATGGGCTATGAAGCCACCATGTATCTGCTCGAACGCGGGGTGCGGCTGACCGGCACCGACGGCTGGAGCTGGGACGCGCCGTTCCTCTACACCGCGAAGAAATATGCAGAAACAAAGGATGCCGGCCTGATCTGGGAAGGCCACAAGGCGGGACGGCACATCGGCTATTGCCATCTCGAGAAGCTGCACAATCTCGACCAGCTGCCTTCGACCGGCTTCACGGTCTCATGCTTTCCGGTGAAGATCGAACGCGCCTCCGCGGGCTGGACCCGCGCGGTCGCGATCATCGAGGATTAAGACGGAGCGACTACTCGCCGTCGAGACCGCTCTCGGCGAGTTCGCGCAGCGCATCCGTATCGAGCACGACGATGGCGCCGTGCTCGAGGCGAACCCAGTTGCGGCCGGCCCAGGCGCGCAATTGCTTGTTGATGCTCTCGCGCGTCATCCCCACCATCTCGCTGATCTCCTGCTGCGTGATGGCGAGCGTGCCGCTGCCGGAGTCGAGCTTGCGCTCCTCGGTGAGACCGAGAAGTGCGCTCGCCAGCCGGCCCGGCAGATTCTGGAGGATGACCTGCTCGACCTGCTGGCTGGTCCAGCGCAGACGGGCGCAGAGCAGCTCGATGAATTTCATCGCCAGCGCCGGCTGACTCTTCACGAACGGCAGAAAGTCCCGGCGATCGATGATGTAGAGCTCGCAATTGGTGTTGGCGGTCGCATCGGCCGACCGGGGAGCGCCGTCGAGCACCGCGATCTCGCCGAAGATTTCTCCTGGACCGATCAGATTGAGAATGGCGTTCCGTCCATCGGGCGACGAGGAGGAAATCTTCACTGTCCCCGTGATCACCGCGAACAGATTGTTGCCGGGATCGCCCTTGGCAGCGATCGTCGCGCCGCGCTTCACGGTGGTGTGCTTGGCGTAGCGGCAAAGCTGATCGAGCGCTTCCGGCTCCAGATCCGCGAAGATCGGGTGCTTGCGCAGGACCGATAGTTTGTTGCCCGCCGACTGTCGGGGGTCGCCGGTCTTGTCCTGAGGCACGCCGCGGGGCTCCTAAGACTGCGAGGCACTGAGGTTCCTGCGTAGTCAACGTTATCAGGCTTTTCAACCGGAAAGCACCCGCGCGTTTTGTGGCAAATGCCGCGAAAAGGCCGCGTTCAAGCCGAAAGCCTGCATCCGAAGGCTGCGCCGATGCGGCCCGGTCGATGCAGAGTTGCAGGCTGCGCAAGCCGCGCTTGCGTTGAGGCGCTGGCGAAGGCCAAGCCGGCCGAGCGTCGGCTGTTGGCGCGTCTGAGCGGACTTAGGATCTCAGGAGGTCAGCGCTTGGCATCCGGATCGAGCCGGCCTGCACTGGTTTGCCGGTCTGCCCAGGCCAGAGCTGCGGCGAATGCGACGAAGATCGCGACGACGACGATGGTCACCAGCAACGCATCAGCGGGCATCATGTACCTCCCGGATTGTTGGAGCATTATTTGCTGCAGCCGCCCGGTGTCATTGATCGAGATCAAAAATTTCGGGGCGTTGCGGACGGACTATCAGGCTGCGGCCAGCGCCTCGGCACGGGCAGGATCGAGCAGGCTGATGCCGCCGTGAATGATCTCGATCACACCGTGACGCTCCAGCTTGGTGAAGGTGCGACTGACGGTTTCGATGGTCAGACCGAGATAGTCGGCGATGTCCTGACGGCTCATCGGAAGCGGAACGGTGTCGGACAGCCCCTTGAGCGCGACCTGCCGTTCCCGCCAGCCGAGCAGAAAGGTCGCGACCTTCTCGTCGGCCGAGCGGCGGCCGAGCAGGACCATATGGTCGCGCGCCTGGCTCAATTCGCGGATAGCCAGCTCGTTGATCCGCCTGAGTAGAAGCGGCCGGTCTTCGATGAAACGGCCGAACGGCGCCTTGGCGAACTGGCAGACGGTCACCGCGCCGATCGCATCGGCCGAAAAATTGTGCCGGCCCGATATGTTCATCCCGAGGAAATCGCCGGGCAAGGCAAAACCGACGATCTGCCGCCGGCCGTCGGGCAGCAGCTTGTACAGCCGCATGACGCCTTCGAGGACGTTGTAGAACGAGGTCGTGATGTCCTCCTCGGAGAACACGGTCTCGCCGGAGTCAAAATGAACGCGGCGTCCGAGATGCTCGAATTCCCTGAGCTCGGCCGCATCCAGCGACGAACAGACCGCCGCTCCACGTACGGCGCAATCGCTGCAGAAATGGCCGTTCGGCTCGATCGTGACCACGGAAGGCTTCATCCACCGCTCCCCGCGCCGGCTGCTCCCGACACCAGGCCGAGTCCACCGCGCGGGTGCATTTTACTGCACTGCGCCAAAGCCAATTGACAGAGATCAAATTTGAGCGGCGTCCCCGTCATATTCTGCGTCCAGAGTTCGACGGGAGCCATTTTCCATGCTGCAAGCCGCCCTGCGTCACGGCCTGATCGGGCTACTTCTGATGATGCCGGCGCTGGCGGCCCCGACCGCCGAACAGCGCGGCAAGGCCTTCGCACGGGCCAATTGCGCACGCTGTCACGCGATCGACCGCGTCTCCCGCAGTCCGCTCGAGCGCGCGCCTCCGCTGCGCACGCTGCACCAGCGTTATCCGATCGAGACCCTTGGTGAGGCGCTGGCCGAAGGGATCTACACCGGTCACGACGACATGCCGGCCTTCGAGCTCAGTCCGGACCAGATCCACGATCTCCTGTCCTACCTGAAGACGCTGGAATAGAAGGCGTCACACCGCCTGCACGCTCCACCCGATCAGCTCCTTGGCGATGCGGGCAAAGGCCGCATCGAAGGCGGCGACTGCAGCGGCCGGCTCGACCTTGTCGAGCTTTTCGCTGGTCTCGACCAGTCGGGATGCCACCACCTTGCCGTTCTTGTCGACGATCCGCGCCGACAGTTCGATCTCCACCCGTGCCTCGCCCTCCGTGGCGATCCGAAAGCGCCGGATGTCGATCAGGAGCTGGTAATCCGCCTGACCGAGATCGCTCGTGCGTAGCGGGGCGTGGGCGATGTCGTAATTCTCGAAGCTGTCGATCAGGCGCGCCTGCACCAGTTTCGGAATGCTGTCGGCCCAGAGAAAATCCGCAAAACCCGGCCGGTCCCCGACGGGCGCGAATAGCATGCGCTGGGTCTGCAGCATTGCGACCGCGGTCGGCTCGGGAATGGCCAGGGAGGCGGAGAGCGTCTTGCCGGCCGGCTCGAGATTCTTCGGCGTACGCAGGTCGTAGGTGATTTTCTGCGCGGGCGTCCCACCGCCGGTCATCTTCTCCAGGCCCGCAATAATGCCGTCGAGCTTGCCGGTGTTGCGCGCGAGCCCGTCGGAGAACGTCTTGAAATTCGCGATGGTGTCCTTCAGTGGGCCCGAATTGTCCTGGAGCACCGTGTCGACCCGGCGCAGCGCATCGCGCGCCGCCTGCGTCATGCTCTGGCCGGCGCCGGCTTCGGCGATCAAGGTCACGGGCTCCCCTGCTTTGGCGACGATCGCGCCGCCCTCCAACGTCACCACCGGCACGCCGGTCAGGCCCTGGAATTCGAGGCCGACCCTGGTGTCGGAACGCACCGGGGTGGCGGTCGCAACCGAGATCGTCGCATTGACGAAGCGCGGGTTATCCGGCGCGAGCCCGAGCTGGGTCACCTCACCGACGCGGATGCCGTTGAACAGCACGCCGGCGCCGACCAGGAGGCCTGGGACCGGCCCCTGGAATTGCACATGATAGTTCGTGCGCGGCCCGATGCCGCCGGTGTTGTTCAGCCAGTAGACGAAGCCGAACACCGCGAGGATCGCGGCCAGCACGAAACTGCCGATCAGCACGTAGGGAGCGCGGGTTTCCATGTCTCATCTCATCTCGTGTTGCAGCATCTGCGAGCGCTTGCCGTGGAAATAGGCGCGCACCCAGGGATGCTCGGATTGCAGCAATTCGCGCATCGGGCCGATCGCCACGATCTTGCCGTCGGCGAGGGCGGCGACGCGATCGCAGACCGTGGTCAGGCTCGCGAGGTCGTGGGTCACCATGAACACGGTCAGCCCCAGCGTCTTTTGCAGCGTCGTGATCAGCGCGTCGAAATCACCGGCGGCGATCGGATCGAGGCCGGAGGTCGGCTCGTCCAGGAACAGGATCGGCGGATCGAGCGCGACGGCGCGCGCCAGCGCCACGCGCTTGGTCATGCCGCCCGACAGCTCCGCCGGATATTTGTCGGCGTCCTGGGCGCGCAAGCCGACCATCTCGAGCTTGGCGATCGCGATCTCGTCCATCAGCTCCTGCGACAGGACGAGATTTTCGCGCAAGGGAAACTGGACGTTCTGGCGGACCGTCAGCGAGGAGAACAACGCGCCTTGCTGGAACAGGATGCCCCATGTCGTGGCGGCGCCGCGGCCGTGGCCGCCGGTGGGCTGCCCCATGACCTCGATGGTCCCACCTTGGCGCGGGATGAGGCCGATGATGGTGCGCATCAGCACCGACTTGCCGCCGCCGGACGCCCCCACCAGCCCGAGAATCTCGCCGCGGCGGACGTCGAGGGACAAATGGTCGAGCACGGTCTGGCGGCCGAATCCGACCACGAGGTCACGGACGCGGATCGCGAACTGGTCCTGCGATGCGTCCATCGTCACATTCCGATCGAGGCAAAGAAGATCGCGAACAGGCCGTCGAGGACGATCACCAGGAAGATCGACTTCACCACCGATGTCGTCGTCTGCCGCCCGAGCGACTCCGCGCTGCCCTTGACCCGCAATCCCTCACTGCAGGCCACGATCCCGATCACCAGCGCCATGAACGGCGCCTTCAGGATGCCGACCTCGAAATGGGTGACTGAGATCGCCTCGTGCAGCCGGGCGATGTAGATCGCCGGCCCCATGTCGCCATAGAACTGCGCGACGAGACCGCCGCCATAGAGCGCGGCGATCGATCCGATGAAGGTGAGGATCGGCAGCGCAATGACCAGGGCCGCAACGCGCGGCAGGATCAGGACGTCGACGGGATCGAGCCCCATGGTCGAGAGCGCGTCGATCTCCTCGCGCATCTTCATCGAGCCGAGCTCGGCAGTGTAGGCGCTTCCCGACCGTCCCGCGACCATGATGGCGACGATCAGCACGCCGAGCTCACGCAGCACCAGGATGCCGACCATGTCGACGGTGTAGGACTCCGCGCCGAACCTGCGGAAGTGGAAGAAGCCCTGCTGCGCGATGATGGCGCCGATCAGGAAGGTGATCAGCGCGACGATGGGGATCGCCTGCCACCCGATGCGGTAGAGCTGATACACCAGCGAGGTCAGCCGCAGCGAACGCGGCCGGCGCAGCACGCCGATCACGGCCATGAACAATGCGCCGAGCATCTGGAGGAAGATCGTGACGTCTTCCCGCGCATCGGCCGTGGACTTGCCGAGATTGCCCAGCCTCGCCAGCACCGGATTGGGCGCAGCCGTCGGGGCCGGCGTGTGGCGGTTGACCTGGCGCACCTCATCCAGCAGCCCGCTGAATTGATCGGCGACGCCGACGAATTCGGCCGATCTGCCCGATGTTGCGGCCCTGCGCGACAATTTTTCCAGGACCCAGGCACCGAGCGTGTCGAGCGCACTGACGCCCGACATGTCCAGGGTGACCACGCGCGAGCGATCGACGTCGGCACCGACCGACCGGGACAATGTCTCGAGCGTGACCACATTCGCGGCGGTCCAGGGCCCTTCGGGGCGCAGGTTCAGCGCGTCGCCGGACGGCGTCGCGAGCAACAGCGGTTCGTGGTTCACGCTTCCACCTCATCGGGACAATCGGTCCCCATTCAGACGGCATTTCTAGGCCAGCATATGGCGGCCGGCTTGACCTGTCTCAAGACCCGGACTGCGGCCACCGCTTGAGGCAAATCAAGCGCGAACGCACAGGTGCGCCTTAGGCTCGCTTTCATTCAATGGGGATAAGAGTCCATGTTCGACAGCGACAGGATGAGCGAAGAATTGCGGGCGCTGAAGGTTGATGTCACACGCTTGCTGGGCACCGCCGGCGAGGAGATGTTCGAGAGCTCGAAGGACCGCGCCGAGGCGCTCGCCGATCAGATCCGTGCCGCGCTGACCGAGCTCGGCGAGACCGTGGATGAAGAGCAGGCGCAGCTCCAGGGTCTCATAGCAGAGCGTCCAATCACGTCGCTCGCCTCCGCCTTCGCGCTCGGCGTCGTTGTCGGATTCATGCTGAGGAGACATTAGGTGAATACCGAGAATGTGGTCAAACATCTGCGTGCGCTGTGGCGCACCGACAGGATCATCGCGGACATCAGGCTGCGCCATCTGCTTGTTGGCCTCGGCTTGCGTGCCTTTGCGGCGCTGATCGCGGCGTTCGGGCTGCTGATGCTGGAGCTGTCTGCCTATTTCGCGCTGGTGCAGATCTGGAGTGCGATTGCCGCAGCGGCCATCCTCGGCGCCGTCAATTTCGCCATCGCGGCCGCTCTCTTCGCGATCGCCGGCCGGGCTCCGTCAGGCCGCGACATCGAGCTCGCCAACGAGATTCACGACACCTCCATCGAAGCTCTTCAGCTCGAGGCGCGTGCGCTTCAGGCCCAGGTGTCGGGCGCGGTGCATCATCCGCTCAGCACGATCGTGCCGGTGCTGGTGCCCTTGATCGCGATCATTATCAGGAACCTGCGGACGGCCTCCAAGACGTCCGCCGCGGCGAATTCGGCTGAAGCGCGCTCCTGAAGCAGGCGCGCTCAGAGCTTCAATTTGACGTCGCAGATATCGGGCTCGGCCGGATCGGGCTTGACCTCGAAGCCGAGCTGCCGGCACATTTCGAGCATCACGGTGTTCTCCTTGAGCACGTCGCCCGAGATGACTTTCAGCCCCTCCGACCTGGCGTAGTTGATGATGAGCTGCATGAGCGCCCAGCCGAGCCCCCTGCCCTTGAGGTCGGACCGCAGCAGGATCGCGTATTCGCCGCTCTCGTAGATCGAATCCGAATGGAGCCGGACCACGCCGACCATTTCGCCGGTGGCCTCATCAAAGGCGATGAAGGCCATCGCGCGCGCATAGTCGAGCTGGGTCAGGCGCGCGATGAACTCGTGGGTAAACTCCTTCATCGGTGCGAAGAAGCGCAGGCGAAGGTCGTGCGGCGTGACGTGACGCAGGAACTCGTGGATGGTCGGCTCGTCCTCGGGGCGCATGGGACGCACGAAGATGCGCCAGTCATCCTTGAGCTTGAGGCGGCGCTCCCATTGCGAAGGATAGGCGCGAACGGCGAAATTGGCCGGGCCGGAGCCGACAAACTTCCGCTGCGGCGGGCCGACCGCGACGCGAGCGTCTACCGCGGTCACACCGGTTTCGTCCGCCAGCAGCGGATTGATGTCGAATTCGCGGATCTCGGGAATGTCGGCCGCCATCTGCGCCAGCTTGACCAGCACCATGGCGACGGCGTCCTGCTTGACGGCCGGCACATCACGATAGGCCTTTAGCAGCCGCGACACGCGCGTGCGGTCGATCAAATCGCGGGCGAGCTGCAAATCCAGCGGCGGCAGCGCCAGCGCCTTGTCGTTGATGATCTCCACTGCCGTGCCACCGCGGCCGAACACCACGACGGTGCCGAAGGTGGGATCGTCGGCGAGGCCCAGGATCAACTCGCGCGCCTTCGCCTTGACGACCATCGCCTGGACGATGACGCCGCCGATGCGGGCCTGGGGCCGCAGCTTTCTCGCCCGGGCGAGGATGTCTGAAGTGGCGGCCCGCACGGCCTCCGGCGTCGTCAGATTGAGCACGACGCCGCCGACATCGGATTTGTGGATGATGTCCCGCGACATGATCTTCAGCACCACGGTGCCGCCCTGCGCGAAGATTTCCCTCGCATAGGCCACCGCCTGCTCGACATCGGCCGCCGCATAGGTCGGCACCATAGCGATGTCGTAGGCCTCGAGCAGGTGCTTGATCTCGACAGGCTCGAGCCACTCGCGGCCATCAGCAATCGCGGCCGTGACGATCTGCCTCGCCCCCCTTGCATCCGGCACGAACGTATCGGGCATCGCGGGAGGAACCTGGCTCAGCTCCTCCACCACTTCGCGGTGCCGGACCAGATGCATGAAGCCGCGCACCGCGTCGTCCTCGGTCGGATAGTTCGGCATACCGGCACCGGAAAGGGCCTGAATGATGTGCTGATCGGCGCCGACCCAGGCCGCCAATACGGGCTTGGCCCATCGGCGGTGCTGCTCGCGATATTTGCCGACGATCTCGGTCACGGTCGTGGCGATCTCGGCGGCCGAGGCGATCGCCGTTTGCACGTTGAGGACCAGGACCGCATCATTGTCGCGATCGGCCAGCAGCACCTCCAGCGCCGCCGCGTAGCGCGAGGCGTCGGCATCGCCCACGATGTCGACGGGATTTGCACCGGACCAGGTCGGCGGCAGAGCCGCATCGAGCGTCTTGCGCACCTCCGGCGAGATAGTCGCCGGAATTCCGCCGAGCTCGACCAATCGATCGACGGCGAGGACGCCGATGCCGCCACCGTTGGTCAGGATGGCGAGACGCTTTCCCGTCGGAGATTCGACGCGGCCGAGCGTCTCGGCGCAATCGAACAGCTCACGCAGATCTGAGACGCGCAGGACACCCGCGCGGCGGAACGCCGCGTCATAGACCGCGTCCGCGCCGGCGAGCGCGCCGGTATGCGTGGCGGCCGCCTTTGCGCCCTGCGCCATGCGGCCGGATTTCACCACGACGACGGGCTTGACGCGAGCGGCGGCACGCGCCGCCGACATGAACTTGCGCGCATCCTTGATGGATTCGATGTAGAGCAGGATCGCGCGCGTCTTGTGATCCATCGCGAAATAGTCGAGCAGATCGGCGATATCGACGTCGATCTGATCGCCGATCGAGACGATGCCGGAAAAGCCGACGCCGCGCTGCGCAGCCCAGTCGACCATGCCGGCAGCGATCGCGCCCGATTGCGAGATCAACGCGAGGCTGCCCGCCCCCGGCATGTGTGCGGCAAAGCTGGCATTCAGGCTGACTCCGGGCATCATGATGCCGAGGCAGTTCGGTCCGATCAGCCGCATGCCGTATTTGCGGGCCGCCGCGATTGCAGCCTCATGCAGAGATCCCGGTCCGTGGCCGAGCCCGGCCGAGACGATCAGCGCGCCCGCCGAGCCGCGACGCCCGGCCTGGTCGATGATACCGGGAATCTCGCGCGCCGGCGCGGTGATGACCACGAGCTCGGGCACGAAGTCCAAGCCGTCCAGGTTTTTCACCGCGGCGACGCCGCCGATTTCGGCATGGCGTGGATTGACGAGGCCGAACCGCCCCTTGAATTCGGTCTTGTGGATGTTTTCCAGAACGGCGCGTCCAACGGAGACCGGACGGGCGCTCGCGCCGACGAGCGCAACCGAACGCGGCGCCAGCAGATTGTTGAGACGATAGGTTGACATGAAAGCAAATGCGCCGGGTCAGCGGCGGTTCCGATGGTTGACGATCAGGCTGGAAAGATGGCGAGCCTAGTGCGAGATCATAACCCAGCACGGTGGCTGGCCAATGACGGTCTTTGTCACACCGCCCCACACGATCTCGTTCAGGCGTGAGTGATGGTAGGCGCCCATCACGATCGCATCCATGCCGTGGGAATTCGCCCAGCTTCCCAGCACCTTGCCGATCGAGCTGCCGTTGCCGGTCACCGTTTCGAAGGAGGCATAGACCCCGTGTTCCCTGAGATGATCGACGAGAGCCGCGCCGGATTGCACGACTGCGTCATCCCTGTCCTGCGTTACCGTCACCACACGGACCACGCTGGCAGCCTGAAGAATCGGCAAGGCGTCGCCGACCGCACGCGCAGCGCGGGCAGAATGATCCCAGGCGATCATGACGTTCTCGAATTCCGGCCGCAACTGCTCCGCATGCTGCTCCGGGCAGAGCAGCAGCGGCCGCCCGGATTCGAACAGGAAAGTTTCGATGATGTGCTCCGTTCGGCTGTCGTGCGGCTTCACGGGAAACAGCGTGAGATCGCTGAAACGGGCATGCTCGGCCAGGATCGCCGCGATCTCGTCCGCCGGCACCTTGCCCGTTCGGCTCTGGGCGCGAATGTTGGCGCGGGACGCCGCATTGGTGAAGGCATTGAGGAGCTGCTGCGTGTCGTTCGCCTCACGCGAACTGCCGGCCTCCGCGGAATCGCGGTCATGGGGCAGCATCACTTTCGGCCGCTCGAAAACGTCTTCCTCGAGCGCGAGCGCCGTGATCCTGGCGCCGAGGTCGGCGGCGACGGCCACACATTTCTCGATCGCAACCAGGGCCGATCCGCGCGGCTGGCCGACAAGCGGCAGAAAGACATCCTTGATGGGCATCGGGATTCTCCTTGGCCGCCACAATAGGCCGGCTTTGGTCGAGAGGCTTGATCCTCGTCAAGCCAAGAAAACCTCGTCCAGTCCACCAGTAACTGGCGTTAACCGACGTCAAGGACTGGCCGCGATCTGCTTCTAAGGATTACCTTGGTCGGCGGACGGGCCGCCTTCCGACGCATCTGGATGTGCCAGCGGGAATGACAAACGATTCTGCGACCCAGGACCGGATCTTTGCGGCTCTAACCGATTCTGCCGTGCATCCTGACGTGAGGCGGATCGATACGCACGCAGCTTCCGTGTTCCTCGACGGCAAGCGCGCGTTGAAGATCAAGCGCGCCGTGCAGTTTCCCTTCCTCGATTATTCGACGCTCGAGAAGCGCAAGGCGGCCTGCGAGGAGGAAATCCGGATCAACCGGCCGCTGGCGCCGCAGATCTACCACCGGGTCGTGGCGATCACCGAGGAGGCGGACGGCTCGGTGCAGGTCGACGGTCCCGGCCGGCCGATCGAGTATGCGGTGGAGATGGCGCGCTTCGACGAAAACCGGACGCTCGATCATCTGGCAAAGGCCGGCCCGCTGGATGCAGCCCTTGCCTCGGCTGCCGCCGACGCGATCGTCGCTTCCCACGGCGCGGCGACACGCGCCGACGGCGACGCATGGGTCGCCTCCATCCCCGCCCTGATCCACGGCAACAGTCACGGCCTGCGGACCGGCGGCCATTTCAACGCGGCAGACGTCGACAAGCTAGGCAAAGCCTCCCACGAGGCATTTTTGCGTGTTCGTCCGCTGCTCGCAGAGCGCGGCGGTCAAGGCTTCGTGCGCCGCTGCCATGGCGATCTGCATCTCGCAAACATCGTTCTGATCGACGACCGGCCGGTGCTGTTCGACGCCATCGAGTTCGATGCGCAGATGGCAACCGTCGACGTGCTTTACGATCTCGCATTCACGCTGATGGACCTGTTGCACCACGATCAGCCAGATGCGGCCAACATCGTCCTGAATCGCTATCTCGCCGTGACGCCGGCCGACAATCTCGACGCGCTCTCGGTCCTGCCGCTGTTGATGTCCATCCGGGCGGCGATCCGCGCCCAGGTGGCCCTGGCACGGCTGAAGCCGCCGCATTCCGATGACCCCGGCATCCTTGACCAGGCACAGCGTTATTTTGACCTCGCCAGGAAGCTGATCCATCCTCCTGCTCCGCGCCTGATTGCGGTCGGCGGCCTGTCAGGCACCGGCAAGACGGTCCTGGCGCTCGCGCTCGCGCCCGTCGTCGCACCGCCCCCGGGAGCAATCGTGCTGCGCAGCGACCTCGTCCGCAAGCAGATGTTCGGGGTCGAGGACACGCACCGCCTGCCGCCGTCCGCCTACACGCCGGAGCACGCGGCCCGCGTCTACGACACGCTGGTTCAGCACGCCCGGCGGGTGCTGGCGCAGGGCCATTCGGCGATCATCGACGGCGTCTTCGCCCGCGAGGACGAACGGGACGCGATCGCCACACTGGCGCGGGAGCGCAATGTGCCCCTGAACGGCCTGTTTCTGGTTGCGGACCTCGCGACCCGGCAGATGCGGATCGGAAGTCGCCGGGGAGACGCATCCGACGCCACGCAAGAGGTTGCTGCGCGGCAAGAGCACTATAATATCGGTCACGTCGGCTGGGCGACCATCGATGCATCCGGGACACAAGCGCAGACGCTCCAGAACTGCCGGGACGCGATCGCTGAAAGCAAATAAGGCAATCTGATTGGCGCGGACAAAGATGGCGCGACCCACCACGACCTCGACGGCCGTTCGCGCCACGCCGGCGGCGCGGCGCAATGCCCTGCCCGGCCGCCTCAGCCCCGGCATGGCCTGCGATACGGCGTTCCGCATCATCGCGCGCCGTCACCTCGATGCCGTGCTCGCCCAGCATGACGGCACCTGCCGCGGCGATCCCGACGCGCTGCACCAGATCCGGATCGCATTGACGCATCTGCGAACTGCCATCCGCTTCTTCTCGCCGATAGTCGACGACGCCCTGCGCCCGAAGGTCTGGGCCGAGCTAAAATGGCTGAACGGTCAGCTCGGCATGGTACGGGATCTCGACGTGGCGATCGAGCGGATCGTCGCCGAGAGTGGCGACAATCTCGCGGTGGTCGCCGAGCTTCAGCGTTGGGACGAAAAGCGCGCCGAGAGCCACCGCCTGCTGGCGCGCGCGCTGCAATCCGCGCGGTATCGCCGCCTTGTCGAGCAGACCTCGACCTGGATCGAGAGCGGCCCCTGGTCGACCCGGCGCAGCAAGGAAGCCATACGATTGCGCCGCTGCACGCTCGCCTATCACGCGACGGAGCGGCTGACCGAGTGGGAGACGGCGCTGCTCAAGAAGGCGCGAAAACTCCGCAAGCTCGACGTCGAGAAGCGCCACAAGCTGCGGATTCTCAACAAGCGGCTGACCTATTCGATCGAGTCGCTCCAGGACCTGTTCGCCGATGAATCGCTGACGAAACAGAAATCCATCCTCAAGAAATTGCGCAAGGCGCAACGGTCGCTCGGACGATTGAACGACGATGCGCGGGGACAGGCGCTGGCGGCGTCGTTGAACGGCGCCGGCCTCGAAGCCGGCAATCGATTCCGCAACCGCAAACGGGAAAAGAAGCTGTTGCGGACGGCGTCAACGGCCTACCGCAAACTGGACAAAACCAAACCCTTCCGCTCCTCGGACCTCGCACCGAATTCCGAGCCGGAGGTTTAAGTGTGGACGTAGTCCCCTGGCGCATCGGGCAGGCCGGGAGCGTCTCCAAGCCCGATCGGCGGCGGATCGCAGGGCGCACCGGAGCGCGCCGCCAGCCATTTGGTCCATTCCGGCCACCACGACCCTTCAACGCGCGGAGCCAGCTTCAGCCATTCGTCCGCACCGACATAGGGCGCGTCCTCGGCCTTGCTCAGCACTTGATAGCTGTGGCCGGGCTCGTCGGGAGGCGCGACGACGCCGGCATTGTGACCGCCGCTGGTCAACAGGAACGTCACGTCGGCATCGACCTGATAGTGAATCTTGTAGACGGATCGCCACGGCGCGACGTGATCGGCCAGCGTGCCGACCACGAACATCGGGGCGTGAAGATCGGACAGCGAAACGTTCCTGCCGCCGACGTGATAGCGCCCGCCGGCCAGATCGTTGTCGAGGAACAGCTTTCGCAGATATTCCGAATGCATGCGGTAAGGCAGCCGCGTTGCGTCCGCGTTCCACGCCATCAGATCGCTCGGTGGCGCGCCCTCACCCATCAGATAGTCCTGCGACAGCCGCGACCAGATCAACTCGTTGGAGCGCAGCAGCTGAAAGGCGCCGGCCATCTGGGTCGTGTCGAGGTAACCGCGCTGCCACATCATATCTTCGAGAAAGGCGACCTGGCTCTCATTGATGAAGAGCGTCAGCTCTCCGGCCTCGGTGAAGTCTGTCTGGGCGGCAAGGAGAGTAACGGTGCCGAGGCGCTTATCACCGTCGCGCTCCATCGCGGCGGCAGCGATCGACAGCAATGTACCTCCCAGACAATAGCCGAGCGCATGGGTCTTCCGACCCGGCATAACGCGGCCGATCATGTCCAGCGCCGCCATGACCCCCAGCCTGCGATAGTCGTCGAAGGCGAGATCCCGATCCGTCGCATCCGGGTTGCGCCAGGAGATCGCGAACACGGTGAAACCCTGACCCGTCAGATATCTGACCAGCGAGTTCTGAGGCGAGAGATCGAGGATGTAGTACTTCATGATCCAGGCCGGCACGATCAGGATCGGCTCTGGTCGCACCTGCGCCGTGGTCGGACGGTATTGGATCAGCTCGATCAGCGCGTTACGGTAGACGACCTTGCCGGGCGACGCCGCCACCGACCTGCCGACCACAAACTGCTCGCCGTCCGCCAGTTTCGAGGCGGACAGCAGGCGCATCAAGTCGCTGCACCAGTTCTGCCAACCGAAGACAAAGTTCTCGCCGCCGCTCTGGAACGCCTTCTCCAGGACTTTCGGATTGGTCGCCGCGAAATTCGACGGCGCCAGCATGTCGAGCATCTGGCGCATCGAGAACTCGACAATGGCCTCATTGGCGTGCGACACGCCGCGCACGCCGGTCGCCGCATCCCGCCACCAGCGCTCTGTGAGCAGAAATGCCTGCGCCAGCAGATTGAACGGCGCGGTCTCCCATTGCGGTCCGCTGAAGCGGCGATCGCGTCCCTGCGGCTGGATCACAGACCACGGCTTTTGCTCCGGTGACGCCGCGTGCGCGGCGGCTTCCGCCAGCCGGCCGGTGTCGCGCAGGATGCTGCGGACAATCTCCATCTGGCGCTGCGGCGCCGCAGCCAGATGCGAACTCCAGTCGAGCCAGGCCCGCGACAAGGCCAGCGGCGAAATCCCGCCTGTGAATCGCGCCAGCATCGCGTGAAATGCGCGGTCGAGAGGATATGGCTCCGATGCAGGCGGAGGATCGGCGGCGGCAGGCATTCCGGCGGGTGTTTCGGGGCTCACCGTCGAGGCTTCGGGAGCAGCGACGGGATTGACGGGAAGAGCCTGCGCCGCCGGCACTTCGGCCCGTGGAAAGATCTGCACGACGCTCATGGCTCAATGTTCCCGAGGGGCTTCTGGTCTAGGTCGGCAGCAGGATATGACGAGGCTTCGCAGAGGCGTTGAGCTGCATCAAATCCGGGGCGCGGATCACGATTGCTTAATCAGGACGGACGGCCTCGTCCGATTGACCTGAGTCAAGCCGCACCCTGATGTCCGCGCTAGTTTTCGCGCATTGAATTTCGATAGAGCCAGCGGAGTTGTCCATGCGCGCCCACCAGATCATGACCCGGTCGGTCATCTCGGTTACCCCCGACACAAGCATCGTCGAGGCGGCAAATATCATGCTGAAGCGGCATGTCAGCGGTCTCACGGTGGTCGACGATACCGGCAAGCTGGTCGGCGTCGTGTCGGAAGGAGATTTCATCCGCCGCAGCGAAATCGGCACCGGGCGCAAGCGCGGACGCTGGCTGCGGTTCATCCTTGGTCCGGGCAAGTCGGCCAGCGATTTCGTCCACGAGCACGGCCGCAAGGTCGCGGAGGTGATGACCGACACGGTCGTCACCATCACGGAGGATACGGCGCTCGCCGAGATCGTCGACCTCATGGAGCGGAACAACGTGAAGCGGCTACCGGTGGTGCGCGGCGACAAGGTCGTCGGGATCGTATCCCGCGCCAATCTGCTGCAGGCGGTGGCGGGGCTCGCCCGCGAAGTGCGTGATCCGACGGCGGATGACGACCACATTCGCAGCCGCATCATCGACACCATGGAGAAGAACGACTGGTGCCCGTTCGGGCTGAACGTCATCGTCCGCGACGGCATCGTTCATCTCAGCGGCGTCATCACCGAAGAGCGCACGCGGCAGGCCGCGATCGTCGCAGCCGAGAACGTCGACGGCGTGAAGAAGGTGCACGACCATCTGTGCTGGGTCGACACCATGTCGGGCGTCTATCTGAACTCGCCCGAGGACGACGAGCTCGCCAAGGCCAGCTGACAAGGCAAGCTGACAAGGCGAGCTGAACCGGACGCGATTCAGCGTGGAATGACGGCGGTGGCCTCGATCTCGACGCGCGCCGCCTTCTCCACGAGGCGCACCACCTGCACCAGCGCCATCGCCGGGTAATTTGCGCCGAAGACGGCACGGTAGACCTTGCCGAGCTCCTTCAGGTTGGACAGGTACTCGTCCATGTCGACGACATACCAGGTCAACCGCACGAGGTGCTCGGGCCTCGCGCCTGCCTCAGCCAAGATCGCGGCGATGTTGCTCAAGGTCTGCGCCACCTGCGCGACAAAGCCGTCGGCAAGACGCTCTTCGGCATCCCAGCCGATCACCCCGCCCGTGACGACGATGCGCCCCTCAGCGGCCATGCCATTGGCGTAGCCCTTCGGCATCGGCCACCCCGACGGCTGGAGCACCTGCACCCGCGAGCGGGTGTCATCCTCGGCTGCTGTCGGCAGCACCGCGAGTTGCGGGCCTTTCGGCGTCGTCACGGACAATTCTTCATCCCTCTCTCATTCCGCCGCGACGCCTGAGGACGTTGCGGCGGCCTGCGCCAGTTGCCGCAGGGCAAAGCGCTTCAGTTTTCCGGTCTCGGTCTTGGGTAGTTGCGTCACGAATTCGATGGCACGCGGATATTTATACGGCGCGATCTCGCGTTTGACATGTTCCTGCAACTCGGTCACGAGCTCTGCGTCCGGTGTCACGCCGGGCGTCGCGACGACATAGGCCTTCACGATCATGCCGCGCGCCTCGTCGGGGGCACCGACCACGCCGCACTCGGCGACCGCCGGATGCGTGAGCAGCGCCGCCTCGACGTCGGTGCCCGCGATATTGTAGCCGGCCGACACGATCATGTCGTCGGAGCGAGACTGGTACCAGAAATAGCCGTCGCTATCCATCAGGTAGGTGTCGCCGGTGATATTCCAGCCGTTCTTGACGTATTTGCGCTGCCGCTCGTCGGCGAGATAGCGGCATCCGGTCGGCCCGCGCACCGCGAGGTTCCCCATCGTGCCCGGCGGCAAATCGTGGCCGTCATCGTCGACGATCTTGGCCTCATAGCCCGGCACGGGCTTGCCCGTCGCGCCGGGGCGGATCTCGTCCTCGGTCGCGCTGATGAAGATGTGCAGCAATTCAGTCGAGCCGATGCCGTCCATCAGCTTGATCCCGGTCGCCTTGAGCCAGGCGTCGAAAGTCGGCTTGGGCAGCGTCTCGCCCGCGGAAACACATTTGCGAAGCGAGGAGATGTCGCGGCCCGGCAGCTTGCCGATCATCGCCCGGTAAGCGGTCGGCGCCGTGAAGCAGACCGTGGTCTTGTATTGCTCGATTGCCGTCAGCACGTCGTCGGGCGTCGTCTTCTCCAGCACCACGAAAGAGGCGCCGATATGCATCGGAAACAGCACACCGCCGAAGCCGAAGGTGAACGCGAGCGGCGCCGAGCCGACGAAGCGATCCTTCTGTTCGGCTCGCAGGATGTTGCGCGCATAGCCGTCGCAGACCGCGAGCATGTCGCGGTGGAAATGCATGGTGCCCTTGGGATCGCCTGTCGTGCCGGACGTAAAGGCGATCAGGCAGACGTCATCTGAGGCGGTATCGACGGCCTTGAACTCCGGGCTCGCGTCAGCGCTGAGCGCTTCGAGCGAGTCCGCCGCGCCATTGCCCCAATAAACAACTCGCTTGAGAATTGGCGCCGCAGCCTTTGCCCTCTCCATCTCCTCGGCGAGCTTTCCGTCGCACAGCGCGAGCGCAATCTCCGCCTTCTGGATCGGGTAGGACAGCTCCTTGGCGCGCAAGAGCGGCATCGTGGCCACGACAATGCCACCGGCCTTGATGACTGCGAGATAGGTCGCGACCATCATCGGGTTGTTGGCCGAGCGCAACAGCACACGCCCGCCGGGGATGAGACCGAGCTTGCCGACCAGCACGTTGGCGATGCGGTTCACCAGCGCTTGCAGCTCGCGATAGGTGTAGCTGACGGCGGGACTGATGACGCAGGGCGCATCGCCATGGCCCTGCTCGACCCAGCGGTCGAGGAAATAACTGACGCAGTTCAGTCGCGGCGGATAGTGCAGCTCCGGCCGCGTGAAGATGAACTCGGGCCAGAGCTCGCGTGGCGGCAGATGCTGCCGCGCAAACGTATCGACATGGGCCGTCGCAGCGTTGCCGTCATGCGAGCCCGACACTTGAATCTTGGCGGCGTTGGCCATCGCACGCTCCTTTCAGCATGGATTGCACCCGGCAGCACGATCTGGGAAACATTTTAGGCTTAAAACAATTTGGCGCAATAGCGGATTTTGGGCATTCCGTGCTTTTTCCTGCGGCAAAAGGGATTGGGCGGCGGTGCTTACGGCCGGCGGCGCGCGGCCGATTTCTGCGCCGACGCCTTGGTCTTGGCGAGCAGCCGCATCAATTCGCGCACATCCTTCGGCGAAAGGTCGGCGAAGAGATCGGCGATCCAGGTCTCGTGCTCCGCGGCCATCTTGCGGAACTCGGCGCGACCGAGTTTCGTGAGGCGGATCACCTGGACCCGGCGATCCGTCTCCGAGGTACGACGGTCGAGATGGCCGGATTCCACGAGGCGCTCGACGAGACCGGTGACATTGCCGTTCGACACCATCATGCGCTTGGAGACATCGGACAGCGTCATGCCGTCAGGCGCCTTGTCGAGCTGCGCCATCAAATCGAAGCGGGGCAGCGTGACGTCGAACCGCTGCCGCAGCCGGCCGCGAACCTCGCCCTCGATCAGGGTGGTGCAGGTCAGAAGGCGCAGCCACAGCCGAAGCTCGTCGGCATGGTCTTCCGGCGTTTCGACGGCCTTGGTCTCGGAATCGAGCATCTCGGTGCGTTCACTCTCGGCGGGCATTGGCGCCGGCACGGATTCCCCAACATTTTGAGCTTCAAATAAATCGACGCCGGCCGCAAGTCCAAAGCTGCAACAATCGACCGCACGCCAATTTCTTTAGGCTTCAAATAATTGGCGCGCCGCTTGCATGCGCCGCTGCCCGCGGGATGACGACACTTTGAGCGCTGCTTGCCGCGGCCGCCATCATCAGCATAAGCTTGGATCAGAGTACGCGGCTTGCAACGCAAGCCCTGATGTCACGGGGGACAGATCATGAAGACGCAATTGACCTTGGCCGCAACAGCCCTGCTGCTCGGCACCGCCATGCCCCCCGCCCTCGCCCAGGAGAAGATCAAGCTCGGGGTGATCGTGACCCTGTCGGGACCCGCCGCAGCGCTTGGCCAGCAGGTTCGCGACGGCTTTGCGCTCGCAGTAAAGGACCTCGGCAGCAAGATGGGCGGCCGTGACGTCGAGGTCGTCGTGGTCGATGACGAACTGAAGCCGGACGCGGCGGTGACCAAGGTCAAGGGTCTGCTCGAACGCGACAAGGTCGACTTCGTGATCGGCCCGATCTTCTCCAACATCCTGCAGGCGATCCACCGGCCCGTGACGGAATCGAAGACCTTTCTGATCAGCCCCAACGCCGGCCCGTCGACCTTTGCCGGCAAGGACTGCAACCCGTTCTTCTATGTGACCTCGTATCAGAACGATCAGGTGCACGAGATCCTCGGCAAGGTCGCGCAGGATCGCGGCTACAAGCGCATGTACCTGATGGTGCCGAACTATCAGGCCGGCAAGGATTCGGTGGCGGGCTTCAAGCTCGACTACAAGGGCGAGATCGTCGAGGAATCCTACATGCCGCTGAACACCCTGGACTTCCAGCCGGAGCTTTCCAAGATCTCCTCGCAAAAGCCCGACGCACTCTTTACGTTCATGCCCGGCGGTCTCGGCGTCAATCTCGTCAAGCAGTACCGGCAGGCCGGCCTCGCCGACAGCATTCCGGTGCTCTCGGCGTTTACGGTGGATGAATCGACGCTGCCGGCGCAGCAGGATGCGGCCGTCGGCATGTTCGGCGGCGCCAACTGGGCGCCCAATCTCGACAATGCCCAGAACAAGAAGTTCGTCGCGTCCTATGAAGCCGCCTATAACGTCGTGCCCGGCACCTACGCCTTCCAGGCGTATGACGCCGCGATGCTGATCGACAGCGCGGTCAAGGCCGTCAAGGGCGACCTGTCGAACAAGGACGCGGTCGGGGCCGCGCTGAAGAAGGCCGACTTCACCTCGCTGCGCGGCGGCTTCAAGTTCAACGCCAACGGCTATCCGATCCAGGACTTCTACCTGACCAAGGTCGCCAAGCGTCCGGACGGTAAGTTCCAGACCGAGATCGTGCAGAAGGTCTTCGAGAATTACGGCGACCGCTACGCCAAGGACTGCAAGGCGGCGAACTAAAGCCGCGCGTCGCGTTAAGGGAGGACTTCAATGAGCAGCGAGATCACCGGCATTACCCGGGCCAACGAGGGGATCCAGGGCATTTCCTGGAACATCCTCGGTCAAACCTACGTGCCGAAGAGCAAGACCGAGCACAGCTTCTCCTGGCACGCGACATTGCCGCCGGGCACGTTCGTGCCGCCGCACATTCATCCCGACCAAGACGAATATCTCTACATGCTGGAGGGCAAGCTCGACTTCATGCTGGGCAATTCCGAGTCGCAGGCGACCGCCGGCGACCTGATCCGCCTCGGCATGGGCGTGCCGCACGGCATCTTCAACAAGTCGGAGCAGACCGCAAAGGTGCTGTTCTGGGTGTCACCGACCAAGAAGCTGTTCGACCTGTTCTGGGGCCTTCACAACATGAAGGAACAGAAGCCGGAGGACGTGGTGGCGATGGCCGCCGAGTTCAACATCCACTTCCTGCCGCCGCCTCCCGGCGCTGGCTAGCGGCAAGTCTCAAGCGCGCACCGCCGCAAGCCCCGGCACGGCGGCGAAGCCCGCCTTGGTGGCGTAACCGCGCACGATGGCCTCGCGCTGGGAGTAGCTCAGCACGTTGTCGACATTGTCGAATCCATCAGGGGCGAGCTGCTCGACGGCGTCGATGACGCCCTCGGGGCCACCGCGCCGGTTGGAGCGGACGATATCCGCCGTCATCGGCAGGCGCTTCTTCTCGTATTCGAGCAGTGCCTGGCGCGGATGCTCAGCGCGCACCAGCGCGTCCGCAAGGCAGCGCGCATCGAGGATCGCCTGCGACGCCCCGTTGGAGCCGACCGGATACATGGGGTGCGCGGCATCGCCGAGCAGCGTGACACGTCCTGACGACCAGTAGGGCAACGGATCGCGGTCGCAGGTCGGATATTCGTAGAATTCGGGCGTCGCCGAGATCAGGCTTTTGACGTCGACATAAGGCACCGAGAAGCGGGCGACGTGCGGCATCACCTCCTCGCGGCGACCCGGCCGCGACCAGTCTTCCTTCCGCGGCGGTGGCGCATTGCCCTCGCCCACCTTCACCAGCACGGCCCAGTTGGTCAGGCGGCTCGCCGAGCTCGATCCCTCCGCGATCGGATAAATCACCACCTTGGCATTGAGGCCGCCGGCCACGATCATCGATTTGCCGGTGAGGAACAGCGGCCAGTCGCGCGCACCGCGCCACAGCATCAGGCCGTTCCAGCACGGCGGACCTTCATTTGGGAACAACGTCTCGCGGACGCGTGAATGAATGCCATCGGCACCGATCAGGATGTCGCCGCGCGCGGTGTGGACATGCGCGCCGGCACGATCGAAGAAGTAAGCGGTGACGCCGCCCTCGTCCTGCGTGAAGGCGCCGAGGCGGCAGCCGGTGTGGATTGCATCCACTCCGAGCCGCTCCTCGACCGCGCGATGGATGACGGCCTGAAGCCGGCCGCGATGAATCGAGAATTGGGGCACGTCGTGACCGGCGTCGATGCCGCGGGCTTCGCGCCAGACCTCCTGGCCGTGGCGGTTGAGATAGTAAAGCTGATCGGTGCGGATCGCGACATCGTCGAGCTTCTGGAGCAGGCCGAGTCCGGCAAGCTCGCGCATGGCATGCGGCAACGTATTGATGCCGACGCCGAGCTCACGAATGGTGTCAGCCTGCTCGAAGATCTCGCATCCGATGCCACGCGAACGCAGCATCAGCGCCGTGGTGAGACCACCGATACCGCCACCGACGATAATCGCCTTCATCGCCCTTACTCCACTCGAAATATGCCAGGCAATGAGGTTAACGTCGCACGGGCGGTTACTCCGCCGCAAGCGGCTTTGTCGCCTCCGCCTTGAGCTCGGCCCGGGTCTTGGGCTTAGCCTTAATGCGCAGCTCCTCCAGATCCTGGCGGTCGCGGATGCTGTTGCGGAAAATTTGATCCTTCCCGGGCAGATATTGGGGCGGGCAGAATGCGCTTTCTGCCCCGTACCAGGCCGCCGCCCTCATGGTGAAGAACGGATCGACCAGATGCGGCCGCCCAAGGGCGACGAGATCCGCCCGGCCAGCCGCCAGGATGGTATTGGCCTGGTCCGCCGTCGTGATGTTGCCGACGCACATCGTGGCGACGCGCGCCTCATTGCGGACCTGATCCGAGAACGGCGTCTGGAACATGCGGCCGTAGATCGGCTGCGCGTCGCGGACGGTCTGTCCCGTCGAGACGTCCACGAGATCGACACCAGCCTCGGCGAAAGCGCGCGCAACCGCCACCGCATCGTCGCCGGTGATGCCGCCGTCAGCCCAATCGGTCGCGGAGATACGTACGGACATCGGCTTGTGCGACGGCCAGACCGCGCGGAGCGCCTCGAAGATCTCGCGCGGGAAGCGCAGACGGTTGTCGAGCGAGCCGCCGTATTCGTCCGTCCTGGTGTTCGTCAGCGGCGAGATGAAGCTGGCGAGCAGATAGCCGTGGGCGCAGTGCAGCTCCAGCATGTCGAAGCCGCAGCGCTCGCCGCGCTCGGCCGCCGCGACGAAAGAGTCTCGCACCGCATTCATGCCGGCGCGATCGAGCTCGCGCGGCACCTGGCTGTCGGGGAAATAGGGTAGTGGCGATGCGGAGAACACGTCCCAGCCGCCTTCGTCCAGCGGGCGATCCATGCCGTCCCACATCAGCTTGGTCGCACCCTTGCGGCCGGCGTGGCCGAGTTGCAGGCAGATTTTCGCGGCCGAATTGCCGTGGACAAAGTCCACGATGCGCCGCCACGCCGCCTCCTGCTCGTCGTTCCACAGACCGGCACAGCCCGGCGTGATCCGGGCATCGCGGCTGACGCAGGTCATCTCCGTGAAGATGAGTCCGGCGCCGCCGATCGCGCGCGATCCATAGTGCACGAGGTGGAAGTCGGTCGGCACGCCCTCTTTCGCCGAATACATGCACATCGGCGACATCACGGCGCGGTTGGCGACCTCCATCTCGCGCAGGCGGAACGGCTGGAACAACGGCACCGCCGGCTTTTTGATGTCGACGTCAAAGCCGCTGTCGCGAACCTGTTTGGCAAATGACGTCTCGACCTCAGCCACGAAATCGGGCGCGCGTAGCTTGAGATTGTCATAGGTGATCGCCTTCGAGCGCGTCATCACGCCGAAGGCAAACTGCACGGGATCAAAATTCCAGAAGCGGTCGACATGCTCGAACCAGACCAGCGAGACGTCGGCGGCGTGCTGCGTCTTCTCGACCTCCTCACGGCGGCCCTGCTCGTAGACATCAAGCGCCGCCTTGATGCTGGGAGCTTTCTCCATCGCATCGGCCAGCGCAATCGCGTCTTCCATCGCGAGCTTGGTGCCGGAGCCGATCGAAAAATGCGCGCTCGCCTTGGCATCGCCGAGCAGCACCATGTTGTCCTTGACCCAGCGCTTGCTGCGGATCATCGGGAAATTGCGCCACATCGAACGGTTGATGAGCAGCTTGTGCCCATCGAGGAACCAGCCAAAAATCTCGGCCATCCGCGCGGCGGACTGGGTCTCGTCCAGCCCCGTGAGGCCAGCCCGCTCGAACGTCTCGGGATCGGTCTCGAAGATCCAGGTCGAGTGTCCGGCCTCATACTGATAGGCGTGGGCGATGAACGGCCCCCACTCGGTCTCCTGGAAGATGAAGGTGAAGGCATCGAGCGGCTTGGTCGAGCCCATCCAGGCGAACTTGTTGGAGCGGAGGTCGACCTCTGGCTGGAAATGATCGATGTATTTCTCGCGGAAGCGGCTGTTGATGCCGTCGGCGATCAGGACGAGATCGGCATCGGCGAAGCGGGATTCGTCGTCGACGTCCACCTCGAAATGCAGGACGACGCCAAGCTCGCGGGCCCGCTCCTGAAGGATCAGGAGCAGCTTGCGCCGCGAGCAGCCGCAAAAGCCGTTACCGCCGACCCGGTGCACCGTGCCGCGGAAATGCACGGCGATGTCGTCCCAGTAGGCGAACTCCTGGGTGATGCGGCGATAGCTCGGCAGATCGTGTTTTTCAAAATTGTCCAGCGTGGCATCCGAGAACACCACGCCGAAGCCGAAGGTGTCGTCGGCCCGATTGCGCTCATACACCGTGATGTCGGCGCCCGGGCGCTGCTTCTTGAGCAGGATCGCAGCGTAAAGACCCGCAGGTCCGCCACCGATGATCGCGACTTTCATGGGAGCCTCGCCAATTCACCCGGCCATGAAACTATTTTAAGCCTAAAATAATTTCGCGCAAGTCCCCCGTTGCTGGCCGGCTCGGACAAAGACGCCGTTAGTCGCCCCTGAAGACCGGCTTGACCTTGTTGGCGAAGGCCTCGAAGGCGCGCTCGAAATCGGCCGTGGTCATGCACAGGGCCTGGGCAACGGCTTCCGCCTCAATCGCCTCCTCCACCGACATGGCCCATTCCATCGCCAGCATCCGCTTGGTCATGGTGTTGGCGAAGGTAGGCCCTTCCGCGATCTGCTTGGCCAGGACCTGCGCCTGGGACAGCACCTGCTCCGACGTCACGATGCGGCTGAAGAAGCCCCAGCGCTCACCCTCCTCCGCGGTCATGAACCGGCCGGTATAGAGCAACTCGGAGGCGCGGGACTGTCCGATGATCCGCGGCAGGATCGCGCAGGCGCCCATGTCGCAACCGGCGAGGCCCACCTTGTTGAACAGGAACGCGACCTTGGTCCCGCTTGCCGCGAGACGCATGTCCGAGGCCATGGCGACGATCGCACCAGCCCCGGCACAGATGCCCTCGACCGCGGCTATGATTGGCTGCGGGCAGGCGCGCATCGCCTTGACGAGGTCGCCGGTCATCCGCGTGAAGGCCGTCAGCCCCTTGGTGTCCATCTTTACCAGCGGGCCGATGATCTCGAACACGTCACCACCGGACGAGAAATTGCCGCCAGCGCCGGTGACGACGATGGATTTGACCTCGTCGTCGAAGGCGCAAGCGCGGAAGAAATCGGTCAGTTCCCGGTAGCTTTCAAACGTCAGCGGATTCTTTCGTTCGGGTCGGTTGAGCGTGACCGTCGCGACGCCGTCGACCACCGCCAGCACGAAGTGCTGCGGCGAATAGTCCGCGAGCGGAATGGTGACGGGATTTGCTGGTCTGCTCATGCGATCTCCTTGGCTTCGTTGTTCCGCGCCTGCGCCATTCACGCTAGACCTCGCCCCCGGCCACGGCAATCGCCTGCCCGGTGATCGCGCCGGCGCCCTCGCCGCACAACCAGAGCACCGCGTCTGCCACTTCCCGAGGCGCGATCAGGCGTCCTTGCGGATTGTGTTTCGCAAGCTCTGCGATCGCCTGCTCGCGACTACGCCCCGTCTTGTTCATGATGTTCTCGATGCTGCCCGCGACGAGATCGGTGTCGGTAAAGCCGGGACACACCGCGTTCACGGTGACATTGCTTCCGGCCATCTCGATGGCAAGGGAGCGCACCAGACCGATCACGGCATGCTTGGCCGCGCTGTATGCGCTGACATAGGCGTAGCCCTTCAGCCCCGCCGTCGACGCGACCGCGACAATTCGGCCATAGGGACGATCTTTCATGCCCGGCAGCACAGCACGGGCGGCGTGGACCACGCCCATGAAATTGACATCCATCATGCGCGCAAAAAGAGCGGCGTCAGACTTCGCGAATGGCGCCGATTCGGCGCTGCCTGCGTTGGCAATCAGGATATCAATCGGCTGCCGCGCGCTGGCCTCGCTAATAGCGGCCTTCAACGACGTTTCGTCCGAAACATCGGCAACGGCCGCAAAATGCGCGGCGCCGGCGTCGACCGCCTCCGCAAGAGCCGCGGCATTCCGGCCAAGCACCGTCACGATGGCCCCGGCACCGACAAGAGACGCCGCGATCGCGCGGCCGATGCCGCGGCCACCACCGGTCACCAGTGCGTGCGGCGAGTGCGGCAATCCGGACATGCGCAGGCTCCCTCGGATCCAACGATCGTTCCTCCGATATATTTTAACCTTCAAATTTTTGCAACGAAAGCGGCGCTCGCCACGGCAAACGTCACGGCACGAGAGGGCGGCCCGAAAATTGCTTTAAGTATAAAATTATCGCTTCCCATCCCCCACAGGCCTGTTAGCATCAAGGGCCAAGCAAAAGGATGTCGCGTGTCGCAGCCTGCGCCAATGATAACAAAGGACGGACGCTTCGCCTATGAAGCCGCGGGCGATCCGAATGCGACACCTCTCATCTTCCTGCACGGCATCGGCGGTGCAGCGCGGGCCTGGCGGCGGCAACTTGCCACGTTCGGCGGCGGCTTCCGCGCAATTGCATGGGATATGCCGGGTTACGGCAGATCGGCGCCGCTCGCCAGCGTCAGCATTGCTGCCCTGGCGGAGGCGCTCCAGCAATTCATCGAACAACTCGGCGCGGCCAGACCCATCCTGGTCGGTCACTCGATCGGCGGCATGATCGTGCAGAAATGGCTGGTGCAATCACCGAAACCGGCACGCGCGGTCGTGCTGGCGCAGACCAGCCCCGCCTTCGGCAAGGCCGACGGCGAGTGGCAGAAATCGTTCATCGCGGCACGGCTCGGGCCGCTCGATCGCGGGGAGACGATGAAGTCACTGGCGCCCTCGCTGGTGAAGGAGCTTGTCGGCGACGATCCCGATCCGAACGGGATGGAGCTTGCATGCGAATGCATGGGGAGCGTGCCCGAAGCAAGCTATCGTGCCATGATGCTGGCTCTGATCGGCTTCGATCAGCGCAGCACGCTTGCGAATATTTCCGTCCCCACGCTGTTGCTGTCGGGTTCCAAGGACAACAATGCGCCCGCGCCGATGATGGCAAAGACGGCGAGCTACATCCCTGGTGCCGAATATGTCGAGCTCGCCGGCGTCGGCCATCTCGCCAACCTCGAGCGCCCCGAGGCCTTCGACGAGGCCCTCGGCCGGTTCCTGAACTCTCTCGCGACCAAAGCGTAAGGTGACTGCGCAATGACCATGCAAGTCAGCAAGACGATCGGCACGACCGACAAGGTTGCACTGGATGCGCCGATCTTCGATCCCGTTGCATTCCGCCTCGGCGACGAGCAGGCCGGCATCATCACCCGCGCAAGGGAGATCGGCCAAAGCGTGTTCGCCGCTCGCGCTGCGACCTACGATCGCGAGGCGACCTTCCCGATCGAGAATTATCGCGACCTGCACCGCGTCGGTCTGCTCGGCATTGCCGTGCCCAAGAAACATGGCGGGCTCGGCGCGAACTACCAGACCTATGCTTTGGCGGCTGCCGAGATCGGCCGCTATTGCGGCGCGACCGCGCTGACCTGGAACATGCACGTGTGCTCGACCCTGTGGTCGGGGCCGCTCGCCGACGATCTCGACATGGACGCGGACACCCGCGCCGAGCACGAGCGGCGGCGCGCGGTTCACTACAAGCGCATCGTCGAGGACGGTGCGATCTATTCGCAACCCTTCTCCGAGGGCGGAGCGGCCGCCGCAGGCGGTGTCGCCTTCGGCACGGAAGCAAGGCCCGTCGAGGGCGGCTGGATCGTCAACGGCAAGAAGATTTTTGCATCGCTCTCCGGCCACGCCGACTATTACGGCGTGCTCTGCACCGAGATCGAGGAAGGCGAGAAGGCGTCTCGCCGCAACACGCTTTACCTCGCGATATCAGCCAAGTCCGAAGGCGTCTCGGTCGTCGGTGACTGGGACCCGCTCGGCATGCGCGGAACGGTTTCACGGACGCTTCTGTTCAAGGACGTGTTCGTGCCGACCGACTCTGCACTGATGCCGCGCGGCGTCTATTTCCAGGCCGCGATGCGCTGGCCGCACATGTTCCTGACGTTGTCGCCGACCTATATGGGCCTGGCTCAAGCCGCCTATGACTTCACCGTGCGCTATCTGCGCGGCGAAGTGCCGGGCATGCCGCCGGTCAAGCGGCGGATGTATCCGACCAAGCAGATCGCGGTCGCGCAGATGCAGATCAAGCTCGAGCAGATCAAGGCGATCTGGTTCCAGGCCGTCACCGAAGCCTGCGCCAATCCTAGCAAGGAGCAGGTGCTGCGGGCCTACGCCGCGCAATATTCGGTGATGGAGGGTGCCAACGAGCTCGCCGCGCTCGCGATCCGCACCTGCGGCGGCCAGGCCATGCTTCGCTCGCTGCCGCTGGAGCGGATCTATCGCGACAGCCGCTGCGGCTCGCTGATGCTGCCCTGGACTGCCGAACTCTGCCTCGACCGGATCGGACGCGAGGCGCTGTATGAGACCGGCGAGACGGACGACTGACGGTGGACCTCTGCAGTCTGATCGATCGCAACGCGGCGTTCGCGCCAGACAAGACAGCCATTGCCTTCGAAGGGGAACGGCTGAGCTATGCGGCGTTCGCCGCACGCATCGAACACACCGCGACGGCATTGAAGCAGGAGCTCGGCGTCGGCCGCGGCGACCGCGTCGCCATTCTGAGTCTGAACCGGCCGGACTATCTGGTTCTGCTCTACGCCTGCGCGCGACTTGGCGCGATACTTGTGCCGCTGAACTGGCGGCTCGCGGTCGCCGAGCAGCTCTTCATCCTCACCGATGCGGGCGCCAATGTGCTGGTGCTCGAGCAGGCATTTGAGGGCGTTCTTTCCGGGCTCGCCCGGACCGCGCCGGGGGCTGCCGTCGTCGGCCTCGACTTCGCACCGCCCCGCGGCACGACATTCGAAAGCCTGCTGGCGCGCAGCGACGGCAGCAGCCGAAATCCGCACACCGATCTCTCCTGCCCGCTGCTGATCGTCTACACGTCGGGGACAACCGGGCGGCCGAAGGGCGCAGTGCTGCGCCAGGAGGCGCTGTTCTGGAACGGTGTCATGAGCCAGCACATGCACAACATGTCGTCCGACGATCACGTGCTGACCGTGCTGCCGTTCTTCCACGTCGGCGGCCTCAACATCCAGACCACGCCGGCACTGCAGCTTGGCGCGAGCGTCACGGTCCACGCGCGCTTCACGCCGGATACCGCGCTCGCGACCATCGAACAGGAGCGGCCGACACTCACGGTCATGGTGCCTGCAATCATCCAAGCGGTGAGCGAACATCCTGCCTGGGCCGCCACTGATCTTTCGTCACTCAAGGCCGTCGCCACCGGCTCGACCATCGTGCCGCCGCATCTGATCGAACGTTTCGTCGCGCGCGATGTCCCGGTGCTTCAGGTCTACGGCTCGACGGAAACCTGCCCCATCGCGATCTATACGCGCCTCGGCGGCGACCTCTCGCGGGTGGGATCGACCGGACTCGCCGGCCTGTGCTGCGAGGCAAAGATCATCGATCAGGCTGGCAACGAACTGCCGGCGGGCACGCCGGGCGAAATCGCGGTGCGCGGTCCCAATGTGTTCTTCGAATATTGGGGCAATGCGGACGCCACGCGCGATGCGTTGCACGACGGCTGGTATCGCACCGGCGACATCGGCCTGTGCGACGCCGACGGCTATTTCTGGGTCCGCGACCGCAAGAAGAACTTGATCATTTCAGGTGGAGAAAACGTCTATCCGGCCGAGATCGAGCGCGTCCTGCTCGAACATCCTGACGTCAGCGAATGCGCCGTGATCGGCCGGCCGGATCCGCGCTGGGACGAGGTGCCGATCGCTTATGTGATACGGAGATCCGGCTCCCGGCTCGAAGCGGATGAACTCAAGACACACATCCAGACGCAACTGGCCCGCTACAAGGTGCCACGCGATATCGTCTTCGTCACCGACCTGCCGCGCACCGCGCTGGGCAAGGTCCAGCATTTCCTGCTGAAGCAGCTCGATGCGCAGTCGCTCGCGCAAGGAGAAGCATCTTGAAGATTGCAGTTCTGGGTGGGGGAAACGGCTCCTTCGCGGCCGCGGGCGATTTTGTGCTGTCGGGGCATGAAGTGCGGCTCTGGCGCCGCGATGCCGGTCAAGTCGCGGCACATCGCGCCGCCGGCTCGCGCATCCTGGTCAAGGATCACAACGGCCGCCACGACGTCAAGCTCGCGCTGGTCACGACCGACATCGCCGAAGCTGTCAACGGCACCGAGCTGATCCTGTGCCCCGCGCCTGCCTTCGCGCAGACCGATATCGCTCGCCTGCTCGCCCCGCATCTGCGGGACGGTCAGGTCGTATTTCTGCCGCCAGCGACATTCGGCTCGATGATCTTCGCAGAGGCCGCGCGGGAAGCTGGGAACCAGGCCAAGGCAAGCTTTGCCGAAACCGGCACATTGCCGTGGCTCACCCGCAAGCACGGACCGTTCGAGGTCGCGATCACCATCCGCGCCAAACGGCTTCCAGTCGGCGTGTTCCCGCTCGACCGGGCACCGCATGCGCTCGAGGTCATCGGACGCGCTTTCCCCGATACGATCGAGCCGTGCGGAGACGCGCTGTCCGGTGCGCTGATGAATGCAGGGCCGATCATCCATCCGCCGCTGATCGTGATGAATGCAGGTCCAATCGAACATTTCGAGCGCTGGGACATTCACAAGGAAGGCACGCAGGCCGCCATCCGCCGGGTGACCGACGCGCTTGATGCCGAGCGGATTGCCGTACGCGAGGCGCTCGGCTACGGCGCACCGCATTTCCCGCTCGCTCATCACTATGCGAAAGAAGGCGAGATCTGGATGTATGGCCGCGGCTCGCACGACCGGCTGACGGATTCCGGCGACTGGCGCGAGCGGATCGTGCTGACGGAGCACCGCTATATGCGTGAGGACCTGCGGCTTGGGCTGTCGCTGCTGGTCTCCGCTGCCGGCCTGGCCGGCGTGGCCACGCCGCTGGCGAAAGCTTTTCTGGCGATCGGTGGCGCGATTTGCGGCGAGAACTTTGCGCGAGGTGGCCGCACGCTCGAGATGCTGGGGCTTGGCAAGCTCAGCAAGGCTGAATTGCAGACGTTGCTTCGCAATGGATTTTGACCGATGACCAATCGCGCCGATATCGTCTGTCTGGGGGCTGGCCGCATGGGGCGCGGCATTGCCGTCGCTTTCGCCTACGCTGGGCATCAGGTCACGATGATCGACGTCAAGGCGCGCTCCGCGGAGGAGTTTGCCAAGCTGGAGGCGGACGCGCTCGGCGAGGTCGCGAAGACCTTTGCCAGCCTGTCCAAGCTGGGGCTGCTGACGGAGGCCGATGTCGATCCGCTCGTCGCGCGCGTCTCGGTGGTGCCCGCCAGCCAGAGCGGGGCAGCACTCTCCGAGGCCGGTATGGTTTTCGAAGGGGTTCCGGAGGTCGTCGAGCTCAAGCGCGAGGTGCTTGGGTCAGCCTCACGGCAGGTCCGACCCGACACGATCATTGCATCGACGACGTCGACCATCCTCGTCGATGATCTCTCCGGCGCGATCGTGAATCCTCGCCGCTTCCTCAACGTGCATTGGCTCAACCCAGCCTATCTGATTCCGCTGGTCGAGGTTTCGCCCGGCAAGGCCACCGATCCGGCAATCGTCGCCGAGGTCAAGGGACTGCTCGAAGGCATCGGCAAGGTCCCGGTCGTCTGCGCGGCGACGCCCGGCTTCATCGTTCCGCGCATCCAGGCGCTGGCGATGAACGAGGCCGCACGCATGGTCGAGGAAGGCGTCGCCAGTGCCGAGGAGATCGACAAGGCGATCCGCTACGGTTTTGGCTTCCGCTACGCCGTACTCGGACTGCTCGAATTCATCGACTGGGGTGGCGGCGATATCTTGTACTACGCCAGTCGCTATCTCGAAGGCGCGCTTGGCAGCGACCGTTACCGCGCGCCGGACGTCATCTCACGCAACATGCATGAAGGTCGGATCGGGTTACGCACGGGTGCCGGCTTTCTCGACTATTCGGGCATGGACGTTGACGCCTATCGCGTAAAGCGGCTTCAGGCCATGGTGGATCTGCTGCGCCATTTCGACCTTGCGCGTCCACCCGTGCTCGACCGCAATTAGCCGAAGACGTCCTGCAACACGCCTTCGCGAACGACCGCGACGCCATCGAGCTCGATGGTCGTTCCCATCATCGGCAGGTCGAAATGCCCCGCCGTGTAGCGGCCGGCGAACTCGTTCGCGCCGGTCGAGAACAGGAAATTGCCGGAGACGGCCCGAATCTCGGTGCCGTTGGTGTCGCGCTGGTCGTACATCGAAAGCGCTTCATAGCGCGCACCGGGGTTCATGCCGAAGCCGACATGCGACACGGCATATGCCTCGCGATCGCCCCAGGCGGCGAGATAGGCGCGCATCATGGCGGCATCCGTGCCTTCGCCTTCCAGCTCGACGACATAGTCGTCCTTCAACGTCATCTTCACAGGTGACGTCAGGTAGCGCTTGAAGGTGAGATTGATGTCGCCCGGCGCCATCACCAGCGTGCCGTTGATGGTCCCGCTCTTGGGGAAGCTGACGACGATTCCGCCTGGCCAATGCGCCAGCGTGCCGGGCTTGTCGGTCCAGCCCCAGACACCGACCGTGGACGCTCCGACCATGTCGACATCGAGCGCGGTGCCGGCCTTCGAGGTCACCCGCATCCGCTTGGTCCCGCGCAACATCTTGGCCGCCGCACGAACGCGCTTCTCGAGCGCAGGATCCGGCACCATCCGCTCCAGCGCTTCGGGATGCTCGTTCGAGATCACCAGGATCCGCGCGCCGGCCTTGAGGATCTCCGGCGTCTCCACCGCGTGCATCAGGCCCTCGATGGTGCAATCCACCACGAAGCCGGCCTGCTGAAGCGCGGTGATGACCGGCCCAAGCTTCTGGATCGCCTCGCTCGCCCCCGTTGAGCGAACCGGAACGATATTGCGGTTGCGCGGTGTGGGCATCACCACGTGAAACGGCCGTGCGCCCATGCGCAGCAGCGCGAGCTCCGCGAGATGCACATTCAACGCACGCGACTGGGTTTCCGACAGGATCGCCGCGGTATCGCCGGCCTTGACGGCGCAACGTTCAAAGATCTCGCAAAATGCGTCGATCCATTTTGCCTCGATGCGATCAGCCAGCACGGTTCACTCCCGGTCCCCTGGTTTCTTCTTGGTCGGTTCACGCCTCGGGAAAGCCCCGCAGCAGGTACGAGCGCAACGCGCCGAGGAGGCCATTCAAGATCAGGCCCAGCAGCGAGATCGTGATCAGCGGCACGAACATGTCGACGGCCTGGAAGGTTCGCGCCGCGGTCACGAGCGCGTGCCCCAATCCGTCCGTCGACGTGATCATCTCTGCCAGAAACACCACGATGCAGGAAATGACAAGCCCGATCCGGCATCCGGTCAGGATCGACGGCATCGCCGCCGGCAGCACCACCTTGAAGAGGATTTCGTAGCGCGGCGTTCCCGCCGCCATCGCCGACCAGATCAGCTTCTGTTCGACGGTCGACGCGCCGTAATAGGTCGAGAGCAGAATGGGAAAGAGCGCGTCCGCGGCTACCAATGTGATCTTCGACCCGTGGCCGAATCCGAGCAAGAGCAGGAGTGCCGGATAGAGCGCGACCTTGGGCAGCGGCGCCAATACGCGGACGATCGGCCGAACCACGGCATTGATCGCCGGATTGGCGGCGGCGGCAATGCCGATACTGACACCCAGCACGACCGCAATCGCGAAGCCGGCAAACAGCCGGATCAGGGTTGCGGCGATCTCCTGCTGAAACGTCCACGTCACGAGTTGCTGGAGCAGCCGGCTGAAGACGAAGCCCGGCGGCGGCAGCAAGACCGCGGGCGCGAAGCCGAATGACACCAGGCCTTGCCACAAGGCGATGACCAGCACGATCGGGGCAATGCCGAGAAGGACGTTTGCGGAGAGAAAGCGCGACATCACGAAAAACTCAGCGGCATGTCGAACTGAGGCTCGGACCAACGCACGAGTCTGGCCCGAACCCTTTCAAAAATCGCGTCGAGACAGATACCCATCGCGCCCACGATGATGATCATCGCAAAGACGGTGTCGTATTGGCCCATGTCGAGCGCATTGAACAGGATATTGCCGGCGCCGGACTGGCGGGCGATCATCTCACTGGTGATCATCGTGATCAGCGCCAGCACCAGTCCCGTGCGGCAGCCGGTCAGGATCTCCGGCAGCGCCGCGGGCAACACGATCCGCACCAGGCGTTGTGCCGGCGAAAGCCCCATCGCGGCACCTGACCACAGCATCTTCTCTTCGACGGCCTTGGCCCCCTCGAAGCTGTGATAGATCACGGGAAGGCTGACGCCCAGGAAGATCACCAATGTCTTGGTGACGTCGCCGACGCCCAGCCAAAGCATGATGATCGGCATCAATGCCGCCTTCGGCACCGGATAAATGACCATCAGGAGCGGATTGAAAAAGGCCGCGACACCGCGGCTGCGTCCCATCAACAGGCCCAGCGGAATCGAAACCAGCACCGCCACACCGAACCCTATCGCCATGCGGCGAAGCGAGGCCAGAATGTTGATCAGGGATTCCTTGTCGCCAAGAATATCCGGAATTGCCCGGATCGCATCGATCGCCGTCGGGAAGCTGTCGTTCTTGAGCGCAAGCGATGCAACCTGCCACACGGCCAGCAACCCGATGCAGGCCAGCACCGGAGCGGCCCGTCTGATCAAGGTGGCCGACGACATCATGATGCCGGCCCGGCTTCGTCGCTTTCATCGAACATGCGCTCGATATCGACGACGTACTTCTGATAGCGGGGGTCGAGCAACAGTTCGTTGCGGCGGCGCGGTCGCGGCAGATCGATGTCGATCACCTCGCGGATGCGGCCGGGCGATTTCGACATCATCACGACTTTGTCCGAGAGAAAGACGGCTTCGTCGACCGAATGGGTGACGAACAGCACCGTCTTGCGGTCGCGCTCCCAGATGTTGAGAAGGTCGTTCTGCAGCCGCGTCCTAGTGTGCGCGTCGAGCGCACCGAACGGCTCGTCCATCAACAGCACTTCCGGATGGTAAGCGAGCGTCCGCGCCAACGCCACGCGCTGCTTCATGCCGCCCGACAATTCCTTGGGATAGAAGCTCTCATAGCCCTTGAGGCCAACCATCTCGATCAAGGCCCGGCTTTGCGCTTCCGCCTCGGTGGCGCGCACTCCTTGCTGACGCGGGCCATACATCACGTTGCCCAGCACGGTCTTCCAGGGAAACAGCGCAAATTCCTGGAACACCGGTCCGCGATCCGGACCGGGACCCGTGATCGCATGTCCCTTGATCTTCGCCGAGCCGCTGGTCGGACTGACAAAACCGCCGACGATATAAAGCAGTGTCGACTTGCCGCAGCCGGACGGCCCAAGGATGGAGACGAAGGCGCCCTCCTCGATCGTCAGCGAGATCTCGGAAAGCGCCACATGATCCTTGCGCGCCGAAGTCTGAAAGACCTGCGAGACGCGGTCTATCTCGATGATTGCAGAAGCCGGCTCTTGTGATCTCACCGGTCTCACCCATTCGCTCGATCTCGCAGGCACTACCGTCATCCCATCTCACTCGCGCGAACATTTCCCGACGAACCTGCTGAACGTTCTCCGCCAGCGGCACGAGCTTAGCAAGAAACCTGCCAGACAGGCGGTCGATTTCGCACCCGTGCGGTGCGTCATTCGAACCACGGCCATTCTGCCGGGCCTTCATGCGTCACGGCTCCGCCCGGCGCTTGCCCAACCAGTCGCGCATACTTTGCGAGCGCGCCCGCACGGTGACGCGGCGGACGTTGCTTCCAATCTCGTCGCCGCGCGGTGAGTTCCTGCTCATCGAGCAGCACATCCATCCGCCGGTTTGCGGCATCGATCCGGATCCTGTCACCGTCGCGAACGAGCGCCAGCGGACCACCAACAAATGCTTCGGGGGCCACGTAGCCGATGCACATGCCGCGGGTCGCGCCGGAGAACCGGCCATCGGTGATCAGGGCGACCTTTTCGCCCATGCCCTGCCCGTAGATCAACGCGGTGACGCCGAGCATCTCGCGCATGCCGGGGCCGCCGACCGGCCCCTCATTGCGGATCACGAGAACCTCGCCCGCCCTATAGCTGCGGTCACGAATCGATGCGACGCAGGCTTCCTCGTCCTCGAAAACGCGCGCCACGCCTTCGAAGAATTGACTCTTCAAACCGGCGACCTTGATCACCGCACCGTCGGGACAAAGATTTCCCTTCAGCACCGCCACGCCGCCGTCAGGCATGATCGGCGCGCCCGCCGCGTATACGACTTCTCCATCGGGCGCGTTGGCGGCGCCATACTCTTCGGCAAGCGTCCGGCCGGTGATGGACAGGCAGCCGCCATCGATGTGCCCGCTCTGGATCAGCTCACGGATCACGACCGCCGCGCCACCGATGTCGTAGACATCCTTTGCGGTGTATTTGCCCCCGGGGCGCAGATTTCCGATCAACGGCGTCCTGGCGAAGACCTCGCCCACATCATCGATTGTGAATGCAATGCCGGCCTCGTTCGCGATCGCCGGCAGATGCAGCGCGGCATTGGTCGAACCACCCGTCGCCGCAACGATCGCCGCGCCGTTCTCGAGGGACTTCCGCGTCACGATGTCGCGAGGCAACGGCCCGCCGCGTTCCAGCATCTCCATGATCAGGCGTCCGGCGCGCCGAGATATCTGCGCACGCTCGGCATAGATACCGGGCACCATCGAGACGTTGGGGATGGTCAGGCCCATCGCCTCCGAGACCATTCCCATGGTGTTGGCGGTGAACTGGCCGGCGCACGCGCCGATCGTCGGCAAGCAGGCACGCTCGATCCGCTCCAGCGTGGCGCCGTCGATCTCACCCGTCATGAAGCTGCCAACGGCCTCATAGGAGTCGAGCACCGTCAACGTGCGCCCGTCCACGCGGCCCGGCAGCGCGCTGCCGCCATAGATGAAGATGGAGGGCACGTTGCAGCGAACCATGCCCATCATCACACCGGGAAGCGTCTTGTCGCATCCGCCGTATCCGATCAGCGCATCGTAGGCCAGACCATGGACGACGGCCTCGATCGAGTCGGCGATCAGTTCACGCGAAAACAACGAGAACTTCATTCCCTCGTGGTTCATGCTGATGCCGTCAGAAACCGACACGGTCGAGAATTCACGCGGCGTGCCGCCGGCCTCCTCGATGCCCGTTTTGGCCGCGGCCACCTGAAAATCGTGGGTCATGTTGCAGGGCGTCTGCTCGCCCTTCATGCTGACAACGCCCACCATCGGCTTGGCAATCGCAGCGTCGTCGAGCCCCATTGCGCGCATGAATGCGCGGTGCGGGGCCCGGTCGAGACCGTCAGTCGTGACTCGTGATCGCAGCTTCTTCATACGTGCATCTTCTTCGTGCCTCGTCCCGGATGACCCGGGACGCCCGCGAGCACGTGGCTCGGATCACCCGCCTGGTGGCCTTACTGCAGCGGCGCGACGATCGTCGGATGCTTGAACTGCGCGACATCCAGCTTCGGCAGCATTCCGGTCTCGGCGTAGATGTCCAGCATCTTCTGGATTGCCGGGAAGTTCGGCGCCGCGCCTGGATCACGGCCGAAATCGTTATCCTTGAGCAGGTAGGTCTCGAGCACCGGGAGCGGCGCCTTCAGCACTTCATTGACGACCTTGAGAGTCTCCTCGCGGTTGGCCAGCGCCTTTTTCATGCCCGAGGTGATGTCACGGACATAGGTCTTGACCAGTTCCGGGTTCTTGTCGACGAAATCGGCACGGCAGGCTTCCAGGATATGCACGATGTTCGGCATGGCCTGGGACAGCGAGAAGAGCTTCCTTGTACCGCCCTTTGCCTCCGCCCGCGCGGCGAACGGCTGGTTCATATTCACCGCATCGACGCGGCCTTGGCGCAGCGCATCCTCGGAGACGGCAAAGCCGACCTCGACCAGCTTGATATCCTTGGCCGGATCGACGCCATTCTGCTTCAGGAGCAGGTTGAACGGGCCTTGCGTGCCGCCGCCAATCACGGAAATGCCAACCGTCTTGCCCTTGAGGTCGGCAATCGTCTTGATCGGCGAGTCATCCATCACTGCCCAGTAGACCGAGAAGCCGCCGGGCTTCTCGAACACGTGCTGCGCCACGATGTAGGCTTTGAGATTGCCGCCGACCACGCCATTGGCGAGGGAGAGCGGCGCCTGCGTCGCGCAGTCCAGCGCACCGGCTGCCAGGGCCTGCGTCATAGGCGCGGTGCCCTGGAATTGGGTCCATTCGATATTGTACGTCTTGCCGATACTGGGAAACTCAGCCGGGCGGCGCATCATCCAGTACTTCGATTCCTCGGCCGGGATCGTCCAGCCGACGCGGATCGTCTGCTGCGCCCATGACGGGCTTGCCCCCGCGCTCACGGCCGCTGTCGCCCCCAAAGCCAGGATCCATCTCGAAACGGTTCGCATCGTGCCCACTCCGCTGCTCCGGCGCCGACCGGCGCCACCCAACCCCGACCGGACTCAAATCTTTCATGGTTCAAACAATCAGGCAAGCCATGCGAGCCCGGCGGTTTTGCCGTCCGATACGCAATGTATGGTAAAGCCACGTCGCGCTGCGGCAGAAGGAGGCAACCTATGGCTGATGCGAGCAAGGCAAACCCGCAAGGCGTCGAGAGGCTCGGCTATCTCGGCCTTGGCCTGATGGGAACGCCGATGACCCGACGCCTGCTCAAGGCCGGCTATCAGGTCACTGTCTGGAACCGTTCGGAGGGCAAGGTGGCTCCGCTCGCCGAGGCCGGAGCCCGGCGCGCAGCCACGCCTCGTGATCTCCTGACGAACGCCGATATCGCCTTCATGTGCGTGACGGATGCCGCGGCTGTCGAGGAGGTGATCTTCGGGCCTGAGGGGCTCGCGGCAGCGCCCGGCGCAGGCAAGCTTGTCGTCGACTTCTCATCGATACATCCCGACGCCGCCCGCGATCTGGCAAAGCGATTGAAAGCCGCCAATGGCGCCGGCTGGATCGATGCACCGGTTTCCGGCGGAACGAAGGGCGCCGAGGAAGGCACCCTTGCAATCATGGCCGGCGGGGAAGCAGACGAGATCGAGAGGGTGCGCCCCTACGTGCAGGCCATGGCGCGCAGGTTCACCCACATGGGCCCGACCGGCGCCGGCCAGACCACGAAACTCTGCAATCAGGTGATCGTGGGATGCGCGATGGCCGTGCTGGCAGAAGCCGCGCGCCTGGCCGTCAACGCCGGTATTGACGCCAATCGCCTGCCCGAAGCGCTCGCCGGCGGCTTCGCGGACTCGATCCCGCTTCAGCTTTTCGTGCCCAGAATGGTCCAGGGCATTCACTCGCCCCCGCTCGGTCATATGGCCACGATGCTCAAGGATCTCGATACGGTCGCCGACGTCGCGCAGGCAACGTCGACGCCGGTGCCGATGGCCACGCTTGCGGGCCAACTTTTCCGGCTCGCGAAGGCCGCACGCGGCGCGGAAGCGGACGCGCTGGAGATTTACAAGCTTTCAGCGGCAGAGCGCTAAGCTGTCGAGCGCGATCTGAAGCACGTCAAGGCGACGTCTTGCGCTCGTCATCTGCGAGGAACCGGCCGAACGTCCCCTGCGCGAAGAGCAGCGGCTCCTTCGCACCGTAGGTATAGGCCTCGACCGCGCCGAGAAAGATCACGTGGTCGCCGCCATAATAGCGATTCACGGAGCGGCATTGAAAGTTGGCGACGCTCTCCGCAAGCACCGGCGCTCCGCCGAGGCCCGGCGCCCAATCCACACCTGTGAACTTGTCGTCCGACGATTTGGCGAATTTTGCCGCAAGCGCCTGCTGCGAAGCGCCAAGCACGTTGACGGTGAAATGGCTGGCGTTCTGGAAGATGGTCAGACTAGAGGAATAGACGACCAGGCTCCACAGGACCAGTGGAGGGTTCAGCGAGACGGAGGCGAACGAATTACAAGTCAGTCCGTAGGGCTTGCCGTCAGGCGCTGCGGCCGTGATGATCGCCACGCCCGTTGCATAGGTTCCGAGCGCGTTGCGAAAGTCGCGAGGATCGATCGACGAGCTGTCGCTCGCGAACTCGTTGGCGGGATCGGGAGCGCCGGGCTGCTGCGGCAGATCATTCATCGGCCGGCCTCAGAGCGTGAGATTTTCGGACGGCAGGCCCAGCGCCACCCGTCCATAGTTGGTCCCGGCCGCATCGAAGTTGAACGCGAGATGCGAGTTGATCGCGTGCGCATCGCGGAACTGCCGCTGCAACACGCCGGTCGTGAACAGACCGCGCGCGCCGCTCGCGGCAAACAGCATCGAGACCGCGTCCGTGCACAGGTTCACCGAAAAAGATCCGTCGCGCCGATAACGGGTCTTGGTCGCCATGCCAGGGATGTGACCAAGCCGCGCATCCTCCATGGCATCGAGGCACGCCGACCGCATGATCAGGCGCGCGGCGTCGATCTTCGCCGAGGCCTCCGCGATCTTGATCTGGGTGCTTTGAAAATCGCTCAATTTGGCCCGGTTGTAGGTTGAAATACGATGACGTGCGACCTCCGTATAATCGTCGAGGCAGGCTTGCGCATTCCCCAGCGCGACACCGGAGAGGACGTATGGAAACAGCGAGAACACGGGCAGCGTATAAAGCGGATTTGGATTGACCGTGCTTCCCGGCGTCGGGCCGCCTGAGAGGTCGCCGACGGCGACTGTCATATGGTCAGCCACGAAGACATCCCTGACCTCCACGTCGCAGGACCCCGTCCCGCGCAGTCCCGCGACGTTCCAGGTGTCCAGCACGCTGTAATCGCCTTTCGGCAGCAGAAAGATGCGATACTCGATGCCGTCCGCCTCGTCGTCGGAATAGACCACGCTTGCAAGCATGTTCCATTCGCAGGAGGCAACGCCGGAGGAGAATGGCCAGCTGCCGCGCAGCTGATAACCGCCCTCGACTCGCGTGGCGCGTCCGGCGGGAAAAATGAACGAGGATGCGATCAGCGCATCCGGATCACGGCCCCAGACCAGATCCTGCGCCTTTTGCTCGAACATGCCGAGCATCCAGTGGTGGCTCGCCAGATTGGCGAGATTCCACGCTACCGACGCATCCGCCTGTCCGAGCAGCTCAGCGCAGTCGACAAGAGCGACATAGTCGAGCTCGGCACCGCCGATCCGTGCCGGTTGAAGCATCCGGAACAGGCCGGCTTCATGGAGGTCCATCTCGGTTTCCGACGGGAGATGCCGCAGCTCCTCCGTCCGCGCCGCCCGCTCTCGTAGTCTCGGCACGAGGGCCCGGGCCTTCGCGATCATCGCCGCATAGGCGCTTTCGCCGGCTTCCGGCCCGGTGGGCTGACCCATGCTCGGCTTTCGACCAGGCGCCATTCGTGTCCCTCACTTTGGCGTATTTATGCGGCCGGCCCCTTACCAAATCAAGTCAATGCGGCAGGCATCATGAAGGCATCGATTCCGATGCCTTCATGATGCCTCTTGCCAGCGGACTAACGGCTCCGGCTTAAACCGGAGTCGAAGGCTTGCCCGAGCCAAAGACGCCCCTCCGGGTAAACTCCGCGATCCGATGCTCGTCATAACCGAGCATGCTGCGCAAGACGTCCTCGGTATGCTCGCCTAACAGAGGGGCCGCAACGGGATCGATCGCGCCGGTCAGGCTCATGGTAATCGGCGGCTCGATGTTGGGTACCCATTCCGCTGTACGGTGCGGAATGCGACTCAAGCGATGGCGCTCGCGAGCCTCTGGCGCATTGAACCCCTCCTCGACCGTCCGGAGATAGCCAACCGGAATATTGGCCAGCTTCATTTTCGCCATCCAGTTCTCGAGCGTATCGCTGGCAAAGACCTCTGCAATGGCTGCCCGCAAAAGCTCCTTGTTCTCGGAGCGGGCCTTGCGCGTGGCAAACTGCGGATCGGTGATGAGATCAGGCCGGTTCAGCACCTCGACCACGAGCCGGCGATACAGCCGATCGTTGGCGCAGGCCATGTAGAGCGGCCCATCGGAGGCCTCATAGACGCCGACGGTGGGAGACCCGCTCGGCGAATTGCCGAACCGGCCGGGGTTTTCGCCATTGATGAGATACGCCATGCCGTAAAAGCCGGTCATCCCTATCGCAACGTCGAACAAGGCGACTTCGACATGCTGCCCGCGACCGAGCCGGTCCCGCGCCAACAGCGCCATCAGGATGGCGTTACAGGCAGACATCCCCGTTGCCATATCCACGATGGGCGGCCCGGTACGAACCGCTGGGCCGTCGGCAAATCCGTTGAGCGACATGAAGCCGCTTTCCGCCTGCGTGATGGGATCGAAGCCGGGGCGCGAGGCGAACGGTCCGGAACGTCCGTAGGCGGAGATCGAGCAATAGACCAGCCGTGGATTGAGCGGGGCGACCGCCTCATAGTCGAGCGCGAACTTCTTCATGACCCCGCTCGAGAAATTCTCCACGACCACATCCGCCTTGCGGATCAGATCCAGCGCGATCTCACGGGCCTCCGGCACGGCAAGGTCGAGCGCAATGCCGCGCTTGTTGCGGTTCAGGCTGAGATAGGCGGCGCTTTCCCCGCCAATTTCGGCGTGCTCGTAGGCGCGCGTGTCGTCGCCGCCGTCGGGATTTTCGATCTTGATGACGTGCGCGCCAAAATCGGCGAGCGTCTGCGTGCAGGCTGGGCCGGCGACGACACGCGTGAAATCGATGACTAGCAGACCGTCGAGCGCACTCGGCCCTTCCGTCGCTCGCGACGAACGTTCCGGCAATTGAGGCTTGGTCGGCATCGATAGCGCTCCCTTACATCGGCTTGTGGTCGCCGAATTTCCTGCAGGAGCAAGCTTAAAGCCCGGCGCCGCCAACTTCGCAAGGGCCTCGCTCGCTTCACCTGAAACGCAAAAACGGCCCGGCAGCGTCAAGCTGCCGGGCCGTTAGATATTTGAGCGTATGGAGGCTGCGCGCATCTTGCGCAGCAATTCTAGTCTGAGAAGGTCACGTTCCGCATCACGGGAAAACCACTCCAATTGCTCAGCGCAGCCACTTTCGCCAATAAAGCGTATGCGACCAGGCCCAGGGCGATTCGGGCTCATACAGCCGATAACCCGCATGGATGAAATTGTTGGCAGATACCGGATTGTCCGTCGTATCGGAGACGATGCTGTCCCACCCGAGACGCCGCCCTCGTGCCTCGATCGCTCGCATCAGCCTGAGTTGAAGTCCCCGCCCCCAATGCTGCTGCAAGACCCCGACCCGGCAAAAATATCCGCTGTTTCGCGCATGTGTCGACGGCACAACGCCGGCGAAGGCCACCGCGTCATCATCATGATAGGCGAGCCACCACGTACCCGATTCGAACTGCGGCAGGGCCGCCCCACCGAAGAATGTCAGCCGGTGCAGATCGCCGAGAATCTCGGCAGTCTCATCATCGTCGGCATCGACGATACGAATTCTGTACATGGGATACCTATTGGCGGGGTAATCGGGAGCGCGCGACCTGCGACTCCGTAGCGGTCGAGGCTCACTTGCCCAGCACGACCTTGACACCGAGCCAGACCGCACCCATCAGACCGGTCGCAATGACTGTGATCACCGCCTTGAAGGTGTAGCTCTGCGCTTGTTCCACGCTCTTCCGCCAGCGCCGCAGGTGCTGGAAGTCAGCTCTGAGCTCTTTCCGGTCATCGTCTTCGATCCCGAACGAGGCCAGGACTGAGGCCACCGCCTTCAATACGATGGCATCGACGCTCTCCTGCTGAACTCGGTGCTGCTCGGCCAGTGTCTCCGCGACAATCGCCCGGATCTCCTCGTCTTGAATCTTCACCGCTTGATGATCCTCGCAACATTCTCGAAGCCGCGCTTGGCGAAATAGAAAGAGACGACCAAATTGGCCGTGATTGCCGCAAATCCCGCCAAAGCGTCAGTCGAGCCAAATCCAAGGACCTTGTCCCAGACCAGCAGCTTTGCGAAGTAGAGCGCCACGCAATAGCCCATCAGCTTGTCGGGCTCGTGAGCGCGAGCGACATCAGATAGGCAGTCATCATCCCTCCATAAGAAAGAAAATGCGCGGCAGATCGCGCCAGGCGAGGCGCGATCGTTTCGGGCGCGAACCCTATCTCCGTGTCTTCCGGAGACCGCAGCGGCGCGGGCAACTGGCCCCAGCGCCGCGGGCCGGCACGTTCGCGCGTGCACGGCCGGCAATGGTTCGGACGGCGGCGCGCCGATCGGCGCTCCAGGTTTGACGAGTGCGTGGCCGTAATGCGCCGCCGCCGTCCGATCTCGGAAACCGAGACGAAAAAACCCGCAGCGGATGTGCTCCGCGCGGGTGAACCAAACTCGTCTCGATGATGTCACTATGCCGGTGTTTTGCCCGACGTGTCAAAGCCCCGTTGAAATGAAACAGCCCGCTGCAGACATTCTCCGCGCGGGCTGAACCAAACTTCTTTCGATGATGCCAATATGCCAGTGTTTTGCCCGACGCGTCAAACGAACTTACCGGCCCGGCGAAAGTTAGCCGATCAGGAGGATCGGTGAGATGACATCTGAGAAGACGTCACCAGAGGCATCGCGACAATTGCCCGGAGCCAAGCCGCGCATCGACAAGGAGCGCGAGACGCAGGAGGCGATCATCGAAGACGCCGGCGAGACAAAGGAGAGCGACCGCGATCTCGTTCACGGCGATGGCGGCACCATCGACATTCCCGCCAAACCCGGTGATTTGTCGAAGGACGATTAGGCGGACCGGCGCCCGGGCGGGAACTTATCCGACGAGAGGCGCGTTGAATGCTTCGTCAGAAGGAACGTTCCTGTGAGCCGCACTGTCCTGGTTGTTGACGACGATCCCGCCGTCCTCGACGTGATCGTTGGCATGCTGGAAGATCTCGGCTGCGAGGTGATCAGCGCCCAAAGCGGCCTGGATGCACTCGAACGGCTCGAGCAGAACCAGGACATCTCCATCCTCATCACTGACATCAACATGCCGGGCATGGATGGTCATGAACTGGCCGAGCTGGCCAAGCGCGTCCGCCCGGAGCTGAAGATGCTGCAATTGTCGGGTCGCGAGCCCCGGCGCGGCGGCCTTCCGATGATCAGGAAGCCGTTTTCGTTCGAGGAGCTCGCCGACATCATGCAGCGGACCGCCGGGATCAGCTGACCATCCGATGCCCCAAAAGAAAACCCGCCGCAGATTGCTCCGCGCGGGCTGAACCGAACTCTTTCGATGATGCCTTTATGCCGGTGTTTTGCCCGACGTGTCAACGCGGCGAACGCGGAGGAGGAAGTCCCTCCTCCCAACTCGACATGTGGTGCGCAACGGGCTTGCTTCAAGTCCCCGCCTCTGCCGTAGAACCCCCGACCCGGGAAACATCCAGAGCAACCAGCCGAGGGGTCACGACATGCCTGTACTGCTTCCGACGTCCCGTTCACGCCGCCGGCCACAGGGAGCCGACGCGCGGAACCAGATGCCGCCCGACCACGCCGTGGTGATCGCAGGCGGCGGCCCGACCGGGCTGATGCTGGCCGCGGAGCTCGCGCTCGCCGATGTCGACGTTGCCGTCGTCGAGCGCCGTGCCGACCAGGCACTGGTCGAGACGCGCGCCGGCGGACTGCACGCACGCACGATCGAGATCCTCGATCAGCGCGGCGTTGCGGATCGCTTCCTGCGCGAGGGACAGATCGTCCAGCTCGCGGGCTTTGCCTGGACGCGGCTCGACATCAGCGACCTCCCCACAAGGCACGCTTACGGGCTAGCGCTGCGGCAGAACCACATCGAGCGCATCCTGGCGGACTGGGTCGAAGAGCTCGGCGTGCCGATCTATCGCAATGTCGAGCTCACGGGCTTCGCACAGGACGAAACCGGCATCGACGTGACGCTCGCCGGCGGCGAGACGTTGCGCGCAGATTATCTCGTCGGCTGCGACGGCGGTCGCAGCCTGGTGCGCAAGGCCGCCGGCATCGATTTTGCCGGCACCTCACCGACGCTCAGCAACCTCATGGCCGAGATCGAGATGCGCGAGGCGCCGGAATTCGGCCTGCGTCATGATGCGCTCGGCTTTCACGGCCTCAGCAAGACCGAGAGCGGCCGCGTGCTGGTCGTCGTGACGGAAGCAACACTCGCGCGCACCGGCGAGCCCTCCTTGCGCGATCTCAGCGACGCGCTCGTCGCGGTCTACGGCACCGATTTCGGTCTGCACAATCCCGCCTGGATCTCCCGTTTCACCGATGCGGCACGGCAGGCCGTGACTTATCGCAAGGGACGCGTGCTGCTCGCCGGCGATGCCGCGCATATCCATCACTCCGTCGGCGGGCAAGGCCTCAACCTGGGTGTGCAGGACGCCGTCAATCTCGGCTGGAAGCTGGCGCAGGTGGTGAAGGGCGTCTCGCCGGACAGCCTGCTCGACAGCTACCATGCCGAGCGCCATCCCGTCGGCGCGCGCGTGCTGCGCAACACCATGGCGCAGATCGCCCTGCTCCGCCGCGGCGACGACGGCCTCAAGGCCGCGCGCGACACCGTCTCCGAATTGCTCGGCATGGACGAGCCGCGCAAACGTTTTGGCGCCATGATGAGCGGGCTCGACATCGCTTACGATCTCGGCGAAGGCCACGCGCTGCTGGGGCGACGCATGCCGGATCTCGATCTGACAGCCGAAGGGCAGAAGCTAAAGCTGTTCACGCTGCTGCACGGGGCGCGCGGCGTGCTGCTCAATTTCGGCAAGCGAGGCGGCATCGACATCGGCCCCTGGAAGAACCGGATCGATGTCGTCGATGCCCGCACCGATTGCGTATGGGAGCTTCCGGTCATCGGCCAGGTCACTGCACCGGACGCAGTGCTGGTGCGGCCCGACGGGCACGTCGCGTGGGTGGGAGACGAGAGCCAGCGCGGGCTTGAGGAGACATTGCTGCGGTGGTTCGGACCGGCTGCGGCGGCGTAGCGCCCGTACTCCTGAATTGGGCGCTAGTTCGGCGGCCCCTGATGTCCGCTCGTCTCTCCAGACGAGCACAAACAGCGGACATCATCGAAGGTCGCCGATGGGCCAGTTGCGATCACCCTCCTTACTCGCGCGGAACTGCAGCAGCTTGATCGACGAGATTGGTATTGGCCGCAAGTTTATGCGAACGCGCAAAAACGATCCGAGACGTGGCAGGTATCTCGGCTTCGGCTCTACCGTCTTGGCCGATGAGGATCAATCCGGCGCCGCCATTTGCTACATTCAGAATAATCGGGTCCCCGCTCCAGGTCATGATCGGCTCCATTCCGATGATGAGGAACTCGCCCACGGGCTGGTCGAAATATTGGATGCGCAATTGTGGTCCGACCTCTGCCGGTGCGAGTTCAAAGCCGAGTTTTCGAGCCCGTGAGTAGAGGTCAGCTAACGTCACACGATCGCTCGTGAACCCAAGTTGCGTCGGGGAGACGAGTGCAAGCTCCATGTCTGTCTTCTGAGAAGCAGTAATAAAGGACGGTCGGGCAAGGATTTCGCCCGCTTGGCTGCCCACACTGCATCGCATGCTGTCCATTGCATCGCGCAGCTTAAGTGAGTCGGCGAACGTGCCTATTGCAATTGTCTTCCATATCGCAATGTCGCGCTCGGATTTAATAAGCCGTTGAGGCGCTTCGGACGCGCGTGTCTTGAATTTCAGCTGTCTCTCCAAAACATCGCGAGCTGCGCACTGGGCCTGCGCCGTACTGCTTGCGAGCTGAAGGATGCAAACTGAAAGGATTAAAACAACTAAGTAGTGGCACGCCGTGCTTCTGTTGTGACGATTGACTGAAGTGCATTGGGTTATGCTTTTTGGAATAGACATGGCGAAATCACTTTTTCGATCAAGCTGACAGAAAAAGCCCGCCTCCGAGTCAAGGGGAAGAACGGAGGGAAATGACGTCCATGAACATTCCCCGGCCGCTTTTGAAATGCGTCCGGAGGCGGGGCCTATGGCTTCAAGAATTCCAATTTCCAAATTGCAGGCTGCAGTCCGTAAGCCTGATCAAGCCTGCCCATCAGAACTAAGGCACGATGTGAATGAAGCATAGCAATGTGGTTGCATCCGCTCAATATGCCAAAAGTCTGCTACGGATCGTTAGCGCGGCTTGGAAGGTCGGCCGGTTGCTTCCGGTCTACCCCAACGAGTCGACAACTGGGGACGCCGCCCGAACCTCGCCTTCGGTCCAGAAGGCGAATTACTCCGGTGATAAGCGCGGGGATTTCCGGCCCAGGCAGTATGTGCGCCGTCGCTCTCTCCCATTTGTCAACGTGGCTGACGGTAATCGCCCGGAATTGCTGTTGCGCGAACTATTGGATGGAGTCTTCCGGCACCAGCCATGATGAACGTGTCTTCGTAAAACTGGTCGTGGTGGTGAAGTTCGGCGCATGTGTGACCGGCTGCATTAGCGGTGTCATGGCGCGCGATATGGACTTCGAGGTGAACGGCGCCGTTGAAGTTACCATCGCCTGCACCTCTTCCCTATGAACCAATGGCCGGCCGCGCGCGACCGGCGACGGTGTCGTCATGCTGGCGGGCGCGCAGCCGCGGCAGACGATTGGACTGATGATCTGATCAATCGGAAAAGGAATTATCCAACAGAGGAGTATCCTATGAAGTTGGCTCAAATATCAGCGCTAGTCATTTGTCTGCTCGGCGCGCCGGGAATTTCGTTGGCCGCGGACGCCAAGGGGGACGTGCAGCAGGCTTACGCCGCTTGGGATGCCGCATTCAACAAGCACGACGCGAAAGCCATCGGCGCTTCCTATGTCGCGACGGCAAAATTGATGCCGCCCACACATCAGGTGGCGTCAGGTCCGGCTGAGATCGAGAGTTTCTTTGCCGGTCTCTTCGCGAACGGTGTGACGGGTCACAAGTTGGAGATGATCGACGTCGGCGGAGACGACAAGGTTGTATTCGGCACAGCAAAGTGGAGTGCCACGGGGAAGGACAAGGAGGGCAAGCCATCTCCGTTGGGCGGTTTGGCGATGCACGTATTCGAACGCCAGGCCGACGGCTCGCTCAAATTGAGGCTGCAAACATTCAACTAAAGCGGTCGAAGCTTCATCGGTCCGGTGAGGCGGCAGCCTCACCGGACACCAAGGGCTACTTGTCCCGGTGCGGCGCCTTGAACCTTCGTGCGGTTCCGATGACCCACGCACGTGGGCAGGGAAACGGAGGTTTCCATGACCAGTTCCAATGGACGCCAAGTGCAGTTTAATCGGTTGATGGTAGCACGCACGGTGGGATTGTGTGCGGTCACAGCTTTCAGCATCAACACAGCCTATTCACACGACCTGATGCGACCAGAACTGAACGCTTGGTTCAAAAGTCTCAAGAACAAGGCAGGTGAGCCGTGCTGTGATGGAGGGGACGGCCAATATGCGGAGGCCGAGTGGGATACAGCAAAGAATGGCTATAGAGTCCTTCTGAAAAATCCGCAGCGGCCAAGCGAACGCGGGCAATGGTTTGACGTGCCAAACTCTGTCGTGCTCAACCGGCAGAACCTCAGCGGCAGGGCGATGGTTTGGTGGTGGCCAACCTACGCCGATGGAAGAATGACTCCTTTGTGGCGCTGCTTCATTCCCGGACCGGAGGGATGATCCTCCTCCCTTGGCAAACATAGCATTTTTAAGTCCGCTACGAGTCAGAAGCAGTAATGCTATGGCCGACTAGAAGATCTCGGGAGCATCGAATCTCCGCGTGCTCTGTCAATGTCGGTAAGCATCAAACTGGACGGTTTTCCCGAAACCCTTACTTGGGTGGGTGCAAGCCCGGCGAGGTCAACCAATCGCTTAGATGCGTGCCGGTCTCAGCAATCCTGGCTCGCTTAAGCAAGCCCTCACGTTCCTTGCCAGCGGGCAAGTGGCTGGCCCGCTCTTTGAGCTTAATGGCCTGTTCGGCCATTCGTTCTTCAAGGGAGCGGGTTTGCTTCACTCTTTTGCGGCGATCTCCCATGGCGCAGCCCCTCGAAAAGTTACCGACAACTCCAAAACTGGAAAAGGTAAGGCCGGTTCCCATACCGGGTAAGCCTAGTCCATCGGATATACAAATTGAGAATGGCGGTAAGTCCGATATGGGTCATTAGCGCCGCTTGGAAGGTCGGCCGGTTGCTTCCGATCTAACCCAACGAGCCGACAACGGAGGACGCCGCCCGAACCTCGCCTTCGTTGCTTACCAGGCGCGGGACCGAACGGGCGAAAGAACTCGCGCCAACCGGGTTGTACGCTCGCCCCTTTGTCCAACGCGCTGACATTCGTTCTGTTAGCGCTTGTGATGTACATTGCCTACACCCACCATCTATCGCCGGTCTCGCCCTTCACCGCGCCGCTCGCAGTGCTGGTGCGGCCCGACGGGCACGTCGCCTGGGTGGGAGACGAGAACCGATCCGGGCTCGACAAGGCATTGATGCGGTGGTTCGGACCGGCTGCGGCGGCGTAGCGCCCGCTCCTGAATTGGGCGCCTAGGCGGCCCCAGATGTCCGATCGTCTCTCAGAGAGCACAAACAGCGGACATCATTGAAGCTCGCCGATGGGCCAGATGCCGACGTCAGCTGTATGTCAGCCGGATTTGTTAGAGGTGTTATCTTCGGGTCGGCGTCTGATATGGCGTACTGCCAAGCCTGTGAAAGTTGCTTCGTGAAAGACGTGACTTTAGATCTCATGATTGATCTGGCGAAAGGCCCTGTTTCGATTAGATCGCAGGGCTTCTTTGCATTTGCCTTTAGATTTGTTGTCCTTCTCGGTCTCACCTGCGTCCTTGGCCTCGCCGCTGTTGCAAACTCACATAGTGGTGGTCTGCGCGCTATTTGCATCCTCGGCGCTTCTGCAGGGGTGTTCTTGCTCCTGTCAAGCTCCCTCGCAATTCGCTTCTACGCAAAAGGGCTTCCAGAACTAACGTTGACCTCAGAGGGCTTTATCTATCATCCGGTCTCGCCAACGCTGGTGCGGTGGGCAGACGTGATATCTTGCTCTGTGACAGCTATGGGACCAACGTCGTCCGCGAAGACTTTAGTGATCGTCCTGAAGCCTGGCATCATTGAACATCTCGAAATGCCTCGTCTCATGCGTTTGATGTATCTTCGTCAAAGCAGGTTTATGATCGGCGACGTTGACACGCCGATACATGAGTTAGCTGAGGTATTCGAACGGCAGCGTAAGATTGTGCAGGCTGCAAACACCAAAGTATGAAACGAGGGTCCGCTTTGGGTCAGAAGCAGTAATGCTCTAGCCGACTAGAAGATTTCCGCTTGGCCCTCATAAACAGACATTCTTTTTATGAATACACGGCCTACGGCACGGAACGTCTCAGCGATAAGAAAGTCCGCGGCACCCCGCAGGCTCGATCCGAACTCTTCCGATGATGCTATTCTGCGGGTGTTTTTGCCCGACGTGTCAAACGAACGATCCGACGGCATACTCACCGCTCCGCAACCTCAACCTCTACTCTGGTCGAAGCAACGGCCGAATCCACCGCGAAAACCACTCCTCAGCGTCACTATGCGGATTGCCTGGACCGTCCACTCCGAAGATCGGGGGTGGAATGACGTAGCTCGGCTCGTCGGCGAAGAGACCGATCGGCTTGCTGGGTTGCGGTTGCGCGCTGCCAGTGGTCGCCACGGTCCAGTTGCCGAACCGCTCGTTGAATTCCGTGGAAGGCAGCAGATACGGGACCGGCGCACTGCCGGACGTGAACACGCTGCCCGCGTTGGACTCATTGACGCGGGCGAGGCGCCGAACGTTTTCGGGCGCGACCGATCCGCCTGCAGGAGCGTCTGGTAATCTATCCACGTTTGCCGGCTTGGCAGGTACAGTGCCGCCTGGCGTGCCGGCCCAGCTGCCAAAGCGATCTGCAAAAGTGGTAGCGCGAGTCTCTGGATCGATCGAGGAAGCTCCGCCCACCTGCCGCCCAAATGTCGATGAAGCCGAAGAGCCGCGGCCACTGGCCGCGCTGTCGACGTTGAGTCCATTGCCGATGATGTTGAGCGGCGGCGCTCCTGTCGAGAACACTCCTCTGCTGGGAGCGGCGGCGCCTGTCATCGTGCCGGAACTGCTTTCCCCCGCAGTGGCAGCGCGCGTTAGCGCCAAGGCGCCCCCTATGGCAAGCAGCCAAGCGGGAATGGAGGGAGCCGCTATGCCGACAGCCGCCGCTCCAGCCAACCAAGGAAGCGCATTGTGCGCCACGGATGTGCCGCCGGCCAATGGGTTCTCGTAGAAGGGATGCGGCGTTCCGCTAGCCAGATCGTATTTAAAGATGAAGGGATCCTGAGGGACCGCCGTGGTGGGAGGTAGTTGTTCAAAACCTTGAGGATTGATCACCGGAAATCCTGATACTCCCAACGTGGGAAGCGGATTACTTGGCGTAAATCCTTCCGGTCGATTCAGACCTTCTGTTGAAGGCGGGATAAAGCCGGGCAGTCGTACGTCGGCCGCGGGGGCGGCAAAGCCAGGCAGATCAGGGACAGGCCCAACAGGGGAGAAATGCTGCGAAATCCCTGAACTGGAGCCATATCTCTTCAAGAGCTCGATCTTGTCGGCGAGACTGAGGCCGCCGTCCGGCAAGAGGATGGGCGCACGCAGGGCGCCGTCCCATTGGCCAGCCGCATGGAGTTGGTCGACAGTGTCCTGCATCTGCTGAATGCTGTCCTGATTGTCTTTGGCATATGTCCTCCGGTTTGCGTACCAGTCTTCATTATTCTTGTTCGCTTCCTCCTGTGTCCTTCCCGAAGGTGTATTGGCAAGTAGATGCCCCCTTGCAAGCGCGTGCTTGGCCGCCGCGAGAAAGCCACTCATCTCGGCGTCCAGCTGATCAAGAGCAGCAGTGTCGCCTTCCTGAGCGGCAACAAAGGATGGGTGCTCCTGGAGTTCACCAAGAAACTTGCAAAATACTTTCCTGTAACTGCCGAGATGGCCGCCCGTATGAGGGCTTGATCCCAGCCCTTGAGCTGCTTTTTGATTTGATGGCAGGCTCATCAAATTCTTGATGCCATCGAGCCTGAAACGATCACCCAAGACCTTGAGTGTGACGTGGCCGGCAAGCTCCTGTAGCAAGATGTGATGGGTTTGTAACATGCTACCCTCTGGCATTGCGCCAATGCAATCATCAGCGGCGCGCCGAAACCTTCGGTGCCCGCATGCGAGGAGAAAAATTGAATCGCGAGGTTTGCCCGCGTGCCTGTGTGTTCTGACGGGCGAAGCGGCAGCTAGCGGCCAATGGCGACGCCGTGAATGACGACGGTCCGCTCAATGCAATTGCCTGAAGTAGGCCTCTGCAACGACGTGGGCTAACAATGCCTAGCTGCTACGGAAACGAGCCAATAAAAAAGGCTCGCGAAATACCGCGAGCCGACTTCTCTAGACCATACTACTCTGCCGGTGTTTTGCCCGACGTGTCAACGAACAGGCCACGACAACAGACACCGCAAATTATCCTGCACCAATCGGACGATGAGCCGCAGACGAAACCGAGTCTCTCGCCTTTTTGGTCGGCGATCTTCTCCAAGTAGGACTTCAATATCGGCAGCCGCGGCACATCAGGTCAATACTTCGTCGCATCGGTGAATCCAATGCCCCTGATCCCCGCTTCCTTGCACGCATCCTTCAGGACTTGGTCGCAGACGACCATGGGATAAAAGGCGAGCCTGAAAATATGAGCCGCCCCGACGCTATCCTCTTTGAAGACAAGACTGCTTCTTCTACTCAGATTGTAAACCTTACGATCGGGCGTGCGATACTCGATCTCAAGAACCGATTTTGCTTCGTCGACAGCATCGAGAACCCTGACAATATCACAAAGCCAATAAGCTGGCGCCGCACGGCCATCCCGGTATTGGGTCTCGCATCTGACAAAACGAACTCCCTCCAGATCCAATGTTTCGAGAAGGCTCTTCATCCGGTCGGAAACGAGCCGGTAGTCATGAAAGAGCTCCCAGTCCGCGGGAGCGCGACCGAGAGACTTGTCGATGACAAGTCGCGGCGTTTCAGGGAAAGACACGAAGCCCCGCTCCCGCGGCGGAATGAGAACCAGGCGTCCGCCTGTGAGAGTTGCGAGATTGTCCATCTCCCATCCCGGCGCCGTGTGAAACCCGCCGAGGCCGACGACATAAAACTTTCGATTCTTTGCCTTGGCCCGGCGCCTCTTTGGTAGGGAATCGACCATCAATCTTCACTCATTTACGAAGGTTGTTTCGTATTCCGTGGCAGTGTTCCGATGCCGCCCATCTAAACAGAATCATCCACACAGTAAAACACCGGCAGTCCGCCAAACGCATCGGAGTTCTTGTGACGAACCTGGATACGCTCGCTCGCGCTTGCCCCGATCGTGTCACCGTCCTTCACCACGCTGCCATGCTCGATCAGATACACGGCAAGCCCAACCACCTTGTCGAACAACGCCGAAAGCGTGAGCTTGCCGGTCACGAACTCGATCTCACGACCGACGAAGGCGGACAGTCCCATCGTGACCGCGGCGATCTTCGCGCCTGTCCGGAACGGAAGAATGTCGACCCATAGCCTAAAGGGGTAATCAGGATACGGTGCGAACGAATCGCGGGACATCTCGCGCCAGAGATCGGCAGGCCGCGCGACCCGGCCCGCCCAGACCACGCCGCAGCACTCAGGCATCGTCGCAATCAACGCACCGATGACTGCGGTCGTGATGCGCGCGGCGACCAGCGGCTGTTCGCTCTTACCGAGCATCGATACGATCATATGACCTCGATGCCGGGCGGCCACCGCCTTGCTCTCCGGCCACGTCGTCGCAGCGCGTGCCCACAGTCCCTGATCGTCCGGGATGGGTGCCGGCATCGACATCACGGCGACAAGCTCGTTGCCGCAACGAATGAGCGGCGAGTTTGCTCGAGCCTGCGGTGCACGCCCGTCGTCCATCGTCTCCGTTGCCAACTCCGGATGCCGGGCGTGAAGGACCTCTGCAACCGCTGACATGTCCGGCGTCACCGGATTATCCAATAAGACCAAAGCGAGAAGGGAGCTACTCATCGACGACCCGCGGAAATTTGGGGACGAGACGCGATCCGCTGCGCCGCTCGCCCAACAGTTGAAGTATTTCGACTACCTAGAACAAAACGGGAACATTGTCAACCAGCCTTTGTTTGCGTCATATTGCGCGGGCGCAATCCGAGTGTCGGCACAGCTCCCAAACGGTCCCCCCATGTTCTCAATCCACCCCGACGATCTCACCTCCGAACCGACCCGCCGCTTGCTCGCGCTGCATCTCGCCGGCATGCATGCGAGCTCGCCGCCGGGCCACGTTTTCGCGCTCGACCTGTCGGGGCTGCAGGTGCCCGGGGTCACCGTGTGGTCGGTGCGCGAGGGCGACGACGTCGTCGGCATCGGCGCGCTGAAGGAGCTGGGTGACGGCGGCGCCGAGGTGAAGTCGATGCGGACCCACCCGGATCATCTGCGTCGCGGCGTCGCGGCGCTGCTGCTGGACCACATCGTGCGCGAGGCGAAGGCGCGCGGGCTGACCCGGCTGAGCCTGGAGACCGGAAGCGGCCCGGCGTTCGAGCCGGCGCTGGCGCTGTACCACAAGCGCGGCTTCGTCAACGGCGAGGCGTTCGCCGATTACCAGGCGAGCGCCTTCAACCAATTCCTGCACCTTGCGCTTCGCGCCTGATCCGGCGCGCGGACGCCACGACGAGACTCGGCTCCAGCAGATTGGCGCGGCCAGATAGCGGGCGACGCCCGAGACATTTCAACTCAGATGGCAGCTCCGGCCAGCAAGAAAGTGCCGCCAAGTGCGACCATCACAAGTCCAGGCCAGTTCGATTTGATGCCGAAGCCGCCACCCGGCCTTTCAGGCTCCAGCGTGTCACGCCCGGAGCGAAGCCACCTTCCACCGCTGAATCGGCCTCGCCAGATGGGCTGAAACGCCATCTGGAGTATGCCGCCGAAAACAAGCAGCACACCAAGCCATATGAGGGTCATGCTCACCTCCTCTACCCGTGAACGCCGATAGTGCTGCGCCGGAAACCTGGTCCATTCAGCGTCTATCGGTGGCTCTCGGAATCAGACCGACCTTGAAAGCCGCCGGACGCACCAGCGCGCCGCGCGCAGGCTGGGGATCGCACTCACCGAAGCTCAAGGCTATCTCCAAGCATCCCGCTTAGTCTTCGTCCGGCTCGCGCACGACCGGCGATTCGTCGGTTTGGTTCTCCTCCTCGTCTTGCTCTTCGTCCTCATCCTCTTCTTCGTCGTCATCTTCTTCGTCGTCAGGATCTCGAGGCGGGATCGTGTTGCTCATAACCGCGAAGACATGCCAGTCGATCCTGGCAGGAACCAGTTCGGGGCGTAGGGTCATGTTGTTGCTCCTCGGATGTGAGCCCTGGGCACTTTACCCCTTTTTCGGCGAGGCAGGTGACCGAGATGGTTCGCGTGCGAGCCAGAGCTTCCTTCCAGAGCTTCCTTGGGGCCATCTTTCTCGCGCTCGGCACGAGCCATAGCCGTTTTGTTTGGGCGTGAGCTTGCGCGCCAACGGGATCGTGCTGCCTTCCGGTCCGGGGCAGACTGAAAAGAGACAGCCAATCAGACGCATTTCCGTCGATCCGCCATGAGCGGACACGATGGCGTCGGTCCGGCAGTTCATTCGGAGCCAAGAGCCGCCCCTCCGCCAGCAGTTTGTCCCTTCTCGGCTCCGTCCGAAACGGTATCAGCGTCGAGATCCTGATGCTAGATTTCCTGGGTCATACCGAACAGGAGGACGACATGGCTGATAGCGTCTACAAGGTCATAGAACTGGTCGGTACCAGCAGCGACTCGTGGGAGAAGGCGGCCGCCAATGCGGTCGAGCAAGCAGCGAAATCTCTCCGGGATCTTCGCGTTGCAGAGGTCATCAAGCTCGACATGCAACTGGATGAAAACGGAAAAGTTGAGGCCTATCGCGCCAAGCTCAACGTGTCGTTCAAGTTCGAGGGCTCCTAGCCTCGGCACCTCGGCCCCCACTTGCGGGGCGAGGATGGCTGATTGGAAAGGCGCGTTGCGCGGGCCCAACGGTCGGTGTGACCCATCCAGAGGAGGCCCTAGTCCAACCAGGGCCGATGTGCTTTGATGCGTGGGGGCGTGTAGCGCGTGGTGGCCCCATGTACATGGTCATTCGCAAGTACGCCAAGGTTCGTTCGGTCGCGGACGCTGCTCGCCGCGCCAGGAGCGGCGTCGGCGAGATCCTAAGGCAATCGCACGGATTCAAATCTTACTATGTGCTTGATGCGGGCGACGGTGTTGGTATCGCTGTGATGATATTTGACGACTGCGAAAGCGCCAATGCAGCGAATGCCAAGATACTCGCGTTTGTTCAGGCAAGTCTGCCTGACCTCGATCTTGGAGTGCCCGAAATCACGACCGGCGAGGTTTTGGTGCACATGGAGCCCAATGGGTCCTCGGGCATAAAGTAGCCGCAAGCGCCGCCAGTTGCGTGGGAGCGCCGCCCTCTTTCTGATGTCGTCGAATTTCGGACTCGTGCGTTGTAGCGAACGGAATGCGTCTCATTCATCCGCACATGGTCATCGCACAGGGTGATCCCATGGGCGGTCCAACCGCATACCGTCCGATCAAGTGCGCTACCTGGTTTTGTAGCAGAATGGCCGCAGGAGAAGCCGATCATGACTGACGATCAGGTCAATCTCGTCGTTCAGCACCTTTGCGAGCAATTGCACCTTGCGCTCCGATTGAAGAACAGCGAGGCACATCCACCAAATGCCAAGGATATTGGATTTGATGCTGCCTCTGTCAGAACCGTATTGCTGACCGGGTTGCGTTCGGCGGATGTCACGATCCGCCACGAGGCAGCCGGGGCGAGCGAAGAGCCGCCGTGGTCCTGAACGCAAAACGCGGGACAGAAGCTCAGCGCCAATGTCTCAGTCGGGTCATTGGCGACGGGACCAGACCGACAGCAAGTCCGGCGATGTCCATTGTGCCGCCGGAAGCGGAAGTAAATTCAGAGCGGGCATCAGTGGCTGGATTCGACAAGCACCCACGCGTCAGCCGGTATCCGCGTCCGGCTCCTGCTTTTTCGGAGGCGCCTCTGTTGTCTTGCGTCCCAGAAACGTATCGGGCGGCGACTGGTTCAGCAGCTCGCGGGCCTCGCGCAAAAGCTGTCGCATGTATTCTGCCTGCTCATGATCGGCAGGCAACGGCCGATAAACCCGCATCGGTATGCTCCTTCGCTTTGCAGGCGGGAGCACGCTGGGTCTCTCAGCCACCGACGCCTACGGACAAATCCTTGGCCGGTGATGTCTTGCAAACGACCAGAGGTCGCTTTGGTTCAAAAGTGAACTTAGCTCTCGTGTCGCACTCAAGATGAGTAAGTGGCTCAAATGACTGAACTTGCACCCGAAAATTTAATTTGCGGACATACCAAATGATACAGACTCGGCGCCGCCGGCGGCGTAGCGTTAATACATCACCGCAAGGCTCGTGGCATTTATCGGTGATGAGAACGCCAGTTTGCGCTCCCGCCTCCGCGAACAGGGAGATGCGCCATGCTGACGCGGCGTCGTTTCAAACAGACCAGGACTCTCAGCGAAAGACTCGCCGACGAAGCCACGCGCTGTCGCGAGGAAGCGCGCGCGCTCGCGCCGGGGCGCCGCCGGGAGATGCTGCTGCGCCGGGCGCGGCAGGACGAAACGGCCATGCAGATCGAGGCCTGGCTGCGCTCCCCCGGCCTGAGGGCACCGACATGATGCAGCAATATCGCGCTTATCTCGTCGGCGAGAACGGGGTCTTCCGCTCCGCCGAAGCGTTCGAGGCTCCGTCGGATTCCTCCGCTCTCAGCTTCGCACGACAGTACACCCGTCATGGCAAGGTCGAGGTGTGGCAGCTCGGCCGGAAGATCGCCGTGCTGGATCCCGAGCCGTCGCCGCCGGACGCGTTGACGCGTCAATGATCGCGTGATGGCGATCGCGAGGTCGGAGTCTCGATCTCGAACCAGAATGTCAGCTGCATGACGGGACCGCTGGCGTCGCGAACGTCGATCGCCATCGTCTGCCGGCCGCCCGTGGGCGGCGCGGAAAGAACGGCATCGCGTGCCATGTCGGCAAGCGACTTGGCGGCCTCGGCCCGAACGGCGCGCGGGCTGGCCAATTCCAGCCCTTCCTCGTCGAGCGCAATTCCCTGCTGATCGCGAAGGTCGAAGTAATAACGCGGCATCGTTGCATCCTTTGCCCTAATAGGCCCGGGACGGGCAAAGGTTTCCAAATGCGACGAAAAATTCGCTAGGGATCAACGGGTTCCGGGAACGCCGCCGAGGTCGATCCGGCAGGACGGGGACTTTGCCTGGCTGCGCGGCCCCCTATTCCTCCGCAAGCTTGTGCTCGATATAGGCATCCACCGTCTCGGCGAACGAGCGCTGCACGCCGACCGCCACATCGTGCTGGTCCAGTGCGTCGCGCTGGAGCACGCGCAGGCCGCGCCCGCGGGCGCTGAGCGGCGCCGTGTTCAGATACTGATCGATGGCACCTTTGGCGAGCGGGATGGCCTTGGGATCGCCCCTGGCGATCAGGAGCCTGAGCAGGCTCTGGCATTCGGCCAAACCTGGCATGGGTTCAGCCTCTCACCTTTGCTGCGATTTCGGCTTCGGCCGCTGCACCGGCTGGGTGTGGGTGCCGAACAGCGCCAGCAGGAACGCGACTTCTTCCTTCGAACCGATCTGGATCATGATTGTCTCTCCTCTTCGCTCCGTTGGTCGGGACGAGCGGGCGCGGAGTTCAGGACGATCTGGTTTCAGCAATGTTTCAGCCGTGTTTCGTCGGACGGGGGGCTCGGGGTGCTGCCTGCTTGTGTACAGAATTGAACCTGGTCACCGCGAGGTCGTCTGCGCGGCAAGCGGACGAAGCGTCACATACAACAAGCCCGCGCGGATCGCTCCACGCGGGCTTTTGCTTGACGCTTGCGCAACCTCACTCGCAAGGGGGCCGTGGACGCGCCAGGCACCCTCGGCATCCATTCTCAGTGCATGTGGCCAATCAGATAAACGCCGCCACCGAGCACGATCACGGCCGGGACGGCCAAAGCAAAAGTACAGGCATCTGTCCTTCTCAGTTCGACGTGCAGACCTTGACGGTCTTCATGCCGGCCTCGGCTTCAGTCCTGGTCTTGTACACGGTGTCACCGCTGACGACGGTCGTTTCCGTGGTCGTCGGCTTCGCCTCCGTGATCGTGCACTTCTTGGTCTTGACGTCCTGCACCACGTAGAACGACTGCGCGAATGCGGGAGCCGCAAATGACGTCAACACGGCAGCGGCAATGATGGTCTTGATGTTCATCGTGTCCTCCTCCAGCAGTCCGGTCATCCGGACCTGTCTTCTTCAAACATACAAAATTACCACTTGTTCCCGATCGAGCCTGAACCGACAGCCGCCGCCAGCGTTGGTGCGAAAACTGGAGGCCTCGATGCTGGATATGAGACTTGTCACGACCTCGCTGGCGATGCTGATTGCACTCTTGTCCGTGGCTCTGGCCGAACCTGCCAGGGATCAAGCCCGGCCAGCTGGTCAAGGCTCCGCCGAGGCTCGTCCGATCCGCGTCATCCTTCCCGCACCTTGGGAGCCCGCCAGGACGCAAGCCGACGCACAATCGTCGAAGTGAGGCGGCCGCCGTTCAATCACATGCGGGCCTTCGAACCAGCCGTTTTCACGGGCTTGCGCCTCTGAATCACAAGCCGCAAGGCGATGCCGTGCTGCCAGGCACGCACTCTCACCGCCGCTTCGCTTCGATTGAGCTCGCTTGCAATCTCGTCCGGCCGCCGGCCTGCTTCGGCCAATGCCTTCAATCGCTCGTGGTCTTGCGCCGTCCATTTCTTCAGCAGCGGGTAGCCAGATTGCATGATGGGAGCCGTCTCGATTTCCCGGCGACAATGGGCCGGAGCAGTTGAAGTTCCGAAGGCGAAAAACCAGTTAAGCGGCATGGGAGCGACCCCAGGCACCTCGGGGTTGGACGTGGGGAGCGAAAATGCCGGGGCCGCCAGCGCGCCAACTCAACGCGCGCGCTCCGGCCATCATCCGCCCCTCACGCCTTCGTGCCGTATCAATTGATGCGGCGGCTGAAATAAATCTGCCAACGGCATCCGCACGGCGCGCATAAACGGGGCAAACTGGCAGACGTTCCTAATCTGGTTCGATGCACACGCACATTTCGCGCGAGACAGGCTGCGGCACTCGGCATCTGCAAACGGAAGCAACCAATTCGAATCTCACTTGTTGTCGCGGGCACTTTCACCTGCTGGAGGACAAAAAAATGCGACGTCTTACTCTACTTGCCACGACCATGCTGCTGCTCGGAGCGGTGCCCGCCAGCGCGCAATCGCAGCCTGCCCAGAGTGGGCCGGGCAACAACGCCGTCAACAGCTCGGACCAGAACAACTCGAACAAGCCGGTCGCCGGCCGCAACAGCTTCACCGAGGGGCAGGCCAAATCGCGGATCGAGGATGCCGGTTATTCCAACGTCTCCGGCCTGCACAAGGACAACGAAGGCGTCTGGCGCGGCAAGGCCGACAAGGCCGGCAGCAAGAGCGACGTCAGCGTCGACTTCCAGGGCAACGTGAACCCCACCAAGTAACAAGCAATCACGAGGAGACCGAACAATGACAGTCACCATCTCACGTCTTTACGACAATTACTCCGATGCCGAACGTGCCGTGACCCGGCTCGAAGGCGCCGGCGTGCCGCATTCCGATATCAGCATCGTCGCCAACAATTCGGACAATTGGTACGGTTCGCGGTCCGGCAAGGTCGACCGCGATCGCGACGGCGTCGACGATCGCGCTGAAGGCGCCGGGACCGGAGCCGGCATCGGCGCCGGCCTCGGCGGCGCAGCCGGCCTGCTCGCCGGGCTCGGCCTGCTGGCAATCCCCGGCCTCGGGCCGGTCGTCGCGGCAGGCTGGCTCGCCTCGACCGCTGTCGGCGCGGCTGCCGGCGCGGCCACGGGCGGCATCGTCGGCGCCCTGACGCAGGCCGGCGTCTCCAGGGAAGATGCCTCGCGCTATGCCGAGGGCATTCGCCGCGGCGGCACGCTGGTGTCCGCAAGGGTGCCCGACCAGGACCGCTCACGCCTCGATGCGCTTCTCCACGATAAGTCCGTGAACCTTCAGGACCGCAGCGCGGCCTGGCAGAAAGCCGGCTGGACCGACTTCGATGCCGCAAGCCCGCCCCTGTCTCCCGAGGACATCGGCCGCGAGCGCGAGCTCTACGGCGTGGGCACGCGGCGATAGAGCAGCCCAGACCCGGCACGACAAAGGCCCCGCGGTGCGGGGCCTTTTTTCCTGTCGAGAGCCGATCCTCATATCGATGCTACGCATCAAGTCGGGCAGTAGCAATCGCGAGACATTTCCTGCCATTCAACCGCTTCAGTCGGCGGTTGTTCAGGCGCTTCACCGTGTGGGCCCGCCCCAGTTCTCTTCATCACCCGCTCGGCTATAAGCACTCGCATGCGCAATTCTTCCAGCTCAGCGAGTTGTAGAATGAGCACTTCAACTCGTTCATGAAGAAGTGCGACATCGTGTGCGCAGACAAAGGGATGCATTGTCGGTCCCCACGTTTTCGGTATTTCAAGATTTGGCCCAGCGCTGGACCGGGAAATTCTGGCAATTCCGGCGGGGGCCCGCACTTACATTCAGCAAGGTGCACCGCACTAACGAATGCCTGTTCCTGCTCCGGAACAAGGCGATCCGTGCGTTTTCCGACATTTGACTCAAATGCAACCTACCGAATTCGGCAGGATGCAATCTCTTCGCGCCATGCTGGGACATGTACTTGCGCGAATGCAATCGGGAAAGCGTCGGAGAGATTGCCATGTACTACGTCGCCGCTGCATTGCTGGTGCTGTCGGGACTGTTCTACTCCGCGAGCCATCACGAGATCGGCTCGTTCGGCGTCACCATGTGCAGCTATGGCGGCGCGTTCTGCGATAACCCGCTGATCGTCTTTTCCGGCGCGGCGCTGGCCGCCGCCTGGGGCATGTTCGTCAGCGTCAAGTAGCGCGGCCGACGTCCTTCATCCCCAAAGTCCCGCCGCCGACACCAGTAGCCTCGCGGACTACTTGCGAGAATCTGGGCTGCGGGAATTTTTGCGATGATGGCAATCTACACCTGTTTTGCCCGACAGTCAAGTCGACTTAGCATTATCAGAAATCGATAGGACGCCGGCGCGGCGAGGAACTTTCGTTTCCCGATTAGCATTTGCATAAAAGCACCCGCCCGACGAGGTCCCGTTCATGAGCGACAGCGCTCTCACGCCGACGAAATCCGCGCCGTCGCTGCTGCAAAGGCTGGGGCCGGGCCTCATCACCGGAGCTGCCGACGACGATCCTTCAGGCATCGCCACTTATTCGCAAGCCGGCGCGCAATTCGGCTACGGGCTGCTGTGGACGGTGTTTCTGACCACGCCGTTCATGATCGCCATCCAGCTCGTCAGCGCGCAGATCGGCCGCGTCACCGGCAAGGGGCTCGCCGCCAACGTCATGCAGATCGCGCCGCGCTGGGCGGTGCTGGCGCTGGTCGCCATGCTCGTCGCCGCCAACACGTTCAACATCGCCGCCGACATCGCCGCGATGGCCGAGGCGCTTTCGCTGGTCATCGGCGGCCTCAACCACGAGCACGCGCTGATCTTCGCGGCGGGCTCGACCCTGCTCCAGGTCTTCCTGCCTTATCGCCGCTATTCCCCGGTGCTGAAATTCCTCACCTTGGCGCTGTTCGCTTATGTCGCCACCGCCTTCACCGTCGAGATCCCGTGGAGCACGGCGCTGCTCGCCGCGGTGTGGCCGAAGGCCAATGTCAGCGCCGACTATTTTCTGATGGTCGTCGCCGTGCTCGGCACCACCATCAGCCCCTATCTGTTCTTCTGGCAGGCCTCGCAGGAGGTCGAGGAGATGAACCAGGGCAAGCGCGACAAGCCGCTTCGCGACGTCAAGCGTGGCGCCGGCCCGGAGCTCGCGCGCATCAGGGCCGACACCATCTCCGGCATGCTGCTGTCCAACGGCATCGCCTTCTTCATCATCCTCACCACCGCATCGGTCCTGCACGCCAACGGCGTTACCAGCATCGGTTCGGCGACGGAGGCGGCCGAAGCGCTGCGGCCGCTCGCCGGCGACTTCACCTTCGCGCTGTTCGCGCTCGGCATCATCGGCACCGGCCTGCTCGCCATCCCCGTGCTGGCGGGCTCGGCCGCTTACGGCGTCGCAGAGATCTTCGGCTGGCGCGCCACGCTGGAGGCCAAGCCCGATGAGGCGGTCGGCTTCTACACCATCATCGCCGCGGCAACGCTCATCGGCTTCGGCCTCGGCTTCACCGGCATCGACTCCATCCACATGCTGGTGTGGAGCGCGGTGCTCAACGGCATCGTCGCCGTGCCAATCATGGCGATGATGATGCTGATCGTCTCGAGCCGCGCGATCATGGGCCGCTTCAGGGCCCGGTCATGGCTGATCGCGCTGGGCTGGCTCGGCACCGCGCTGATGGCGCTGGCCGTGCTCGCTCTGCTCGGCTCGTCGGTGATCGGTCGAGGCTAGAGCGGCGACAACGCCACCGAGATCTGCGAGGCGGCTCCACTCATCGTGAGCGAAATTACGGCGTCACGGGGTTGACGGTCGGCGAGGTCTTGGGCCCCGGCCGCGACGGCTCGATCGGCGATTTCGGTTTGGTCGGGAGTACCGCAGCACCAGCCGCCCGGGCCGCTTCTCCCGTGGTCGCATACATCGCAATATGGGCCGGCTGGGTCTTGGCGCGGCTCCAGGGGCCGTGATCGACAATCAGCATTGCCGCAATCGTCACGCCAGCCACGATCATCGCGATCACACCGGGATGGCGGAGGGCGGCAGAGATGGAGCTCGCGAAACGAGTATTTGTCATCGAAAGATCCGCTGTTGTCCTCATGCAGGGTTAATTCAATGGCGCCCCTCCCGGTTCCCCCGCCTCCTTGGGGACGGGCGGTTCCACCCTGCAGAGGCCACGATCCTGCGGTCGGGAAATCGACCCGGCCCGGCACCGCATTGCCGAACCGAGTGAATAGCTTCACGCGGCTGAGTGTGAAGCGCGGCTGCAAGCGGCTCCGATGTGGGTCGGCATGAAAAGGGCCTCCAAATGGAGGCCCTCGATCTCGATAACGTTTTGTCCTGTCAGTTGTAGTCCGAATATTTGAACTGCGGGAGTGCCTTCAGCTGCTCCTTGTTTCCGCTCATGACGGCGTGATCGGGGACCCAATCATTGGTGTTGCGGGTCGTGGCGCTGGTCGAAGCCGCGCCGGTCGTCGTCTCGCGCGGGGTGGTCGAAGTGCTGGTCGAGCTGGTCCGGACCGGCTCTTCCACGAACTTCAGTTTGTCCATCGAAACGGCGATATCGTGCTCGCCCATTCCCAGGAAGCCGCCGATGCCGATCACCACTGCGTTGATCTTGCCGCTCTTGTCGACGAGCAATTCGTTGATGTCGCCGAGCTTCTCGTTGGCTTCGTTATAGACGTTCAGGCCCATGAGCTTCGAGGCGCGCCAATTGTCCTTGAGCATCATCTTATCGGCCGGCTGTGCGGTAGCAGCCGGAGCCGCTCGATCAGCCGGCGGAGTGGATTGCGCGAACGCAGCGCCGCCGATCAGAGCGCTGCTGATCAGAGCTGCGGCGAAAGTAATTTTCATCATCGTCTCCTCCAGTGAGTCAGCATCCAGATGGATGCCTGGCCGCCAACGCCTGGATATTCCACTTGTTCCCGGTTGGGCACTCAGGGAGCGGAGCCGCAAGCCCGGCGATCCGATCTAGCTCCCGAATATGATGCGCAAGGCGATCACGATGACTGCCGAGACGAGAAAGGAAATCGCCAGCAGCGTCCAACTCGGCCTTGTGCTTCCGCGGGCCACGCGGGCAACGAGCATCTTCATGTCCGTCAACATTCGTTCCTTGGGAAGCCGGTGCAGGTAGGCTATCCCGAAGCTGGAGTTCTTCGGCATCGCTTTCGCGCTCGTCCATCTGCAAAAAAAGACCGCGCTCCGAACGAGCGCGGCCTTTTCCTTTATAACACTTGCGATCTTTTCCGCTCACCACCATTCGCCGGAAAACGGGTCGTGCCGCTCGAAGGCAAGCCGTCGCTCGGGTGCCCTTTTCGATGATTTGGCCGAGCGCTTCGGATGCGTACGGGCCTCTGCGGAGACGCGGAGGGCCGGTTCTTTCTTGATCTGGCCGGACGGTGCTGCAGGCATGGCGGCCATGGCTTCACGCACGTGCTGCCGCGGTTCTTCAGGAATCGGATCGGCCTGCGCGATCTCAGGCACATCGGCGCGCAGACGCGTATCGAATACGATCTTCTCCGGTAGTCTTCTTGCCGACGTGATTCGGATAATGGTTCTGTCAGGATCTGCCGTCGCTGCAGGCTCGCCGGGAGCCGGCAAATACCGGTCGGCAGCGAACAGCAAGGTCACCAGGAGCCCGCCGACGAAGACGAAGTATCGAATGATCGGCATGACGGCCGCTCGCAAACAAGGGTGAGGTATTCGGGGGGGCCGGACAGGAAGGGGGCGGGCCGCCGGCTCAGCGACCCGCCACCCGGGACTTAGTCGATCTCTTGGACGACCGTGCGCGTCGACGGATCGACCAGCATCACGCGTTCGCCCGAGTAGACGTAACGGTACCTGGTGAGCGAGGGCCCCCAATCGGCGGGCACGGCCTCGAGCTCGACCTCGCGCGGCACCGGCTGGCCGACCACGATTTTCTCTCGGGTCTGCACCGGACGTACCTTGTGTTCGGTGACATAGGTACGGATCTTCGTCCGGTATTCCGGCTCGATCTGCACAGCGGCCGCATGGCCGGTGCCGGTGGTGGTGACGACCGTCGACTGCGCCAGCGCGCCGGTCGAGATCAGCGCAGCAGCCGCGCACGTCAACATCAGCTTCTTCATGGGTATCTCCTCACCGCAGGATGCGGCGCTGCGAAAACCCGCGAATTGGTGACAAGGTTCCAAGATTTTGCCACTTTTTCCCGATGCGACCTCGCAGGACCGAATTTGGCCGAACGCAATCGGGCTCGCGCCGCGTTCGCTAAGGTCGCACCGCCGGCGGCGGCGGCGCAGCGGGTTGCTGCGAAGGTGCGGCGGGCGGCTTGGGCTGCTCCGCCGGCGCAACAGAATCTCCTCCGCCGTGTGGCACACAGGTGCCTACGTTGCTCAGCAGTCTTTTCGCCTCAAGATCGCGGGCTTTCCTGTAGTCGCTACGCCGGTCGATTCTTGCTGCGGCCACACGGTCCCAGGCATCGAACGCATCGGCGTAGTGCTGTCGCATTTGCGCCTCGGCGGACAGGCAGTCACTGAACTTGTCGAATACGAGATCGGTATTGACGGGGGCGACGCCACCCACGAGGACCACAAGCATCCATTTCATGGTGTCCGCCTACGTTCGCGCCCGCGCATCGGGAACGGTGTTATGTCGGCAAAGTTCCGGCCGGGTCACCAGCCGATCTCTCTGACAAAACATACCGATGCGCCCCGAAGGAGAGAGAACTGCGTGCACCATCGATATCCAATCTGCCGGAGCAGAAAAAGGCCTCAGCTCGCGGGGATATCGGGGGCGTTCGAGCTGAGGCCATACGGGGTCGCCCTTGGGGAAGGGCACCGGGAAAACTTGGCAATCGAGGGAATGTTCCGGCCCAATTTTGAAGGCGCGAGGTCCGCGGCAAGAAGCTCGATCACTCGCCTGGAGCGATCGCGTTGCTCGGCGTCGGCCGGTCGGTGATCTGCTGGCCGAACAGGCTGCCGATCAGCTCGACGGCCGTGCGCGCCGTCCGGCCACGTTCATCCAGGAACGGATTGAGCTCGACGATGTCGGCCGATCCGACCACGCCGGAATCGTGCAACAGCTCCATGATCAGGTGTGCCTCGCGATAGGTCGCTCCACCCGGCACAGTGGTGCCGACGCCCGGCGCCACGCACGGATCGAGGAAATCGACATCGAAGCTGACATGCAGCACGCCGTTGTTCGCCTTGACCCGCTCGATGACGCGCCGGATCAAGACGGCGACGCCGAACTCGTCGATCTGACGCATGTCGACGACCCTGATCCGGCGCGCGCGCATCAATTCGTTCTCGAGCTTGTCGATCGAGCGCGCACCGAACAAATCGAGCCTGTCGGGGGTAATCGAAGCGCGCGGATCGTCGCCGAGCAGGCCGTCAAGGCCGGGCTCACCACACAGGAACGCGGCCGACATGCCGTGCATGTTCGCAGTGATCGTCGTCTGCGGCGTGTTGTAGTCGGCATGGGCATCGAGCCAGAGCACGAACAGCTCGCGTCCCCGCTCCTGCCAATGACGCGCCATGGCATTGACCGATCCCATGGACAGCGTGTGATCGCCGCCGAGAAAGATCGGCAGCGCGCCGGTCTTCGCAATCTCATAGCCTTTGCGGCTCAGAACGCGCGTCCAGCGCTGGATCTCGCGGTAGTGATTGGCGCTTTCCGGCGGCCTGTCGGTGAGATCCCCGACTTCGGCCACGGAAAGATCTCCGTAGTCGACGACCTCGAAATCCAGGCTTTCGAGCACTGTCGCAAGGCCTGCGGTGCGCAGCGCCGCGGGGCCCATCAAGGTGCCGCGCTGCGAAGCCCCCATGTCGATGGGAGCGCCGAGCAAGGCGATGTGCCGGCCTCGATCCGTCATGGTCCGATCGGTCACGGCTGTCTCCTGACATCAGCAAGCCACCGCCAGCCTAACAGAGATTCGCACCCGTCGTTTCCCGGGGAAGATCCGCCGTGGTCGTCCTATCGTCCGGAACAAAATCCCGCGCGCTGAATTGCCCATCCAAGGCCGGCACCCGCCGTAAACCACGGCGCCTGTCGCGGATAGCCAAAGGTCATCAAGACCCGCTGTTCAGAACGAGCGCTCGCGCGGATAGCCAAAGGTGCCGGCCCATCGTCAGGTCTGGAGGTCGCGCACTTGAGCACGGAGATACCGCAATCCACCTCGCAACCCGGCATGGCCGAACGTGCCATCGATACCGCGGCGGACGTATCCCGCACGGTGGGTGAAGTCGCCGGAGGCCTGCACGCAGCGGTCGATCGTCTCACCTCTGCAATCGAGCAAGCACGAAAGCCCGGCGGGGCGCTCGCGACGGTCGCAGCGATCACGCGCGAGGCGCCGCTTGCGAGCCTGTTCGTCGCTTTCCTCTTCGGGGTCGCGGTCGCGCGGCGGCGATAGAACGAAGCCGCCCTGCTCAGGCAGCGCTGACCGCGTCGAGCTCGGCCGCCAGGAATTGCTTTTCAAACGCCTCGGCCGGCATCGGGCGGCCGAAGAAATAGCCCTGCCCTTCCGCGCATCCCATGCTGACCAGGAAGTCGGCCGTCGCGCGGTTCTCGATGCCTTCAGCCACGACCGTGAGGCCGAGCTGTTTGCTTAGGCCGATGGTCGAGCCGACGATCGCGGCATCGTCGGAATCGGCGAGCAGATCGAGCACGAACGACCGGTCGATCTTGAGTCCGTCGAGCGGAAACTTCTTCAGATAGCTGAGGCTCGCATAACCGGTGCCGAAATCGTCGAACAGGACGCGCACCCCGAGCTCCTGAATTCGCTTGAACATGTCGAGCACGCGGCGTTCGTCATGGATCAGGATGTCTTCGGTCACCTCGATTTCGAGCAGTGACGGGGTAAGCCCCGTCACTTCGAGCAACGCCGCGACCGAATGCGCGAGATCGCCGGAGTGAAGCTGCGAGGGCGACAGGTTGATGGCGACGCGCACGCCGTTGCCGGACAGCTCCCAGGCGCGCGCCTGACGGCAGGCGGTCTCCATCACCCAGTTCGCGATCCGCTCTGACAGTGCGGAAGTGTTGACCACCGGCATGAACTCTCCGGGCGAGACGTAGCCGCGCACGGGATGCCGCCAACGGATAAGCGCTTCGGCCCCGACAAGGCTGCCGTCGATCAGACGGACCTGGGGCTGGTAGAACAGCTCGAACTCGCCGCGATCCGCCGCAAGCGCCAACGCGCTCTCCAGCGTCAGCCGGTTCTCCAGCTCCTGCCTGATCGCAGCCTCAAAGATCACATGGCTGCCGCGCCGCGTCATCTTTGCCTTGCTCAACGCCAGATGAGCATTGCTGAGAAGTTCGTCGGCACCCTGTCCGCCTTCGCCATAGACGGCGACGCCGATGCTGATCCTGACACGATGCTGGCGCGTACCCGTCGCGAGCGGCGTTTCGAATGCACGCGCGATCCGCTCGGCGAACTTCGCGACCGGCTCACCGCCATCCGCGGCTTCGCGCGCAATGGCGAATTCATCTCCGCCGAGCCGGGCGACGATCGCCCCATCTCCGGCCCGGCCCTCCAGACGAATGGCGACCGCCTGCAGCACCAGATCTCCCGCCGAATGCCCCAGCGTGTCGTTGATGCCCTGGAAGCCGTCGAGCCCGATGACGAGCAACGCGACTTCGCGAGGCCGTCGCTCCGCATCCGCTACCATGCCGGCCAGGCCGGCATGCAGCGTGTTGCGATTGGCAAGGCCGGTCAGTGCATCATGTTCGGCGAGATATTTGACGCGTTCGGCTTCGCGCTTGCGGACCGAGATGTCGCGCAGGATCGCGCCGTACTGAAAACCCTCCGTTCCCTGCCAGCCCGAGAAGCTCGCCTCGACAGCGAAGGTTTCACCATTCTTGCGCCGGCCCTCGAACTCGACGACGACCGCCCCGCCCGGAACCAGCAGCGCCTGGCGCGCAGCGTCGTGCATGGACGGCCTCGCGTGACCGTCCGCCGGCACGGCGCACAGCGTTTCGAACGGACGGCCGATCATCTCCGCCGGCGCGTAGCCGAAGATCGCGCTGGCGCCGGGATTCCAGACGGTGATCCGGTGATCCTCGTCGGTGCAGACGAGACCGTCACCGAGCGACATCGCGATGCGGTGAAAGCGGCTCTCGGCGATGCGCCCCAAGAGACTACGGAAATCGATTTCGTCCAACGCAATCGCAGCCAGATAGGCGACGATCGCGATGTGAAATAGCGATGTGTCGATGACGAAGGGCCATCTTGCCTGCACGAGGGCCGCGACCAGCTCGATAGCAGCCCCGGAGGCGATCAGGACTGCGACGCGAATTCCTGGTGAGAAGCGGCGCCACGAATACATCATCAGCAGGCAGATCAGACCCAGGCCCAGGATCATGCCGATATCGGATGTCCAGTGCAGCATCCGGCTCTGGAGGATCGATTCTGCCGCAAGCGCCTGCAGGACCGGCCCCGAGACGAGCTTGCCGTTGGGAACGCTGAACCGGTCGCCGAGCTCGAGCGCGGTGGCGCCGACGATGATCTTCTTGCCTCTCACCTTGTCGAGAGCCGCAGTATCGCCGCGCAGCACGTCGGCATAGGAGATGCTCGGAATCGAGGCCGCACGAATGCTGAAGTCGATCAGGAAGGGCGGCCGCCGGTTGGCGTCCTGCCCGGCCAGCACCACGGCCATCGACGGCATCAAGGCATCGCCGAGCTTCTCGCCGAACGGATAGCGGCGAACGAGTCCGTCGGATTCGACAGCGACGTTGACGACGGCCGGCCACGACTGGTTGCTGAACGGCTTCAGGGGACGATTGACGTGGGCCGCGCCACCATTCGGCGTCGGCTGCTTGAAGGATGGCAGGATCGTCGAGCCGCCGGCCTCGCGAAGGGCGTGGACGAAGGCCTCGTCGGAAGCCGGATCCGAGGGTGCGCTGAAATCGACGTCGAACGCGATGTCCCCCGCGCCCGCCGCCTCGAGCCTGCGCAACAGCTCGGCGTGGAGCCGGCGCGGCCAGGGCCACACCCCGATCTGATCGATGGACGGCGCGTCGATGGCCACCACGACGACATTGCCGCTGGCCGCACGCGATTGCCAGCTGAACCGCAGATCGGTGAGCGCGTTGCGAAGCGCACCATACCATCCCGTGGACAGCACGATCGCAAGCGCGATCACGACGAGAATATGCGGCCGATAGCGTTTCACTCCACCCTCCCGCGCACCCGCTTCTGCAGGTACGCCCCTCATCCCCTAGGAAATCGCTTTAATGTCTGTTGTGGCCACGGCCATTGCTGCCGTTGAAGCCGCCATTCCCATTGCCGTTACCGTTGTTGCCCCAGCCATTGCCGGTGGCGCCGCTGTTGCCGTTGCCGGCGCCATTGCCGTTGTTGCCATTGCCGGAATTGCCGTTGCTGTCGGCGTTTCCGTTGTTGGCGGCAGCTGCCGCTATCGCGGCGCCTGGGTTCGACGAGCTGCTGCCAGCCGTTGCGGCACCGCTTGTCGTCGCCGCAGTCTGGACGGCGCTGTTGGACGCTGCCGTGCTGGTCTTGCTGTCGCTCCAGACCGTCTCGGCACCCGTGCTGGCGTTGGCGTTGCGCACCTGTCCGGGTGCCATTGCGCCGTGGGCGAGCCCATTCGTGACCTTGTGGACATTGAGCTTGACCTCGCCGAGCGAGCTCGAGATGCGCACGACACCGGCCTTGGAGACATGACCTCCAGCCGCCTGATGCGATGCCTTTGGCGCGCCAGCCGCCTTGGTCCCCTTGTCGATCGGACCGAGCGCATGGATCGCATGGCCGCTCGCGGCATTGCGCGGCGCCGACAGGCCCGATTTCGGGACGGGGACACGCTCGATCGTCGAGGCGCGCGGCTTGCCATGCTCGATAGGATTGAACGTCCCCGCGCCGCTCAAGCTGAGACCGGGCTTGCCGTGCTCAAACACGGTGGCCGCTTGTCCCGGCATGACCTGGGCAATCTGTCCCGTCTTGAAGTCGGAGACTTCGACCTGGCCGCGAAGCACGCCGACCTTGGTGCTATCAGCTCCCACGGTGACGCTGAACTGCGTTCCCTTGACCACGGCGGCGAGATAGGGCGTCTCGACCTCGAAATGCTTGACGTTGCGCTTCTCGACCTCGAGCAGGATCGATCCCGCCCGCTGGATGATGGTGGTCGTGAGCCCTTCCTTCTTCTCCGACGGCAAGCCGACCACGGAGTTGGGAGAGATCAGAATGGTTTCCTCGCCGCGGACGAGCAGCACCCGGCCGTTGCGTCCGGTGCGGATGGTATTGCCAGGCTTGAGCGTCTCTTCCCGGTTCAGCGACACCGGTTGCGCGCCCTCGGTCGCGATCCACACCTCACCGGTGGCCTTGCTGACCGACCAGACGCCATCCTCCGCGGCGAACGCACCGGAAGCCGTTCCAAGGGTCAGCGCCGCCACGAAGGCACACCGCATTCCAATTCTGCCAAGCATGACGATCCTCAGTCCGCATTACGCGCGGGCCCTGAGGGGTAATCCGAAATCACTCAAGAGAGGCTTAGCGGGAAGCGGCCAGTGCAGTGGCAGCATTAACCAATCATTGACCATAAAAAACTATGAAAAATCATGCGGATAACGAACCCTTACCGCCCCATCGCAAAGTCTCCGTCAAACTACGGAGGCAGATTCGCGACGTGCGTCGAGCTGCGGCATCTCATTACCGCATTGGCAGTGCTGGTACCGATCTTTGCGGGAATTTCCCAGGGGTTCGCACAACAGGCGAACCAGCCCGGCTTCGATCCGCGCCAGCCCGAGAAATATTTCGATAACCAAAGCGAGCGGGAATCGCTGAGCCGGCCTCCGGTCCAGCTTCCGACCGTCGGACAGCCGAACACCGGCGGGGATACGAAGCCGCAATTCATGCTGCGCGGCGTCAATGTCAGCGGCGCCCAGGCCGTCTCCCAAGATCGCATCGCCGCGGTCTATCAGCCTTATCTCGGCAAGCAGGTTTCGCAGGCGGATCTCGCCGCGATCGCCGGCGCGATCAGCGATCTCTACCGCGCCGACGGCTTCCATCTGAGCCGGGCCATCGTCCCGCCGCAGGACATTGCCGGCGGCCGCGTCCGGATCCAGGTGATCGAAGGCGCCATCGTGCAGGCGGAGCTGAAAGGCGACGGCGCCGAGCAATTCGGCGTAAGGCCGATGCTCGGACCGGTTCTGGCCGAGCGGCCGTCGCGCCTTGCAACGCTCGAACGCCAGCTCTTCCTGATCAACGGCAGGCCGGGCGTCCGGATCACCGATACTGCGCTGGAGGAGATCGGTGGCGCGACCGGCCACTTCCGTCTCACAGTCTATTTGAAGACCTGGCACGTCTTCTCCTCGTTCGGCCTGGACAATCTCGGATCATCCTCGGTCGGCCCGTGGCAGACCTACGCGACCGGCGCGTTCAACTCCTACCTCACGCCCGGCGACACGCTGGCGGTCAACCTGTCGACCATTGCCAACGACCCACGCCAGCTCGGCTTTGCGCGGCTGTCCTATGACGCGCCCGTCGGCGTCGACGGCGTGCGCCTCGGCGCTTCCGTCCTGTACAGCGCGGTTCGGCCGGGCGATGCCCGCCGCCTCGACAGCGACATCACCACGACCGAGGCGTTCGAGGTGCGGGCCAGCATCGTCCCGCTCCAGTCGCAATCCTCCACGCTCACGCTGACCGCGGCGACGACGTTCAGCAACGTGTCCGAGCACGACCTCTACGGCCCCTGGTACAATGACCATATCAGGACCGCGAGCCTGACCGCCGACTACCGGCTGCAGGATCGCTTCGGCGGCACCAATCTTGCGACGCTGACCTACCGCCAGGGCCTCGACATCTTCGGCGCCTCGCATTTCGACGACGACCTGTTGTCGCGCGACGGCGCATCCTCGAACTTTTCGGTGCTGAACCTCTGGTTCACGCGCTACCAGACGCTCAATGATGCCTGGTCGCTCAAGCTCTCGGCAGCGAGCCAGACGGCATCGCGGCCGCTGTTCACCTCGCAGCAATTCTATCTCGGCGGCGCGGCCTTCGGCCGGGGCTATGGCGCAGCCGAGATCAGCGGCGACAACGGCCTTGCCGGCTCACTCGAACTGCGCTTCGACCAGAAGCTCAACTTCCGCTACTGGACCGGCTATCAGCTCTATGCCTTTGGCGACGCTGGCGCAGTCTGGAACGACGGTTACCGCCTGAGCGACGGCCTGTCGCTCACCTCGGCCGGCGCCGGTGTGCGCTTCTTCCTGCCGGATGATCTGCAAGCCGATCTCGGCGTGGCCGTGCCCCTGAGCTACCGGGCGCCGGACAACGAGCGCCGCAGCCCGCGCTTCCTGTTGACCCTATCGAGCGCGTTCCGGCTCTGCCCCGAACGCGGCAAGTCCGGCTGTCTCTAGCCGCCCGGTCGTTCGCGCGGTAAGCCGGCGTGCAGCCCTTTTTGCGGCCTTGTTCACAGACTTGCCTAAATTTAATCCCGTAACCTGCTCACGGTCGCTCGATCCGGGAGTTCCCAATGACCATGTTCAGCCAAACGTGATTTGAGACGAGACCATGACGAGGGTGTTTGCAATCCTGGCGTTTCTCTGTGTCCTCGGCGTCGGGGAATATTTTGTCGTCAGCCGGTTCGCGATCCGCCATGAGACTTTGACCCTGTACGACGCCCCGCGGCAGCGGCCGATCTCGGTCGAGTTGGCGGTGCGGCGCGATTACGAGACCAAGGCCAATCTCGGCCTCTGGAAACTCCCGCCCGCCATCATCAGCAACGGCAACACCGTCAAGGCCACCGAATCTTCCTTCCTCGCCAACGTGCTCGCCGCGCGCGGCTATCTGGTTGCCAGCATCCAGCAGGATCTGCCGAGCGATCCGCCGTTGATGACCCATGTCGGTGAGCAATATGTCGGCCGGCGCGAGGTCTATATCCGCTGCGAAGCCAACATTCTTTTCGTGCTGGACAAGCTGAAAAAGCAGCAGGAGAACGTCGATTACGACCACGTCACCCTCGTCGGCCATTCCAACGGCGGCGATGTCTCCATGTATGTGGCCCATCAGCATCCGGAGCTGGTGTCGAAGGTGATCACGCTCGACAATCTGCGGGTGCCTTTCGTGCTCAGCGACGGCATGAAGATCCTGTCGTTCCGGTCGAAGGACCCGCATTTCGTGACCGATCCAGGCGTGCTGCCGACGCCGGAAGAAGCCAAGGCGCGCGGTATCGACATCGTTCACACCGGCGCGCAGCACACGGAAATGAGCGATCGCGGTCCCAACGCGGTCAAGGAGAAGATCCAGGAAACGCTCGACCGCTTCCTGCGTGACAGCGCCAGCAGCGCGCTCGCGCCGGCTGATACGAAAACCCCGATGATCATGAACCCGGGCGACTATTAGCCGGGAACGCTTTGCGACAGATCAAGGCGGCTCCGAGGCGCCGGGATAAAAGGGCGATATGGCCTCGGAGAGACACGTGTCGCACTATATCGAAAGTCTTGATACGAAAGGTCTCGATACGAGAAGTCTCGTTACGAAAGATCTTGGCCTGCCCGCGGCGAGGGTGCCGGCTTTCGTACGGCATTTCTATCGTTCGGTCCGCAAGCTGCTGCGGTCGATCATCGCCCGCATTGATCTCTCGCAATTTCCGGGATCGTGCTGCGGATAAGCATGGTGGCCGCTAATCAATGTATGAAGGTTGCCCTATGCACCAGCATTTAAGACGAATTTGCCTGCTGCTTGCCGTGACCTCGAGCTTCAGCGCGTCGTCCGCTTTCGCGGCCGACGCCGGTCATGGTGCCGACCTCGCCAATCGCTGGTGCGCAAGCTGCCATGTCGTCGCGAACGGCCAGACCCAGGCGAGCGCCGACGTCCCCTCCTTTATCTCCGTCGCGCGCAGGCCGGACTTCAGTCCGGAGAGGCTCGCCTTCTTCCTGCTTGATCCGCACCCGAAGATGCCGAATTTTCCCCTGAGCCGGACCGAAGCCGGCGACATCGCGGCCTACATCGCATCGCTGCGCTAAAGCGTCATCCGGAAAAGTGCGCAGCGGTTTTCCGAAAAGATCATGCTTGAACAGCGCGATGGCGATACATGCTGATCGCATCGCGCTTTGGTCGCGCGCCGGGCACGACGCTGCCGCAAATGCAAATCCCTGCCGGAGGACCGGCAGGGATCAGCAGAAGGGATGACGGACGACGAATGTGGTCGTTCGGTGGCCTGTCATCGACCTATGGTGCGCACTCAGAGAATCAGGACTTCCCCTTGCCCGATTGCATGAGACTGCCGGTCATCTGGCGCATGTGATCTCCGGCGCTGGTGAACTGGCTGCGCAGGAAATCGGACTGGATTCGCATCGCTTCCTGAAGGTCGGTGGCATGAACCAGCTTGCGCGCATGCTCGAAGGCCGACTTCATGTTCTGCTCAGTGAAAACCAGCGCCTGCTTCGACACCTCCGTCCCCGGTCCTGGAACGGACGACATCGATTTGGTGGCGGCGTCGAAAAACATGCCGAATGCTTTCTCCGCCTGATCAATTGTCTTCTCGGCCAGGTCGCGCAGTTCGGCCGGAACTTCGAGCTTCGGTTCGATCATGGTCGCACTCCTCCCGTTTTCCCAATTGAATACCACACTTGCCGGATCGCCTTCCAGCGGCCAGCCGCGTGGAAACGTCGCCGGCAGTCCGGCTCCGGCGGGAAAACGAACGGGAAAATGAAAGAGACGGCGTAAAGCCGGCGCGCGGCCGGGCTCAGGACAAGGGGTGCTCGGGCAGAACCTCTTCGGTGGCGAGGTCTTCGACCAGCTTGATGACCTCGAAACGCTGTCGTGGCGCGAGCTTCAGGAACGCGCGGAGCAGGCGCAGGCTTTCGACCGTACCGCTCGCGGGCGCGCCGAGCTTGAGGTGCAGTTCAGCCGCGAAATTGAAGTTTTTCATCTCGCACCTATGACAAGCATCGGCTTCGTGACCCGCTCAAGAACCGAACGCCATAACAAGACGCCATAACAGGACCTATGGCGACGAACTCTCGGCCGGGTGGCCCCGGCAGGTTGGCACGCCGAACGACATGTCCAAACGACCAGCTCAACCGTTTGGTTGCAATTATGTCAAGGAACAACCCATCCGGCAAGCCCAACAGTAGCTATAGCGATGCTTCGTCTGCATCGCACCACGGCAATTCGGGATAACAGGTATATCGACCGCAGTCACCCACCTGCGTCAAGAAGCGTCATTAATCACACACACAGCCTTGATCGCCATCAATCGGCACAACGTTTCCGCTTGTTTCCGACATGACCGACATTCGGCTGCGAATGAGCTTCTCAGCGCCTACACACGTAATTGTTGAGTGCGGCCTCGGCGGTTGCATTAACGGCGAAATAACGATCGATCTCGCAAGCCGGATATGTCTCCGCGTGAACCGTTGTCCATGAACGAACGACCAAGCCGTTGCGACACGGCCACGCAGACAACGGGCGCCATGGCTGAAAACTCTTCGATTCGGGCGCGCCTCAGCACCAAAGGACGACGGCATGCTTTCTCGCTGCGATCTCATCAAGGGCGCCGCGGTCGCGCTTTTCACCCTCTCGATACAAGGCGCATGGGCGCAGGAGACCAAGATGAACCTGTTCAAGATCGTCACCGTCAAGGACGAAATCGTGGTCGGGTTGTCGGCGGAGGAGCTTCAGGCGCTCGGCGGCAATGATGCGAGCGCGGTTGCGCACGCGCTGGCGCAGAAGGGCGATCTCACGGTCTGGCAATATAACGTGCATCGCGGCCCGAACGGCGAATTGCAGCAGGCACCGACCGCCAGGATCGGGCTTTTGGCCAACGCCTCGCTCCGCGTCGAGCCCTATACGACGCCCTACCAGATCGTACCGCATCCGTGAGCGGCAGACCGGCACGCCCGCGGCCCAAACCGCGGGCGTACCGTGGTTATCTGCGCCGCCCTGCCTGCCGTGTCCCCGTTTCCGTCGCAAAGCCGTAAATCAGTGCCAGCCGGTCCAGGCACTCGCGAAAGCGTCGCGCGAAATAGTCGTTCCAGCGCTGCGTACGGACGGCGCGACGCTGCCCGATCTGGTCCATGGTCAGGCCCAGCACCAGCACGTCGTGCACCAGCGCAGCGCCGTCGGTCCCGAGTTCGCGCTCGACCTGGTTCAGCCGCAGCACCGCCTGGCGCTGGCTCTCGGTCACCGGCTCGCGCGTGCGCGCGCCATCGACATATTCGCGGGTCGGGTCCATCGCCTGAGGGCCCCGCTCCGCTTTCTCCCAATCGTTCTGGAAGGCGCGCCCGCCGAGATATTGCGCCTCGTCGATCTGGTGGTGTGCGTGCAGCCGTCCCAGCGGATCGCCGCGGATCGACCGGATCGCCACGATCTTCTCACCGGCATCGAGCGCCAGCGGATTGTCGACCTCGACCTCCGCCACTTCGGCATTGAACGGCACGTCGCGGGACCGCCGGTCGTAGATCTGCGCCAATTTGTAGGACTTGTTGCGTCGTGCACGAGCCACTTGGATACTCCTTGCGAAATTGACGATGGAACGGGTGAGAGTTCAGGCCGCGAAGACCAGCTTCAGCACGACGGGACCGGGGACACGGGCGGACGCCGCCCTGGAGCGACGCGTCAGGCCCGCATGCGGCGCGCAATAGCTGGAGCCCGGCTGGCGCGGATGGCCGCAGAAGCCGATCTCCTCCCCGTCCTTGTCGCCGCCATAGGGATAGCGGCAGTCGGCCGGATCGAGGTCCACCAGTTGGATCAGGCGCGGCTGAACGCCGACGCAGCGCAGCTTCACCTGCACCGCAGGCTTCACTGCGGACTTCGGCGGCACGCTCAGATTCGGTAGCACCGCGCGGCGCGGCGAAACCGGAGCTTCACCGGGCAAATATGGCGCGACCGATGGGCTCACGATCCATTCCGGTATGACGAGCCCGAGCCGCTTGGCGCGGCCGATCACCGCATTGCGCGTGTAAGCCGTTCCAAACCTTGCGTTAATCTGTCTTCCGATCTCCGCATAAGACATGCCTTTGAGAAAATAGTCGCGAAGCGCGTCGGAGTGCTCCGACGGCCAATGGCCCGGTTCCATGCTGCTATCCTGTGATGCGCCTCCTCCGATCGCACGACCGGGGGCGAAACGGACATTCCGGTATTCCGAAGCCAAAGTCAAGCGATAATTCTGATATTCATAATTGCAATAATTCCGAATTTCGGATTACAAGAGCGAGACGATGGGTAATCGAGGGAATCACCATGTTGGACGTTGCAATGATCGAGCGGGGCCTGGAGAAGACGGGCAAGAGCAAGGGCGGCCTCGCGGCGGCCATGGGCGTGCGACCCGGCGCGGTCTCGGAGATCCTCGGCGGCGAACGCCTGGTGAAGGCCTCGGAGATCATTCCGATCATGGAATATCTCGAGCTCAATCTCGCGCCGATCATGGGCCGCGTCGGTGCCGGCGCCGTGATCGAGCCGGATTACGAGCAGGTCCCCCCGGAGGGTCTCGGCGACATCGCGCTGCCCTTCCCGATCATGGAAGAGACTGTCGCCTTCGAGATCGTGGGTGATTCGATGCTGCCCAAATACGAGAGCGGCGACGTGATCGTGGTCTACAAGGACCAGCGGCATCCGCTGTCGAGCTTCTACGGCGAAGAGGCCGTCGTCCGGCTCAAGACCGGCGAACGCTATCTGAAAACGATCGAGCGGGGGAAAAGCCCGTCCCTCGTCAATCTCACCAGCTTCAACGCCAAGCCGATCGTCGGCGTGAAGCTCGATTGGGTGGGTGAGATCTGCCTTTCCATGCCCAAGGGCCAGCTCGAGCGGCTGCGCGCCAAGTCGGCGCGCCCCCGCAAGAAGGGCAAGTAAGGCCTGCACGGCCGACGATTTCGCTTTTTCGAAATCGCCCTTGACTTGATTCTGTTTTTCGGAAATAATCTGCCGCGCGCCCGCAATGGGGCGCGGCAGAGTCGTATTTGATGCAATATTTCGTCGTGATGATCGACTACGGACGGCGGGGCCGCGAGGCGGTCGTCGACCCCGAAATCACAAGGCGCGAGGTCATCTCCCGCATCGCCTCGGGCGAATACCGGAATGTCTCGTTCATCCACGAGATCGCCGGGAGTTCGGTCGAAGACGTCACCGAGGCGATCCTGACCGAGGCCACCCTGCCCCGGATCCCGCCCGAAGACGTCGACCTCCAGGCAATTCGCCTCGATCACGCCCACGATCTGCGCAAGCATGAACGGACGTGACGCGGGCCCGGACCTTACACCAGAAGAACGGTCGATCCCGTGGTCTTGCGTGCGGCGAGATCGGCATGCGCCTTGGCGGCGTCCTTCAACGGATAGGTCTGGTGCACCTCGATCTTGACCGCACCGGACTTGACGACGTCGAACAACTCGCCGGCCATCGCCACGAGGTTCTCGCGCTTGGCGGCGTAGGTGAACAGAGTCGGCCGGGTGACGTAGAGCGAGCCTTTCTGGGCCAGGAGGCCGAGATTGAGCGGCTCGACCGCACCGGAGGATTGGCCGAACAGCGCGGCGACGCCAAGCGGGGCGAGGCAATCCAGCGATTTCAGGAACGTGTCCTTGCCGACGGAGTCATAAACCACGGGGACCTTCTTGCCGCCCGTGATCTCGTCCAAGCGCTTCACGAAATCCTCGCGGGTGTAGATGATGACGTGGTCGCAACCATGCGCCTTGGCAAGCTTGGCCTTCTCGTCGTTGCTGACGGTGCCGATCACGGTCGCGCCGAGGTGCTTGGCCCACTGGCCCAGGATCAGACCGACGCCGCCGGCCGCGGCATGCAGCAGGATGGTATCGCCGGCCTTCACCCGATAGGTCTGCCGGATCAGATATTGCGTGGTGAGGCCCTTCAGCATCATCGCCGCCGCGGTCTTGTCGTCGACCCCGTCGGGCAGCTTCAGCAAGCGGTCCGCGGGGATCAGCCGCGCCTCGGAATAGGCGCCGAGCGGCGAGGCGCCATAAGCGACACGATCGCCCGGCTTCAGATCGGTGACACCGGGCCCGACCTCCTCGACGATTCCGGCCGCCTCGCTGCCAAGCCCGCTCGGCAGTTGCGCCGGATACAAGCCGGAGCGGTTGTAGATGTCGACGAAATTGAGGCCGACGGCGGTGTGGCGGATGCGCGCTTCCCCCGGCCCGGGCTTTCCGACGCTGACCTCCTCCCAGACCAGGACTTCCGGACCGCCGGTCTTGTGAAAACGAATGGCATGCGTCATGGGCGTTGCTCCCTTATCGTTGGTTGAGGGCCGAAAAAACCGGATTGGCCGCAGAAATAGGCATTCGGTCCGCCCGTTACAGTACAGACACGTAACAAGAATGTCACAGCGCGCGAGAAACGTCCGCCGTTCCATCTCCGTTCGAAAGAGTTGATGATGCGCCTGGAGCGGCCGGCAGTAGCTTCTGCGCGGGGTTTGGTTGTCGCCTGCGAAGGAGAGCCGAGATGCCAGCTTATGTACAGCATCATCAGGACATCGAGATCGCGCCTGTGAATTGCCCGACGTGCATGGGGTTCCTGCCGATGTATGTGCGCGAGGTCGAACCGCATTGGAGCCTTGCCAAGATCGACTTTGTCTATGAATGCGCCGATTGCGGCGCCGAGGTCAGACAAACGATCCGCAAGCCGGAGCTGCTGCGGCACTGATCGCGCGAACGGCGAGCCGCGCAAATATCCGCGCCGACACGTATTTGCGTCGAGCGGAAAAAGCGCCGTCCGTGCGGGTCTGATGCCTCCCAAACGAGACTTGTTCTTTGCCGGGAACGCAGGCAGAACAAGCCTCAAGCAAGACCTTTGGGAGCGCCCTTTCGTGGCTGATCAGAAGGCCTCGACCTCGATCGAGGCAGTGGAGAGCGGCCTCGCCGCGCAGGGCTACATCGCGAGCCGGCAGATCGCGACCGCCGTCTATTTGTCGCAGCAGATCGAGAAGCCGATCCTGGTCGAGGGCCCTGCGGGCGTCGGCAAGACCGAGCTTGCCAAGGCGATCGCCGCCTGGCGCGGCATGAAGATGATCCGCCTGCAATGCTACGAGGGTCTCGACGAGGCCAAGGCGCTCTACGAGTGGAAATACGCCAAACAGCTTCTCTACACGCAGATCCTCAAGGACAAGCTCGGCGAAGTCCTCGGCGGCGCCCAGACGCTGCATGCCGCGCTCGACCAGCTGCACGATTTCGGCGACGTGTTCTTCTCCAAGGAATTCGTCGAGCCGCGCCCCCTGCTGCAGGCGCTGGAGCAGCCGGGCGGCTGCGTGCTCCTGATCGACGAGATCGACAAGTCGGACGCGGAATTCGAATCGCTGCTGCTGGAGATCCTCTCCGATTTCCAGGTCACGATCCCCGAGCTCGGCACCGTCTCGGCGATCACACCGCCGACGGTGATCCTCACCTCCAACAGCGAGCGTGACCTCGGCGATGCCCTCAAGCGGCGCTGCCTGCATCTGCATATCGGCTTCCCCGAGCAGCGGCTCGAGGAGCGTATCGTCGAAAGCCGGGTGCCCGGCATCGCGCAGGCGCTGCGCCGGCAAATGGTCGGCTTTATCCACGAAATCCGCTCGCTCGATCTGAAGAAGCTGCCCTCGGTCAGCGAGACCATCGACTGGGCGCGCGTGCTGGTGCTGCTCCAGGCCACGGAACTCGACACCGAGATCGTCAAGGACACGCTCAACGTGCTCCTGAAATACGAAGCCGACATCGAGGCCGCATCGCCGCAGGTGACGACCTTCATTGCCAAGGCGGCCCGGTCCAACGTCTTCGGTTGACGCCGATGCGCGAGAACCTCCATCGTTTCTTTCGGGCAGCACGCGGCGTCGGCGTTCACGTCTCGCCTGCCGAAAGCATCGATGCGATGCGCGCGGTCGCACAGGTCGGCATCTCCGACCGCGCCGTCCTGCGCGATGCGCTGCTGCTGACGCTCGCCAAGTCGCAGGAAGAGAAGCTCGCGCTCGGCGACTGCTTTGATCTGTTCTTCAGCCAGCCGGAGCCGCGACAGGATCAGACCGAAGCCAACAGCGAGGAGAGCGCCTCGCAGGACGTAGATCAGTCGCCCTCCTCCAGCTCGGCCAGCGAGGCGGGTGAAGGTCAGCCTCCTGAGAGTCTGGGTCCGCTGGCGCAAATGCTGCTGTCGCAGGACCGCAATGCGATCGCAGCCGCCATCGCCAGCGCGTCCGGCGCCGCCTCCCTGTCGGACATCCGCTATTCCACCCAGCGCGGGATCTTTTCCAGCCGCATCCTCGACGCCATGGGCCTCCAGCGCCTGCGCGATGATCTCGACGCGCTGACTGCGAGCAACCCGGCACTGGCCGAACGTCTGCGCGCCGCGCTCGACGCCTTGCGCGAAGCCGTGCGCGACACCGTCTCGCAGGGACTTGCGCTCTATGCCCGCGAGGAGGCCGAGAATCTCCGCAACGAGATCCTGCGCAACGCGCCGCTCGCCCGCATCGAGCGGCGCCAGATCGCGGAGATGCGCGCCCTCATCCGCCAGATCGCGCGCCGCCTGCGCGAGCGCTATTCGAAACCGCGCAAGCGCCAGCGCCGCGGTCATCTCGACGTCCGCCGCACACTGCGCCGCAATGCGGCATGGGGCGGCGTGCCGTTCCTCACCGCATGGAAGCGCAAGCATCGCGACCGGCCGAAGATCGTGGCACTATGCGACGTCTCCGGCTCGGTCGCGCAAGTCTCCGATTTCTTCCTGCTGCTGATCCACTCGCTGCACGAGGTAGTCGACGACGTCCGCTCCTTCGCCTTCTCCTCGCACATGATCGAGGTCAGCGAGATCCTGGAAAAGAAATCGCCGGAAGAGGCGATGGCCGAGATCATGTCCAAGGTCGGCTTCGGCTCGTCCGATTACGGCTCTTCGCTGGTCGATTTCGAAAAGGACTTCATGAGCACGCTGACGCCGCAGACCACGGTGATCGTGCTCGGCGATGCCCGCAGCAATAATCTCGATCCGCGTGCCGACATCCTGCGCCGCATCTCCGAACGCTCGAAGCGGCTGGTCTGGCTCAATCCCGAAGGGCGGCTCGCCTGGGGCTTTGGTGATTCCGAGATGCCGCGCTACGCGACCTTCTGTACGGTCGTGCGCCAATGCGCCACCGCGCAGCAGCTCGAGCGCGCGGTGTCAGATATCGTGGCCACTTATCAGTAGGTTTTGCCCGCGGCCAACGTCAGCTCCGCGCAAGCTCCACTTGGCCGACGTTACACTCCCGGAAGTGATAGGCAATTTCGTCGAGCGCGCGCTGCTCCCATTCCTCGGCTTGCGCGAGCCAAAAAACCCGGCGATTGAAATCGAGCGCGGCACGCTCCCGGCACAGGGATTCCTGACTGCGAATTTCGACAAGCCTGTTCATGCACTCCACTCCTGCAGCGTGAAGTCATTCCCCGGGAATCACCGTAACAGAGTCCTCAACCTTTCGTCTCACGATTTCTGTGCATATTGCGACGCAGAATGGGACAGCAGCGTTTCCCGTGCATCGCGGCAACTTGCAGTGCAACATCAAACCGAAATCATCAATATGTGATCGAAGCTCGGGACGATATTCGCGGTCGAACGATCTTTACTCTTGTGGTGCAATGAAGTGCGGCAATTCGTGAAGAGAGGTTCTAAACAGCGCACCGAATTCCCGACTCATTGTCGTCGCATGGTCTTCATGCAGCGCCGCTAACAGAGGCGCGCGAATGGTACTATCGCTTGAGGCAACATGAGCAACGACGTCGACTTCGATCTTTCGCCGGACCAGTGGGAAGCTCTGCGCACACTTCGCAACCCCGTGTCGGGCGGTCGCCTCTCCAAGGCCTATCTTATCGAAAGTCTGGTCAAGTTCGGCCTCGTTGTCGTCAATGACGGCGTACCCGTGATGACGCCCACCGGACGCAAGGCGCTCGTGCGCGGATCATGCCGGCTGCTGGATCTTGCGGCATGACGATGCCTTTCGTTTCGGCGAAGGCATAGCGACTGACCGCGGGTCCCGCGCTCCCGACGCAGCAGACGACGCAAGAAGCGTTGCGTCGCTCCCGCAATATCAGAGCGATGTCCAGCGTCGCTTTCCGGATCCCCCGCGACAATCTGGCACGGTTGTTGCTCCTGTTTGACGTCCACGTCGCGTCAAACCGGGGGAATCCACCATGTCGACCATCACCGCGGCACCCGCCGCCGAGCCGAAGCCGCTCTACACCTCGCTGTTCGTTCAGGTCCTGGCCGCGCTGGTGCTTGGCGTCATCCTGGGCATGGCCGTCCCGGATTTCGCGATCGGGCTCAAGATCCTCAGCGACGCCTTCCTGAAGCTGATCTCGATGATCGTGGCGCCGATCGTGTTCTGCGTCGTCGTGCACGGCATTGCCGGCGCCGGCGACCTCAAGAAGGTCGGCCGGGTCGGCGTCAAGGCACTGGTCTATTTCGAGATCATGACGACCGTCGCGCTCGTCGTCGGCCTGTTGCTCGCCTACCTCTTCGGCCCCGGCCACGGCATGAACATCGATCCCTCGACGCTGGATGCCAAAGCGCTCAACACCTACGCCGACAACGCCCACAAGCTTTCCGGCGGCGGTATCGGCGCCTTCCTGATGAACGTGATCCCGACCACCTCCTTCGATGCCCTATCGCGCAACGACGTGCTCCAGGTGCTGTTCTTCGCGGTGCTGTTCGGCGTCGGCCTCGCGCTCGTCGGCGGCGAGAAGGGTAAGCTCGTCACCAGCATGATCGATGCGGCTTCCACCGTGCTGTTCCGCGTCATGGGGCTGATCGTCCGCGTTGCCCCGCTCGGCGTGCTCGGCGCTGTCGCCTACACCGTCGGCAAATACGGCGTCGGCTCGCTGAAGCAGCTCGTGTCGCTGGTGATGCTGTTCTACGTCTCGGTCGGCATCTTCGTGCTGGGCGTGCTCGGCGGCGTGATGGCCCTCGCCGGACTCAACATCCTCAAATTCCTCGCCTACCTGCGCGAAGAGCTGACCATCGTGCTCGCGACCGCCTCCTCCGATGCCGTGCTGCCGCAGATCATGAAGAAGCTGGAGCGGATGGGCGTGAAGGATTCCGTGGTCGGTCTCGTGATCCCGACCGGTTATTCCTTCAACCTCGACGCCTTCTCGATCTATCTGACGCTGGCCGTCGTCTTCATCGCGCAGGCGACCAACACGCCGCTGTCCTTCGGCGATCTCCTGCTGGTTCTCGGCGTCTCCCTGATCACCTCGAAGGGCGCGCATGGCGTGCCGGGTTCGGCCATCGTGATCCTGGCCGCGACGCTCAATGCGGTGCCGAGCATTCCTGCAATCGGCCTCGTGCTGGTGTTGTCGGTCGACTGGTTCATCGGCATGGCCCGCGCACTCGGCAACCTCGTCGGCAATTGCGTCGCGACCGTCGTGGTCGCGGCCTGGGAAGGCGATCTCGATCGCACCAAGGCGGCCAAGGTGCTGGAGGGCGGCGAGCTGGTGGACGTGACGGCGGGATAGCGTCCCCGCGGTCAGTTATTCCATTGGAGGAGCGGCGTTCCATACGCCCTCCTCCAGACCGACAGGAAGCGCGGAAACCAGGAATGGGCCACGGCGCCCTTGTAGGCCCAGGTGCGATACTTCAGCCCCTGTTCCGAGATCAGCTCCTGATATCCGCCGTGCACTTCGGTCGCGGTGCGAATGTCCTTCAATATGCCTTGCGCGCAGGCCCGGTAGCGATCACCGCCGGAGACCCCGTCGTAGTCGAGCATTCGGTCCGCGAATTCGACGTTGAACGTCGGCCAGGATGAGCGCCCCTGATAGGCGGGCGCCGCAATCTTGTGGATCATCTTGTTCCGCGGATTATCCGCGGACACCAGGAAGTGGAACGTCGAGGGTATGCGGAAGCGCGGCTCTGCAATGATCAGATCCGCCGTGGCCGCGAACAGCGCACGCTCGCCGGCATCGGTCATGTCCCAAAAGCCGCGATGCACGCCGACGAAATCCAGCGCGACCGAGGAGACCGGCGATCCCATCGGGCCATCCAGGGAATGCCTGATGTAGCCGTCTTTGCCGAACAGACGGAGCAGGTCCTTCTTGTACTGCGCGAGGCCGCGTCCGAGCAGCCGCTTCAGCTCGCTCTCGTCGACGATGCCGAGCTGCACGCTCCACACGAAGGTCGTGTAGACGCAGGCATTGGTGACAAAGCGCCTGCGTTCCGCACGGGTATCCGTTGCAGCGGAGCGAGGGCCACGGGCATCACACAGCAAATACCTGGTGCCGTCATCGTCGAACGGCTTGAGCTCGCTTGCGAGCCGGAGGATCGCACGCTTCAGGTCGCCGCCATATTCTGCCAGCAGCAGCCGGCCGGCATGCGCGCATTGCGACATCGCCAGATAGGACGACGCCCTCTGGTCGGCCGAGATCATCTGCTGCAGGCCGGCCAGAATGCCGAGCAGCGTATCCGAGGGCTGCGAGAAATAGTTTACGCCGAGGTACCGGCCGCGCCCCGCCGGGACGATGGTCGTCGTGACGACGTCGGCGCGAACCGCCTCCAGCAACAGACGGATGCTCTTGTCGAGCAGCCGGGCCCGCCGCACTGCGTCCTGCGCATCCATGATGGTCTCGGGGTCGAGAACATCAGGATAGAACCAGGCGAAGTCACGGGGATAATAGGCGGATGCGTGCGGCGCGCCGGTGACGAGGAAGGCCTCGGTGACCGAAAACGCGCTGTCCATCGAGTGCCGGTAAAGGTCCTCGATGGCCGACAACGAATGGTGTGACTTCCTCAGGAATCGATCACCGAGAAAATTGACCGCCTGGAGGGCGTTGGCGAAAAAGCTCGCGGCCACGCCTTGGTAAAATCGGTTTCCGCGATCTGAGGGCAACGAGATATCACTATTCATATGTGGCGAGGTCACTCCGATGGTGCGGCCACCACCCAAAGCATGGCTGATTCGTATTTCCTCCAGATGACGTGTCGGCTTCCGGCGGGGCTTCTTCAGCCTAGCCTTCCCGCGGCCTGAAATTCTCGATCACCCGCAGCAGCACCCGCGCACCGGCGTCGGCGTCGGCGAGTTCCACATGCTCGTCCGGGTGGTGGCTGATGCCGCCGCGGCAGCGGACGAAGATCATGCCGACATCGGCGATGTCGATCATGGCCATGCCGTCATGCCCCGCTCCGCTCGGCAGCTCGAGCACGGAGAACCCCTCCGCTCCGATCGCCTGCGCGATCTGCTCCTTGAGCCACGGCGCGCAAGGCGCGGTGCGGTTCTCGTGGGTGACGTCGAGCTGGAGGGCCAGGTGCCGGCGCTTGGCGATCGCCTCGATCTGGCGGACGATATCGGCGACCGCGCGCTTGCGGTGCATATCGGTCGGCGCGCGCATGTCGATGGTGAACGACACCTCGCCCGGAATGACATTGGTGGCGCCGGGCCTCGCCTGGATGTAGCCGACGGTGCCGACAAGGCCGCTTTCGTCGGTGCGGCAAAACTGCTCGATCGCGCCGATGCATTCGGCCGCGCCCGTGAGCGCATCACGCCGAAGCACCATCGGCACGGTACCGGCGTGCCCCGCCATGCCGGTCAGCCGCGCGGCAAGCCGCGTCGCACCGGCAATCGCGGTGACGACACCGACAGGCAGATCCTGCGCTTCCAGCACCGGCCCCTGCTCGATGTGCAATTCGAGATAGGCAAGCAGCTCGCGCCGTGTCCGCGCGGCTGCTCCGATATGATCGGGATCGAGGCCGAACTGTACGAGTGCATCGCGCATCGACACACCGTCGCGGTCGCGCACATTCAACACACTCTCGTCGAAGGTGCCGGCCACCGCACGGCTGCCGAGCAAGGTCGAAGCGAAGCGCACGCCCTCCTCATCCGCAAAGCCGACGATCTCGATCGCGAACGGCAGGCGCTTGCCACGGCGATTGAGATCGGCAACGCAGGCGATGGCCGTGATCACCCCCAACGGCCCGTCCCATTTGCCGGCATCGCGTACGGTGTCGTAGTGCGACCCGAGCATCAGGCAGGGCGCGCCGGGCCGCTCGCCTTCGTAGCGGCCGCAGACATTGCCGATCGCGTCAAGGCGCGCGCTCATACCGGCCTCGCGCATCCAGCTCAGCAGGAGGTCCGCTGCCTTGCGCAACTCCTTGGTGAGATAGATGCGGGTGAGGTTGTCGCCGCCTTCCGAGATCGCAGCCAGATCGTTAATCCGACGCACGATCTCTTCGCCGAGCGATGCATTTTGAACGGCGTTGGCGGCACCCATCTCGACGAGCTTTCTCTTCTCTGGACCGCGGCGGCAGCGGCTGTCCTGGCGACAATCGGTACACGGTCGGCGGCAAATCACGCACCGGCCCGTCCCAACCGCCGCGTGGTTAGCATGAATGCGCGTGCGCGGCAGGCTGCGTCGCGCCGGTCATGCACAGGCGCGGCAACCGTTCACCCAATATCAGGCCCCGAACCGCCCGCATAATCAATATTTTCAATCGCTTATCCGGAATATACCGTCAATAAGCCGGGGGCGGCTGGTGGAGAATGTTCCACGGCGAATTCGTGTATGAAGGACGAACCGGCGAAGCCGGTCTCGCCGCGATCGGTCGGCGCATGGCGGGGCACTGACCGCGGAGGATTGATGGCCGGCACATCGAAGCGTGACGAGCAGTTGCTGCGTTTGTCCTTCGCGGTCGCCCGCCGCTCCCTCACCCATGGCAACCATCCGTTCGGCTGCATCGTCGTCGATGCGGACGGCAGGGTGCTGATCGAGACCGAGAACGGCTACATGCCGGATCATGACGGCACCGCGCATGCCGAACGTCTCGCGGCCACCCAGGCCTGCCGCACACTCAGCCGCGAGGTGCTGGCGACAGCGACGCTCTATTCCTCGGCAGAGCCCTGCGCGATGTGCGCCGGCGCGATCTACTGGGCTGGCATCGGCCGCGTCGTCTATGGGCTCAGCGAGCATCGCCTGCGCGGCGTCACCGGCAACCATCCTGACAACCCGACCCTCGACCTGCCGTGCCGCGAGGTCTTTGCCAGCGGCCAGCGGCCGACCGAGGTCGTTGGTCCGCTGCTCGAGGACGAAGCCGCAGCGCTGCACGACGGCGTGTGGACGAAGTAGGCGTTACCACAAGTTCGGATCTGTAGGGTGGGCAAAGGCGCCCTTGCGCCGTGCCCACCATCGGATTGCTACGGCAGCAGAAGTCGTGGGCACGCTTCGCTTTGCCCACCCTACGGCTGCCACGTGTCAATCAGTCAGAACTTCACGGTGATACCGGAGTAGAGCGAGGATTCGGTGCACGACCCCGTGCTCACCGTCCGGCCACCGACCGCCGTGGTACATCCGACGGCAAGGTTGTGATCGAGACCGAACTTGTTCTGCCAATAGCGGTAAGCCACCCAGACGTCCACGAAGTGCGAATATTTGTCACCCCAGGCGGCCTTCGAGGCATCGAAGGTCAGCCGGATCGGCTCCGAATTCAACTCGACCGCCGTGTTGTAAACGCCGTTCGCGGGGCTGTAGGGAAGCGGTTCGGTGTCGGTGCCCTTTTTGCCGTACCAGCCGGCGCGGCCGCTGATCGAGAAATATTGCATGTTCGGCGGGAGGAAGCCGAGATCCATGTAGTAATTGATCTCGACCGCCCAGGTTGGCTTGAACGAGGTGTTGCCGTCTGCAAGACAGGTCACACCGGGAACGCCTGCACCGAACAGTCCGCATTGACTGAATGAGTTGTGATTGGCGAACTCCCAGTACACCAGCGGCGCGACGTTGATGTAACCCTTGTAGGGCAGATCGAACGCAAACTGCAGACCGCCGACGACGTCGCGCTTGGCCGCGCCGAAATACCGGTTTTCCGTGTTGGCATCCATGCCAACCTCGAACGAGATGTTGTGAAGCGGCCCCGCGGTGAAGGCCTTGGTGTCGAAGAGCTCATTCCAGCCGAACGTCGAGCGGAACAGTCCGTAGATCTCCGTTGCACCGGCGCACGTTGCCGGCGCGCCGAAGATCGTGCCCGCGTTGGTGCAGGGCGCAGACGGGTCATTGTGGTCGGACTTGAACATCGAGATGGTGAAGAAGTTCGTGCCGTATGCCCAGAGATCGAAATGCGTGAACGAGTAAACCTGCTTGGTGGTCTTGCTGTCGATCGATCCATCCGGCCGGAACGACCATGCACCGGGCTGCGAGGCGTTGAAGATGTAGGAGAAGGTGACGCGGTTATCGATCACCAGGAAGAACGGGAGATCCGCCGCCTTCTTGGCAGCCTTGACCGGCAGATCCGCCGCGAAAGCCCGGCCACCGGTGGCCAGCGTGGCAAGTGACAGCGCCGTTGCTGCAATTGCCCTGAAACGAAACGACATCCTGAATACCCCCAAGTTTGGACACGTCAATGAACGCCCTTGGGTGCGAGACTTGCGCCGATCTCCCGGAGGGAGAAGCCTCAACTTTTTTCAAGGCGTGCCGCTTGTTTTGGCAAGGGGCGGCGTTTCTTCGTGGGATTTAGGAGGTTTTCTTGCAGCGGGCATGCGGCCCGCAAGGCCGGCTATTGCCGGACATTCCCGTTTGATTTCGCTCTTCTTTCATGTCGAGCGCATGTTGGGGGTCGGAGGGTCAGGGGCCAATGTTGCGTCGATCCGCAATGCATAAGCGCGATGGCGCAACTTTGCTCACTGCGACGTCAAGGCTGCATAGCGGGTTCCGATTTGCCTTGAACCGTCACAAATCTGCAACAGGCGCCCGCGGAAGCCGCGCCCGTAAGGCAATGTGCGGGCGCCTGAACACGGGGCTTCGTCCCGGCGAGAGCCGGCGCGCTGCCACAAGCTGCCTGCCAAAGCGTTGAGCAAGGGATGACGCATTTTCCCACCTTACGCCGGGGTTCAAACTGGCCCACTATCGGGGCATTTCACCATGCAAGCGCATCAGCGAATGTTGGATTCGACACCTGACGGCCTGAATTCCGGCGAGTCCCCGCTGCTGCGGACGATCGGACTCACCAAACGCTATGGCGATTTCCTCGCCAACGATTCCATCGACATCGATATTTGGCCAGGCGAAATCCACGCGCTGCTCGGCGAGAACGGCGCCGGCAAGTCGACGCTGGTCAAGGCGATCTACGGGCTGATCCAGCCGAGCGCTGGCGAGATTCGCTGGCAGGGCCGACGAATCCTGCTGTCCGGACCTTCGGAAGCACGCAGCCTCGGCATCGGCATGGTGTTCCAACACTTCTCGCTGTTCGACAATCTCACCGTCGCCGAGAACGTCGCGCTCGGCCTTGACGGACGGGAATCCTTCAAGGACATGTCGGCGCGACTGGAGCAGGTATCGAAGGCTTACGGCCTTCCGCTCGATCCCAAACGCGAGGTCTGGCAATTGTCGGTCGGCGAGCGCCAGCGCATCGAGATCGTCCGGGCGCTGATGCAGGATCCGAAATTCCTGATCCTGGACGAGCCCACCGCCGTCCTGACGCCGCAGGAAGCCGATCAGTTGTTCGTCGTGCTGGAGCGGCTCAAGGCCGAAGGCCGCGCCATCCTCTACATCAGCCACAAGCTCGAGGAGGTGAAGCGGCTCTGCGACACCGCCACGATCCTGCGTGGCGGCAGGAAGGTCGAGACCTGCAATCCCCGGCACGAGACCGCCGCTTCGCTGGCGCGCATGATGGTCGGCGGTGAGATCAAGGAAGTGAAGGCGGCATCCGGCCGGACAACCACCGTGCCGCGGCTCGTCGTCAACGATCTTTCGCTCGCGCCGAGCGAGCCGCATGGCGTCCGGCTCGAGCACATCTCGTTCGAGCTGAAGGGCGGCGAGATCCTGGGCATCGCCGGCGTCGCCGGCAACGGCCAGGAGGAGTTGTTCGCCGCGCTGTCCGGCGAGCGGTTGTCGAAGGACCCCGGTACCGTGGTGATCGAAGGCATTGCCGCCGGCCATCTCTCCATCACGCAGCGACGCAGGCTCGGAGCAGCTTTCGTTCCCGAAGAGCGGCTCGGCCATGGCACCGCGCCGCGCATGAAGCTCTCGGAGAACGCGCTGCTCACCGGACATGCCGCGAGCGGCATGGTCCATCGCGGCTTCATCAATACCGCGGCCACGCTGAAGACCGTCGACCGCGCGACCGAGACATTCGACGTCCGCAAGGCCAAGCGCGATCCGGAAGCCGCATCCCTCTCCGGCGGCAATCTGCAGAAGTTCATTGTGGGACGCGAGATCCTGCGCAACCCCGCTGTGCTGGTGGTGAGCCAGCCGACCTGGGGTGTCGATGCCGGCGCCGCCGCCGTCATTCGCCAGGCGCTGCTTGATCTGGCAACCGCGGGCGCCGCCGTGCTCGTGACAAGCCAGGATCTCGACGAACTCGCCGAGATCGCCGACCGCATCGCCGTGATGTTCCACGGCAAGCTGTCGGCACCGCTCGCGACCCGCGAGGCAACGCGCGAAAAGCTGGGCCTTCTCATGGGCGGCAGCAGCCTCGAGCCAAAGGAGGTCGCGCATGCAATTGGTGCTTGAGAAGCGCGCCGAGCGCTCGGGCACGATCGCGCTGGTCTCGCCGCTGATCGCGATCGGCCTCACCGTCGTGACCATGGTCATCCTGTTCGCGATACTCGGCAAGAATCCCCTGCTCGCCCTGCACGCCTACTTCATCGCGCCACTGACCGACGGCTATTCGTTGCAGGAGATCGTGGTGAAGGCAACGCCGCTGGTGATGATCGCCATCGGCCTGTCACTGTGCTATCTCGCCAATGCCTGGAACATCGGCGCCGAAGGTCAATTCCTGATCGGCGCGGTTGCGGGAAGCTGGATCGCGGTGAAGACACAAGGCACCGACGCCGGCGCCTGGGTGCTGCCGGTCATGCTCGTCCTCGCTGCCGCTGCGGGCGCGCTCTATGCACTGATCCCTGCGATCTGCAAGGTGAAGTTCGGCGCCAGCGAGATCCTGACCAGCCTGATGCTGGTCTATGTCGCCGACCTCTTCCTCGATTATCTCGTGCGCGGCCCCTGGCGCGACCCCAACGGCTTCAACTTCCCGACCACGGCCGAGTTCGATCCGGTGGCGACGGTGCCGTTGCTGATCGAGGGCGGCCGGCTGCATCTCGGCTCGATCATTGCGCTTCTAGTCGTCGCCGCGGCTGCAATCCTGCTCGGGCGAACCATCAAGGGGTTCGAGATTCGTGTCGTCGGCGCGGCGCCCCGCGCGGCCCGGTTCGGCGGCTTCAACGCCAATCAACTGATCATCCTGACCTTCGCGATATCAGGCGCGCTCGCAGGGCTCGCCGGCATCATCGAGGTGGCAGGTCCAGTCGGACATCTCCAGCCTGGCATCTCCCCGGGCTACGGTTTTACTGCGATCATCGTCGCCTTCCTCGGCCGGCTGAATCCGCTTGGAATATTAATTGCAGGCCTCTTCCTTGCGCTGACCTTTATCGGCGGCGAGCAGGCGCAGATCGCGATGAAGATTCCATTGGATGTCACCAAGGTCTTTCAGGGCATTCTGCTGTTCTACGTGCTCGCCTGCGATTCCCTCATCCTCTACCGCTTCAAGCTGAGCTTCACGAACCGTCAGGTGGCCCGTGGAACTCATTGAAGCCATCATCCTGGCCGTGCTCGCCGCGTCCACGCCGCTCCTGATCGCCGCGACCGGAGAGCTCGTGACCGAGCGGTCCGGCGTGCTCAATCTCGGCGTCGAGGGCATGATGATCGTTGGCGCGGCCTGCGGCTTTGCCGGCGCCTGGCTCACCGGATCGGTCTTCGTCGGCGCGCTGTTCGGCATCATCGCGGGCACGATGATGTCGCTGATCTTCGCATTGATGGCCCTCGGGCTCGCCGTCAACCAGGTGGCGACGGGACTCGCACTGACCATCCTCGGCGTCGGGCTGTCCGGACTGATCGGCGCCGGCTTCGTCGGCGAGCGCATCACGCCGGCGGTCCATCTCGCCATTCCGGGCCTCACCGACATCCCGCTGGTCGGGCGCGTGCTGTTCGGCGAGGATGGCTTCGTCTACTTCTCGATTGCACTCGTCGTCGGCGTCTGGTGGTTCCTGTACCGCACGCGGGCGGGATTGATCCTGCGCGCCTGCGGCGACAATCACGTCTCCGCGCACGCGCTCGGCTATCCCGTGCTGCGCATCCGCACCTTCGCGGTGATGTTCGGCGGCGCCTGCGCCGGCCTTGCCGGCGCTTATCTGCCGCTCGCCTATACGCCGTTCTTCATTCCCGGCATGACCGCGGGCCGCGGCTGGATCGCACTGGCGCTGGTGGTGTTCTCATCCTGGCGGCCGGGCCGGCTCGTGATCGGCGCCTATCTCTTCGGGGCCGTGACGATCCTGCAATTGCATGCGCAGGGCTGGGGCATCGGCATTCCCTCGCAATTCATGTCGGCGCTGCCTTATCTTGCGACGATCATCGTGCTGGTCCTGCTCTCCCGCGCGCGCAGCGGCGGCTCGACCGCACCGGCCGCGCTCGGCACCGTGTTCGTGCCCGACCGCTGAATTTCATTTCCGCGGCGCGCGCGATGGGGCGCGCACGTTGCGGATCGTGGCTTTCCCCTGATGTTTGGAGATCGATGATGAGGAAATCACTTCTTGCGCTGGCCGCCGGACTCCTGCTCGCCGGCAGCGTCAGTGCAGTCTCCGCCGCCGACAAGCTGAAGGTCGGCTTCATCTATCTGGGTCCGATCGGAGATTTGGGCTGGACCTATCAGCACGATCTGGCGCGGCAGGCGCTGTTGAAGGAATTGGGCGACCAGATCGAGACCACCTATCTGGAGAACGTGCCAGAAGGTCCGGACGCCGAGCGCTCCATCGAGCAGCTCGTCCGCGCCGGCAACAAGCTGATTTTCACGACCTCGTTCGGTTACATGGATCCGACGCTGAAGGTCGCGAAGAAGTATCCGAACGTGCATTTCGAGCACGCCACCGGCTACAAGCGCAATCCGAACATGTCGACCTACTCGGCCAGATGGTATCAGGGCCGCTACATCCAGGGGCTGATCGCGGCCAAGATGTCGAAGTCCGGCGTGCTCGGCTATATCGGCTCGTTCCCGATTCCGGAGGTCGTCTCCGGCATCAATGCGACGATCCTGGCCGCGCAGACCATCAAGCCTGACATCAAGGTCAAGATCATCTGGGCCAACACCTGGTTCGACCCTGGCAAGGAGGCCGACGCCGCCAAGGCGCTGATCGACCAGGGCGCCGACGTCATCATGCAGCACACGGATTCGCCCGCCGCGATGCAGATCGCCAGCGAACGTGGCAAGCTCGCCTTCGGCCAGGACTCCGAGATGATCAAGTTCGGGCCCAAGACCCAGCTGACCTCGATCCTCGACACCTGGGGCTCCTATTACATCGAGCGGGTCAAGGCCGAGCTTGCCGGCACCTGGAAGTCCCAGGACAGCTGGGGCGGCCTCGACAGTCACATGTTCGCGATGGCGCCCTACACCAACATGCCCGACGAGGTAAAAAAGCTCGCCGAGGATGCCCAGGCCGCGATCACTGCAGGCAAGCTGCATCCGTTCAAGTGCCCGATCGTTGGGCAGGACGGCAAGCCGGTCGAGTGCAAAGGCGGCGATCACCTCGACGACGGCCAGATCCTCGGCATGAATTTCTACGTCAAAGGCATCGACGACAAGCTGCCGGGCAAGTAGCACGCTTCTTGCTTAGGCTAGATCGCCTGCTCCTCCCGGAGGAGGTTCGGAGGGGGTGGCCAGAAGCACCCGGCACTTGTGGTCGCCCCCTCTTTCATCCCATCCGCATGAGCCGCGCCGCCGAGCTGTGACGGCGGATGAGGTCTGCCACATCGAGGCCGGGGATCGCGCCGTCGATCACGGCCCATCGTCCCCCCACCATCACCCGGTCGGCCCGATGCGCCCCGCACAGCACCAATGCGGCCAAGGGGTCGCCATGGCCGGAGAAGCGCAATTCGTCGAGCCTGAACAGCGCGAGGTCCGCAGCCTTGCCGACCGCAATCTCGCCGAGTTCCGGCCGGCCGACGCAGGCTGCCGACCCCTTGGTGGCCCAGCGCAGCGCGTCCTTGTGGCTGACCTTGGCCACGCCATAACGCGCCCGTTGCAGCAGGAACGCGGCCCGCACCTCCTGCATCAGATTCGATCCGTCGTTCGAGGCCGAGCCGTCGACACCGATCCCGATCCCGACGCCGGCCTCCTCCATCTCGCAGACCGGGCAGCAGCCGGACGCCAGCAGCTGGTTGCTGCACGCGCAATGGCTGATGGTCGTCTTGGCCTTGCCCAGCCGCTTCATCTCGTCGGCATTGAAAAATATGCCGTGGGCGAGCCAGGTCCGCGCATTGAGCCAGCCGCACTGCTCGAGATAGTCGAGTGGACGGCAGCCATACATCTGCTGGCAGAATTTGTTCTCGTCCTCGGTCTCGGCGAGATGGGTGTGCAGGCGCACGTCGAGCTTGTCAGCGAGATCGGCGGTGGCTCGCATCAGCGACGTCGTCACCGAGAACGGCGAGCACGGCGCCAGCGCGATCTGTACCATCGCATCGGCGCCGCGCTGGTGGTGCCTCGCCACCACACGCGCACTGTCGGCGAGGATCGTGTCCTCGTCCTGCACGACGCTGTCAGGCGGCAGGCCACCGTCCCGCTGCGACAGGTTCATCGAGCCGCGCGTCAGCAGCACCCGCACGCCGAGACGACTTGCGACGCCGACCTCGATATCGACGGCGTCCTCGAGACCCGCGGGGAAGACGTAGTGATGATCCGTCGTGGTGGTGCAGCCCGAGAGCAACAGCTCGGACATCGCCACGGTGACGCCGAGCTCAAGCGCCTCAGGCGTCAGCCTCGCCCACACCGGATAGAGCGCCTTGAGCCAAGGGAACAGCTCCCGATCCATCGCCGCCGGCAGTGCCCGGGTCAGCGTCTGGTAAAAATGGTGGTGGGTGTTGATCAGGCCCGGCAGCATGACATGTGCGCTCGCATCGAACACCGCGACATCAGCGGTCGCAGGCGTGGCGCCGGCCGGCACCAGCTCGACGATGCGGCCGTCCGTCACGACGATTCCGCGCTCGGCACCGTCGGCGAGGGCGGCCAGGGGATCCCTGATCCAGATCGGCTTTGTGTCGCTCATGATCCCGATTCTCCTCATACCCGCTGACAGGCCAGCCAGGTAAACGCTGGCTCGATCACCTTCGCGCCACGACTTGCTTGTTGCGACTTGGCTCCGGTCTTGCAAGAATCATCGACACGATTCACCGGCGGAAGCTTTGGCGCAGCCATGGATTTGAATACCATCACGACAGTGGCCCGTCCGCAAACACGGACACAATTGCCGGCCTGGACCGCAGGCGACGCCTGGCTCGCGGGCGGCACGTGGTTGTTCTCGGAGCCGCAGGTCCATCTGAAGCGGCTGATCGATCTGACCGATTTGAAATGGCCGGCGCTGACGATCACAGACAGCCATCTCTCCATCGCCGCCACTTGCACGGTCGCGCAGCTCGACGGGCTTGCCTGCCCGTCCGATTGGCTCGCCGCGCCGCTGGTCAACCAGTGCTGCCGCGCCTTCCTTGCCTCGTTCAAGATCTGGAAGACCGCGACCGTCGGCGGCAATCTCTGCATGTCGCTGCCGGCGGGACCGATGATCTCGCTCACCGCAGCGTTGGGCGGCGTCTGCACCATCTGGAAGGCCGGCGGCGGCGAGCAGAAGATTCCTGTTGTCGACTTCGTCACCGGCAACCAGCGCAATCGCCTGACGCCGGGCGACCTGCTTCGCCAGATCGATATTCCGATTGCCGCGCTGAAGCGCCGCACGGCATATCGCCAGATCTCGCTGGCGCCGGTCGGCCGCTCGGCGGCGCTCCTGATCGGCAGCCTCGATGCCGATGGCACGCTGACGCTGACGGTCACCGCATCGACGGCGCGGCCGATCCAGCTGTCCTTTCGCCGGGCCCCGGAGGCGAGCGTGCTGCACGATGCGATCGTCCAGCAGATCACGGACGACCTGTACCACACCGACATCCACGGCCAGCCGCTCTGGCGCAAGCACATGACATTGCGGCTCGCCGAAGAGGTTCGCCGCGAGCTGCTGGGGGCGATGCCGTCATGAGCTTCGAGATCAACGGCAAGCCATTTGCGCAGGAGCCGCGCGCCGGCCAGTGCCTGCGCACGTTCCTGCGCGAGCTCGGCCATTTCGGCGTGAAAAAGGGCTGCGACGCCGGTGACTGCGGCGCTTGCACCGTGCTGCTCGACGGCGAGCCGGTGCACAGCTGCCTGATCCCGGCGTTCCGGGCCGAGGGACGCGCCATCACCACGATCGAAGGTCTGGGCGGAGACCACGGCACGCATCCGATGCAGCAGGCCTTCCTCGACGCGCAGGGCTTTCAATGTGGCTTCTGCACCGCCGGCATGATCCTGACCTGCGCCTCGCTGAACCAGGCGCAGCGGACCGATCTCGGCGCGGCGCTGAAGGGCAATATCTGCCGCTGCACCGGCTATCGTTCGATCGAGGACGCATTGCTCGGCAACACCAATGTCGAGGCGAGCGTCGAGGCCGGCGCCGCGTTTGGCCGCAGCCTGCCGGCGCCCGCAGGCCCCGACATCGTGCGCGGCGAGGCGCGCTACACCTTCGACACTGCCATCGACGGACTGCTTCACGTCAAGCTGGTGCGGTCGCCGCATGCCCACGCCAGGATCGTCGCGATCGATAAGTCGGAAGCGCTGAAGGTTCCCGGCGTGCACGCGGTGCTCACGCATGAAGACGCACCTTCCATGCTGATCTCGACCGCGCGGCACGAGATGGACTGGATGGACCCCGAGGACACCCGCGTTCTCGACGACGTCGTCCGCTTCATCGGCCAGAGGGTTGCCGCCATCGTCGCCGAGAGCGAGGCCGCCGCCGAGGAGGCCTGCCGCTGGCTGAAGCTCGATTATGAGATTTTGCCTGCGCTGATCGATCCGGAGCAGGCGATGGCGCCCGGTGCGCCCATCATTCATCCCGATCGCACCACCGCGAACCGCATCGCCGACGCCCAGCGTAACCTCGCTGCGGAGACACATGGCGAGTTCGGCGACGTCGCGGCGGCGCTCGCGACATCTGCCGTCACCTACGAGGCCACCTTCCACAGTCATCGCGTCCAGCATGCGGCGCTGGAGACCCATGGCGGCCTCGCCTGGCTCGATACTTCCGGCGTGCTCAATGTCCGCACCTCGACGCAGGTGCCGTTCCTGACCCGGCGCGCGCTGTCGGACATCTTCAAGCTTCCGCCCGACAAGGTCCGCGTGTTCTGCGAGCGCGTCGGCGGCGGCTTTGGCGGCAAGCAGGAGATGTTCGTCGAGGACATTCTGGCGCTCGCTGCGCTCAAGACGGGACGTCCGGTGAAGCTGGAGCTCACCCGTGAGGAGCAGTTCATCGCGACCTCGACGCGGCACCCGATGCGGGTCCACATCAAGGCCGGAGCGGATGCCGACGGCAAGCTCACCGCGCTCCAGCTCGACGTGCTCTCCAACACCGGCGCCTACGGCAATCACGCCGGCCCGGTGATGTTCCACTCGCTGTCGGAGTCCATCGCAGTCTACAATTGCCCGAACAAGCGGGTCGACGGCTACGCCGTCTACACCAACACGGTGCCGGCGGGTGCGTTTCGCGGCTATGGCCTGCCGCAGACGTTGATCGCGATCGAGGCCGCGATCGACGAGCTGGGCAAGCAGCTCGACATCAACCCCTACGAGATGCGCCGGCGCAACATCGTGAGGGAGGGCGATCCCATGCTGTCGCCGCCGCCGTCCGAATTTCACGACGTGCTTTACGGCTCCTACGGTCTCGACCAGTGCCTCGACCTCGTCGAGCGCGCGATGCAGACTGACGGCCCGCAGCCGGACCTGTCGCCGGACTGGCTGATCGGCGACGGCGTCGCGCTGACCATGATCGACACCGTGCCGCCGGCGGGCCACCTCGCCGACGCGACGATTACGCTCAACGACGACGGCGGCTTCGATCTCACCGTCGGCACCGCCGAATTCGGCAACGGCACCAGCACCGTGCACCGGCAGATCGCCGCGACCACGCTGGCGACCACCGTCGACCGTATCCGCTTGCGCCAGTCCGACACCGCCCATGGCGGCCACGACACCGGCGCCTATGGCAGCGCGGGCATGTTCGTCGCCGGCAAGGCGACGCATGCGGCTTCCATTCAGCTCGCGACCGAGCTGAATGCGGCCGCCGCCGGCGCGTGGCTCTGTGACATCGGGAGCTGCGTGCTCGAGGACAATGCCGTCGTCAGCGGCGTCCGGCGCATGCCGTTTACGGAGCTGGCGAAGCTCGCGCGCGAGCACGGACAGCCGTTCGCAGGCAGCGGCAATTCCACCGGCACGCCGCGCTCGGTCGGCTTCAACGTCCAGGGTTTTCGCATCGCCGTGAACAAGGCCACCGGCGAGCTCAGGATACTCCGGAGCGTGCACGCCGCGGACGCCGGCATCGTTGCCAATCCGATGCAGTGCCGCGGTCAGGTCGAAGGCGGCGTCGCGCAGGCGCTCGGCGCCGCGCTCTACGAGGAGATGGTGATCGACGCGACCGGCCGGGTCACCAACCCGAAATTCCGCGACTACCACCTGCCTTCGTTCGCCGACGTCCCGCGCACCGAAGTGTTCTTCGCCGAGACGTCCGACACGATCGGTCCGTTGGGTGCGAAGTCGATGAGCGAGAGCCCGTACAATCCGGTCGCAGCCGCGCTCGGCAACGCGATCGCGAATGCCACCGGCATCCGCTTCACCGCGCCACCGTTCAAGCCGGACCGGCTGTTTCCGGCGCTGCTCGACAAGTTTGGCGACTCCACCGGGACACGATAGCTCGACCACGGCGACGCTGTTCTCCCTCGCCCCGCTTGCGGGGAGAGGTGAAGAGCGCGCCTCGCATTTAGCTGCCGCGATAGGTCGAATAGCTCCATGGCGTGACCAGCAGCGGCACGTGATAGTGCCCCTCTGGCTCGCTGACGGCAAAGCGCAGCGGGATCTCGTCGAGGAACGGCGGATCCGACAGCGGCACGTTGCGCTCGGCGTAGTATCTGGCAATGCTGAATTTGAGCTCATAGCGGCCGATCGGCAGCGGACGGCCGCCGATCAGCGGCTGATCGGTGCGGCCGTCCGCATTGGTGACCGCGCGCGCGATTACACGGCTCTCGCCGAGACTCGCGAGCTCGACGAGCTCGACCGGGATACCGGACGCCGGCTTGCCGACGTGGTTGTCCAGCACATGAGTCGAGAGCCGGCCGTGCACCTTCAGCCTGTCGTCGGCCATGACGAGCTGATCCAGCCGCAGCGCGGAGATGCGGCCGATCTCCTCGATCGCGCGCCGCGTCTCGGTCTTGGCGATATTGCGTAATCGCGTCTCGAAGTCGCGCAGCACGGAATCCCGGGTGTGACGACGCACGCAGACGATATAGGGGAAACCGAACTTGTCCCGATAGGCGCTGTTGACGCGCTCGAACGCCGCGTATTCCGCATCCGACAACCGGTCGAGGCCGGCGCTGTTCTGCTCGTCGGTCGATTCCGCCGTCAGCCCCGCCGCGCGCTGGGTCTTACTGGCGAGATCGGGATGCGCCCGGATCAGCGCCAGTTGCGCGTCGGGTTCGGCACTCTGGATCGCCGCCATCAGCGCTGCGTGCAACTGGTTGACGCCGGCGAACGGCCGCTTGTCGGCGAGCTGCTCGGCGATCCACGGCGAATATTCGACGACATTGGCGAGCGCCGCGACGAAGTCGGCCTTGCTTGCGGCATTGAGATCGGCGAGCGAAATCTGCGACATCGTCCTTCAACCGATCTCGAATGCGTCGGCCGCAAGATGAGCATGCTTGTCGTGCCAGTGCTGGGCGATCTGCAAACGCGTCGGCACCCAGACGCGTTCGTGCTTGCCGATATAATCGAGGAAGCGCATCAGGCCCGCAGCGCGGCCGGGCCGGCCGGCGAGACGGCAGTGCAGACCTACCGACATCATCTTCGGCGCGGTTTCGCCCTCCGCATAGAGCACGTCGAAGGCGTCCTTCAGATAGGTGAAGAACTGCTCGCCCTCGGCAAAGCCTTGCGGGTTGATGAAGCGCATGTCGTTGGCGTCTAGCGTATAGGGAATGATGAGCTGCTTGCCGCCCGCGCTCTTGACCCAATAGGGCAGATCGTCGGCATAGGAGTCGCAGAGATAGAGGAAGCCGCCCTCCTCCATCAGCAAACGGTTGGTGTTGATCGAGGACCGCCCGGTGTACCAGCCGAGCGGCCGCGAGCCGGTGGCCTCAGTGTGGACGCGGATCGCTTCCGCGATCTCGGCGCGCTCCTGCGTCTCGGTCATGTCCTTGTGCTCGATCCATTTCAGGCTGTGGCTGGCGATATCCCAGCCCGCCTCCTTCATGGCGGCGACGATTTCGGGGTTGCGCTTCAGCGCGGTGGCGACACCGAACACGGTGGTCGGCCAGTTGCGTGCGGTGAACATCCGCCACAGCCGCCAGAAGCCGGCGCGCGAGCCATATTCGAACATCGATTCGATATTGGCGTGGCGCTGGCCCGGCCAGGGCTGCGCGCCGAGCACGTCGGACAGGAACGCTTCCGAGGCGCGGTCGCCGTGCAGGATGTTGTTCTCGCCGCCTTCCTCGAAATTGACGACGAACTGCACCGCGACTCGCGCGTTGCCGGGCCACTCGGGGTGCGGCGGGTTGCGGCCGTAACCGCGGAGATCGCGCGGGTAGCGTGTGTCAGCCACTCAGACTTCCTCGAAGCGGATCGGCAGCGCGCCCTTCCACAGCACGCTCTTGCCCAGCGTCGCCAGATTCTCCAGGCCCGAGGTCAGCGTGATGAAGTGGTTGCCGGCGAGCTGGCCCATCTTGCTGGCGAAGTGAACACCGCCATAGGCCAGCAGGATCTCGGTCTCGCTGATGCCGCCGGGATAGAGGATGATCTGGCCCGGCGCGGGGTAGCTGGTGTGGTTCTCGTAGCCGACGCCGAAATCGAGATCGCCGAGCGGCATCCACACGCCTTCGCCGCTCCAGCGCACATGGATGATGTGGCTTTCGAACGGCAGTGCCTTGCGGAAGGCGGCGACGGTCTTGGGTGCCAGTTGCTCCTCGAAACGGGCATCGAAGGTGAAGTCGCCGGCACGGATAACGAGTTTGCTCATCTCATCTCTCTGGATCGGGGCCGGTGGCCCCACGGATAATTTTCAAGCAAAGAGCACTCCCGACAGTTTCGCGCAAGGGGCGCGGACGCATCACCTGCGGTCGTAGGACCAGCCGAAAATGCCGCTCCGCCGCGTCTCCGGTTCCGGCTCGGCGGCCGGCGGAGGGGCTTCCTTCAGTTCCGCCCGCGGCGTCGGAGGCGGTGCCGGCAGGGTCTCGCATTTCATGGAGTAGACCAGCTTGCCGTCCGCGGTACGCCCGATCGGGGCACAGGGATCGGGATGTCCGGCCGCGGTCTTCGGCGCCAACTTGACTTGCGCGGCCGCCGGTGACGCCAGCAGCAGCAGGACCAGCAGATATCTCGACATCATTGTCGCCTGAAAGCTCGATTGGCCATTGAACCGGATTGAGGCGGGCAAGTCCATCGGCGCCGGAGGGCGCGATTGCCGAATATTTAGCCGTGTCCCGGACAAGCCGCAGCGCGTCTTGCCGCTGCTGCGCATAGCTCGGATCCAGATGGCGACACGGTACGACGCGGATGGATGGGCCCCGGCTCTGCAGCGCACCGCACCGGACGATGCTTCGCATCGCCGGGGACGCCGCGCTGCGTCCGGGGCACGAGAGCGGAGCGGGCGCACGCTGTCTCCACATGTCATTGCGATGCTCCAGTGCACATCCCAGCGTGCAGTGCCGTAGGGTGGGCAAAGGCGCACTTGCGCCGTGCCCACGATCTCTCTCCATGAGCGACAAGGCGTGGGCACGCTGCGCTGCGTCCGGGGCACGAGAGCGGAGCGGGCGCACGCTGTCTCCACATGTCATTGCGATGCTCCAGTGCACATCCCAGCGGCGGTGCCGTAGGGTGGGCAAAGGCGCACTTGCGCCGTGCCCACGATCTCTCTCCATGAGCGACAAGGCGTGGGCACGCTGCGCTTTGCCCACCCTACAAGATCCAGATTGTGGCACGCAGCTCAAGTCGCGGACATGCCTTCGCGTCCTCGCGGCGCAATTCGCCCGAGCTTTGCTTGGTCACTCCACCCTCATAAAGCCAAGAGGGCGCAGGGAAGGCCGGGTGCCGGCTCGCACCCGCGGTCCGCTGCGCGAAATGCACACGCAGGAAGAACCGCACAGCAGCATACAGGTGGTGCCGATCACTCGGCCTTCCCTGCGCGGTGGTTGGACGGCTTATGCCGTGATCTCCCGGGAGCCGACCATTCCTTCTGGCCTCCCTCGCCGTTCGAATTGGATGATGCCGTCCACCCGGTTGGGCTCGCGCGCATCTTCGAACAGCTTGACCGTAGCAACGACGGCCAGGGCCACACGGTTTTGCCGTACGCGCATTCGCTGGTCACCACATTATCTCCCGGCTTTGTCGACGTTGCCGGAAGAATGTGGCGAGACGAACTGAACAGCGCCGCTCATCCGCACGAAGCCTCGGGCTCACAGGGACTACCCGCCCTGCCCGCGCCGCTCGTGCCGACGCTGCCGCGTCCACCGCAGACCCGGCTCGCGATGCGTGACGACACATGATCGCCCCTCTTGGGTGAGCCGGGATGGACGACACATACGCCGAAACCGAATTTCGGTAAAGTGGAATATTTTTAACGACGTGGATTGACAGAGGGCGGCACAGGCACGATCGCGTAGCCCGGATGGAGCGCCAGCGTAATCCGGGACGGTGCGAGATGCCGGGCGGGCGGACCCGGATTGCGCTTCCGCCATCGCTCTTCGAGCTATGGCGGACAAGTCGCTTCATCCGGGCTACGAGGGTACCGACGCATCAAAAAAGGGCGGCACAAAGTACCGCCCTTTTCGCGCAACCCAATCCGGGCCGCGTTGAAAACAGCCGCTCAGTAGCCCGGATCGTAATAGAACGGACTGCCGCCGCCGTAATAGCCTTGACCGCCATAATAGCCCGGACCGCCGTAGTAGGGACGCGAACCATAATAATAGCGGTTCTCGTAGTAGTCGCGGCGGCGCTGCTCGGCGATCACCCCGCCGATGATCCCCGCCGCGGCGCCCATGAAGGCGAGGCCTGCGGCGTTCGACCCGCGCCGATAATAGTGGCGCCGCCGGGCGCTGAAATCGGTGACGTCGGAGGAGCCCTGCCCTGCCGTGACGGGCTTTGCTGACACCGCCCCGGGGGACGCCGCAGCCGAGGGCGATGCGGAGGTTGCGACCAATGCCAGGCTTGCGAACGCGGCCAGCACCATGTTGCGGCCGGCTGCGGAAATCATGGGTCTCACAGTCATTTTGACCTTCCTATAATCTTGCCGATGCTCTTGCCAAAACGTAGGGATGTGCAAACCGGATTCAATGCGCAAACCGTTGAGATGGTTGCATGTTCGCGGCAATCTGCCACGTTTCGAACGATTGTAAACCGAACGACAACTCGCAGCTTGAACCACCGAACCTGAGCGGATAATGAACAGCCGCGCCGTTTTTCGGTCGCCGTAAGCGTTTCACGTGAACCAACGCATCAACCGACGCCGTCGGGATCGATGCCATTTGCAGGGTTCAACGTGATCGACGCGTCCTTTTCCAAGAGAAATCAGATGATTGTGGTTCGCAAACTGCCGGCGCGCTATGCGCCGATCGTGATGCCGTTCGTGCTGTCCATCCTCATGACGGCCGTGGTGTCGGTCATTTCGACGCTCCGGAGCTTAGGGGCGACACCGGCGTTCCTCGCGACCTGGCCGGGCGCCTGGGCGCTGTCCTGGCTGGTCGCCTTTCCGACGCTGCTGGTGGTGCTGCCGATGGTGCGGCGGATCGTGACGCTCCTCGTCGCAGCCCCGCCTCAACCAGGCCGATAGAAGGCGCCTACGACAGCGCCCCAAGCACGCCGCGCGTCGCCTTGTCGATCTCCTCGACATAGCGGCGGCGGGCGAAGTTTTCGGTGAGGAAGCCGACCACCTTGCGGCTGTCGGTGGAATCCACCACCGCCAGCATCTCGGCTTCGGCCTCGTCGAACACCGCCATCGCCGACTTCACGTTCATTTCCGGGATCAGCACGATGTCGATCAGGCGGGCGAGCTCGATCACCTGGATGTCGTCGGCGATGGTGTCGAGGTCGCTGGAGAACAGGTCCGGCAGCAGGACCAGGCCTACATATTCGTCGGAATTGTTGACGATGACGATACCGGGCCGCGATCCCAGCGCGAACTCGCGGCGGACCGCGGCGATCGTCGTGGTCGAGGGCACCTTGCCGACGTCGGAGCGCATCAGCCGCTCGACGGTGAGATTGCGCAGCCAGCCGACGTCGTTGGCGCTGCGGATGGTCTCGCCGCGCAGATGCAGGCGCCAGGTCGAGAAGGAGTGGCCGAACATGAAGCGGACGCAGATCGAGGTGACGATGCAGCCGGCGAGCACCACGGCGGTGACGTCGACATTGCGGGTCATCTCGAGCACCAGGAACGACATGGTCAGGGGGCCGCCGACGATGGCGACACCGAGCGTCGCCATGCCCGTCAGCATCGCTACCAGCGGATCGATGGCGAAGTTCGGGCTGATCAAGAGCAGCACCGCGGCAAAGAACTTTCCGATCAGGCTGCCGACGAACAGCGAGGCGAAGAACAGACCGCCGCGGAAGCCGGAGGCGAGCGAGACCAGGCAGGCCGTCACCTTCAGGGCGATGATCAGCGCGATCAGGCCGATCGTCATGTCGTGAAAGAGATCGAGCACCATGGCGCCATGGCCGGCCGCCAGCACCTGCGGCGTCACGATGGCAAAGCCGCCGACGATGAGGCCGCCGATCACCGGCCGGAGCCAGATCGGCAGCCAGGCGAACAGGCGCTCGAACATCGGCGAGGAGCGCATCACGGCGATGCCGACCCCGCTGGTGATGAGCGCAAGCCCGATCAGGGCCAGATATTGCTCGACGCCGACGGCGCTGACCTTGGGTATCTCCAGCGAGTATGGCGCGCCGCCGAGCCATTGCGCGGTCAGCGCGCCGGCGAGCGAAGCTGCCAGGATCGGGGCGGCGCTGCCGACCGAATAGACGCCGACGATCAACTCACAGGCATAGAAGGCCCCGGTGATCGGCGCGCCGAACGCCGCCGCGATCGCAGCCGCCGCGCCGCAGCCGACCATCAGGCGCAGATCGTTGCGGCGCAGATTGAAGAACTTGCCGAACAGCGAGGCGATCCCCGAGCCGATCTGGGTATAGCCCGCCTCGAGGCCGACCGAGGCGCCGCAGCCGTTGGAGATCAGCGTCTGGCTCGACACGATGACGCTGTCCCGCATCGACAGATTGCCGCCGCGCAGCGCGTTCGCCTCGATCGGATCGACCGCATTCGAAATCTTCATCCGACGCCGCGACCACTCCATGATGCCAAGCGAAAGCCCACCCAGCGCCGGCGCGATCAGTGCCGCCCACGGGCTGACGCTCGCGTGGGCCGACAAGTGGACATCGACGGGAATTCCATAGATCACCACGTGCGCGATCTGCGCGATATGCGCCATCAGCGTCACCACCGCGCCGGCCAGCGTGCCGATCACCAGCGCCAGCGGGATCAGGTAGAACTCGTTGCTGCGCAAGAGGGCGCGCAGCCGAACCATGGTGCGGTTCGTCCCCTTGCGATCCACGAGATGCTTGATCCGCACGAACACCTTCTGCCTGCCCTACCCTTCCGACAGGCCGTAGCCGGCCATGCGCTGGCGGACCCGCTCGATCTCGGCGCTGGGGAGCAGCGGCGGCTGTCCGATCTGGAGGCAACCGTGATATTGCCGCGCCAGCGTTTCCACCTCGACGGCGAGCCACATCGCCTTGTCCAGCGTCTTGCCGATCGCGATCATGCCGTGATGGTCCAGCAGGCAGGCAAGCCGCCCCTCCAGCGCCTGCACCGCATGTTCGGACAGCTCCACGGTTCCGAACGTCGCATAGGGCGCGCAGCGGATGCTGTCGCCGCCGGCCGCCGCGATCATGTAGTGCACCGGCGGAATCTCCATGCCCATGATCGCCAGGATGGTGCAATAGGTCGGATGGGCGTGCACGACGGCGTTGACGTCCCCCCGTGACTTCAGGATGTCGCGATGAAAGCGCCATTCGCTCGACGGCTTCTGATCGGGCGCATGTGTGCCGTCCATGGCCATGAAGACGATCTGGTCCGGCGTCATCGCCTCATAGGGCACGCTGGTCGGCGTGACCAGGAGACCGTCCACATGCCGGACAGAGATGTTGCCCGAGGTGCCCTGGTTGATGCCGAGCGCGTTCATGCGCCGGCAGGCGTCGATGATGGCCTGTCTCTTGGCGAGCTCTTCCTCTGTCGTCGACATCCCGATTTCCTGACGATGGGCTTGTTAGACCGGGAGTACGTCAAAGCAACATGGCAGTGCAAGCGAAAGCGGCCCGGATCCGGTGCCACCATGTCGCCCCTCCTGCCAGACCACGAAATCGACGGCAAAATCAACGAATTCACAGATTGTCGCAGCCCTATGACAGGCTGATCCGGACGGCCGCAATCCCGTTGATCACGAACTGCACGGAATAGGCGGCGAGCAGCATGCCGAGGACGCGCGACAGCACCGCATTTCCGGTGCGTCCGAGGGTCGTCGCGATCAAATGTGCCGAGACGAAGCACAGCATGCAGAGCAGGCAGACCGAGAGGACGACCGCGATGATCACCGCGAGTCTCGCCCCATAGCCGGCATCGCCCGAAAGCAGCAGCGTGGTCGCAATCGCGCCGGGGCCGGCCATCATGGGGATGGCCAGGGGAAACACCGCGACATCGGAGGCGTGCTCGGACGTCGCCTTGTCGGCCTCGCGGGCCTCGCGATGCGGACGATCGCCGAAGATCATCTGGTAGGACACGCCGAACAGCAGCAGCCCGCCGGCGATCTGGAAGGCGGGGATCCCGATCCCGAGCTGGCGCAGCAGCCAGTTTCCGACCAGCGCGATCACCACCAGGATCGAGGCCGCGATCAGCGGCGCGCGCAGCGCGATGGTTCGTTTGACCTTGTCGGGCATGCCACCCGTCGCGGCCAGGAAGGCCGGCGCAAGGCCGACCGGGTCGACCACCAGCAGCAGCGTCACGAAGGCGGACAGGGCGAAGTCGAGCATGTGTAGGTGGGATCCTTGGACGCTGGAACGATGGCTGCCGGGCTGACTTAGCCCAGCAAAGCCGCTTTGGAAATCACTGGAGGCGACAATGAGCGACAGTGGAATCGGAATGCTTCTCGGCCAGCTCTCGGCCAACCTGCTCTGGCTCTGGTTCATCGGAGCCTTCGTGCTCGGCGGGGTCCTCGTCTATGGCGTGATGAAGGCCGGCCACCTCAGGCGCAGCGAGCGGGCGCAGCTCGATCGCAATACCGAGGCACGGCAGCGCCAGGAAGATCCCTACAAGCGCCCGACCTGAACGGTTGCCGCGCGCGCCGGTTGCAGTTTGGAACTTTCGTTCTCCAACCGGCTTTGAACGCCTGAGGATTGGGGAAGGAGATGCCTTCCCGTGTCACCTCAAGAGGAGGACATATGGCTAAACGAGCGAAGAAACGCGCACCCAAGAAGACCGCCGCGCGCCGACCGCGTCAGGCGCCGAAAATGCTCAGCGACCTGTTTCTGGAAACGCTGAAGGACATCTATTTCGCCGAGAACAAGATCATCAAGACGCTGCCGAAGATGGCCAAGGCCGCGCAATCGAAGGATCTGGCGGCCGCTTTCAACAAGCACCTGCGTGAGACCCAGGGCCAGGTCAAGCGTCTGGACCAGATCTTCAAGATGCTGGGCAAGCCGGCACGCGGCAAGCCCTGCGAGGCCATCAACGGCATTACCGACGAGGGCGCCGAGATCATGAAGGAGTTCAAGGGCGCACCTGCGCTCGATGCGGGGCTGCTCGCGGCCGCCCAGTCGGTCGAGCACTACGAGATCTCCCGCTATGGCACGTTGCGCACCTGGGCCGAGGAGCTCGGCATGCAGGACGCAGCAAGGCTGCTTCAGGCGACGCTGGAGGAAGAAGAGGCGACCGACCATACGCTGACCGAGCTGGCGACGTCCGTGATCAACCTCGAGGCGGAAGAAGATTACCGCGCCGCGGCCTGACCCGCGCCCCTGCCGATGACGGAACGCCGCGGCCAAAGCCGCGGCGTTTGCATTTGGGCCAAAGCCGCAGCGTTTGCTTTTGCGATCGCACGACGGCGCATGGCACGTCAGCGCCACTGCACTGGATTTCCCGGGAACCAGCCCCATATGCAGGCTTTCCCACCCCTGAGCCCGCATCATGCAACCCAAAAATCCCCTCGACTGGATGCTGTCCGAAGCCCTGGACCAGCTGACGCGCGCCGACCGGCTGCGCCAGCAGTTCGGCCGCCAGGAAGCCTGCTGGGAGCCGCCGATCGACGTGCTCGAAACCGAGCATGAGCTGCTGATCCTGGTCGCGCTTCCCGGCGTCAATCCGGACAATGTCGAGACGGTGATTCACGACGGCGTGCTCGTCGTCTCCGGCCAGCGCACGCTTCCGCCGGAGCTTCGCAACGCCCGCATCCACCGGCTCGAGCTGCCGCAGGGGCGTTTTGAGCGCCGCATTGCATTGCCCCTCGGCCGCTACGCCATCAGCCGCTTCGTGATGGACGGCTGCGTCGCGCTACGCCTCGCCAAATCCTGAGGTCGATCATGGCCACCGAACAGATGAACAACGAACAGACCAATAACGACGTGAAGATCCCCGAAGACGCGCTGATCATCGTCGCCGTACGCGACATGGTGCTGTTTCCCGGCGCGATCGGGCCGATCGCGATCGCGCGACCGAAATCGATCGCGGCGGCGCAACAAGCGCTGCGCGAGCAGCGGCCGATCGGCATCGTCCTGCAGCGCAATCCCGAAGTCGACGATCCGACGCCGGACGACCTCTACCGGGTCGCGACCATCGCCAACATCGTGCGCTACATCACCGCGCCCGACGGCACCCATCACATCGTCTGCCAGGGCGTGCAGCGTGCGCGCATCCTCGACTTCCTGCCGGGGACGCCGTTCCCGGCCGCGCGCATCCAGCAGATTCCGGAGCCGACCACGACTTCGCCGGAGATCGAGGCGCGCGCGCTGAACCTGCAGCGCCAGGCGATCGAGGCGATCGAGCTGCTGCCGCAGGCGCCGCCCGAGCTCGCCGCGATGTTCCAGGGTACCACCGCGCCCGGCGCGCTGGCGGATCTGGCGACCTCGTTCATGGACATCAAGCCGCAGGACAAGCAGGAGGTGCTGGAGACCATCGACCTCGCCTTGCGCGTCGAGAAGGTGTCCAAGCATCTGGCCGAGCGGCTGGAGGTGCTGCGCATCTCGAACGAAATCGGCCAGAAGACCCGCGCCAGCTTCGACGAGCGGCAGCGCGAGGCGATCCTGCGCGAGCAGATGGCGACCATCCAGCGCCAGCTCGGCGAAGGCGATGGCAAGGCGGCCGAGGTCGCCGAGCTGACGTCTGCCATCGCCAAGGCCAACATGCCGCCGGAGGCGGACGCGCACGCCAGGAAGGAGCTGCGCCGCTACGAGCGCATGCCGGAGGCCGCCGGCGAAGCCGGCATGGTCCGCACCTATCTCGACTGGCTGATCGAGCTGCCCTGGGCGCTGCCCGCGGAGAAGCCGATCGACATCAAGGAGGCGCGAGCCATCCTCGACGCTGATCACTTCGGCCTGGAGAAGATCAAAGGCCGGATCATCGAATATCTGGCGGTGCGCAAGCTCGCCCCGCAGGGCAAGGCGCCGATCCTGTGCTTCGTCGGTCCGCCCGGCGTCGGCAAGACCTCGCTCGGCCAGTCCATCGCGCGTGCGATGGATCGCCCCTTCGTGCGCGTCAGCCTAGGCGGCGTGCATGACGAGGCCGAGATCCGCGGTCACCGGCGCACCTATATCGGCGCGCTGCCCGGCAACATCATCCAGGGCATCAAGAAGGCTGGCAGCCGCAACTGCGTCATGATGCTGGACGAGATCGACAAGATGGGCCGTGGCGTGCAGGGCGATCCGTCAGCCGCCATGCTGGAGGTGCTCGACCCCGAGCAGAACGGGACGTTCCGGGACAATTACCTGAGCGTGCCCTTCGACCTGTCGCGCGTGGTGTTCATCGCGACCGCCAACATGCTGGACCAGATCCCGGGTCCGCTGCTGGATCGCATGGAGCTGATCAGCCTCGCCGGCTACACCGAAGAGGAGAAGCTGGAGATCGCGAAGCGCTATCTGGTACGGCGTCAGCTCGAGGCCAACGGCTTGACCGCCGAGCAGGCCGAGATCGAGCCGGAGGCGCTGAAGCTGGTGGTCAAGGGCTACACCCGCGAGGCCGGCGTGCGTAACCTCGAGCGCGAGATCGGCAAGCTGTTCCGGCATGCCGCGGTGCAGGTCGCCGAGGGCACCGCCGTGAAGGTCGTGGTGGGAGCGAAGGACATCGCCACCGTGCTCGGCCAGCCGCGCTTCGAAGGCGAGATCGCGCAGCGCACCAGCATTCCGGGCGTGGCCACCGGCCTTGCCTGGACGCCTGTTGGCGGCGACATCCTGTTCATCGAGGCTTCGCGAGTGCCCGGCCGGGGCGGCATGATCCTGACCGGCCAGCTCGGTGAGGTCATGCGCGAGAGCGTGCAGGCTGCGCTGACGCTGGTGAAGAGCAAGGCCACGCAGCTCGGCATCGATCAGTCGGTGTTCGAGAAGAGCGACATCCACGTTCACGTTCCGGCGGGCGCAACCCCGAAGGACGGACCGAGTGCGGGCGTTGCGATGTTCACGGCGCTGACCTCCCTGCTCACCAACCGCACGGTGCGCAGCGACACCGCGATGACCGGCGAGATCTCGCTACGCGGCCTGGTGCTGCCGGTCGGCGGGATCAAGGAGAAGGTGGTGGCGGCCGCGGCGGCGGGCCTGAAGCGGGTGATGCTGCCGGCGCGCAACAAGCGGGACTATGACGACATCCCGAAGAGCGCGCGGGACAACCTCGAATTCATCTGGCTGGAGCGCGTCGACGAAGCCATCGCCGCGGCGCTCGAGCCGGCCGAGGTCAAGGTCGAAGCGGCGGAGTGACTGCGATGAAGAAACTGCTGGAGAAAGCGAAGAGATCGCGGACGACACAGCGGCTGCGCCAGTTGCTCGATCGCGCGATCGACCGGGTTCGCGATGGGCTGGCGCCGGCCGGGCGGCAGCTTCAACCCATTCCGGTCCGGGTGAAGCGCCGCAAGGGTTGAGCCCTCCGTCTCAGGCCCTCGCGGCTGCCCCAATCAAAAGGCCCCCTCCGACCCGAGGGGGCCTTTGCGTTGTTAGCCCACGGCGTCCTTGGCCGCCTTGACCGGGCGGGCGCGGACGATCTTGCGGGCCGGCTTGGCCTTGAACATCATCTCTTCACCCGTGAACGGGTTGGTGCCCTTGCGCGCCTTGGTCGCGGGCTTCTTGATGACCACGAACTTGGCGAAGCCCGGCACCAGGAACAGGCCGTTCTTCTTGAGCTCCTTGTGACCGACGTCGGTCAGCGTCTCCATGACGTTCTTGACGTCGCGCTTGGAAAGCTCGGTGGCGGTCGCAATCTTTTCGATCAACTGCGATTTGGACATTTGGGTTGGCATCGTGTCTCCTCTGATTCGTTGCCGGTTGCATATTAGACCAACCGGCGAAGGCCTATAGCCTTCTGCACAGTTTTGTCGCGGTTTTACGGGCTTTTTTGGCCCTCAGCGGCAAAAAACCCTGCTTTTAAGCTACTTCCGGAGCGGGAGAAGCCTCGGGCAGCGGATTTTACCTTGTTTCAAAGGCCCGCACGCAACCTTGCTAAAGCTGATTCGCCGCTTTCGACAAGCGACGAGGTGCCTCTTTGTGCGCGGAGGAGCGCGTTTCGCCCTAGAAAATAAGGCTAGATCGTCGCGTTGGGACGTCTCACCCGCTCCCTCACCCTATTCCCACAGGGGCGCGGCGAGCTTCGCTCGCGCTAGATGCGCTCGATGATGATGGCCGGCGCCATGCCGCCAGCGGCGCACATGGTGACGAGACCACGCTTGAGGTCGCGCCGTTCGAGCTCGTCGAGCACGGTGCCGATCAGGATCGAGCCGGTGGCGCCGATGGGATGGCCGAGCGCGATCGAGCCGCCATTGACGTTGACCCTGGCGCGATCGAGCTTGAGGTCGCGGATATATTTTTCCGCAACCACCGCAAACGCCTCGTTGATCTCGAACAGGTCGATGTCGTCGACGGTCAACCCCGCCTTCGCCAGCACCTTGCGCGTGGCCGGCACCGGCGCATTCAGCATCAGGGTCGGCGAGTCCCCCATATTGGCCATCGCGACGACACGGGCGCGGGCTTTAAGGCCATGCGCTTTGGCGTAAGCGGGCGAGGCCAACAGGATCGCGGCGGCGCCGTCGACGACACCGGACGAGTTGCCGGCGTGGTGCACGAAGTCGATCTTCAGGTCCGGATATTGCTGCAGGATCAGGCCGCGATAGGTCGTGCCCTTGTCATCGAGCGCGTAGTCGGCGATCGCCGGGAATGCCGGCTTCAGGCTGCTGAGGCCCTCCATCGTGGTCTGCGGCCGCGGATATTCCTCGTGGTCGAGCGCGAGGCTGCCGTCTTCGCGATGGACCGGCACGAGGCTCTTCTTGAAGTGGCCGTTCGCCATCGCATGCGCGGCGCGCTTCTGGCTTTCGAGCCCGAGCGCGTCGACGTCCTGTCGCGTGATGCCTTCCATGGTCGCGATCGCGTCCGCACAGACGCCCTGATGCGACTGCGGATGCCGCGCGCGCAAGCGCAGATTGCCGGAGTCCATCATCATCGGGCCGCCGCCGCGGCGTCCTTCCATCGACATCATCTCGCAGCCGCCGGCGATGACGAGGTCTTCCGCGCCCGCCATGATCGAGGATGCGGCCATGTTGACGCTGGTGATGCCGCTTCCGCAGAAGCGATCGAGTGTCACGGCGCTGGCGCGCACGTCATAGCCGGCATCGAGCGCCGACATACGGCCGAGATCGCCGCTTTGCGTTGCGACCTGCGCGCTGCAGCCCCAGACGATGTCGTCGACATCCGCGGTGTTGATGCCGGTCCGGTCTGCGAGCGCGCGCAGCACGGTGGCGCCGAGCTGCTGCGGATGAATTCCCGAAAGTGCTCCCTTGCCGGCCTTGCCGACGCCGCGCGGGGTCCGGCAGGCATCGATGATCAGCGCGTCAGCCATTGGCGTTGTCCTCTTGTTGTGGGTTGTTGAGGACGGTTCTGAATAAGGGGGAGAAGAGAGTCAATGCGCGGCGCCCACTTCACCTCTCCCCGCTTGCGGGGGAGAGGTCGGATTTTACGCGCAGCGGAAAATCCGGGTGAGGGGCAGGGACGGAGGCAGATGGACTCGCGGAGAGTTCCCCTCACCCCGAATTTGCTGTCGCAAATTCCAGCCTCTCCCCGCGCGCGGGGAGAGGCGAAGACATCACGCCCCCGCCGCGTTCTTCGCGATCACGTTGCGATAGAAGCTGGCGCTGAGTTTCGGCGTGCGGACCTGGGTGTCGAAATTGACGTGGTACAGCCCGAAACGCTTGTTGAGGCCGTACACCCACTCGAAATTGTCCATCAGGCTCCAGAGGAAATAGCCGCGCACGGGCACGCCCTCGGCGGTGGCGCGCTGGAGCTGGGCGAGATAGTTGCGCAGATACATGATGCGGTCGGTGTCGTAGATCTTGCCGTCCGGCGTGACGACGTCGTCGCCGGAGGCGCCGTTCTCGCTGATGTAGATCGCATCCGTCTTCCAGATCTTTGCCGCCAGCTTCGGCACCCAATAGAGCGTCTCCGGCCCGACGCGCAGCCAGTCCGAGTTCATGTGCGGGAACGATTTCGGGATCGGCAGCGGCATGAAGCCCGCGCCCTGGTCGGAGGCCACCACATAGTTCTGCGGCGCGTAGATGTTGAGGCCGAGGAAATCGACCGGCGAGGAGATGATCTTCAGCTCCGCATCGGTGTATTTCGGCGCATTGGGGCCGGCGAATTGCAGGAAGGCGTCGGTGTAGCGGCCCGTCATGATGACGTTGAGATAGCCGGCATTCATCTCGCGCAGCGCGATCTCCGCGGCACGGACGTTCTCCGGCGTGTCGATCGCGGGCGCGCAGGCATCGATGTTCTCGGCCGGCCCCACTCTGGTGCCGCGGCGGCCATGGGCGCGCACCGCCTGCACCGCGATCCCGTGCGCGAGCGCGCTGTTGTGCCTGATCTGGTTGACCTCGGCTTGCGGCAGCGTCACGCCCGGCGCGTCGATGCCGATGCCGTAACCGAAATAGACGAAGCGGCCGCTCTCGTTCAGCGTGAACACGTTTTTGACGCGGTCGGTCAGATGCTCGGCAACATAGGCGGCGTAGTCGCCGAAGATCTTGCAGGTTTCCGTCGAGCGCCAGCCGCCGAAGCGATCCTGCAGTGATTGCGGCAGGTCCCAATGATAGAGCGTCAGCCACGGCTCGATGCCGTTCTTCAGGAGCTCGTCAATGAGCCGATTGTAGAAGTCGAGCCCCTTCGGGTTGGGCTTGCCGTCGCCGTCCGGAAACAGCCGCGGCCAGGCCACCGAGAAGCGGTAGGCCTTGCAGCCGAGCGCCTTGATGAGCGCGATATCCTCCTTGTAGCGGTGATAGTGCTCATTGGCGCGGTCACCATTGGTGCCGTCCTCGATCTTGCCGGGGATGCGCACGAACTTGTCCCAGATCGAGGCCCCTCGCCCGTCCTCGTCGACCGCGCCCTCGACCTGATAGGACGAGGTCGCCGTGCCCCAGACGAAGCCCGCCGGGAAACCGCTGCCGCTGCGCGGCGGCGATGCCGGCCTGGCGTCGGCTGCCTCCAGAGGATTTGCCATTCCGGCCGCGGACAATCCCGCCAGCTTGGCAAACTGGCGACGCGAGACCTTGTCCGACATGGTAATGCTGCTCCAAGGGTGATGCTGATGCTGCGGCACAATGGCGCGTCGCAGGCGGTTTGAGAAGCCGTGGGGTCGGGATTTGCGGATGCAGAATTGTGGCACACCGACCCACGACAGAATTTACTTCAATTAACCTGCAAAACCCTCCGTTCTCCAGCAAGTTCTACGTCGCGCCATGTCGGTCAAGCGATGGAGACGGAAGATGAGCGAAGAGACAGACTTTGAGACGACCGGCATTGGACGCCGGGATGTCCTCCTTACGGCAGGGGCCATGCTGGCAGGAATGGCGGCAACCAACCCGGCGGCTGCAAATGCCCAAGGCGCTCCGCGCCCCGCTTCGGTTGCTCGCGATTCCGCGCCACTCGGCGCGCGGCTGCAAGGCGTTCAGCATTTCGGCGTGACCGTGCAAAACATGAATCGCGCCTTCGAGTTCTACACCGAAGTGCTCGGCGGCACCGAGATTTTCCGCGACGGAGATTTCCAGGGTGAACCGATCCACAACACGCTTTTGACCGATCAGGAAATCGAAGCGCGCGAACGCCATGTCAACCCGCGCACGATCGGGGTTCCCGATCTCAGGGGAGGCACACAACGCTTGGACGTACGCTTCGTCCAGTTCGACAACGTCGTGATCGAGCTTCTGCAGTATCGCGACGCTGGCCAGCCATCGGGCAGCGGCGACAGCTTCGCAGAAGCGCGCGACCACATGAGCCCGGCGTTTCCGCGCTCCATGCACATCTGCTTCTATGTGAGGGATGACGTCGACTTCAACAAGTTCATCCACGACCTGGAGGCAGAATCGGCGCGCCGCGGCATGACCCAGGTGCGGGCCAATCGTGTGATCACCGTGACATCAGAGCAGCAGCGCCGCGCCGCCCCGATGGAGTCGAACACCAATCGCATCACGCAGGGCCTCTCGGAAGGCTGGGAGCTGATTTATTGCAAGGGCCCAGAGGGAGAGCAGCTCGAGTTCGTCAAGGCTCTGGGTCCAGTGAAGAAGCGCTTCAGCGACGCGCTCGCCGCCCGCCAGCAGCGGGGCTAGAGCAATTATCGCAGAGAAGGACGATCTCCATGATGTCACGGAAACGAATGATTCTGGCCCTCGTCGCCACAGCTTCACTGGCCGGCGCAGCATCAGCCACCGCTCAGGAACGCGACGGCGTTCGCTATCGTACCATTCCCGATGGCGCCTATTCGGTCGTCGCCGAAGTCCGCGCCAAACCGGGCAAGGAACGCGCGCTTCGAGAGGCAACGCTGCCGCTTGTCGCGCTTGTCCGAAGCGATCCCAAGAACCTGGTCTACTTCTTCCAGGAGGACCGCGAGACGCCAGGACGCTTCATCTTCTATGAGATCTTCGCAAGCCGCGACGACTTCGAGGCCCACAATGCCATGCCCTACGTCCAGCAGTGGTTCGGCCGGCTCCCCGAGCTCGCCGAGGGGGGCGTCGTGGTCAGGCGGCTGGAGATACTCGGCCACAACGGAGGTTGAAGTCGCGCCTCGCCGTCGCAGCGAGCCCGCGGCGAGCGCTTGAACCTGATTGCTGAATTTACCTTCAGGACAAGCGGGCAATCTGCCGCCGGGCGATCGACCCCGCTGTGGGCTCGTCAAGAATCTCGCGTGCCCGGTCAAGTCCGGGCACACACTCTCGATCGCCGAGACGCCCCAACAGCTCCTTGAGCACGGCGTGCGCGACTTCCGCCCGTCCGGCCATCAACTCCAGTTCGGCGAGACCGACACTGGCATCGCATTCATGGAAATAGATACCTTGAGCGCGCGTCAACTCGATCGCGCCCCTGAACAGGCTCCTTGCGGCGCTCAGATCGCCCGGCCGATTCCGCGCCATCAGGATCCTTGCGAGGACGGGGTGATGCCGTCCAATGAGTCGGCCGTCCCGATCACCGAGACATTGTGTCATTGCCTGCTTTGCCGCAGCCTCCGCCCCATCCAGATCGCCCAGCCTGCGTCGCGTATCCGCGAGCTCAACCCAAAGGGTCGGATGAAGCGTCCCTGTCTTCAGGATGAATCTGTCCTGCAGATTGTGGGTCAGGCTGCGTTCTGCCGCTTCCAGGTCACGGGCTTCCTCGCGGATCAGAAGAGCCTGAAAGACATCGACCAGAACGCGCCATGGACGATAGAGGCTGGACACAGCTTCGAGCTTCCGCAGATAGAGTCTGACACGTTGAAAATCGCCAGATGCAAGATGAGCCCAGATAGCTCCCTGCGCGAGCACGAAGTACAGGGTCGTCACGTGGCCCTGGCTTTCCGCTTGGCTGACGGTAGATGCCAGCAGAGACCGCGCCTGATCGGGATAACCCAAATAGAACTTCGTAAGCCCGAGCCCGACCTTGCAGGAGATGATCGAGTCGATGCCGCCGAAATAGAGCGAAACTCTCCGGGGGATCGCCGATCGGTCATTCAAGAACGCCTCGAATTTCTGGTGCGCCAGCGTCATATCGGAGGCCTCAAAGGCCTGGAAGGCGGACCAGCGCAGGAGAAGCCTCGACATCACGGCATCGTTCGATCTCCTGCATACCGCCGCGAACGCATCGATGTAGGGCGAGGCGGGACGCCTGGTCAGGAGCATGTTCTGGATGATGCCGTAGAGCGCCCGCATCTCCAGGAGATCGTCGCGCGCGATTTGTGCTGCGCGCCAGGCGTGCTCGTAGAGGCTCGCACCCTCAAGACCCGGTACATAGACCTGCGCCGCCGCGAGCGCGACCAGCACGCGAGATCTCACGGCGGGTCCGACATCGGGACTGCTGTCGGCAAAGCGCAACGCCAGCTCCAGATGAGGAACGCCTTGCGCGAGTGAGGTGAACTCGAGCCATAGACGTTCGGCTGCAAGAACCAGCGCTATTCCGAGGCCGGGCTTGACGGAAAACGCCCAATCGAGAGCGACGCGAACCTCGTCGATGTAACCACGCAGCTGTGCACTGTCCGCGACGGAATCGCAGGCATCCCAATCCCTCCGCTCCAGCATGTCGAGGAAATAGCGCGCATGGCGCTCGTGCACCCGTTCCCGATCGTCTGCCGCGTCCGATGCCCGAGTGGCGTAGGCCCGGGTGGTCTCCAGCAAGCGATATTCCAGCGGCGCGGCCCGATGATCGAGGCTCAGAAACGACTTGCTCGCTAATGCGGCAACCGCTTCGCGGACACCTCCCATGTCCAGATCGTCATCGCCTGCAACCGCAATTGCAGCACCGAGGGTGAAAGGCCCGGCAAAAATGGAGAGGCGCCCGAGCACCACCCGCTCCCTTTTGGGAAGAAGATTGTAGCTCCAGTCGATCGTTGCGGCGAGCGAGCGATGACGCGGAATTGCGGTCCGACGATCCACCCAGAGCAGGGAGAATCGTTCGTCGAGCCGGCGACGAACCTCTTCGATGCCGAGGACGTCGACCATCGACGCCGCGAGTTCGATCGCCAGGGGCATCCCGTCGAGGCGCCGGCAAACATCCGCGATCGCGGCCGCGACGGTATCATCGATCGCGAAGTTTGGCGTTCTCCGGCAGACGGTTCGCGTGAACAATTCTGCCGATGAATAATCCTGAACGTTTCCGGCTGTCACCGGAACAGACGACGGCGGGGTTTCGAGCGGATCGAGACGCCAGACAAGTTCGCCTTCGATCCGCAGGGTTTCGCGGGTCGTCACCAGAATATGGACGTCGCGGGTGCCGCTGAGCACGCTTTCAACGAGGAGCGCGACGCTCTCGGTGACATGCTCGCAGGAATCCAGGACAAGCAACAGACGCCGGCCATGAAGGGCAAGCAGGACCTGATCGAGACTTGCAGCCATCTGAACCGGCAGATCAAGCGCGCCGGTGACGGCCGCATAGATCTGACTTCCGTCAGTGATACGGTCGAGCTCGACAAGGCAGACTCCGTCGCAATAGGATTTCTCAAGCTCGCTCGCCACGGCAAGCGCGACGGTCGTCTTGCCGATGCCGCCGGGCCCAAGGATGGTGACGAGCCGGTCGTTCTGCAGAAGCTCGCTGATGTCGCCGATCACCGCGGCGCGGCCGATCGGCGCATGCATCGCGCCGGGCGCGCGCGATCGGCGCTTCGATGGGTGATAGACGCCGACGTCTCCGACGAAGCGGTAGCCGAAGGACGCCTCTGCGCGGATCAGGTCTCCGTATTCAAGCAGAGCCTTTCTCAGGCCGGAGATCTGAACCTTCAGGTTGTCCTCGGTCACGGTTCGCCCGGGCCATGCGCGATCGTAGAGCACGGCCCTTGAAACGAGCTCACCCGGAGCTTCCAGCAAGGCGCCCAGAATCGCGGCCGCGCGCGAGCCGAGCCTGACGTGAGTCTCACCGTGCAACAGCAAGCGTCTGGCCAAGCTGAAACGAAACGGTCCAAACGTGATTTCCGGACCCGCCATCGCCTGCCCAGCCCTCAGCGCCCTGATGATCGATCGGTCGGCAGCTCAGCGAAGGCGCCGAGCGAGCGCTGACCTTCCGGCGGCAGCAACCCAACAACGTGTCGTGGGCGCAGAGAACGATTGATCCGACCCTGGGAACCAGGATCGGAGGACATTCGGATCGAAGCAGGATCATCGGTTCTGGCCAGTGCTCAGCCGGTACGAATATACGGAGCTATCAATCACTGGAGCGTAATTCTTCTTTATTGGCACGAATTAGGTCGCGCGATTTGTCGCAGACGCGAGAGCTTGTCCGACATTGATGCTGCTCCCGAGATGATTGCTGCGGCCGCACAATGACGGGCGGCGAGCGGTTTGAGAAGCGAGGTTTCAGTAGCAGAATGCGGAATTGCGGTGTCAAACCCGTCGAACGACCGGACACCTGCAATTGGGCTTCGCAGCCAAAAGCGCGTGGCCACATCCAGTATCGATATGATTGAAGAAGCACGGAAAGGCCCACCCCGATCTACAGGCCGGCGCGTTCCGCGTCATGCAGCGTCCAGCGCCTTCAACTCGTCAGCCGCAGCGATGATCGCGCTCCGAATCTTGACGAAATATTCCGCATCGATCCGCGACGCGAGCCAGTCCAGCTCGCCCGTATGGCCGTGCTCATTCACCTTGCGGACCACGCCTTCGCTGATCAGCGCGTTGAGGCAGCGCCGGACGTTCGAGCGCGGGAGCCCGAGATATTTGGAAACGTCGGAGGCCGTACGCGGCGGAGCGCCGAGCTCGTCGCTCACGCGAATCATCATCGCAACCAGAAGTTCTTCAAACACCGCGCCGAGGTGCTTGCGAGGATAGCCGCTGCGCATCGCCACGAAGCACGTCACCAACAACCTGCCGACAATAGCCGATTGCTTCTCGCGCTTCGTCACTGCTGCATCTGAATTGTTTGAGATTTCTCCGGCCATTTTCGCCACCATTGTCTTCGCTCGCGATTGTGTTTAGCTGGCGCATGCTTCGGCCGCAAATGAAGCTGTGTTAAGCTGGAGCACATCGCTCATGCGTCGGCATCTCGGACAGACTTTCGCGAACGAGACGGTCTTTGCGATTATTGTGACCTGTTTCGGGCTCTTGCCGGTCGCCATATTGCTGGTTGCTCTCTTCGTTAGGTAAACCTCCAACCCTGCTCTTCGGTAAGGCGCGGATCGGCAGACGCAATAACGTCACTTTTCGGCGTCGAATGAAGACCTTTCGGCGTCAGAGGGGCGGCTTTAGGGCCGACCTGCTCCGATTGCGCCGACCACGACCCGCATGAGCCACGCGATGCCGGCATCTCTCATTGCTGCCTTGGTTGCGATCGCGCGGATCGCATCCGGTTTACGCGCAAAAGGCAGCTCGACGAACACCAAGCCGAAACGGCCCGCGTGGTGCTCCACCAATCTTCGCGGCAATGCTGCGATCAGATCAGATCCTGAAAGCTGGACGAGCGCCATCATGAAATTCGGGACAGTCAAGGCGATGCGGCGCTCGAGGCCGCGCTTGGCCAACATCTGATCGACGAAACCGCGCGCTTCACCACTGAGAGACACCAGCAGATGCTGTGATTGCGAGAATGCACCACGGGTTGGCGCTTTTGCGAGAGGATGCCCCTTGCGCATGGCCAGGACAAAATCCTCGTCGTAGAGCCTGCGCGCCTCGAATCGCGGCGATACCGTCGGCAGCGGCAGCAATGCGACATCGAGCTCGCGTCTTTCGAGCATATCGAGGCTTTGGTGCCAGGGCTCCCCGATCGCGCCGCCGCGTGGCGCAGGCATCAGGTGGATCAGGGCGAGGTCGATATGGGGGGCCGCAGTCGCGATCGATCGCAGGAGCTGAACGGATGTCGAGACCAGTACGGCATCGGGGGCGCCAATCGTGAACCGGCGGCGGCTCTTCGCGGGGTCGAACGGTGCAGCCGAGCCGATCAGCTGTTCGATCCGCGCGATGATCTCGGTCACGGGCTCCTCGAGCTCCAAGGCCCGCGCCGTTGGAACGACGCCCTTTGGTGTCCGCAGAAACAGCGGGTCGTTCAGCAGGAGACGGAGCCGGCCAAGAGCATGGCTGACAGCCGACGGCGTCAGGTTCAGCCGGCCTGCAGCACGCGCGACATGACGTTCTTCCAGAACAACGCGGAAGAGCACGAGGAGATTCAGATCGATCCTGGATAGATCAATTTGGTTCAGCATGATGCTGAAATCATATCGCTGGATTCATCAAGTTCAAGGTCTCATGGATGGGTCGTTCGTCGTTCGACCAGGAGACGTGAAATGACCCAGAGACCGCCCGGCGTGAACAATTGGCCGGACCGGCTGGAGAAGATGTCGCGGCGCTCGATGATGGCCGCCACGGCTGCAATTCCGCTGTCCGTTCAGCTTTCAGCCGATGAGGCCGTCGCAAAAGACGCGATAGCGAGCCTCATCGAACGTGCCCGCGCGAAAAATGCCGCCTTCATGCGCGGCGACATGGATCGCTGGCTCCAGCTCGTCCGCATCGCGCCGGATTTCACGTTGATGCAGCCCTTCGGCGGGCCTGCCAGTCGCGGATTCGACGCAAGCCCCAGACGCCTGGCCGACCTGTCGCGATACTTCAGGGAAGGCGAAACCGAGCTCGATGTCTTGCAAACCTATGCATCGGACGCGATCGTCGTTCTCGTCATGATCGAACACCAGCGGGCCGAAGTGGGCGGATTGCCGGCTCAAGACTGGTCGCTGCGCGTGACCGAGGTCTACCGCAAGGATGGCACGGATTGGCAACTCGTGCACCGTCATGCCGATCCGCTGGTCCGAAGCATCACCTTGCAACAAGCCGCGATACTCGCCCGGGGCTGGCCGGAGGAAAAATGATCCCTCACCTCGCTGGAGCGGCCTGCCAGCTGGCTCGTGACGTCACGCGTCGCGATAGAGAATTTTCAGCGCGAGCGCTTCGGCAGCTTTGGCAGCTTGTCGGGATTGAATGCCGGGAACTGCTCGGTTCGTTCATCTGCCGGCGGCTGCTGTTCGGTCAGAATGAGCGTGCCCTGGAGGATCATTCCGGGCACCTGTTGGGCCGTCGCGGTGTAAGTCGCGATCTTGCCGGGGCAGTTTCCCTCGATGTCCAGGGTGAGCTCGTCTTCCCCGCCGAAGACCGTCGCACGCCCGTCGGTATGACGCTTCGTTGATACGGTGGCGGTGAAGCGATCTCCATCGACCCGGCACGAGCCGTGATACGTCATCAGGCTGTCACGGCCCCAGATCTGCCCGTCTGCGACATGGACGATCCCGGTGCCCTGGTCGATCGGCGTCTTGTACCACGCCGCATATGTGCCGTCCTTCAGCATGGGAGCAGTCTCCCTTGGCCATTCCCGCACGATAATCCGCATGATTAGCGCTAAGGAACCGTTAATCGCGCGGCCCGTGCCAATCCGGCCTGTCCTTGCGCAGCTCGGCTTCGAGCTCCTCGACGATGCCGTGAAGCAGACACGCGGCAAGCGGATCCGTCACCTCCCGCTCCAAGCGCCGATAACGCGCGATCTGGCACTCCTGCTCTCTCAATTGGCGCTCTGTCATCACACGGGCCCTCCGACGAACTGACGCGGAGACAGCCAGGCAGTTGCATTAAAATTTTCAGATCATTTGACATGGTTTCCGGTTGGTAAAGACGACGCAGCCGCCGGGCCAAACCGTCCAAGGGCGACCTCTCTAGGAGACCAGACGAAGCCAGACGTCTCTGCTTGCCAGCGTGCCATTCGGCGTGGCGATCTCCATGTCCACGACGTGCAGAGAGCCGGGCTCGTCTCCATAGATGTACCTGAGGTGCCACATGGGACCCAGGTCCGGTGAAATGACAAAATCGTCCAATCCGTCGGTGATATCGCGAACGGCCTCGCGATGCGTCAAAGGCGCAGAAAACATCGCATCGATCAGGTCGGCGAGGCTCATGCCCTCGACGAGCATAAGTCGCGCGACCTCGTCACCGTAGACGTGCCGAAGTGCTGAAACGATAGCAGCGACGGCATCCGGATTCTTCAACGCCACAGCAAAGCGAGCCTCCGAGCCCATCATGCCGGAGGCGGGATATTCTGCAAGCTCAGCGAGCGGAACAAGAGGCGCTGGCTCCGGCCGCGGCACTCGGAGCCGATGCTTCGCCGCTGGCCTTGGATACGGCACCCGCGCCTAGAAGGTCACCCGCATCCCCGCGTAGAACGCACGGGGCCTCGCCGGGCTCAGCGAGCGCGGGTCGGTGAACTCGGCGCCGCCGTTGGTGAAGTTGGGCAGGGCCTCGCGGTCGAAGAACTGTCCGTAGGTCGCGTAGCGCTTGTCGAAGATGTTGTCGATCTTGCCATAGAGCTGGATGTTCTTCGTCACCTGGTAGGAGGTGTGGAGATTGAACACGGTATAGGACGGCAGCTTCGCGAACTGGTTCGATTCGTCGCCGACCAGGTATTGGCTGGAGACGAACAGCGCGTTGCCGCCGACCTTCCAGACGTCGGTCACGGCATAGTCGATGCCGACCTTGATGCGGTGGCGCGGGATCGCGGGAATCTGGTTGCCGGGTGAGACCCGGATGGTCTCGGTGGCCGGATCGGCAAACGGGCTTTCGGAGCCCAGCTCGAGCGGATCGAGGAAGCGCGCGTCGACAAACGCATAGCTCGCCTGGAACTGGAGCGTGGGCGACTTGATGTTGACCTCGGCCTCGAGGCCCTGCCGCCTGGTACGGCCGACATTGGAGAAATAGCCGAAGCCGGTGCGTCCGACCGCGGGTATCGCGACGATGTCGTCGTTATTGGTGGCGCGGAAGCCGCCGATCTTCCAGCCGAGCGTGCCGATGTTCAGCTCCTTGGTGCCGCGCAGGCCGGCTTCGACGGTCCTGGATATGACCTGCTTCAATGGCGGATCGGAGACCAGAAACGCCGCAATGAGGCAGGGCCGAGCTGGATCGGAGCAACCGAGCTCGAGTGGCGTCGGCACGCGGTTGGCCTCGGAATAGCCGGCATAGGCGGTCAGCCCCGGCGTGATCCTGTACGTGCCCCCGATCACCGGATTGAAGCGGGTGAAGGTGTGATCGCCGTTGAGATCGGTTCCGAGCTGATCCTCCAGCTTGATGCGCGCGACATTGAAACGGCCGCCGCCGGTGATGGCGAAGGCGTCCGTGACGTTGAACGTGTCCATCGCATACAGGCCGTTATATTGGTTGACGGTCCGCAGCGAGACCGGACCGGCAACTGTTTCCGGCTGACCGGTCGGCCCCAGGAAGAGGCCGCTGCCGCTGACGACGTAGTTTTCACCGATCGAGCCGATCTCGGCGGTGGCGTTGTAGCGCGTCACGCTGGCATCGTAAGTCGCGCCCATCACGAAGCGATTGTCATGCCCGAACAGTTGATCGGTGTTGGTGGCCTGCCCTGACACGCCGAAACTGGTCGAACGGATCGTGCTCCGGTCGATCTCGCCAAGGATGGTCCCCAACGGATACGGATTGACGAGCTGCGCGCCGTTGGTGCCATTCGCCGGCGTCGTATCATCGCCGAAGCACAACAGCCCCAAGGCGGCGCATTCCTGCACGTCGGTCGGATTGCCGTCGACGAGCTTCTGCTCGTACCTGCGCACATGCGCGGTGCCTTCGAGCGTCCAGGCCGGCGTCGGATCGACCTTTCCGGTCAGGTTGAGATAGCCGACACGGTTGGAGGTGGTCTGCGGCGTGGTGTAGGTCGCGCCCCAATATTTGTCGAGCAGCTCGGCTGGAACGGTGGCGCTGGCGCCGAAATCGTTCTTGGCCACGCCCATATTGGCGTGGAATTCGCTGTCGCCGGCCTTGTAGCCGACGTCGCCGTAGAAGCGCCGCACGGTTGATTGCGAGAAATTGCGGAAGCCGTTGTCGCGCAGGCCTTCGAGCGCGGCATAGACGCCGTAGTTCTTGTCGACCTGCTTGCCCCATTGCGCCGAGCCCTGGACGCGGCCGAACGAGCCGCCCATCACGTCGATCTCGGCGCCCTGATAGGTGAAGCCGTCCTTCATCTGCAAATTGATGGCGCCGCCCAGCGCGTTGAGGCCGAAGGCGGGATTGTTGGTCACCAGCGTCACCGACCTGATGGCGGCGGTCGGGATCAGGTCCCAATTGACCGCGTCCGAGAAGGCTTCGTTGATGCGGACGCCGTTCTGGTACACCGCGAGGCCCTGCGGCGTGCCCGTCACGGGCGAAGCCACGAAGCCGCGGAATTCGACATCCGGCTGGAACGGATTGCCGGTGACCTCGGTGATGTTGACGCCGGCGATGTTGTCGCGCAGCGCGTCGGTGACGTTCAGCGAGCCGGTGCGCTTGATCTGGCTGGCATCGACGGCGTTGATCGCCGACGGGACCTTGTCGACATCGAGACCCCTGCCGGTGCCCGGCGCGGTCGGATAGACGTAGATGCGGGTCCGGGGACTGGCAGACGAGGCCGCTCCGATATGCGCGACCGGCCGCACCGGCGCAGTACGCCTCGCCACCGACGGCGGCGGCGCCGCCACTTCGACCGGCGGCAGATTCTGGACGTTGGTCTCCTCGTCCTGCGCGGCGCCGGCGGGGCCCGCCAAGACCACCCCGGACACCAGACCGGTCGACACTGAGGCCATCAACAAACGACGCCTGAACGAAAGAACCTTGCCCATCCCCGCCTTCCCATCCGTGACCACCGGCTGTTTTGATTTTCGCCGATTGGTCGGAACGAGTGTATTCGGCGGCCGATCGCGCGCCAGCCACAAAAGGTCGGGCAATATCGGCTCCCGTTTTCCCGACGAAATCGGGAATTATTCCCGATCGCTTCGGGAGCGGTCAGGCGGCCGCGGTCGGAACCAGCGCTTCCACGGTCAATCCGCCGTCGCCGGAGACGACGCTGAGCGTGCCGCCCAGCGCCAGAATCCGCTCACGCATGCCGACGAGGCCGAAGCCGAGCTTCTGGCCCGGCTCCATGCCGCGGCCATTGTCGCTGACCCGCACCCGCGCGCAAAAGCGGCCGTCCTGCGCCGTCTGCTGCGCCGGCTCGATGACGACATTGACCGAGGTCGCGCCGGCGTGGCGGAACACGTTGGTGAGCGCCTCCTGCACGATGCGATAGATGGTGAGGTCGGCGGTCTCGCCGGTGACCCCCAGCGACGGCGAGATCGTGGTCTCGATGGTGACATCGGGATGCGATTCCCGCCACAGCCGCGACAGCGATTCGAGCGCCTGGCGCAGCCCGAACTCGGCAAGGCCGACCGGCCGGAGCCGTTCCAGCACGCGGCGGTTGAACTGCTGCAGCGCGTTGATCTGCTCCAGCATGGCGCTGCCGTGTTTTCGCACCGCCTCCGCACTCGGGACGCGTCCATCCGCCTGCTTCGCCAGCGCGCCGGCATGCGCCCGCAGCGAGAACAGATACGGCCCAAACTCGTCGTGGAGCTCGCGCGCGATTTCCTTGCGCTCGATGTCCTGGAGCGACACCGCCCGCTCGGCGAGGCGCCGCTTGTCCTCGACCGCCTCACCGAGGGTTGCGGCAAGGTGGTTGAGCTTGGTGCAGATTGCAGCGAGCTCCGGCGCGCCGCCCGGTGCGACGCGGGCCTCGTAATGTCCGCCTTCGAGCTTCCCCATTGCCTCGGCCAGAGACTGCAGCGGGGCCAGCGCCCGGCCGACCACTTTCATCATCAGGAAAAACAGCGCCAGCGCGATCGCCGTGCCGACCTCGAGCTGGGTCACGATGCCGTCCCAGATTTCCGCGATCTCGTCATCGGGATGCGAGGTGATCAGGAGCGAGCCGGGCTTACCACGGATCGAGACCGGCACGCTCACCGCGGTCTGCTCGGGATGGACCAGGCTGACGAACCAGGCCGGCGGCCCGCGCGTGTCGGCGTCAGTGTCAAGCCGGGGCGGCGTCTGCGCATTGCCTCCGGTGTCCCGAAGCGTGATGCTGACATGGCGCAGGCGGCTGAGATCGCGCGCGATCTGGTTCAGCCTGGCATCCGGATCTGGCGCCTCGTTGAGATCGGCAACGATCATCTCGATGAATTCGCGGGCGAGCCGGATCACGCTCTGATCCTCGGCCTGCACGCGGGGACCTGCTTCCGCGACCTGGCGGCCGATATTGACGGCGAGCCCCAGCGCCAGCAGCAGCGCCAGCAAGAGGTTGATGCGCCCGCGCAAGGATAGATTCTGCCACATTGGTGTCGCCCGTGCCTCGCGAAGCCTCGCCTGCCGCTGTCCGATGACGTTGACAGCGGCGAAGCGCCCGATATCTAATCGGAAGCGTACAGCAATCCCGGCCGGGCGCGAAACAGGCCGACGCTGTCACAAGGAAACGCCTATGCGCATTCTGATCGTCGACGATCATCCCATTGTCGCCTCCGGCTGCCGTGCCGTGCTGGCCGACGAGGGCGAGATCGAGATTCTGGAGGCCGCCGACGCCGAAGACGGCGAGTGCGTCTTCATCGTCGAACGCCCCGACCTCTGCATCATCGACATCAATTTGCCGACCGTCTCCGGCTTCGAGCTCGCGCGCCGCATCCTCGAGCGCGCGCCGGAGGCCCGCATCATCATGTTCAGCATGAACGACGACCCGGCCTTTGCCGCACGCGCGATCGAGTGCGGTGCCAAGGGCTACGTCTCCAAGACCGGCGACCCCGACGACCTCGTCGAGGCGATCCGCGCCGTCGGCGGCGGCGGCACGTATTTGCCGAGCGCGATCGCGCGCAGCATCGCCTTCGCAGGACCGACGCTGGCGCAAAGCCCGCTGTCGAAGCTGAATGCGCGCGAGATGGAGATCCTGCGGCTGCTCAGCGCCGGCAAAAGTCTGTCCGAGATCGCCTGGCTGGTGCAATCGTCCTATAAGACGGTCGCCAACACCTCGTCCATCATGCGCCAGAAGCTCGGGGTGAAGACCTCGGTCGAGCTGGTGCGGCTGGCGATCGACAGCGGTGTTGCCTGACGCAGGCAGCTGCCACAAATTCGGTCACACAAGCGTTGCAATATTGATGTGGTGAGATGCCACGGAGTGAAGGCATGACGATTCAGACTGTCTCGACCAACAAATCCTACGGCGGCGTGCAGGGCGTGTATCGCCATGCGAGCCAGGCGACCGGAACCGACATGGTGTTCTCGGTCTATGTTCCCCCGCATGCCGACGGCGCCAAGCTGCCGGTGGTCTGGTATCTGTCCGGGCTCACCTGCACCCATGCCAACGTCACCGAGAAGGGCGAATTCCGCAAAGCCTGCGCCGAGCTCGGCCTGATCTTCGTCGCGCCGGACACCTCACCGCGCGGCGCCGACGTGCCGGGCGACGCCAACAACGCCTATGATTTCGGCTTAGGGGCCGGCTTCTATGTCGACGCGACGCAGGAGCCCTTCGCGCGCAACTATCGGATGTGGAGCTATGTCACCGACGAGTTGCCGAAGCTCATAGCGGGAAATTTTCCCGTCGACGCCAAGCGGCAATCGATCATGGGCCATTCGATGGGCGGCCATGGCGCGCTGACGGTGGCGCTGCGCAACCCGCACCGTTATCGCGCCGCGAGCGCGTTCGCGCCGATCGTGGCGCCCTCGCTGGTGCCCTGGGGCACCAAGGCGCTGACCGGCTATCTCGGACCGAACAAGGACGCCTGGCGTGGCCACGACACGGTGGCGCTGATCGAGGACGGCGCGAAGTTTCCCGGCTTCCTGGTCGATGTCGGCGAGGCCGACAATTTCCTGAAAGAACAGCTCAAGCCGGAGCTGCTCGAAGCCGCCTGCACCAAGGCGGGCATCCCGCTGACGCTGCGCCGTCAGGCAGGCTATGACCACAGCTATTATTTCATCTCGACCTTCATGGGCGACCATCTGCACTGGCATGCGGAGAAGCTGAAGGGGTGATCGGCTTTCTTCTCCCCTCGTGATGAGGGGTATCTCTCCGCGCGCGCAGTATCGTAGGGTGGGCAAAGCGAAGCGTGCCCACGATTTCTCTCGAATCATTGATTGATCGTGGGCACGGCGCAAGTGCGCCTTTGCCCACCCTACGATTCCCAATTCGCTGAGAGAATATCCTACTCCCGCTTGCCGTAATTCGGCGCCAATAGCCGGTTGCGGATCAAATAGCTCATCGTGCGGGTCCAGGCTTCATCCGTGTTGCCGCGCATGTCGGCGCTGGCGGCGGCGATCATGTTGCCGGTCTTAACGTCGCGCAAATAGATGTTGAGATTGATGATCAGGTTCGAGACCTTCTGCACCATGCCGGTGATCTCGAGGTCAGCGCCCAATTCGCCGGCGAGCTTGAGATCGCAGCCGCCGCAGGCCTGTAAGTTGGCGTGACGGGCGGCATCCCTGACCGGCGCGATGTCGAGCACCTGGAACCTGCCGGACTCCGTCAATTCCTTGCGCAGCTGCTCGCTGATGAGCACGAGCCGTGCCTCTTCGGGCCTGGAGCCGTAGAACTCCCCTGGCAGGCTGGTGTCGATCAGCTCGAAATCGAACACGGCCAGTTTCGGTGGATCGGCGCGCGCGAGCGAAGGCGTCAACAGCAAAGCGGCGATCATCATCAATGCTCGCATGATCGTGATTCCAGGCCTCGCGCGCGCAGGGACGAAATGCGGGGTTGCATGCCCTGCCAAATCGGTCATGCTCGAAGCAGAGACAATTCTCCACCTGCGGTCAAGCCGGGGAGATCGTTCGGAGGAAACATGATCCGATGGTTGGTCGGCCTGATTGGCTTAGGTCTTGCCGCGACGAGCGCGCTCGCGGCGGAGCCTGCCCTGATCGGCGTCGGCTATCTCGGCCTCGCCGGCACCAGATCCACACTGTCGCTGGTCGAGCAGCCCGCGGAGAATGACGGCGTCGCCGGCGCGCGCCTCGCCATCGAGGACAACAACACCACCGGTAAATTCCTGGGCCAGCGGTTCGCGCTGGAGGAGCGCCGCATCAAGGAAGGCGAGGACGTCGTCCAGGCTGCGGCTGCCCTTGCCGAGAAGAACAGCTTCATCATCACCGACCTGCCGGCCGACGCGCTGCTGAAAGTCTCGGACGCCTTGCGCGACCGCGGCACACTTCTGTTCAACGCAGGCGCGATCGACGAGCGGCTGCGCGAGGCCGATTGCCGTGCCAACGTCATCCACACCGCGCCGACACGGGCGATGCTGGCGGATGCGCTCGGACAATATCTGGTCTGGAAAAAGTGGTCGCGCTGGCTGCTCGTGGTCGGCTCGCATGACGAGGACAAGCTGTTTGCCGATGCGCTCCGGCGCACCGCCGCGCGGTTCGGCGCCAAGATCGTCCAGGAAAAAACCTTCGAGGACAAAGGCGGCGCGCGCCGCACCGATAGCGGCGTGACGCTGATCCAGCGCCAGATGCCCGTGTTCACGCAAGGCGCGCCTGCCTATGACGTGCTGGTCGCCGCCGACGAGAGCGAGGTGTTCGGCGCCTATCTGCCCTATCGCACCTGGGATCCCCGCCCTGTTGCAGGCTCGGCCGGCCTGGTGCCGCGAAGCTGGGACGCCGCGCAAGACCAGTGGGGCGCGATCCAGATGCAGAACCGCTTCGTCAAGCTTAACTCGCGGCGCATGACCGCGCTGGACATGCAGGCCTGGACCGCAGCCCGCATGATCGGCGAAGCGACCTCGCGCACCAATTCCGGCGACGTCAAGAAAGTCACCGACTTCATCAAGGGCCCGGATTTTTCGGTCGCTGCCTTCAAGGGCACGCGGCTGACCCTGCGCGACTGGAATTGGCAATTGCGCCAGCCGATCCTGCTGGTCGATGGCCGCATGGTGGTGTCGGTCTCGCCGCAGGAGGGTTTCCTGCACCAGGTCTCCGAGCTCGACACGCTCGGCTACGATCGTCCGGAGAGCAAATGCAAGCTGAAGTGAGAACGCAGATGTTGCGCATGTGGCGTGTGGGGCTCCTGTCCGGATTGGCGCTCGCGGCAGCGCCCGCCCATGCATTCATCGCCTATGTCTCGAACGAGAAGAGCAATACGGTCACGGTGATCGACACCGAGAGCTGGACCGTGACCAAGACCATCAAGGTCGGCCAGCGCCCGCGCGGCATCGACTTCACGCGCGACGGCAAGTTCGTGATGGTCGCCGTCGGCGACGACGACACCATCCAGGTGATCGACGCCAAGACGCAAGCCGTGGTAGACAGCCTACCCTCCGGCCCCGACCCGGAATTGTTCGCCCAGGATGCGGCCGGCAAGATCCTCTATGTCGCCAACGAGAACGACAACACGGTGACCGTGATCGACCTCGAGAAGCGCGCCCGGCTCGGCGACATCCAGGTCGGCGTCGAGCCCGAGGGCATGACCATCAGCCCCGACGGCAAGACGCTGATCAACACGTCGGAAACGACCAACATGGCGCACTTCATCGACACGGCGTCGCGCCAGATCGTCGCCAACGTGCTGGTCGATGCGCGGCCGCGCTTTGCCGAGTTCAAGCACGACGCTTCCGAAGTGTGGGTCTCCTCCGAGATCGGCGGCACCGTCTCGGTGATCGACCCGAAAAAGCACGAGGTGATCGGCAAGGTCAATTTCGAGATCCCGGGCCTGCGGAAAGAGGCGATCCAGCCGGTCGGCATCGGCATGACCAAGGACGACAAGACCGCCTTCGTCGCGCTCGGCCCCGCCAATCGCATCGCCGTCGTCGACGTCGCCTCGCGCAAGGTGACGAAATATCTGCTGGTCGGTCAGCGGGTCTGGCATATGGCGTTCACGCCCGATGAAAAATACCTGCTCACCACCAACGGCGTGTCGAACGACGTCTCCGTTATCGACGTCGCCGCGCAAAAGGTGATCAAGACGATTCAGGTGGGCGAACTGCCCTGGGGCATCACGATCGCGCCATGACCAGCCCAGCTCCGATTCCCGAGCCACAGGAGGCGCCGAAGCTGGAAGCGGCGGCGGTGCCGGCGCTGTCGATCGACGGCGTCAGTCATGCCTACGGGCAGCGGCGTGCGTTGATCGACGTCTCCTTCAACGTGCAGCCGGCGAGCTTCACCGCCCTGCTCGGCCTCAACGGCGCCGGAAAGAGCACGCTGTTCTCGCTGATCACGCGCCTGTTCGGCATCCAGAGCGGCCGGGTCGGCATTTTCGGCCACGACATCAGCAAAAGCCCCGGCGAAGCGCTGCGGCTACTCGGCGTCGTGTTCCAGCCACGCACGCTCGATCTCGACCTGTCGCTGACGCAGAACCTGCTCTATCACGCCGCGCTCCACGGCATCAGCCGGAGCGAAGCCGCCGCACGCAGCACCGAGCTGCTCGGCCGCATCGGGCTCGCTGACCGCGCCGGCAGCAAGGTGCGCGATCTCTCCGGCGGACAGATGCGGCGGCTGGAAATCGCCAGGGCGCTGCTGCACCGGCCGCGGCTGCTGTTGCTGGACGAGCCGACCGTCGGCCTCGACGTCAAGGCGCGCGCCGACATCATCAGCCAGGTCCGCCAGCTCGTGACGGAGCAAGGCATCGGCGTGCTCTGGGCCACGCATCTGTTCGACGAGATCATGCCGAGTGACGACCTCGTGGTGCTGCACCAGGGCAAGGTGCTGGCGCAGGGGCCGATGAACCGCGTCGTCACCGAGGCAGGCGCGCAGGACGTCAATACCGCCTTCATGCGCCTGACCGGCGCGCAAACCATGCCGGGAGGCGGCGCATGAGCAGCATCACCACGCGCGAGGTGCCGCGCGGCTTCTCGGTCCAGCAGTACCTGACCTGCCTCACCGGAATCGTCTGGCGCGAGGGGTTGCGCTTCCTGCATCAGCGCGAACGCTTCGTCTCGGCGCTGGTCCGGCCGCTGGTGTGGCTGTTCATCTTCGCCGCCGGCTTCCGTCAGGTGCTCGGCATCTCCATCATCCCGCCCTACGAGACCTACATCCTCTACGAGGTCTATATCGCGCCCGGGCTGATGGCGATGATCCAGCTCTTCAACGGCATGCAGTCCTCGCTCTCGATGGTCTACGACCGCGAGATGGGCAACATGCGCACGCTGCTGGTGAGCCCGCTGCCGCGCGGGTTCCTGCTGTTCTGCAAGCTGTTGGCGGGCACCGCGGTGTCGCTGCTGCAGGTCTATGCGTTCCTTCTGATCGCCTGGTTCTGGGACATCACTCCGCCGTCGTCAGGCTATCTCACCGTGCTGCCGGCGCTGATCCTGTCCGGGTTGATGCTGGGCTCGCTCGGCATGCTGATCTCCTCCGGCATCAAGCAACTCGAGAACTTCGCCGGGGTGATGAATTTTGTCATTTTCCCGATGTTCTTCGCCTCGTCCGCGCTCTATCCGCTGTGGCGGGTGCAGGAGGGCAGCCCTTATCTGTACTATCTGTGCGAGGCCAATCCGTTCACCCATGCGGTGGAGCTGATACGCTTTGCACTCTACGGGCAAATCAACTGGGCCTCGCTGGCAGTGGTCGCGGCTTGCACAATCGTCTTCATGATCGGCGCAATTCTGGCCTATGATCCCTCGCGTGGGCTGGCGCGACGGGGGCCCGCAGGAGGCGAAGGATGAAGGTTCTGGCAATGGCTGTTGTGGCGCTGGCGCTGTCGGGCACGGCCGCGCGCGCGGCCGATCCGCGCTATCCCGACTGGCCCTGCACGCAAGCCAAGGTGCCGGAGATTTCACTTGCCGCCGTCTGGGCCGGCCCGGCGCTCGACGACGTCCAGAACACATGGAAAGACGACGCCAAGGTCAGCGCGCTGGTCGCAAAACTATCGGCGCGCAAAACGCCGCTCGATGAGGCCGAAAAGTCCGTGAAGGAATTTCTGGCCGCCTCCGCCACCGACAAGACCGCGAAGGCAAAGCTCCTGTTCGCCGGCCTGTTCGACACGCTCAATGCCCAGCGCTCCCAGGTGATGGCCGGGCTCGAACGCGTCAGCCGCAAGCAGCGCGAAGCCGCCGACAAGATTCGCGAGGAGACGATCGCCCTTCATGCGCTGCAGGGCGCGACGCCGCGCGACGAGGCCAAGGTCGAGGCGCTCGGCAACGAACTGATCTGGAAGACCCGCATTTTCGAGGACCGTCACAAGGTCGTGCGATTCGTCTGCGAGGTTCCCACCACGATCGACCAGCGCCTGTTCGCACTTGGCCGCGTGATCCAGCAGGAAATGGAATAGCGCCCGCCTCGCTGGCGCCCACCACGGGTTCCCGGATCGGCCCGGTTAACCTTTGCCCTGCTATCTGCCGGAACCAAATCGATCTAGGATGGCTTGTCGAAGTGAACTCCAAGACGTCGGGAGGCCTCGATGGGAACCACAAGATTCATCTGTGCGGGCGCTGCGGCCCTCAGCATGCTCGCAACCAGCGCTCTTGCTGACGACATGACCGGAATGGTCATGCGGATCGACCGGCTCAACGGCACGATCTCGATCCAGCAGACGCAGAAGGGCACCGTCGGTGGCAGCGCTGGCGGCGCCGGCGCGCTCCAGGAGTACAAAACCAAGGACGCCGCGATGCTGGAGGCCGTTCATGCCGGCGACAGGGTGAACTATTCTGCGACCGAGAACAACGGCACGGGCACGCTGACGAAGCTGCAGAAGCAGTAGGCGCTTCGCCTCTCCCCGCTTGCGGAGGGGGAGTCTCCGCGAGTCCAACTCTCACCGTCCCCGAGGAGAGTCCCCCTCACCCCAACTCTCTCCCCGCAAGCGGGGCGCGGGAGCAGACCTGCGTTCACTCGTCTACTGCTCCGGCCGCGGCTCCGGCTGCGCATCTTCCGTCGGCAGCTTGGCGCGCTCCCAGCCGTCGGTGCCGTCAGGGTACCAGGCGATGTTGGTGTAGCCATACGCCTGCGCGCGCTTGGCGGCGTTCCAGGACATCCAGCAGTCGGCGAGGCAATAGATCACCAGCAGCGCGGCCTTGTCGCCACGCGAGGCCTGTGCGAGGCCGCGCTGGAGATAATCGTCCATCGCCGGCGGCAAACTGCCGTAGCCGGTATCCGGCAGCCAGATGCTGCCTGGAATGTTCTTGCGCGGCGCATCGCGCCACACCGTGCTTGCTGGAAGGTTCTTCGGCTTCGGCGGGCGCGGCAGCACGTCGACGAACGCACCGCTCCTGGCGCGCCAGATCGCTTCGGCTTGCACCGTGTTAAGCACGCGCGCGCCGACGAGCGTCGCCGGCACCGGTGCGCGATAATTGTCGGCGCGATAACCCTCGGGCTCGAACGGCTCCTGCTGCTGCGCGGATGCCGGCACCGCCAACGCGGCAACGACGAGCGCAGCGGCAAGACGCCGCCTCATGGCGACTTCTTGGCCGCCTCCGCGCTGAGCGGCCGATCGCTCTCGTCGAGCAGCGGTATACCGAAGTCGACCAGGATCTTGTTGATCTCGCCCTGGTTCTCCTGGATCAGCTTGTTGAGCTGTCGCTTCCAGTTCTGGTCGGCGGGACGCACGCCCATGCCGATGCGATAGACCAGCTTCGGCCCCGTGGTTTCCTTCACCAGCGGCGTGACGTGAAGCGAGCCGACCTTCTTCGCGTAGTAGCCGGCCATGGGTCCCCACAGCACCCCGGCGTCGATCTTGCCGGCGGCGAGGTCGTCGACCATCGCTTGCGCCGAATTGTCGTAGCGCGTGTCGATCATCAGCGGATAGGGTTTTGCATCGCTCATCAGGCCGGCAATGGCCATGTTGGTCGCCGGCGGCGTTCCGGCGACGATGCCGACGTGCTTGCCCTTCAGCTTCGGATCCTCGAGCGTATCGACGTCCTCGAGCCCGCTGCCGGCCTTGGCGACCAGGGCGTACGACGTGCGGTAATAGGGATTGGTGCCCTGCACGACGTCATCACCTTGCGGAAAGCCCATGATGACGTCGCAGCGATGCGCGCCCAGCGTCATCCGAACGAAGCCGGTGGCCTGCGGGAAGAAGACGTAGTCGAGCTTCTTCTTGAGCTTGTCGGCAAACAGCTCGGCCAGCTTGTTCTCGAACCCCTCGCCCTTCTCGTTCGAGAACGGCAGATTGCGCGGATCGGCGCAGACGCGCAGCACGTTCGGGTCGACCAGCTCGAACGAGAGGTCGCCGCTGTCGCTGGTCTGTGCGATGGCGACATCGCCGAACGCACAGGACGCAACCAGGACCCCCAGTGAAAACAACCAGCGACGATGTCGTCCGGCCTCCGTCATCGCGCTTCCTCCTCGTTTTGTTTGAATGCTATCCATGCAACGCATGACGCGCCATGTTTTGCCAGACTTCGCTGGCTTTGCTTTGTTGCAGTGCAATGCAGCAACCCTTTGAACTGAGGCGGAAAAGTGTCTCGCATCGCTCGAGTGATCGCAGCCTTGTCCCTGCTGGGGATCGTAACGCTAGCACGGGCCGGGGCGGCCGAATTGCCTGTGAGCGAAGTCGCACCGGGAATCTTCGTACACTCCGGGGCCATTGCCCTGATGACCCGCGAGAACGAGGGCGACATTGCCAATGTCGGCTTCATCGTGGGCGATGATGCCGTAGCCGTCATCGACACCGGCGGCAGCCTCCGCGAAGGCAAGGCCCTGCTGGCCGCGGTGCGGGCCCGCACGCCCAAGCCGATTCGCTATGTCATCAACACCCACGGCCATCCCGACCACGTCTTCGGCAACGCGGCCTTCGCCGCCGGAGACACCAGCTTCGTCGGTCACAGTAAGCTGCCGCAGGCGCTCGCGACGCGCGGACCCTACTATCTCGACAATTTTCGCCGCATCATGGGCAGCGAATTGATCGATCCCGTGAAGATCGTTGCCCCGACCCTCTTGGTTTCGGACACGATGACGCTCGATCTCGGGTCGCGTCGCCTGACCTTGCGCGCCTGGCGGACCGGGCACAGCGACAGCGATTTGACCGTGTACGACGAGACGACGAAAACCCTGTTCGCAGGCGACCTCGTCTTTCTTCGCCACATTCCGGTCATGGACGGCAGTATCCGCGGCTGGCTCGACACGTTGAAGGAATTGGAGACAATCCCGGCGCAACGCGTCGTTCCCGGTCACGGCCCCGTGAGCGACTGGCCTGCCGCGCTGGCCGATGAGCGGCGTTACCTGTCAACGCTGTTGTCCGACGTGCGCACGCTGAACAAGAATGGCGAGCCGATCCGAGCCGCCGCCGACAAGGCGGCTGCACAGGAGCGGCCGCGCTGGGAGTTGTTCGGCGATTACAATGCCCGAAACGCAACTGCAGCATTTTCGGAAATTGAATGGGAGTAGCAGGCGCGCTACGATAGGTGCAGGAGATCAGCCTCGCTGACTCCGGGGACCATGACCATGACCCGATGGATACGCCACCTGCCCTTGATCGCCGCCCTGTTCGGCATCGCCTTCGCCGCACCAGTGCAGGCTGAAGAAGCCGACGATCCCTGGCCGGGCCTGGTGCAGGACATCTTCAACAGCCGTGCGATGAATGACGGCAGCGCCGTCATCGGCATCGAGATGCCGTATCGCGCAGAGGACGCGGCGATCGTGCCGGTGACCCTGCGCAGCAAGCTGTCACCCGCAGACAGTCGCCGTATCCGTTCGATCACGCTCGTGATCGACCGTAACCCGGCGCCGATGGCAGCGAAGTTCGAGCTCGGCTCCGATGCCAATGTCACGGAGATCTCGACGCGCGTGCGTGTCAACAATTACACCGATGTGCACGCGGTGGCCGAGCTCAGCGACGGCCAGCTCTATGTCTCGAAAGTCTATGTGAAGGCCTCGGGCGGCTGCTCGGCGCCGGCAGGAAAGAACGCCGAGGAGGCGCAAAACCGGCTCGGCCAGATGCGCTACCGGCAGTTCGCGCGCGAGGAAGCGCCCGCGAGCCGCATCCGCGAAGCACAGATCATGATCGGCCATCCCAACAATTCCGGCCTGCAGATGGACCAGGTCACGCAGCTCTACATTCCCGCCTTCTTCGTCAACCAGCTGAAGCTGACGCAGGACGACAGCCCGGTGCTATCGATGGAAGGCGGCATCTCGATCTCGGAAGATCCCAATCTGCGCTTCACCTACGTCTCCAACGGCGCCAAGCGTTTCCGCGCGGAAGCAAAGGACACGGATGGGCACGTGTTCCGGAATGAGTGGGATGTAGAGAAGCCGGGGACGTGAGAGGCGGATCACCCGCCCCTGGAGGGGGAGGGTCGGCTCACATGGAGCGCAGCGAAATGTGAGACGGGGTGGGGTGACGGTCTCTCCACATCCGACACTGCCGAGTGGAGAGATCACCCCACCCCGCTCGCGCTGCGCGCGATCGACCCTTCCCCTCCAGGGGAGGGTAAGACATCGCCGCTATCATCAAAAACACCTCACCTCGGCTTCCGCCTGCGCGCGCCGCAAATCGTTCACTGCCGTGTTCGCCTGCTCGGAGGTGCGGAACTGGACGCCGAGATTGCCGCGGACCTGGGACATGCTGAGCGCGGTCTCGGCAGTCACGTAGCGCTCATAGGTGACGATCGAGGCGACCACATCGATCGAGCAGGAACATTGCTCGATCGATTGCCGACTCTCGCCATTGGCCTTCATGCAGCCATAGACGTACTCCGCGCGCGCCGACGTCGGATAATCATTGGCCTCCTCGGCCCGCGCCACGCACGCGGTCGCCGCCAACACCGTCAATGCGGCGACAATCGGTCGTAGCTGTCCGGCCAGTTTCATGCGCATCCTCCCGCGGGTTGCGAGCAAAGCTATGCTATGCGTATTGTCCTGAAAAGCACTCTGTCAGAGGAAACGGCTCACAAGGTGATGAGAGCATTTGGCGTGATAAGGGCACTTGGTCGCACATTGGCGCTGGCGACGACGCTGACGCTGACCTTGGCCGCGCCCGGCCGCGCCGCGGATTCGATCCGCCTTGCGGTGCAGAAAACCGGAACATTCTCCTGGGAGCTGGCCGCGATCCGCGCGAGCGGCCTCGACAAGGAGGCGGGCCTTTCGCTCGAGGTCACCGAGCTCGCGAGCACCGAGGCCGGCAAGATCGCGATGCGCGCAGGCAGCGCCGACATCATCCTGTCGGACTGGCTGTGGGTGTCGCGCGAGCGCGCGCTCGGTGCCAAGCTCACCTTCTATCCCTATTCCAGCGCGCTCGGCGCGGTGATGGTACCCGCATCCTCTCCGATCAAGACGCTCGCCGACCTGAAGGGGCGCAAGCTCGCGGTCGCCGGCGGGGCGATCGACAAGAGCTGGCTGCTGCTCCAGGCGAGCATGAAGCAGGACGGCATCGACCTGAAGTCGGAGGCGACCATCGCCTACGGCGCCCCGCCCCTGATCGCCGCCAAGGCGCTCGACGGCGAGATGGAGGCGAGCCTCAATTTCTGGAATTTCTGTGCCCAGCTCGAGGCCAAGGGATTTCGCCGCCTCGCCGGCATCGAGGACATTCTGCCGAAGCTCGGTGCCAAAGGCGCGGTCTCCGCGGTCGGCTATGTCTTCGACGAGAATTGGGCGGCGAGCCATCGCGACGCCGTGGCGCGCTTCATCACGATGACGCGCAAGGCCAAGGAGCTGCTGGTGACATCGGATGCGGCCTGGGACAAGATCGCGCCGCTGACCGGCACGTCCGACGCAGCCATGCTCAAGACCTATCGCGACCGCTATCGCGACGGTATTCCGCGCCGGAGCATCGACGACGAGGAGAAAGACGCGCGCGTGCTCTACCGCGTGCTCGCCGAGATCGGCGGCCGCGACCTCGTCGGCCCGGCGGCCGAGCTCGATCCGGGCACGTTCTATCACGCGGTCCCCGGAGATTGAGGTGCTGCGTCTTCTGTCGTTCGCCCTGTTTCTCGCGATCTGGTGGATTGCCGCGCTGTTCGTCGGCGGCGCGAAGCTGCCCTCCCCGCCGGCCGTGCTCGAGGTGATGATCGCGGAAGCCTCATCCGGCGCGCTGTTCCTGCATCTCGGCGCCACGCTGGCGCGCGTCACCCTCGCCTTCGTGCTGGCGATGTCGCTCGGCAGCGCCATCGGCTACCTGATGGGACGGGTCAGGCTTGCGGATAAGCTCGGCGATCCCTGGCTGATCCTGCTGCTCAATTTGCCGGCGCTGGTCGTGATCGTGCTGGCTTATATCTGGGCCGGTCTCACCGAAGCTGCCGCGATCGCGGCGATCGCCATCAACAAGCTGCCGACCGCGGTGGTCACCTTGCGCGAGGGCACCCGCGCGCTCGACCGCTCGCTCGACGAGATGGCGAGCGTGTTCGCGATGCCGCGCTGGCGCGCGTTCCGCCATGTCGTGCTGCCGCAGCTTGCGCCCTATATCGCCGCGGCTGCCCGCTCCGGACTGTCGCTGGTGTGGAAGATCGTGCTGGTCGCCGAACTCTTGGGCCGTCCGAACGGCGTCGGCTTCGAGATCGGCGTCGCCTTCCAGCTGTTCGACACGCCGCGGCTGCTGGCCTATTCGCTGACATTCGCCGCGGTCGTGCTCGTGATCGAAACCTTGCTGGTGCAGCCGTTCGAAGCTCGTGCAAACAGGTGGCGGCCCCGTGCGGCTTGAGGTCGAGATCACAGGCAAGACGTTCAGGAGTGCCGCGGGCGGAACGCACGAGGTACTGGCGCCGCTCAAATTCGCGCTTTGCCCCGGCGAGGTCGGCGTGCTGATCGGCCCGTCCGGCTGCGGCAAGAGCACGATGCTGCGCATCATCCTCGGGCTCGATAGCGATTTCAGGGGCCACGTTGCGCGTCCGCCGCAGGCGCGGATCGGGATGGTGTTCCAGGAGCCGCGGCTGTTGCCGTGGCGTTCGGTCGAGCAGAATGTGCGGCTGGCGGCGCCCGACGTGACCGAGGCGAAGCTGTCGGAGCTGTTCAGGATTCTGGAGCTGGAAGCGCATCGAAGCCACTTTCCCGGCGAGTTGTCGCTCGGTCTTGCCCGGCGCGTCGCGCTCGCGCGCGCTTTCGCAGTCGAGCCCGATCTGTTGGTGCTCGACGAGCCCCTCGCCTCGCTCGACGATGCGCTCGCCGGCCGCCTGCGCGACGAGATCGCGACGCTGGTGGCCAGCCGTCCGGTGATGACGCTTTTGGTGACACACAGCCTGGACGATGCAGTGCGCCTCGGCGACCGGCTGTTCTTCCTGTCGCCGCGGCCAGCGCGGATCGTGGCCGAGGTGCCTATCGGCATCCCGCGCGACAGACGCGGCGAAGCCGAGATTGCGGCGATCAAGGCCGGCCTCGCCCAACGAACTCAAGGCGACCGCACTGAGCGAGATGTCTCATAGCCGGTCGCCTGGCGGACGTGCTAGACTGGGCCGGCGGCGGAGTCGATGATGACGCGGACGGTCGCCCTCTCAACGCTGGCAACGCTTGGTCTTGCACTCGTCACGATGACGGCGGGCGCGCAGGACATGATGCGCGACGTCGACCTCACCTCCCCCGCGATGGTCTCGTCCGAAATGACCAGGCCAGAGGTCGAGGCCGTGCTGGCCAAAGCGAGCGCCGCGCAGCCTGCCGATTTCACCGGCAAACGCCTGTCGGGCCTCGATCTCTCGGGGCTGGACCTGTCCAACGCGGTCTTCCGCGCCGCGCGGCTCAACAAGACAATACTCCGAGACGCCAGGCTTGACCGTGCAATCCTCGATCAGGCGTGGCTGCTGGATGCGGATCTTACCGGCGCAAGCCTGAAGGGCGCCAATCTGTTCGCCTCGCAAATGGCCCGCGCGCGTCTCGACGGCGCGAACCTGTCAGGAGCGCGCATCACTGCCGATCTCACCGGCGCAAGCCTGATCGGCGCTTCGATCGCGGACGCGCATCTGGGCGCCGATATGCGCAACCAGTCGATGGGGCTGATGCGCGCGGTGCTGAGATCCGCCAATCTGGAACGGCTGAACGCGCGCAACGCCGATTTGTCGCGCGTCGACCTCGAATTCGCAGTCCTCAGGGGCGCCGATCTGAGCGGCGCATCACTGAAAAACGCCCAACTCGGCGGAGCCGATCTGACGGGCGCCATCGTCATCGACGCCGATTTCGACGGCGCCGATCTCGTCTCGGCGAAGCTGATCGCACTGAACGGCCTTGACCGCGCCAAAAATTTCGACAAGGCAAAGAACCGCGAGCGCCTGATCAGGGAATGATGGCCCGCCTTTGGGAGGACTGGCTGATGCGTTGGGTTCTAGCTTTGATCGCGTCGTTGACGCTTGCCGGCGAAGCCGCCGCGCAGGCCAAGGGCAAGGGCATAAGGCTCTGGAACCTGACGACGGAGACGATCTCCGGATTCCAGCTCTCACCCGCCGGCAAGACCGATTGGGGACCGAACCAGTGCTTGAACGACAAGGACAAGGAGGTCGACCACGACGAGCGGCTGCGCATCACCGGCGTCGAGCCGGGCCGCTACGACGCCAAGGTCAGCTATCCCAATGCGCGGCAATGCGTCGTTCGCGACATCGAGATCAGGGCAGACGCGGTGTTCTCGATCGCCGACAAGGATCTGAAAGACTGCAGCAAGTAGCGAGACGCCTCACGCCTTGTCGTTCGGGTGCGGATATTCGCAGCGCCACCGCACCGCCTGCCACTTCGGATGGTCGCCGACCCATTGCGCGATATAGGGGGGCGCGGCCATCGCGCATTGCCGCGGCGACCCGCCATAGTTGAACATCAGATGCTGTTCCTCGCAGGTCGCAGGCGAGAGCACCGCACACACAGTCACCACCAGGTCAATCGGGTTCATGCCGGGATCCTCTCGCAAGGGGCGGTCAAGATTAGCACGAAAGGTTACGTTCCACGGAAGCGGAAGTTTCAGATCCGGGCGAGAAATGGGGCCGGAACTGGGCTCTTCCCGTGCTCCCGGGCAAAGCAAAGCCTGGGCATGACGACGCTCTCTGCTAAAAATTAACCCCGAACACCATCCGGGCCTGGTGGCGTTCGAAATTGACGAGGTCGAGATTGCTGCCCGATCCGGCCGGGCGCCCCCAGGCCTGCATGCTCCAGCTCAAGGTCAGCCGCGAGCGCTCGGAGAGCTGGAAATAAGCGGTCGGGCCGACGAACAGGGCCTGGCCTGAAAACTCGCCGAGGCCGATGCCTTCGTATTGCCGGAAGTAGCGCAGCTCGCCGCCGAGCAGCATGTTGGGCCGCACACGCACCAGGCCGGCGAACGCCGCACCGATCGTCGAACTCTTCTCCGACTGCCCTGCCACCTCGAAGCGCGCCCATTCCGGTTGATAGATCAGATTGAGGGCACCGATGGCGAAGTTGGGGATGAGCTCGCGGTCGAAAGCGAGGGTGAATTCGGTGCCGTACATCCGCCCCTTCGCGCCGCTGGTCTCGTCGATGCGGTCGCCATGCAGCTCCGCGGCGATGGTGAGGCCGAACGGGGCGTGCTCGCGGTTGAGCAGGCGATAACGCAGGTCGAGCGAGGCGCCCTGGAAGTTGATCTGGCGGCGGTCGTCGATATCGGGGACGCCGGTGATGTCGTGCAAGCTGGCGGCGGCGCCGACCTCGATGCGGAAGTTCGGCAGCGGCACGATCTCGATCTCGACCTCTTTCTCAAGAGCGCGATAGGTCCCGCCGCCCTTGCCGAAGCGCCCCGTCGTCTGGCTCTGGAATTCGCGCTCGCCGGGATTGCCGACATCGGTGCCGATCATGAAGCCGAAGATGTGCTCGGTATCGAAGCCCTCCTCGGCGTGCCCATGCGTCGGTGTCAGCGCGACCGCGCAGGCAAGCACCATCAGAAATCTGCGAGCTCCGCCGCGCATCCCCATGCCCCGAAGGCGCGCGCCGCTTTGATGCGGCAGCAGCGCTGACCGGCCATCAGCGTAACACACTGCAGCAAGAGCGTGGTCGAGATTTTGATGGAAGATGATTGAAGCCTGCGCAGGCGTGTCATCGCGTCGATGGCAAGACGCAGAGCACAACGATGCCAGGCCTGAGATCCGACACTGCCACGGCTTCGACGGCGTTCACCGTCGAAGCCGCGGCAGGTCGTCAGTCTTACTTGCGCGCAGCGCAGGCGTACATGTTGATTTCCATGCCGACCGGCACTTCCACGATCTTCGGAGCTTTCCAAGCCATTCGGGGTCTCCCCAAGGTATTGAGCGCGACATCGCGCGGCGCAAAACCTAGGGCTGCGTCAGGTGCAGTTCAAGCCTCGATTCGCCTGCCGAGCGCGTCCGTGTCGATTCTTCGCGGCTGCATTTCTCTCTCGGACAAAGCCAGTTCCCTCTTGGTCAAACACGACCTGCGAGACAGCGTCTTGTGCGACGCACCGCACGTCGAATCGACACGAATGGCACCGTCGCCGTCAGCAGCCCTTATCGGCCATTGCGGCGTCCGGCTTGGCACCTTCGGCGCGCTGAGCCGCCGTCGGCTGGCTCTGCATCTGCCGCTGCGCATCTTCGGATGAAGCCGGCGTTTCGCCACTTGCACGATTCATCGTGCTGGTCGGCGGATGCTGGCTGGTGTCGCCCGCTGAACTGGACGAGTGCGACTGCGCTGCGCCCACCGTCACTGGACCAGAACCGGCATCCTTGTCAGTGCTGGCGCTGCCCGTGTTGCACGGGCCGGCGACGGCGACGCCGGCGCTCAACGCCAGGATCGCGCAGGCAGCAAGAATGGAACGTTTCGTGTTCATCTGCATCTCCTCTTCTCCCGCCGCGCTGCCCCGGCGCCGAGCAGGACTCGCGAAGAGAACAGGCCGAACAGCCTGATGTTCCGAGTGTCGGAGCGGAAATGCCCGCAAACGCCCCCTCGTCTGTTCCGATTCACCGTTCACCGCAACAATCGCAGCAGCGACCGGCCAGCGCGCGAATTCAGCTCCTTCGCATCGAGCGTTCCGTCCTTGTCGGGATTGGCCGCGTTGAAGCGCTGCTCGACCACGGCGAGATATTCGTCGAGCGTCAGGGTCCCGTCGCGATCGGGATCGGCCGCGGCAAGCTCTTTCGCCGTCAATCGCCCGCGCAATTCGCGCGCGTCGAGCGTGCCGTCATGATCGGGATCGAGCTTTGCGAACGTTGCGGCGGCCGCCTTCTTCACCTCGGCAAGATCGAGCGTGCCGTCATTGTCGGTGTCGAACAACTTGACCGCGCTGCCGGAGGCCGACCACGCCGGACCGGACAACAATGCAATGGTGAGTGCAAGCGCAACTGAGCGACGCGAAATCATCAAGACCTCCCAGATGAAGAGCCCCGGTTCGGGCGGGACACAACGAAATAAATCCACAAGCAGTCCCAGGTTCAAGTCCGTAACTGCAACTTGCGCGCGCGACAACCCCGGGGAACCCGGCTTACGCCCCCCGAACGACCGACGCCCGGAGCTGCGTCGCGTCGCGGGATTTTTCAGCGTCTCCGCACAAGTGGGACTCGGTTGCCGTCAGGTTTCCGTAAGGTGACCGGCGCCTGTTCAACGATATCGACGCGACACTTATGACTTTCGTATTGACGCGTTTTGGTTTCCGACGGAGTGTTGCTCCCGCAGCGTCAAAAGGCGCGCATATTGGGAGGAACGGATGAAACGCTTTGCGATGGCCGCGAGCCTCGTCATGCTTGCATCGACTTGTGCAAGCGCACAGACCACCGAGCAACTGGTCAAGGGCGCGACCGATACATCGAACGTTCTCAATTACGGGATGGGCTACAATCTGCAGCGCTTCTCGACGCTGAACCAGATCAACAAGGACAGCGTCAAGAACCTCGTCCCGGTCTGGAATTACTCGTTCAACGACGATCGCAGCGAGGAATCGCAGCCGCTGGTGTACCAGGGCGTGATCTACGTAACCTCGCACAACGCGACCATGGCGGTCGACGCCAAGACCGGCAAGCAGATCTGGAAGACCAAGGTCGAATATCCCGCCGAGACGCCGCGCATCGTCTGTTGCGGCATCATCAACCGCGGTGCGGCGCTCTATGACGGTAAGGTGTTTCGCACCACGCTCGACGCCAACGTGATCGCGCTCGACGCCAAGAACGGCAAGGAGCTGTGGCGGCAGAAGGCGGCCGACATCAAGGAAGGCTACTCCATGACGGTGGCCCCGCTGGTCGCCGACGGCGTCGTCATCACCGGCATTTCCGGCGCCGAGTTCGGCACCAGGGGATTCATCGACGGCTGGGATCCTGCGACGGGCAAGCATCTGTGGCGCACCCATTCGATCCCCTCGCCGGAAGAGCCCGGCGGCGATACCTGGAAGGGCGATACCTGGAAGCTCGGCGGCGGCTCGACCTGGATCACCGGGTCTTATGACCCCGAGCTGAACACGATCTATTGGGGCATCGGCAATCCCGGACCGTTCAACTCGGCGGTGCGTCCCGGCGATAATCTCTACACCTGCTCGGTGCTGGCGATGGATCCCAAGACCGGCAAGATCAAGTGGCACTACCAGTTCTCGCCGAACAATCCGTTCGACTATGACAGCGTGGCCGAGATGGTCCTCGCCGACATGAATGTCGAGGGCAAGCCGACCAAGGTGCTGATGGACGCCAACCGCAACGGCTTCTTCTACGTGCTCGACCGCACCAACGGCAAGCTGCTCGCGGCCAACCCTTACGTGAAGGTCAACTGGGCAACCGGCATCGACATGAAGACGGGACGTCCGATCGAGACCGACGTGTCGAAGGACGCGCGCGAGGGCAAGAAGGTCACGGTCTATCCGTCGATCCTTGGCGGCAAGAACTGGGAGCCGATGTCCTTCAACCCGCAGACCGGCCTTGCCTATGCCAACACACTCGCCTTCGGCGGCAGGTACAAGACTGAGCCCGTCACCTTCAAGCAGGGTGAATGGTATCTCGGGATGGACCTGACCGATCTCTGGGAGTACGGCGACGGGCCGCGCGGTCATCTCAAGGCGATCGATCCCATGACCGGCAAGTCGAAATGGGAAGCGCCGAGCGACATTCCACGCTTCTCGGGCGTGCTGTCGACCGCGGGCGGCGTCGTGTTCTCGGGTGCCCTGACCGGCGAGTTCGAGGCCTTCGATGCCGACACCGGCAAGAAGCTCTGGCAGTTCCAGACCGGGTCCGGCATCGAGGGCCAGCCGGTAACCTGGCAGCAGGATGGCGTGCAGTATGTCGCGGTGACCAGCGGCTATGGCGGCGTCTACTCGCTGTTCTCGGGCGACGAGCGGCTTGCCAACGTGCCGCCCGGCGGCTCGCTGTGGGTCTTTGCGGTCAAGCAGTAATCCACGGCATGATGCTGAGAAAACCATCTCACAAGACGGCGGCGGTCCTCGCCGCCGTCGCGGGGCTGACGGTCGCGCTTGCGGCGACCGCTCGCGCCGCGGACGACGCAACCGGCAATCCCATGCAGGCACAGATCGACCACGGCAAGTCGACTTATGCTTCGAAATGCTCGCACTGCCACGGCCCCAATCTGATGAACTCCGGCACGATCACGCCGGACCTGCGTGCCATCCCCGACGACAAGACGCGCTTCGTCACCACAGTGAAGAACGGCAAGAACAACAAGATGCCGCCGTGGGGCGATATCCTCAACGACGAGGAGATCGGCTCCCTCTGGGCCTTCATCTCCAGCCGGAGGAAGCCATGAGGGGCCGGCGTGCTGCATGGAGCATTGCGGCCCTCCTTTCGACGATGGCGTCGGTCGCCCTTGCGGCCGACGATCCCCTGAAGATCTGTCTCGACGAGGACCGGCCGCCGTTCTCGATGCACCAACGCGGCAAGCCGGATGCCGGCTTCGACGTGCTGCTGGCGCAGGCAATGGCGGAGCGGCTCGGACGGAAGCTGACGATCCAGTGGTTCGAGAGCAAGCTGGACGAGGATTCGAGTCCCCAGCTCGAGGCCAATGCGTTGCTCTCGGATGGCCGCTGCTCGCTCGTCGGCGGCTACGCGCTGACGAAGGATTCGCTCGTCGCCCCCGGGATGAAGACGGCGCGCTTGCCTGACTTCGCCGGGGCCACGCGCGACGATCGGCGGCGCCGCGTCGCACTCGGCGTGCTCGCGCCGAGCCAGCCTTACGTCTATTCGCCGATGACGGTCGTGCTCGGGCCGAAGGCAAGCGGCCGCAAGATCGGCGACATCGGCGATCTCGCAGGCCTTCGTCTCGTCATCGAAAGCGGCTCGCTCGGCGACGCCATCCTGATGACCTTCGACAAGGGACGGCTGATCGACAACATCACCCATCTCGTCCCCGGCCGCGACGATCTGCTGGGCGCACTCCAGCGCGGCGACCATGACGCGACGCTGATCGACCTCGGCCGCTTCGACGCCCATCGCGCCGCGCATCCGGACACGACGATCACCGCGTCGGGCTACTATTATCCGATCGGCGCCAATCGCGGCTATGTCGGACTGGGCAGCGATGGCGCGCTGATCGACGCCGTCAACAAGGCGCTGACGGGGCTCGCGGCCGAAGGCAAGATCGCAGAACTCGGCAAGCAGGCAGGGCTCACCTATCTGCCACCGCGCGAGCCTGCGATTCTGGGCGATGTCTGGATGAAGATCATTCAGCGGTAGAGCTGGTCGCGGCGAGCGGCAGCACCTCCGCGCGCTCCGCTGTCATGCCCGCGAAGGCGGGCATCCAGTACGCCGCGGCCCAACGGGTCAATCACAACCGTCACGGAGTACTGGATCGCCCGCCCCAGTGCGCAATTGCGCACAAGGCGGGCATGACAACGAGGGTGTGGCGAGGCCGTCGGGCCCTACGCAAAGTTCTGCATCATTCCGTGCTATGCTTGGCTTTTCATTCGCCCCTTTGGTGCTCCGTGAATTCGCCCATCAGCCCGTCCGCCACCAACCTGCGCGACCTGCTCTCCCGCGAAATCAAAACCGCCGAGCTGCTGCGCGCGCTGATTGTCGTCGGACCGATGGTGGCCGCCTATTTCATCGCGCGCGAAATGGCGCTGCTCAATCTCGGGCTGGTCGCGGTCTCGTTGCTCATTCCCGCGCTCAGGCAGCACTTTCCGCCGAAAGTCATCGTCTGGCACTACCTCGCCATCCTCGTGACCTTTGCCGCACTCTTCCTGGCAGCCCCGATCAAGCCGCTATTCGCGGTGCTGACGGCGCTTGCCGGTTTTCTGGCGGTGGCAGGGACCCGCTATGGCGCGCATTTCCGCACGCTGGGCAACTGGGTATTCATCCCCGCCGTCTATCTCGCCTGCGAGGTGCGGGAGGGCGTGAGCACCGCCGAAGCGCTGCGCCATGCCGGCGTGATCGTCGCCTCCTCGCCGATCGCGCGGGCACTGGTCTGCGCCATCCGGATTTACGACCAGCGGCGGCAAGGCGATGCCGCAACCTCGTTCGGGCCGCCCGCGGCCGAGTGGTTCCTGCCCGCGCTGGCAACCGCCATGGCGGTGTTCGCGGCGGCGGCGCTGGTCGAGATCCTGAACCTTGCGCAGGGGCAATGGGTGATGTGGTCGGCCGCGAGCGTCGTGGTCGGCGATCTCTCGACGTCCACCGACAAGCTGAAGCAGCGTACGATCGGCGCCTTCGTCGGCGTGCCGCTGGGCTTCCTCGCCGGCATCGTATTGCCGCAGAGCCGAGTCGGCTACGCGCTCGCGGTGCTGGCGGCGACCCTCACGCTGATCTCGTTTTCCCGCTACATCCTCGGCTTCGGCCTGCGCTGCTTCTTCATCGCGCTGGCGGCCTCCTTTGCCGGCGGCGCCAGCGGCATCGCGGAGGAGCGCATCGTCAACGTGCTGATCGGCGGCAGCTTTGGCCTGATTGCCGTGGCCCTGACCGAGATCGTGTGGCTGCGCATCATGCGTAAGGCGCGGTCGCCCCCCGGGTGAGGCGCGAATGGGCACCTCGCCGCTGTGTCGAATGCGCCAATCTGTCTCGCTCGCCGGCCATGGCGGCGCCAGCCTGATGCAGTAGGTTCGGCCAAAATCAGGAGGGAATCATGTCCGCCAAATTCGATCGCCGCCACTTCGTCGCCGCCGGTACCACCGCACTTGCGATGCCCTTCCTCATGCGCAACGCCTCGGCGCAAGCCGCGTGGCCGTCGCGGCAGATTCGCATGATTTGCAGCTATCCCGCCGGCGGGCAGACCGACCTGCTCGCGCGCGCCTATGGTGAGTTCATCTCCAAGCAGGTCGGCAAGACTGTCGTCGTCGAGAACAAGCCCGGCGCCTCCGGCGCGATCGGCACCGCCGAAGTCGCCCGCGCCGAGCCCGACGGCCACACCATGCTGTGCTCGATCTCGACCACCTACATCATGAACCGGGTGGTGATGAAGAATCCCGGCTACGACATGGACAAGGATTTGGCGCTCGTCAGCGTCATTCCGGGTGCCGGCCTGTTGCTGGTCGCGAACCCCAAGACCGGGGTCAAGACGCTGGAGGATTTCGTCGCGTTCGCACGCAAGAGCGGCAAGGTGAACTTCGGCACCTATAGCGCCGGCTCGGCCCCGCACATGACGATCAACGAGCTCAACAAGCAGTATCGCCTTTCCATCGAGCCGGTCCATTACCGCGGCGAGGCCCCGATGTGGACGGGGATGCTCGAAGGCACACTGGATGCCGCGATGGGCAGCTACACGGCGGCCCAATCGGTCCTGCAAAGCGACCGCGGCACCGTGTTCGCGGTGCATTCGAAGAAGGTCGATGCGATCCCTGCTATCAAGACCCTGCCGGAGCAGGGCGCGACCTCGAAATTCTTCACCGTGAGCGGCTTCTCGGGCTGGGCCGTGCCGAAGGCGACGCCGCAAGCGGTCGTCGACCGCCTGGCTGAGCTGTGCGTTGCCGCCAACAACGATCCGAAAGTGAAGGAAGTTCTCACGACCTTCGTGCTCGAACCCGCAATCGGCTTCAAGGAGAGCAACGCCCTGTATCAGCGCGAACTGCCGATCTGGATCGAGAGCGCGAAGTCTCTCGGCCTCGAGCCGGCTTGAGTATCCAGGGGCGACGCAACGCGCCCGCCGTCCTTCCCGGGCCGGCTTCCGACCAAAGCCTAGTGTCGGAAGCGCAATTTCACGCTATGATTGTGCGCCACCGCCGAGAGCCTTCATCGGGGCGGAACGGGAAAGGCCGATTGCATGACACCGGATGGAGTCGCTGTCGCCGTCATGGTCATCCTGCTCTTTCCGATGGGCTATTTCACGCTGGCATCGCCCGCCTTCCTGCTGGTGAAGCTCGATATCCAGCCCGTCGCCCAGCTGCTGCGCGGAATGTTCAACGCCCATTTTCTGGTGATGCGCATCGCCGCCGTGATTGGAACGGTGGCCCTCCTCCTCGACGGCCGCCTGGCGGCTGCGATGGGAGTCGGCATGATCGCTGCCCTGGCAATCTGGGGACGCAGCTGGTTCATGCGGCGGATGGACGACCAGCTCAGCGCAAGGGACGCCGGCGATGCCGAAGCCCCGCGTCGGTTGCGCAGGCTACATTGGAGCGGAATGCTGGGCAACGCGGCGCTGCTCGTCGCTCTCGTGGGCAGCATTCCCTATATTGCGACGTCGGCGTAAGCGGGATAGCAATCGCTGGCAGCCTCTTGCGTCCGGCCTAGTGCTCGCCCGAACTCGCGGTGGCCTGCTGCGCCTTGTGGATCGAGGACGGCACCACGCCGAAATATTTCCGGAACACCCGGCTGAAATGCGATGAGCTGGAGAAGCCCCAGGAGAACGCGACGTCGGTGATGGTCTTGCCGGCGTGGGCCTCGAGCTCCTGGCGGCAGTTCTGCAGGCGCGCCTGCCAGATGTAGTCGCTCACCGTGGTGCCGCGCTCCGAGAACAGCATGTGTAGATAGCGCTTGGAGCAGCCGAGCTCGGTCGAGATCTGGTCGATGCACAGATCCGGATCGCGCAGGTGCTCGCGGATAAAGAACTGCGCGCGCACATACATCGCTTCGGGCCCGACACGGTCGAACATCGTGTCGGCTTCGCGCAGCGGCAGCAGCAACAGGTCGATCAGCGAATCGGCGACGCCGACCGCGCTGTTTGCCGACAGCTTTGCCGCCTCGTCGAAGGTCGCATGAACGAAATCGTGCGCGATCCGCCCCGTCCCTGTCTTCGACGACAGCTTGCAGGCGGGCATCCGCTGCGACGGGAATCCGCGATCGCGCAGCAGCGCCTTCGGCACGATCACGACGTCGTGACGGGTGAAGGCCGGGCTGATGATCGAATGCGGGCAGGAGACGTCATAGGCGATGATGTCGCCCGGGTTGATTTCGATGTGGCGGCCTTCTTGTTCGAAATAAGACACGCCGTAAGTCTGGAAGTGAATCTTGATGTACGGATGCTCGTTGGCCTTGGCGCGCGCCAGCGTATGGGCGATGCGATGCTGACTCACTTCGATCTGGCAGAGCTTCAGGCGCGAGACGCTGGTGTAGTCGATGCGGCCCTCGAGCGAGGACGCCTCCAGCGGATCGACGTCGAAATGCCCACACAGACTCGTCAGCCCGTCGATCCAGCTTTGGATCTGGCGCTTCGGCGTCATGCCGGTCGTCGAGAGCGTGTGAATGGTGTCGGACATTAATCCAGCCACTGGTTTGATCCGGAGAGACGCGAATCGCAACCAGCGCTGCCGGAGCCCTCAGCCGTGATTGCGTGACGTTTACCTCGAATTTGAGCGGTCTTTTGGCACGAGCGCCATCGTTCCATTGCCACCCTTGAAACTTAATCCTCCGCCTTAGTTGCAGCGCCGTCAAGGGGAACCTGAGCGTTGAAGGCACTGTCAAAGCGATGCGGAAGCCGCTGAATTCGCTACTGCAAAATCAAAATCTTCGCGTCCGTGCGCTATCAAGCAAACCGCCTTCTCTCTTGGGCAAGTTTCCCGATGACGAAGTCGTTAGGGATTGCGGCAGGAACAACAAGAACGGGCCGCTCCTGCACGTGGACCCGTGGCTCTCATCAGGAGGAGGAAACAGCACAGCATCGTTTCTGGTCCCAATCGTGACCGCCCTGCACGAGCAGACGCCGGACGAGAAGCCCGGTGAATCAGTATTGCTTCGGAAACAATAAACGAGACCAACGGAGGAATAACTATGCGCAAGGTGCTACTGGCGACCTTTCTTGGCTCCGCGGCGGCGCTCGCCGTCGGGGGCGCCTCAGCCAATGACGAGCTGGTCAAGATGTCGCAGAACCCGAAAGACTGGGTGATGCCGACCGGCGACTACGCCAATACCCGCTATTCCAAGCTCAACCAGATCAACGCACAGAACGTAGGCAAGCTCCAGGTGGCCTGGACCTTCTCGACCGGCGTGCTGCGCGGCCATGAAGGCGGCCCGCTGATCATCGGCAACATGATGTACGTCCACACGCCGTTCCCGAACAAGGTCTATGCCATTGACCTTTCGCAGGAGAACAAGATCGTCTGGAAGTACGAGCCGAAGCAGGATCCGAACGTCATCCCGGTGATGTGCTGCGACACCGTCAACCGCGGCCTGGCCTACGGCGACGGCAAGATCTTCCTGCATCAAGCCGACACCACCCTCGTCGCGCTCGATGTCAAGACCGGTCAAGTTGCGTGGACCGCCAAGAATGGCGATCCGAGCAAGGGCGAGACCGGCACGTCGGCCCCCATGGTCGTCAAGGACAAGGTGCTGATCGGCATCTCCGGCGGCGAGTTCGGCGTCCAGGCCCATATGTCGGCTTACGATATCAAGACCGGCAAGCTGGCATGGCGCGGATATTCGGAAGGACCGGACAACCAGCTCCTGGTCGACGACAAGACCACCGCGCTCGGCAAGCCGATCGGCAAGGATTCCAGTCTGAAGACCTGGCAAGGCGATCAGTGGAAGATCGGCGGCGGTGCCACCTGGGGCTGGATCTCCTACGATCCCGAGCTGAACCTCGTCTACTACGGATCGGGCAACCCCTCGACCTGGAATCCGAAGCAGCGTCCCGGCGACAACAAATGGTCGATGACGATCTGGGCGCGCAACCCGGATACCGGCGTCGCCAAGTGGGTCTATCAAATGACGCCCCATGACGAATGGGACTATGACGGCGTCAACGAGATGATCCTCTCGGACCAGTCGATCAACGGTCAGCCGCGCAAGCTGCTGACGCATTTCGACCGTAACGGCCTAGCCTACACCATGGACCGCACCAACGGCGAACTCCTGGTCGCCGAAAAGTACGATCCGAAGGTGAACTGGACCTCCGGCGTCGACATGGACAAGAACTCGCCGACCTACGGCCGTCCGAAGGTGCTGGACGCAGCTTCGACCGACAAGGCGGGCGAGGACGTCAACGTGAAGGGCATCTGCCCGGCCGCGCTCGGCACCAAGGACGAGCAGCCGGCAGCCTACTCGCCGGACACGCAGCTGTTCTACGTTCCGACCAACCACGTCTGCATGGACTACGAGCCGTTCAAGGTGAGCTACACCGCGGGCCAGCCCTATGTGGGTGCGACGCTCTCGATGTATCCGCCGGCGGGTGAAACCCACATGGGCAACTTCATCGCCTGGGACGGCAAGACCGGCAAGATCGTCTGGTCGAACAAGGAGCAGTTCTCGGTCTGGTCGGGTGCGCTCGCAACCGCCGGCGGCGTGGTGTTCTACGGCACGCTCGAAGGCTACCTGAAGGCGGTCGACGCCAAGTCCGGCAAGGAGCTCTACAAGTTCAAGACTCCCTCCGGCATCATCGGCAACGTCACCACCTATGAGAACGGCGGCAAGCAGTATGTCGCAGTGCTCTCCGGCGTCGGCGGCTGGGCCGGCATCGGTCTGGCGGCAGGCCTGACCGATCCGACCGCAGGTCTCGGCGCGGTCGGTGGCTACGCGGCTCTCAGCAACTACACGGCACTCGGCGGTACGCTGACCGTGTTCGCGCTGCCGAACTAGGCCCATCAGCATCGCTCCGGCGCGTGGAATAAACTCCACGCGCCGGCTCGTCTCCCCCGGGCTCCTTCGAGGATGAATCTCTTGCGTAAAATCTGCTCTGTCATTGCTGCGATGATCTTGGTTGCGTCCGGAGGAATTGCGGTCGCGGACGGTCCGGGCGATCCGACCGCCGTGAAGAAGGAAGACGACGGAAAGTGGCTCGATAAGGAAGGCACTCCGACCTACAAGATTTCCGACGGCACCGTGGACTGGTTCACCTATTCCGGATACCGCCGCTATCACTCCGACTGCCACGTCTGCCATGGACCCGACGGCATGGGCTCGACCTACGCGCCGGCGCTCAAGGATTCCGTCAAGTCCATGAGCTATGGCGACTTCCTCGGCGTTGTCGCCTCCGGTCGCAAGAACATCTCGACCGCGCAGGAGAACGTCATGCCCGCCTTCGGCGATAATCCGAACGTCGCCTGCTACATGGACGATCTGTACGTCTATCTGCGCGCCCGCTCCACCGAAGCATGGGGTCGGCAGCGTCCCTCCAAGAAGGAGGAGAAAACGGAGGCCTACACCAAGGCGGAAGACGCCTGCATGGGCCATAAATGAACGTTGCTGAGGCTGCCGAGACTACCTCTTGGCACCTTGCGAGAATTTGAGGAGCTACCAATGAAGACACGTGCCGCCGTCGCTTTCGAAGCCAAGAAGCCGCTCGAGATCGTCGAGCTCGATCTGGAAGGACCGAAGGCCGGCGAAGTCCTGGTCGAGATCAAGGCGACGGGCATCTGCCATACCGACGCCTATACGCTCGACGGCTTCGACAGCGAGGGAATTTTCCCGTCGGTCCTGGGACATGAGGGTGCGGGCATCATCCGCGAGATCGGCCCTGGCGTGACCTCGGTGAAACCGGGTGACCACGTCATCCCGCTCTACACGCCGGAATGCCGGCAGTGCAAAAGCTGCCTCAGCCAGAAGACCAATCTCTGCACCGCGATCCGCGCGACGCAAGGCAAGGGCGTGATGCCCGACGGCACCAGCCGCTTTTCCTACAAGGGCAAGCCGGTCTATCACTACATGGGCTGCTCGACCTTCTCGAACTTCACCGTGCTGCCGGAGATCGCGGTCGCCAAGATCCGCGAAGACGCCCCCTTCGACAAGAGCTGCTACATCGGCTGCGGCGTCACTACCGGCGTCGGCGCCGTCGTCAACACCGCGAAGGTCACGCCCGGCTCCAACGTGGTCGTGTTCGGCCTCGGCGGGATCGGCCTCAACGTGATCCAGGGCGCCAAGATGGCCGGCGCCGACAAGATCATCGGCGTCGACATCAACGACTCCAAGGAGGATTGGGGCCGCAGGTTCGGCATGACCGAGTTCGTCAACCCCAAGAAGATCACCGGCGACATCGTCCAGCACCTCGTCGGCCTCACCGATGGCGGCGCCGACTACACTTTCGATTGCACCGGCAACACCACGGTGATGCGCCAGGCGCTGGAAGCCTGCCATCGCGGCTGGGGCACCTCGATCATCATTGGCGTTGCCGAATCCGGCAAGGAGATCGCCACCCGCCCGTTCCAGCTCGTCACCGGGCGCAACTGGCGCGGCACGGCCTTCGGCGGCGCCCGCGGCCGCACCGACGTGCCGAAGATCGTCGACTGGTACATGAACGGAAAGATCCAGATCGATCCGATGATCACCCACGTGCTCAAGCTCGAAGAGATCAACAAGGGCTTTGACCTCATGCACGAGGGCAAATCCATCCGTTCAGTCGTCGTCTACTAGCTCGAAAGCGTCACCCCAAGGAGGATCGACCCATGACTGTTGCACTCCATCCATCGATCGACAACGGCCTCAAACAGGGCAGCGGCAGCTTCGCCGGCGGCACGCTGGCCTGCAAATGCAAGGACCACCAGGTCAAGGTCGGCATCAAGGGCGACGTCGCCCACAATCACGCCTGCGGCTGCACCAAGTGCTGGAAGCCGCAGGGCGCGACGTTCTCCGTCGTCGCCGTGGTGCCGCGCCAGAACGTCACCGTGCTCGAGAACGGCGACAAGCTCCAGATCGTCGATCCGTCCGCGGTGATCCAGCGCTACGCCTGCAAGGCGTGCGGCACCCACATGTACGGCCGCATCGAGAACAAGGGCCACCCGTTCTACGGTCTCGACTTCATTCATCCCGAGCTGTTCCAGGAGCAGGGCTCGCAGGCGCCGCAATTCGCCGCCTTCGTCTCCTCGGTGATCGAAGCGGGCGTGAAGCCGGAGCAGATGGCGGGCATCCGTTCGCGGCTGAAGGAAATCGGGCTCGAGCCCTATGATTGCCTGTCACCGGCGCTGATGGACGCGATCGCGACCCACGTCGCCAAAGCCAAGGCTGCCTAACAAGGCCGCCTAACAAGGCCGCCTGAGCAAGGCGGTTGGACGTTCGCCATGCCCTATCCGCTCGCTGGCCTCGATCAGTGCCAGCGAGCCCGGGCCCGGCCCCGAGACAGTCGCGGCGATGCCGCCGCCCCTGCAAGCTACGCGTATGCGAGCGTGATTGGCTCCCTCAGTCCTGGTCTCTGAATGACTGCGCAGCGCCGCCAACTTCCGTCTTGAAGTTCCCGGCCCCTGCGTTTCTCCCTCCCTCGACTGAGGCACCTTGCTTCGTCCGTGCAGTCTTTCTGGCGGACGAAGCTTTTTTCATCGCACCCCCTGTTTGCGAACACGCGACCCACGCGGCGCGCTGATGCGCCCTGCTTTTGACAAACCATCGATGCAATCTTTTCCCGGTGAGAACACCCGGCTGTGAACGCCGGGCGGTGGCGATCTCTGCTACGATCGCGCCGTCACGATGCCGCACGACGTTCAATCAATTAAGAACAAAAACGGGGGAGGTATCGAGCACATCCAGACATCGCCATCGGCGTTCCTGCCTCCCTCCGGGATCTGCCCGCGCGGGACGAGGGCGGAATGTGGCGCGACCAGGCACGAACCGTCGCCGACCGGCGTCGGCAAGTTTTGAATTTGGCATGCTTATGAAGAGCGAGGACGATCATGATCAAGGTGAAGATCAACGGCCAGGAACAGAGCTGGGACGGCGACCCGGATCTCCCACTACTCTGGTTCCTGCGTGACGAGGCCGGACTGACCGGCACCAAGTACGGCTGCGGCCAGGCCCTGTGCGGCGCCTGCACCGTCATCGTCGACAAGCAGGCCGTGCGCGCCTGCATCACGTCGGTCAACGACGTCGCCGGACGCGAGGTCACTACGATCGAAGGGCTGCATCCGACTGGCGATCATCCGGTGCAGAAGGCGTGGCGCCAGGTCAACGTGCCGCAATGCGGCTTCTGCCAGGCCGGTCAGATCATGCAGGCTGCGGCCCTGCTGATGGACAACCCGAAACCCTCGCACGACCAGATCCGCGAGTCGATGTCAGGCAACATCTGCCGCTGCGGCTGCTACCAGCGCATCGAGAACGCGGTCCATCTCGCATCGACGGGGGTGTGACATGAATTTCATCGACAATCCCGGCAAGCTCCATAGCTTCGAAAAACGTGGCTTCGAAAAGAACATCAAGGTCGAGAAGGTCTCGCGCCGTAGCATCCTGAAGGGGCTCGGCATCACCGGCGGCTTCGTGCTCGCCGCACCCGTGATGTCGCGCCAGGCATTGGCCTACGAGACCGGCGCCGGCAAGATGCCGCACGGTGTCGTGGTGGATCCGCGCGTGTTCGTTTCGGTCGGGCCCGACGGCATCGTGACCATCGTGGGTCACCGTTCGGAAATGGGCACCGGCGTCCGCACCAGCCTGCCGCTGATCGTGGCCGAGGAGATGGAAGCCGACTGGTCCAGGGTCAAGGTGCAGCAAGCCCATGGCGACGAGGTCAAGTTCGGCAACCAGGACACCGACGGCTCGCGCAGCACGCGGCATTATCTGATCCCGATGCGCCAGATTGGCGCCTCGGCCCGCACCATGCTGGAGCAGGCCGCGGCGAAGCGCTGGGGCGTGCCGGCGACCGAGGTCAAGGCGGTCAATCATGAGGTCGTCCACAGCGCCAGTGGCCGCAAGCTCGGCTTCGGCGAGCTCGCTGCCGACGCCGCCAAGGAATCGGTGCCCAGCATCGAAGGCCTCAAGCTGAAGGACCCCAAGAATTTCCGGTATCTCGGCAAGGGCCAGGTCGGCATCGTCGATCTCCACGACATCACCACCGGCAAGGCGCATTACGGCGCCGATGTGCGGCTGCCGGGCATGAAATATGCCGTGATCGCGCGCCCGCCGGTAACCGGCGGCAAGCTGGTCTCGTTCGATCCCGATGCGGCGCTGAAGATCCCCGGCGTCGAGAAGGTGCTGAAGGTTCAAGGCTGGCCGTGGCCATCAAAGTTCCAGCCGCTCGGCGGCGTCGCCGTGATCGCGCGCAACACCGGCGCGGCGATCAAGGGCCGGGATGCGTTGAAGCTGGTCTGGGACGATGGTCCCAACGGCAAATACGACTCCGTCGCCTACCGTAAGGAGCTCGAGGAAGCCTCGCGCAAGCCGGGCCTCGTCTTGCGCAAGGAGGGCGACGCGGACGCTGCCCTGAAGGGCGCCGACAAGGTGATCGTCGGCGAGTACTACGTCCCGCATCTTGCTCATGTCAGCATGGAGACGCCGGTGGCGGTCGCCGACGTCAAGGGCGACAAGGCGGAGATCTGGGCGCCGGTGCAGAGCCCCGGCGGCACCCGCGAGGACGTCGCCAAGACGCTCGGCATTCCCGAGGGCAACGTCACCGTCAACGTCACGCTTCTCGGCGGCGGTTTCGGACGCAAGTCGAAATGCGACTTTGCGCTCGAGGCCGCGCTGCTCTCGAAAGAGCTCGGCGCACCGGTGAAGGTGCAGTGGACGCGCGAGGACGACATCCACAACGGCTTCCTGCATACCGTCTCGGTCGAGCGGATCGAGGCCGGCCTCGACAAGAGCGGCAAGGTGGTCGCCTGGCGCCATCGCAGCGTGGCCCCCAGCATCGCCTCGACGTTCGCTGCCGGGACCGTGCACCAGGCCCCGTTCGAGATCGGCATGGGCCTCGTCGACATGCCGTTCGAGATCGCCAACATCTCGTGCGAGAATCCGGAAGCCGCGGCGTTCACCCGCATCGGTTGGTTCCGCTCGGTCTCGAACATCCCGCGCGCCTTCGCGGTGCAATCAATGGTCGGCGAGATCGCGCAAGCGACCGGCCGCGACCAGAAGGAGACGCTGCTCGCGCTGATCGGAAGCCCGCGCATCGTCAAACCGGAGGTGAAAGACCTCTGGAACTACGGCGAGCCCCAGGAGAGCTACCCGATCGACACCGCGCGCCTGCGCAAGGTGGTCGAACTGGTCGCCGAGAAGGGTGAGTGGGGACGCAAGGTACCGAAGGGCCACGGCCTTGGCATCGCGGTGCACCGCAGCTTCGTCAGCTACATCGCGACCATCGTCGAGGTCGCCGTCGACGACAAGGGCAAGCTGACGGTGCCACGGGTCGACACGGCGATCGATTGCGGCACCTATGTCAACCCCGAGCGCATCGCCTCGCAGATCGAAGGCGCGGCGATCATGGGGCTGAGCCTCGCCAAATACGGCGAGATCACCTTCAAGGACGGCAAGGTGCAGCAGAAGAACTTTGACGACTTCCAGGTCGTCAGGATGGATGAATCTCCTGTGGTGACCAACGTCTACATCGTGCCGCCCGGACCCGACACGCCGCCGAGCGGCGTCGGCGAGCCCGGTGTTCCGCCATTCGCACCGGCGCTGATCAATGCGATCTTCGCGGCGACCGGAAAACGCATCCGCTCGCTTCCGATCGGCAAACAATTGGAAGCCTGAGACGGAACAGAGGCGCGAGACGGAACACAAGCGGTCTCGCGCCGTTTCCATCGATCTGACAGGAGCAGATCGATGACAAATATCTCAAAGGCGCTCGCAGTCTCGTTGCTGTCGGGCGCCTTTCTTGTGACGGCCTCCGGCGCATTCGCCCAGAGCAACACGACGCCGCCGGCCACCGCGACACGCCCCACCGCGCCGGACCAGAACTCGCTGCCCAACGCCGCCCCGCCTGCCTCCACCACCCAGACCACCGGACAGCACAATCCGGATCCCAAGGTTCGCGAGATGAATCAGAAGGAAAAGGACAAGGTGGAGCGTCAGGGGAAATAGCCTTCGCGTCTGCGCATTGATGCGCCCTCTCCCCCTGCGGGAGAGGGCAGCGACGCTGGCTGACACGAGCTCACTTGGGTGAGGGGTTGTCTCGGCCTCGCGATGAGAGCGCGGATAGAATCCCTCATCCGGCGCTTCGCGCCACCTTCTCCCGCTAGGGGAGAAGGGAAGTAAGCGCGTTCGACGCCTTCCATCGCAAAAATGCGGCGGACGTTGCCGTCCGCCGCATTCGCCACCCCCCTGCTGCTCCGCTTCTTTCGATCCGCCGCGGAGCTACTTCTTCAGCGCAAACACCCAGATGACGCCGCCTTGCGGCACATTGGCTTCGATGCCGATGTTGTTGGTCACCAGCGCGTCCTGGATGCGTTGCGCGTCGACGCCCCATCCCGACTGGATCGCGATGTATTGGGTGCCGTCGATCTCATAGGACACCGGCATGCCCATGATGCCGGAGTTGGTCTTCTGCTCCCACAGGAGCTCGCCGGTCTTGGCGTTGAAGGCGCGGAAGTTGCGGTCATTGGTGCCGCCGACGAAGATGAGATCGCCCGCGGTCGCCGTCACCGAACCGAACAGCTGCGACTTCGGGAAGTTGTGTTGCCACACCTTCTTGCCCGTAGTGGGATCCCAGGCCTGCAGCTCGCCGAAATGATCCGCGCCCGGCTTCGTCTTCAGGCCGATGTCTTCCGGCTTGGTGCCGAGCCAGAGCTCACCCGGCTTGAGGGCGACTTTCTCGCCGGTGAACCCGCCGCAGAAATTCTCGTTGGCGGGCACGTAGACGAGGCCGGTCTTCTGGCTGTAGGCCGCCGACGGCCAGTCCTTGCCGCCCCACAGCGACGGACAGAACTCGACACGCTTGCCGATCACCGGCTTGTGCGCGGGGTCGACGATCGGCTTGCCGCTCTCGGGCTCGATGCCCTTCCAGACGTCGGTCGAGACGAACGGCCAGCCGGCGACGTAGTTGATCTTGGTCGGCGTGCGCTCGAGCACCCAGAAGATCGCGTCGCGGCCCGGATGGACCAGGCTCTTGATGTTGCGGCCATCGCGTTGCAGGTCGATCAGCATCGGCGCATCGACCTCGTCCCAGTCCCAGGAATCGTTCTGGTGGTACTGGTGATAGGTCTTGATCTTGCCGGTGCTCGGATCGAGCGCAAGCACCGAGGAGGTGTAAAGATTGTCGCCGGGATGGGTCTCGCCGGGCCATGGCGCGGCATTGCCGACGCCCCAATAGATCGTCTTGGTCTCCTTGTCGTAATTGCCGGTCATCCAGGCCGAGCCGCCGCCGTTCTTCCAATCGTCGCCCTGCCAAGTGTCATGGCCCGGCTCGCCTTCGCCTGGAATGGTGAAGGTTCGCCAGAGCTCCTTGCCGTCCTTGGCATCATAGGCCGCGATATAGCCGCGCACGCCGAACTCGCCGCCGGAGCCGCCGACAATGACCTTGCCGTCGACGATCAGCGGCATCAGGGTCATGTACTGGCCCTTCTTGTAGTCCTGCACCTTGGTGTCCCACACCACCTTGCCGGTCTTGGCATCGAGCGCGACGACGTGGTCGTCCGTGGTGGCAAGGTAGAGCTTGTCCTCCCAGAGGCCAACGCCGCGGCTGGTCGGGTGCAACTGGAACAGATCGTCGGGGAGCTGCCGCTTGTAGCGCCAGTATTCGTCGCCGGTCTTGGCGTTGAGCGCGATCACCTGTCCCATCGGGGTCGCCACGAACATCACGCCGTTGTTGACGATCGGCGGCGCCTCGTGGCCTTCGACGACGCCGGTGGCAAAGGTCCAGACCGGCGTGAGATTCTTCACGTTGGAGGTGTTGATCTGATCGAGCGGGCTGTAGCCGTGCCCGTCATAGGTGCGCCGATAGAGCATCCAGTTGTTTGGCTCCGGATTCTCCAGCCGCTGCGCGGTGACCGGTGCGTAATTCTCGATCGGACCTGACACGGCGGCGGTCGAGGCGAGGCAGGTGAAGGCGACGAAGCCGGACAGGTACCATTGCTTCCTGGTCATGGACGTTCCCCTTTTCATCCGTTTGAATTCTTGTGTTGAATTCTTGTCGTTCGTCCCGTCGTCCGCCCAACGGCGGATACGACCTCTCGTGACGCGGGCGTGGGCCCGCACCGTCCGTCATCCTGGCTGCGCGCCACCTACCTTTCCGATGAAATTGCCGGCGACGCTGAGCGAGCCGTCAGCGAGCGCCACCGGCAGCGCCGCGAGCCGTCGCGGCGCCGGGCCGAACACGACCTGTGCGCCCGCACGAGGATCGTATTCGGAGTTGTGACACATGCACTTGAACACCTCCTTGTCGCCGACATCGCTCTTCACCCAGGCGGTGACGGGACAGCCGGCATGCGAGCAGATCGCCGAATAGGCGATGATGCCGTCGACGGCGCGCGCGGCCGTCTTCTCGTCAAGCTCGGCGGGATCGAGCTTGATGATCAGGATCTCGTTGAGCCGGGAGGCGCTGCGCACCACCGATGTCTTGGGATCCTTCGGCCAGGCATGCACCGGCGGTCCGCCGGCCGGCAGGTCAGCTGCGGTGATGAGCTTTCCCTCCTTGTCGCCTTCGGAAAAGACGAGCACATCGCCTTTCTGCGGCCGTTCGTCGGACCCGGGCGGATCCTCGCCCGCGTGCGCAGACGCGGAGCAACCGAGGCAGGCGGTGGTGGCGAGCGCGCCAAGCAGGATTGTTCGCCGCGTCTGCTCGGCACAGGCGTCGGCTTCGGGTTTCCCAGGACTCTCGGACGGTGATGAATTGGTTGTGAACGATGCGCGGGACATGTTCACAAGCAGGCACTGGAACTCTGCCGAAAACAAGGCGAAGAGTTGGCACCGCAGTGCATCAATGTGGCTTTGCTCGCGTTGATTGAACAACGATGAACGTGTTCAAGCGCCTTTTCACAATTCAACGTCGCGCCGCGCGAGCGGCATGATGATTTTGCAGATCAGACCGATGATGTTGGAATTGGTGCAACGCGCTATTCGTCGCGCTGCGCAAACGCAGCGCGACGACCCTGCATGTTTTGGAGGCAGCCGGTCGTCGTCAGGACCTGAGCACGTGGCGCGGCGCGGCGATAGAACCGGAGACGGTGGCCGATGCCATCTCAAAACTGTCGGCGATGCGGCGCGCTTTGTCGATGAACAGGCTAGCTGCTGGCGGCGGGCAGACCTCGCGCGCGGTCTGCTCGAACAGATCGAGCCAGCGGTCGAAATGATCGCCGACCAGGCTCAGCGGTAAATGCGCCCGCATTGGCGAGCCGTGATAGCGGCCGCTCATCAGCACGACCGAGGACCAGAAATCTCTGAGCTTGGCGAGATGCTCGCCCCAGTTCTGCACGATCCCGAACACCGGGCCCAGCCGTGCATCTTCGCGCACGCGGCCATAGAAGCGGGTGACGAGTTCCCCGATCATCTCTTCGGTAATCCCGGTGCGCTCGATCGCATCCTGGGTCAACAGGTTCCGCCGCGCGGCCGCCGCCTCGCGCTCGGCCTTCAGTCGATCCGACATATCCTTCGTTTTCCGTTCGTTGTTCCCGCGTTCCTGCGAGCCGCCCGTTCGACATTGTCAGGCCAAATGCGCCCGACATCTTTGTCCTGGCACAAATTGCGGGATTGGGCCGCGGCGTTTCGAGCCCGGCACCTGCTCCTTGATCAGTATCGTAGAGTGGGCAAAGGCGCACTTGCGCCGTGCCCACCATCAGTCCGATACGGCCACGGAACGTGGGCACGCTTCGCTTTGCCCACCCTACGGAACCGTCTTTGTCGCGATGACAGATCACGTACCGTAGCTGTAGAAGCCCTGCCCGGTCTTGCGGCCGAGATGGCCTGCATCGACCATCTCCTTGAGCAGCGGCGCTGGCCTGTATTTAGGATCGTTGAAGCCCTTGTAAAAGACCTCCATCACCGAAAGCATGGTGTCGAGCCCGACGAGATCGGCCAGAGCCAGCGGCCCGATCGGATGGTTGCAACCAAGCTTCATGCCAGCATCGATCTCTTCCGCGGTCGCAATCCCCTCCTGGAGCGCGAAGATCGCCTCGTTGATCATCGGGCACAGGATGCGGTTGACGGCAAAGCCCGGGCTGTTCTTGGCGGTGATCGCCACCTTGCCGACGCGCTTGGCGAAATCGAGGGCCTTGGCGTGGGTGTCGTCGGAGGTCTGCAGGCCGCGGATCAACTCCAGCAGCGCCATCACCGGCACCGGGTTGAAGAAGTGCATGCCGATGAAGCGGTCAGGACGATCGGTCGCCGCAGCGAGCTTCGTGATCGAGATCGACGAGGTGTTGGTCGCAAGCAGCGTTCGCGGCGACAAGGTCGCACAGAGATCCTTCAGGATCTTGACCTTGAGCTCCTCGTTCTCGGTTGCGGCCTCGATGACGAGATCGCAATCGGCAAGCTTCGCCCGGTCGGTGGTGCCGGTGATGCGCTTGAGCGCCGCCTCGCGATCGGCCGCCGACATCTTCTCCTTCTTGACCAGACGCTCGAGACTGCCGCCGACGGTCGACAGCCCGCGGTTCACCGCCGCATCGGAAATGTCGACCATCACGACCGAGAGCCCGGCCGCCGCGCAGACCTGCGCGATACCATTCCCCATGGTCCCTGCCCCGATGATGCCAACGGTCTGGATCATTGCTCCATATCCTTCATCCTTGCGGCCCCGCCGACACGGCACGGCCCATTATTCCCTGCATCAGGCTCTAGCACCGCCGAGGGGCGCCTGCGACCTGATCCTGCCTCTCCTTAAAGCATCCACGGCGGGAATAAAGCCGCCGACGGGCGCGAAACGGCCCCATTTGGCCGCATGGCGCGTAATTTGTCCCAAAATTGCGTCCCTGCCCGGCCGGGACAGCGGCCTCCCTCAATCGGACGACGCGGCGGAGCTGACGGCGTGGTGTAGTCGGCGCGCAATGGCCAGCGCGAATGCCTCGCGACGCAATTGTGAGATCGACCACATCGGCTTCGTGCCCCACCTGTTAGCCTCGCGCAAATGAAGACACATATTGCACTTCCCATCATCCTCGCCGCTCTGCTCGTCGCAACGCCAGGCTTGGCAGCCGAGACCAGAGGAGCCGGCTCAACCTTCGTTTCGCCCGTGATGGCGAAATGGACCGACGCATATAAGGCCAAGACCGGCAACGTCGTCCGCTATCAAGCGGTCGGCTCCGGCATCGGCCTCGGCCTGATCAAAAAGGAAGCCGTCGATTTCGGTGCCAGCGATATGCCGCTCGACCCCAGGGAGTTGGACAGGCTCGGCCTGATGCAATTCCCGATCGTCATCGGAGGCGTCGTGCCAGTGGTCAATATCGACGGCGTCAAGCCCGGCCAGATCCGCTTCACCGGGCAGGTGCTCGCCGATATCTATCTCGGCAAGCTCAGATCCTGGAGCGATCCGGCGATCGCCGCGATCAACCCCGACGTCAGATTGCCGAACGCTGCGATCACGGTGGTCCATCGCATCGACGGCTCCGGCACGACATTCAACTGGTCGAACTACCTGTCGAAGGTCAGCCCGCAGTGGAAAGCCAGCGTGGGCGAAGGCACCTCCGTCGAGTGGCCGCTTGGCCTCGGCGGCCGCGGCAATGATGGTGTCGCCTCGCTCGTCGGTCTCATACCCGGCGCGATCGGCTATCTCGAATATACTTATGCGCTGCAACGGCTCGACCGGATTTCCTTTGGAATCGTGCAGAACAGCGCCGGCAATTACGTCGTGCCCGACGCCGCATCGTTCCAGGCGGCGGCATCAAGCGCGGACTGGAAGGCGGAGAAGGATTTCCATCTCGTGCTCACCGACGCGCCCGGCGAAGACGCCTACCCGATCACGGCGACGACCTTCGTGCTGATGCCGAAGGCGCCGAAATCACCGGAACGATCGACAGCCGCCATCGACTTCGTCCGCTGGTCGCTGGAAAACGGAAAATCCGAGGCCCAGACGCTCAACTACGTCCCGCTCCCGCCTGCCTTGATCGACCAGATCGAACGCTATTGGCAGCAGAGCATCGGGGCAGCCCCCACGGTCTCGGCATCGGCCAGCGTGAAGCGCTGAACAGCGACTGCGGCCTGTCAATCGAGATTGGCTCTCCGCATGCCAATCTCGATTGACAGGCCGCCGTTATTTCAATAATCGTTGAAATATGGAAAAGACGGACGCCGTCGCGGCGCTTGCCGCGCTTGCTCAGGACAATCGCCTCGATGTTTTCCGCCTGCTGGTGCAAGCCGGCCCCGAAGGCCTGACCGCCGGCGCGGTGGCCGAGGCGCTGGATCTCGCCCCCAACACGCTGACCTTCCATTTCGACCGGCTACGGATGGCTGGGCTCGCGACCGTCCGTCGCGAGGGGCGTTCGATGATCTATGCGGCGCGGTTCGAGACCATGAATTCGCTGGTCGGATTCCTGACCGAAAACTGCTGCGGCGGGGTGTCATGCGCTCCGGCAAAGCCTTCGAAACCGGCGCGGAAGCGCAGCAAAGTGCCAGCCTGAAAGGACAGACCATGAAGCGCCTGCACGTTCACGTGTCCGTCGAGGATCTCTCCCATTCCATCGGATTCTACTCCGCCCTGTTTGCCAGCGAGCCCTCGGTCGTGAAGTCCGACTATGCCAAATGGATGCTGGACGACCCCCGCGTGAATTTTGCGATCTCGACGCGCGGACGCGCGGCTGGGCTCGATCATCTCGGCATCCAAGTCGAGACCGGCGAGGAACTCCAGGAGGTCTATGCCCGGCTGCGCAAGGCCGGCGGCAACGTCGTCGAGCAGGGGCAGACCACCTGCTGCTATGCCAAGTCGGAAAAGTCCTGGATCGACGATCCCGCCGGCATCGCCTGGGAAACCTTCCACACCACGGGCGAGAGCACCGATTACGGCGACGGCAGCGGCGAGAACCAGGCGCGGGTCGCGCATGAGAAACCGGAGCAGCAATCGGCCTGCTGCGCGCCGCAGGCGGCGCCGGCGGCCTCAAAGGCCTGCTGCTGAGCACGAGGGCACCTGCAATGGACGCGATCATCTACCACAATCCCGATTGCGGCACGTCGCGCAACACGCTTGCCATGATCCGGCATGCCGGTATCGAGCCGCACGTGATCGAATATCTGAAGACGCCGCCGTCGCGCACCCTGCTGCAGCAGCTCGTCGCGCGCATGGGGATTTCGGTGCGTGAGGCGGTTCGCGAAAAAGCGGCGCCCTATGCGGAGCTCGGGCTCGCCAATCCGGCGCTGACGGACGATCAGCTGCTCGACGCGATGATGGCGCATCCGATCCTGATCAACCGGCCGATCGTGGTGACGCCGAAAGGCGTCAGGCTCTGCCGCCCCTCCGAGCTCGTGCTGGATCTGCTGCCGCCGCAGCGGGGCGAATTCGTCAAGGAAGACGGCGAGCGCGTCAGGCTGGATCGCGACGCCTGATGCCGAGCCTTGCACAGCGCGCCTTCGCCGAGTGGCTCGGGACGGCGTTCCTGCTTGCTGCGGTGGTCGGCTCCGGGATCATGGCGCAGAAGCTCTCGGGCGGAAACGTCGCGCTGGCGCTGCTGTGCAATACGATCGCCACGGGCGCAATCCTGGTGGTGCTGATCCTGATCTTCGCTCCGATATCGGGGGCTCATTTCAATCCGGCGGTCACGCTCGCATTCGCCTTGCGCGGCGAAACGACGTGGACGGACGCGGCGACCTACGCCATCGCCCAGATCGCCGGCGCGGTCGCGGGTGTCGGGATCGCGCACCTGATGTTCGAGCTTCCTGTCCTCCAGCTTTCCCTCACGGCCCGCACCGGAGCCGGACAATGGCTGGCCGAGGCTGTAGCCACCTTCGGTCTGCTCTCGACGATCTTTGGCGTCGGGCACCGGACCAACACCGCCGTGCCTTACGCTATCGGCCTCTATGTCACGTCGGCGTATTGGTTCACCTCGTCCACCTCGTTCGCCAACCCCGCGGTCACCATCGCCCGCTCGCTGTCCGATACGTTCGCGGGTATTGCCCCGCAAGGCATGCCGGCTTTCATTGCCGCGCAGTTCATCGGCGCAGTTCTCGCCGTTCTGCTCGCGCGCTGGCTTTGGGCCCCCGAAAGGCAAAGCTCCCGTCAGATCGTGTCAGAAGAGCCTGCATAACGCGGCGCCAGCCGCATTTTTTGAATTGAATCGCGTTTCCAAACCGTTCCTCCCGGGTATTCTGTGGATGTCAGCAAGACTCGCAGGAACCGGTCCGTGAAGCCGCTACGAACACCCGATATCGACGATCAGGAGGCATTCCGCCCGGCACCGAAGCGTCAGGCCGCATGAACGACTTCGCACGATCCGTTGGCGCGGCGCTCTCGCTGATCGGCGAAGCCGACGCCGAGCTGCTCGGCATCGTCGCATTGTCGGTGCGCGTCAGCCTGACCGCGAGCGTCCTTGCCCTGCTGATCGGTGCACCGATCGGGGCCTTGCTGGCGATCACGCGTTTCCGCGGGCGGCAGGTGATCATCGTGCTGACCAACGCGCTGCTCGGCCTTCCGCCGGTCGTGGTCGGGCTCGCGCTCTATCTTCTGCTGTCGCGGTCCGGCCCGCTTGGCGCGGCCGGATTGTTGTTCACGCCGGCCGCCATGGTGATCGCGCAGACGCTGCTGGCCACGCCGATCGTGGTCGCGCTGGTGCACCGGCCGGCGAGCCTGCTGTGGGCGGAATATGGCGATCTGGCACGGATCGACGGGCTGTCGTTCTTCCGCTGCATGGCGCTGCTGTACGCGCTGGGCCGGACCTCGCTGCTGACGGCCTTTCTCGCTGCCTTCGGGCGCGCCATCGCCGAGGTCGGTGCCATCATCATCGTCGGCGGCAACATCCGCGGCTTCACGCGCACGATGACGACCGCGATCGCGCTGGAGACCAGCAAGGGCGATCTGCCGCTGGCACTCGGGCTCGGCCTGATCCTGCTCGCGCTCAGCGTCGCGGTATCGACCATCGCCTTCCTGCTAGTGGGACGCGTTGGGGAAAAATAGCTGCTCGCCGCCAACCTTGTATCCGGCGATCGCCTCCTGCCCCTTCGATGACACGAGCCAGTCGATGAAGGCCTGCCCATCCTTCGCCTTCACATTCGGGTGCTTCTCGGGACTCACCAGCATGACGCCGTACTGGTTGAACAGCCGCTTGTCGCCCTCCGTCAGGATGGCGAGCTCGCCGCGATTCTTGAACGACAGCCAGGTGCCGCGGTCCGACAGAACATAAGCGTTCGACGACGACGCCATGTTCAGCGCCGGGCCCATGCCCTGGCCGATCTCACGATACCAGCTGTCCTTGCCGGCACTGATGTCGACGCCCGCCTCCTTCCACAGCCGGAGCTCGGCCGCGTGCGTGCCGGATTTGTCGCCGCGCGAGATGAACGGTGCCTTCGCCGCGGCTATCTTGCGCAGCGCATCCGTGACGTCCTTGCCGCCGGCGATCTTCGCCGGATCGCTCTTGGGCCCGACGACGACGAAGTCGTTGTACATGACGTCGAAGCGCTTCACGCCTTGCCCTTCGGACATGAACTTGTCTTCGGCGGCCCGGTCGTGGACGAACACCACGTCGGCATCGCCGCGCCGCCCGATATCCAGTGCCTGTCCGGTACCGACGGCAACGACCTTCACGCTGATGCCCTCGTCCTTCGAGAACAGCGGCAGCAGATGGCCGAACAGGCCCGACTGTTCCGTCGACGTGGTCGAGGCCACCGTGATGGTGCGATCCTGCGCGAACGCGATGGTGGACCAGAGCAGCACCGCTCCGATGGCGACAATCTTCCTCATGCGTCGTCCCCCACAAACAATGACGGTCCTGAATAGCCGATGGCGATGGCGACGGGAACCCCGACATTCGGCCGCAGAGAGTTGAAGCGATGGCGTCAAATCGGCAGGAACGCCGATGCCGCAGGCGGATTGTCCGGAGATGTCATGTCAAGGAGAATCCCATGAAAAAGATCATTCTGGCATCCGCATGCATCATGGCGCTGGCGACCGGTAGCGCCCTCGCGCAGACACAACCGGCTCCCGGCGCCTCCGGTCAAGGCGACGTCGGCCCCTCCTCGCGCGGCCCCGCGACCAAGGGAATGACGACCGGCAAGTCGTCGAACATGCAGAACGAGGCGAGTGACAGCAAGGGCGCGCAATCGCCGTCGGCCGGCGGCACCAACACGAATAACATGGGCAGCCAGGCCGGCGGCGGCGGCGCAGGCGGCGGCAGCGGCGGCGCCGGCAAGTAGTCGGAAGAGCGAAAATCCCGGAGGGGATCATCGTCCCCTCCCTCAGGCCGATAGGCGGTCGATCAACGGCCGGGGCAATATCTCATCACGCTGCGGATCCCCTGCGGCTCTGGCTCCTTCATCCATCCGATGTCCCTGGCCAGCCAAAGCTTGTCGTCGCCGATGACATAGGCGAACGTCATGGTGTCGAAGCCTCTCGGATTGCGGACAGTGACCTCGCCGCAGGCCACCTCGATCGAACGGCCCTGCGGGTCGGATGCGGGACTGGTCCAGGAAATGTGGATTTCCGCATTCGGCGGGATCAAATGAGCGGCGATCTTTGGAGTGAGATCATCTGCCGAGGCAGGTGCGCAGATCAATGCGGCGAGGACCGCAGCCGGATATATCTTGCGGATCACGTCTTTTCTCCTTCGCTTTCGAAGGAAGCGTATCCATGATCGGTGCCGCAGCTCTGTGGGAGCGGTCACATTGGCAGTCGGTGCGCGGCGGCCTGGTGACAACCGCAGTTTCTCGATGATGCCTGACACATCATGCAGCGGCCGGCGCGCCCGATGCTTGGATGTTCTGCAATTGGTCCCGCCTACATTGACAGGGGTGTGACGGCCGGGGCAGTTTTTCACATTGCTGGCGAATCAGCGATTGCCTCACGCCGAGTACCTCTTGGACAACTCCCAGTGCTTTCGAGACTGATATCGTTGCTGCGCCGCATTCCCGCGGTGAAATGGGCGTTCACCCGGCTTCGGCCCTTGCCGCAGGGCGGCAGCATCGACGGTGCGGCGGTCGTCGCGGAACAGCCCGTCATCGTTACTGACAGTGCTGACGCTCTTCCAGCTCTCGACACCGGCATCAGCACTGATCCGCTGCGCAGGGACGCTACGTTTGCCGAGGGCGGCACCGCCCACCCTGTCATCGCGGAAGCAGCAGCCGATATCGCCGGCAGCGACGAGTCCCTGCAGCAGTCGCCGACAGAGGTCGAGCTGGTCGTCGTGGCAGAGGTCTTGGCCTCGGACGAGGTCATCAGCGAAACGGTCGATGGTTCCAAACCAGTCGATGTTCCTGAACCCGTCATCGACAATGATCCGCCTGTAGAGGTCTCGACGAAGCTCGAGCCCGTCGCCACGGAAGCGGTCGCGGCCATCGACATCGAGGACGAGCCGACCAAAGCCGCTGAGCCCGTCATCAGCAGCGATCCGTCTCCCGAGCGCGCGGCCGACGTTGAGCCCGATGTCGTGGAGAAGACCTCGTCCAATCTCGAGGTCGTTTCAGTTGAGGTCGCTTCGGTCGAGGTCGCTTCGGTTGACGCTCCCGCTCTTGTCGTTGCCGACGAACCCTCCATTGTTGCCGCCGTGGATGTCGAGCCTGTTGTAGACGACACCCAGGTCACGCTTGCCGATCCCGACGTCTCGGCGGAGCCTGTCGCTGAAGACAGCATCGACAGCGATCCCACCTGCGACAGCGCGGGGGCGATCGAACCGATCGCTGCAAGCGACCCTGCGCCCGTCGCCGCGGAGGACTCTTCCACCGACGCCATCGTGGTCACGCATGATGAGCCGGCTCCGGCTCTCGCAGCTCTTGCTGAGGAGATTCGCAGTGCGCCGAAACTCCGCGCGAAAGCAACGGAACCTGCCGATCGCACCGCGCTGATCCGGCAGCGCTGGGCGGAAAGCGGAATCAGGATGTGGAATCCCCGGCTTCACGGCACCGGCGAAGCCACGCTGAACATCCAGGGCAGCGTCGGGCTGCTGCCGCCTGCGCCCGGCGAGACGATGCCGCGCTACGACAAGCTGGAGTTCAAGATGCTCGGCGGACAGATCGTCTGCGAGGGCGTCATCGTCGAAGCCCCCGCACTGGCGAGCCATCGCAGCTTCACCCGGCTCGCCGAGCCAGCGAAGCTCGATCGGGTTCGCGAACCGGTGCGGGAACGCCAGGCCGCTCTGGCCTGATCCTTTCCACTGCAAGCGCCGTCACGTTTGTGCTACGCTGAGGTTTCCCGAACATGGGGGATCGCATGCCTGCAAAGCTGTTGCGACTGATCGTGATCGCCGCCGTCTGCGTCTCGCAAGGAGCCTTCGCGGCGTCCAGCAAGCGGCCTCACCACACGCCCGCCACCGATCCAGCCGCGCCCTCCAAGGCGGACCGGCTCTCCTCCTCGCGCGGCGAGACCATCCTCAACACGCCCGGCCAGACCACCGTGCTGACGCGAGAAATCCTCGACGACATGAACGCGAGGAGCCTCCGCGATGCCATGCGCTCGACCGCCGGCGTCACGGTCGGACGCTAGAGCGGAATGGCATTAGGCTGAATCGTTTCCCGCGGCGGCTCGTTCACCGCTCCCGCTTGCGGGAGAGGTCGGCGAGTTCCGGGCGATGCAAAGCATCGTTGCGCCGAAGCGCATGGTTAGCAGAACGTAGCGGCGGCTTTTGCAGGACTTCGCCGCCGATATGCCTGCCGACGCGGCCCCGTATCGTTAACACGGCCTCACCATTGCACGCGTCCGGAAATTCTGCGGTAGCGTGCAACCCTGTGCTGGTCTTTCGCGCAGGACCCGATCTAACGCGCCCTTTACCCACGCTATGCAAGATCGCCGGCAATTTCAGGGATCCGGGGCTCGTATTTCAATGCCTGTTGCCGATTTGAAGTCTCACTTCGCCGCTGCAATGCGGCTGTTTCGCGTGCCCGCCGACAATCCCGAGCTGACGCGCGCGCAGTTCGACGCCTTCTCCAAGCAGATCCCGCTGCTCTACTTCATCCTGATCACCAACACGATCGCGGTCGCATATACCTATGTGCCGCTGGCGCCGGCCTCGCTCAGCATGATCGTGCCGGGCGCGTTGGTCGCGGTGGCGGGCTATCGGACCTTCTGGTGGCTGCGGCAGCGCCACCTCGTCCGCAGCGACGCCGACATCCTGCGCAATCTGCGTCTCACCAACTGGATCGCGGCCCCGATCGCGGCGGGCTTCACCATCTGGTCGTTCGCCCTCTATCCCTACGGCGATCCCTTTGCCAAGAGCCAGGTCGCTTTCTACATGGCGGTGACCGTGATCGGCTGCATCTTCTCGCTGATGCATCTGCGTTCGGCCGCACTGATCGTGACTCTCGTCGTCGACGTGCCCTACGTCGTGTTCTACTTCGCCACCGGCGAGCCGACGCTGGAGGCGATGGCCGTCAACAATCTGCTGGTCACCGGCGCGATGGTGACGGTGCTGACCATCTACTACCGGGACTTCGCCGATCTCGTCGCCAGCCGCAAGTCACTGCTGGCACAGCAGGCGGCGACCCAGGCGCTCTCGGACGAGAACTTCCGCCTCGCCAATCTCGATTCCCTCACCGAGCTGCCGAACCGCCGCCGCTTCTTCGCCGAGCTGTCGAGCGCCTTTGCCGACGCCGAGCGCAGGAACGTTCGCGTCGCGGTCGGCATCATCGACCTCGACGGCTTCAAGCCGATCAACGACAATTACGGCCACAGCGTCGGCGACCGCGTGCTGATCGAGGCGGGCCGCCGCATCCGCGAGGTCTGCGAGGGCTTCGGCCCGCAACGCGTGGAATTCGCCCGGCTCGGCGGCGACGAGTTTGGCCTCGTCGTCCGTGGTGACCCCGACGATGCCGATCTGGCACGGCTCGGCGAACGCATCGGCGGGCAGGTCAAGCTGCCTTACCAGCTCGACACCGCCCACACCGGCCTGTCCTGCTCGATCGGGTTTGCGCTGTTTCCGGACTCCGCGACGACGTCGGAAGCTCTCTATGAATGTGCCGACTATTCGCTCTATCACGCCAAGCGCCATCTGCGCGGACGCACCGTGATCTTCTCGGGCGAGCTCGAGGCCGAGATCCGCAGCCGCGGCGTGATCGAGAATTTGTTGCGCACCTCCGATTTTGGCGCCGAGATGGAGCTGGTGTTCCAGCCGATCGTCGACGCCATGAGCGAGCACACTGCCGGTTTCGAGACGCTGGCGCGCTGGCACAGCCCCCGTCTCGGCTGGGTGTCCCCCGCCGACTTCATTCCTGCCGCCGAGCGCATCGGCCTGATCCGGCCACTGACGCAGACGCTGCTGGCCCGCGCGCTCGCGACCGCCAAGACCTGGCCCGACGACATCCGCCTGTCGTTCAACCTGTCGGCTCACGACGTCTGTGCCGCCGAAGGCATCCTGCCGCTGATCTCCATCATCGAGAAAAGCGGCCTGTCGCCACGACGGATCGATTTCGAGATCACCGAGACCGCCGTCACCTTCGATTTCGTGCGCGCGCAGCAGTCGATCGCGACGCTGAAGGCGATGGGCTGCGGCATTTCGCTGGACGATTTCGGCACGGGCTATTCGTCGCTGAGCCACGTGCACCGGCTGCCGCTCGACAAGATCAAGGTCGACCGCAGCTTCGTCGCCGACATCAACGAAAATCCGGTCAGTCACAAGATCATCAAGTCGCTGACGGGCCTCTGCGACGACATGGAGATCGCCTGCGTCGTCGAAGGTGTCGAGACCCGCGCCCAGCTCGATACCTTGCGCCGGCTCGGCTGCGACTTCATCCAGGGCTATTATTTCGCAAAACCCATGTCGGGCGATGCGATCCGCGACTATCTGGCGAACGAACGCCAGCGCCTCGACGGCGCCAAGGTCGTGGCCTGAGACCGCTCACACCGCGCAGTAGCGTTCCTGGATGTCCTTGTCCGCGAGCAGCGCCGCCGCGCTGCTTTGATGCACGACCTCGCCCTGGTCGATGATCACGGCGCGGTCGGCCAATCGAAGAGCCCATTCGACGTTCTGCTCGACCAGCAGCAGTGTCTTGCCCTCGTCGCGCAGGCGGCGGAACAGCACGCCCATCTCCTCGACGAGGACGGGCATGATGCCCTCCGAGGGTTCATCCAGCAGGATCATCTTGGGCTTGCCGATCAGCGCGCGCGCGATCGCCAGCATCTGCTGCTCGCCGCCGGAGAGCGTCACGCCCTCCTGGTCGAGGCGCTCCTTCAGGCGCGGAAAGGTTTCGGCGATCTCGTCGATCGCCGTCCGCTCCTCGATGTCGCTGCCGGCCGCGACCAGGCCGAGCCGGAGATTCTCGCGAACCGACAGCCCGGGAACGATGCGCCGCTCCTCGGGCACGTAGGCCAGGCCAAGGTGGAAGCGCTGATGGGCGCGCAACGGCAGGAGCTCCCTGCCCGCAAAGCGCACGCGGCCGGTCGCCTTCGGCATCAGGCCCATCATGGTTCGCAAGGTCGTGGTCTTGCCGGCGCCGTTGCGGCCGACGAGGGCAACCACCTCGCCCTCCTTCACGTGCAGGGAGATGCCGTGGAGGATGTGGCTCGCCCCATACCAGGCGTGGAGATCTTCGATTTCGAGCAGCGCGGTTTCAGCCATAACCTTCACTCTGTCCGAGATAGACCCGGCGGACCTCCGGATTGCTCCTGATCTCGTCGGGCGCGCCGTCGGCGAGCAGGCGGCCATGATGCAGCACCACGACGCGCTTGGACAGGCCCAGCACCATCTTCATCTTGTGCTCCACCAGGAGAACGGTGCGCTTGTCGGCAAGGCGCTCCAGCAGCGCGACCATATCCTTGGTCTCTTCCGGCCCCATGCCGGCGGTCGGCTCGTCGAGCAACAGCAGCTCGGGCTCGGAGACCAGCGCGATCGCGATCTCCAGCGCGCGCTGCTGGCCATGCGAGAGGAATTTTGCAAATTCGCTTCGCTTGCCGAGCAGCCCCACCGCGTCGAGTGCCGCATCAGCACGCGCATGCAATTCGGTCAGCCGGGCGCGGTTGCGCCAGATGTCGTAGCTCACGGCCAGCGCCTGGGCCGCGACGCGGACGTTCTCATGCACTGACAGGTCCGGAAAGATGTTGGTGATCTGGTAGGAGCGCGAAATGCCCTGGTGCACGAAGCGGTGCTGCGGCAAGCCGTTCAGCTCGCGTCCGCGGAAGTGCAGCTTGCCGGACGTCGGCGTCAATACACCGGAGAGGATGTTGAAGAACGTGCTCTTGCCGGCCCCGTTCGGCCCGATAATTGAGGTCAGCTGCCCCGCCGCAAAGGACAAGGTAATATCCTCGAGCGCGACGAAGCCCCCGAAGCGCCTGCCGATTCCCTCGGCGCGAAGCAGTTCGCCGCTCATCGCCGCGCCTTTCCGAGGCCGAGGACGTCCAGTAGCGTTCCCCAGATGCCCTTGGGCAGGAACAGGACGAACAGCACGAAGATCGCGCCGACGAAGATCTGCCAGTGCGGCGTCCACAGCGAGATGACATCCTCCAGGATCAGGAAGCTCGCCGCGCCGACGAAGGGTCCGAAGAAGCTGCGGGCGCCGCCGAGCAGCACCATCATCACGATCATGCCCGAGGTCTGGTAGTGCAGGATGTCGAGCGGCACGATCGACAAATGCAGCGCCAGCATGCAGCCGCCGAGCGAGGAGATCGCGCCCGACAGCATGAACACGACCAGCTTGCTGCGCTCGACATCATAGCCGCAAGCCCGTGCCCGCTGCTCGTTCTCGCGGATCGCCTCGATGACGGCCCCGAACGGCGAGTTCAGGATGCGCGACTGGAACCACATCGCCAGCGCCGCGAACGCCATCAGCACGTAGTATTTGTTGACGGGGTCGAGAAAATTGACCTGGAGGCCGAACAGGCTGATGCGGTCGACGGTAAAGCCGCGCAGGCCATTCTCGCCGCCGGTGAAGGATGAGGCCTGGAGCGCGACGTAGTAGACGAGCTGCGCCAGCGCGAGCGTCACCATGGAGAAATAGATGCCGCGGGTGCGCGTCGAGACGATGCCGATCAGGGCCGCCAGGCAGGTGCTGAGACACACGGCGAGCGCGACCGCGGCAAACCACGGCACGCCGTAGCGTCCGATCGCGATGCCGGTGAAGTAAGCCCCCGCGCCGAAGAACGCGGCCTGGCCGAATGACAGCAGCCCGGTGTAGCCGAACAGCAGGTTGTAACCCATCACCACGACGCCGTAGATCAGAACGTTGACGGCCAGCGCCTTGGACGGCAGCAGCCAGGGCAATATGGCCAGCACGGCGATAGAGAGCAGCACGCGGTGGTCGAGAAGCCGGCCGAGCCCGCCCGGCGCAGGCTTGGCGAGAGCCTCGCCGCTCGAAGGGTGCGTCACGCCGTCCTCCCTCTCACACCGAACAGGCCTTGCGGGCGGATCAGCAGCACCACCGCCATCAGCGCGAACATCACGATGGTCGCCATTTCAGGCGCGAACAGCGCCACCAAGCTGATGGAAATGCCGACCATGAGGCCGGCCACGACCGCGCCGACGATCGAGCCGAGGCCGCCGATCACGGTGACGACGAACGCTTCCGCGAGCACCAGCGAGCCCATCTCCGGATTGACGCTGCGCATGGGCCCGGCGAGCACGCCGCCGAGGGCGGCAAGCCCGACGCCGAGCCCGAAGATCGCGAGCCACACCCTGCCGATGTCGACGCCGAGCACCTGCATGATGGTGGGATCGCGCGCGCCGGCACGGACGATCAGGCCGACTCGTGTCATCTCCAGCGTCAGCCAGAGTGCCAGCAGCACCACGGCCACCAGCACGATGACGAACAGGCGGTAGCGCGGGAAGAAGCCGATGCCGAGATCGAGCACGCCGATCAGCTGCGGCGGGGTCGGGAATGGAATGCCGTCGCTGCCGAACACGATGCGCACCCCCTCGACCAGGACATAGCTTAGGCCGAAGGTGAGCAGCAGCGGATCGTCGATCGAGCGCCCATACAGCCTGCGGATCAGCACGAACTCGATCAGCATGCCGAACGCGCCGATCAAGATGGGCGCAAGCAGCAGCCCCCACCAGAAGCTTCCGGTGAGCGAGGCCAGATACAGCCCCGCATAGGCCCCGATCATGAACAGCGCACCATGGGCGAAATTGACCACCCCGAGCATGCCGAACACGATCGTCAGTCCAAGTGCAGTAATCACCAGGACCGCCCCAAGGGCGATCCCGGAGAGAAGCTGCATGATGATCAGCGACAGGTCCATCGTCACAAGTCTTAGGTCGCGTGGCCGAGCTCGCTGCAGCTGCGCAGCATGTCGTCCGAGCCGGTGTCGTTGGCGAGAATGGCGAACAGATCGTTGTCGCCCGCCATGGCGGACTTCTTCTTGGACTCCAGCACCAGCACCGACTGCACCGACTGATGGTCGCATTTGCGGTAGTGCTGCGGTCCCTTGGTCAGATCATATTGCAGCTTCTCCAGCGCATCGACCACCTTGTCGGTGTCGGTGCCGCCGGCGGCCTGCATGGCGGCCAGCAAGGATCCGACGCCGGAATAGCCGTAGGCGCCGTAATCGGTCGGGATCGCACCGCCATTGGCGGCCTTGAACGCCGTGTTGAACGCGGCTGCCGATTTGCTCTGCGCTTCCAGGCCCCAATAATAATTGGCGCCGCCGACCACGCCCTCGAACACGTCGGGGCCGACCGCGAGGCGCTGGTTGTGCAGGATGACGGGGACGACGATCTTCATCTGCTGCTTCACGCCGAAATCCACCGCCTGCTTGATCGCATTGGCCTGGTCGCGCCCGAAATTGGAGATGCAGAGCACGTCCGGCCGCATCGACATCAGGCGCGGCATGAAGGTGGAATAGTCGGCGGCACCGAACGGATGCAGGATCTCCCCGACATTGTCCGCGCCGATCGCGGCCTGCGCGCGCTTGAAGCCGCGCAGCATCTCGTGGCCGTAGGCATAGTCGGCGACGAGATGGGCGACCTTCATGCCCTTCTTCAGGGTCTGCCGCGCCACCGCTGCGGTCGTCATGTGCGGATTGAGCGCTTCGTGGAAGGTGTATTTGCTGAAATCCTTGGCTTCGTTGATCGTGTCGGACTGGCTGATCGAGACGTAGATCACGCCGCGGGCACGCGTGACCTCGTTGACCGCGAGCTGCACGGCGCTGGAGAGGGCGCCGACCACGGCATGAACCTTGTCCTTCTCGATCAGCTCGAGCGTACGCGTCGCAGCCTCGCCGGCATTGAGCTTGTCGTCGCGCACCAGCAGCTCGACCTTGCGGCCGCCAATGCCGCCCTTGTCGTTGACGAGCTTGACCGCAAGCTCGGCGCATTTGACCTGATCGCGCGCTTCCGCCGCGAAGGGGCCGGTCAGCGGCGTCGGAAAGCCGATGCGGATCGTCTCATCGGCCGCGCGGCCGATCCGGGGCATGGCGAGCAGCGCCGCGCTTGCCGAAAGGCCGGCGAGCGCGGTGCGGCGGGATATTTTCGGGGTCGAACCGGATTTGGGCATGATTTCCTCCAATCGTCTTTTTTCTAGAAACGCTTCAGGGCTTTCAGGACTTTTGTCGGCGTGATCGGGATCGAATTGATCGTGGCGCCGAACGGCGCGAGCGCGTCGTTCACGGCGTTGAGCACGCAGGCGGATGCGGCCGCCGTGCCGGCTTCGCCGACGCCCTTGGCGCCGAGCTCTGTGTCCGCGGTCGGCGTCTCGACATGGCCGATGACGATGTCGGGCATCTCCATCGGCATCGGGACGAGGTAATCGGCCAGCGAGCCGTTCATGAGCTGGCCGGTCTCGCTGTAACGGCATTCCTCGAACAGCGCCGCGCCCAGCCCCTGCACGATACCGCCGCGAAGCTGTTCGTCCACCAGCATCGGATTGATGACGCGGCCGCAATCCTCGACGATGAAATGCTTCAGGAGCCTGATGAAACCGGTCTCCACATCGACCTCCAGCGAGGAGCCCTGGATGCCGTTGGTGAAGGCGAAGGGATAGCCCTGCGGCGCGAAGTGATGGCTCACGGTGAGCTGCGCCTGCGTGCCCGGCGGCAGCGTGTCGGAGCGGAAATAGGCGATGCGTGCGATCTCGGCAATCGGCAGGCGCGGCTTGCGCGTCACGGCGTCTACGATTTCGCCATCGACGATGTCGAGGGCCGACGGTTGCTCCTGCAGAATGAGCGCGGCAATCTCCAGGATGTTGCGCTTGAGCGCGCGCGTGGCCTGCAGCGCGGTCTCGCCGCCGATGCCGGCGCCGCGGCAAGCCCAGGTCGCACCGCCATGCGGCGTCACCTCGGTATCCCCGGTGATGACCTTGACGCGCTCCTGCGCCAGGCCGAGCTGGTCGGCCACGATCTGGCTGATGATCGCCTCGGTGCCCTGCCCCTGCTCGGTGACCGAGATCAGGCAGCGCACCTCCCCCGAGGGCGTCAGGCTGAGGATCGCGCCGTCCTGCGAGGAAATGCGCGCACCGCCGACGCCGTAGAACGCCGGGCTGGGATTGGTGATCTCGACGAAGGCCGCGATGCCGATGCCGCGATAGATGCCGCGCTTGCGCAAGTCGGCCTGCTCGGCACGAAGTGCGTCATAGCCCATCATTTCGTGCAGGCGCTTCAGGCAGGCCTGATGCGACAGCGCCTCGAAGCGGTAGCCGGTCGGCGAGGTCTGCGGATAGGCATCGTCGGGGATGACGTTCTGCGCCCGGATGGCGAAGGGATCGAGACCGAGCTTGCTTGCTGCCATGTCGACGAGACGCTCGGTCACCGCGCAGGCGATGGGATGGCCAACGGCGCGGTACTGGCTGGTCTGCACCTTGTTCTGGAAGATCACCTCCAGCGTGGCTCGGTAATTTTTGAAGCGATAGGGCGCGCCGATCAGGCGGATGACTTGGTTGCCCTCGACGACGCTGGTGCGCGGATAGGTCGAGAACGCCCCGATCGCGGTCAGGTCCAGAACATCCATCGCCACGATCTCGCCCTTGGCATCCAGCGCCATCCGGGCGCGGACGCGATGGTCGCGGGCGTGGATGTCGGAGACGAAGGACTCCATCCGGTCGGCGACGTATTTCACCGGCCGGCCAAGCAGGATCGAGAGACCGACCACCGCCATGTCCTCGTGATAGACATGCAGCTTCATGCCGAAGGAGCCGCCGATGTCGGTCGCGATGACGCGGACGCGGGCTTCCGGAATGTTGTAGTGCCGCGAATAGAGGTCCTGAAACTGATACGGGGTCTGCGTGCCGTGATGCACGGTGAGCATGCCCGCGGATGGATCGTAGTCGGCGACGATGGCGCGCGGCTCCAGCGTCACCGCCGTGTGGCGGCCGAAGGAGAACTCCTCCTCCACCACATGGGCCGCATGCGCAAAGGCGTCATCAACGACGCCGCTGTCGAGCTGGCTGCGGAAGCAGGTGTTGTTGGCACTGCCCGGATTGACCAGCGGACCGTCCGCCTTACGTGCGCAGTCGATGTCAACGACGACGGGAAGGTCCTCGTAGTCCACCTCGATCAGCTCCAGCGCATCTTCAGCAATCGCCCGGCTCTCGGCAACGACGGCGACCACCGCCTGTCCGGCCCAGACCACGCGATCGAGCGGCAGCGGCAATTGCGGCGCTGAGGTCATGCCCTTGAAATGATTGAGCGTACCGGTCCAGGGCGTGCAGATCTCTGCGAGATCCGCGCCCATCGCGACGAGATGCACACCTTCGAGCGCGCGGGCCTCGTCGGCATTGATTGCGACGATCTTCGCATGCGCATGCGGGCTGCGCAGGAACGCGGCATAGAGCATGCGCGGCAGCTTGAGATCGCCGACATAACGTCCCCGCCCGGCAAGCAGCCGCTTGGCGTTGGGCCGCGGCAGCGCACGGCCGATATAGGAGTTCGGGCGATCGAGCGAGGTCAGCGGCGCGCTCATGTCGCGCCTCCATTCTCACTGTGCGCTTTGGCCACGGCGTCGATGGCGTCGACGATCGCCTCGTAGCCGGTGCAGCGGCAGTAATTGCCCGACAGCGCGTCGCGGATATCCTCGCGGCTCGGCTGCGCCGTTTGCGAGAGCAGCTCGTGGGCGTTGATCAACATGCCCGGCGTGCAAAAGCCGCACTGCAATGCATTGCGGCGATGGAATTCGGCCTGGAGGTCCGCAATCAGCCCGCTCTCGGTGAGGCCTTCGATGGTGTTGATGGTCGCGCCGTCGGCCTGCACCGCAAACATCAGACAGGAATGCACCGCGCGGCCGTCGAGCTGCACCAGGCAGGCTCCGCAGGCGCCCATCTCGCAGCCGGCATGCGTGCCCGTCAGCTCCAGGGCGTTGCGCAGACAATCGACCAACGTGTCGCGCGGCGCGACCTCGCAAGCGACCTTGCGGCCGTTGACGACGAAGCGGACCCGCACGGTCTCGTCGGCCTCGTCCAGCAGGTTATCGTCCAAGCCGCTCATGTGCCCTCACCAAGACGCCCGAGCAGACGGCCAAGCAATACGCGGGCGAGGTGCAGTCGCATCGCGGGCGGCACTTCGTCGCTCTCGGGCGGCGCGAGATCGCCTTCGAGCGCCCCTTGCGCGGCAGCGATGCGTGCCGCATCCAGCCTCGCACCGATCAAAATGGCCTCGACTCCCTTCACCCGTGTCGGCGTGTTGCCGACGGAGAAGAAGGAGATGCGGATGTCATCAATGCGCTCCCCGGTGCAGGTCGCGAGCATGCCGCAGCCGACCAGCGCATAATCTCCGCGCCGCCGCGCCAATTCGTCGAACGCAAAGCGCTGATCCGCCCTAAACAGCGGAACGTAGATTGCCGTGATCAGCTCGCCGGGCTGCAAGGCCGTCTCGAACAAGTCGATGAAGAAGTCGTCGGCCTTGACGCGCCGCGGGCCGGAAGGGCCGGCGATCTCGATCTCGGCATCGAGCGCCAAGGTCATCGCCGGAAATTCGGATGCGGGGTCGGCCAGTGCGACGCTGCCGCCAAAAGTGCCGCGGTTGCGGATCGCGGGATGGGCGACGAATGGCGCCGCCGCATGCAGCAGCGGCGCGAACTCGGCAATCAACGGCTCGCTCAGCATTTCGCAATGGCGCGTCAGCGCACCGATGCGCAAGCTATCGCCTTCGCGCCTGACGCCGCGCAGCTCGTCAATGTGCGTGATGTCGATCAAGAGCCGTGGCGCCTGCAGCCGCAGCGACAGCGCCGGCACGAGGCTCTGACCGCCGGCAATGAAACGCGCATCGTCCCCGGCGCGTGCGTGAGCATTCAGCGCCTGGTCGATCGTCGCAGCCCGAAAATAGCTGAAAGCCCTCGCCTTCACTGCCGTTTCCTCGAGATCCATCGGCCCATCAGCCGGGATGCCAGATTTGTAACCATCTGGTCTCAAAATCCTGACACGCCTCCCAAGGCCGGTCAACAGGAAATGACCATTTGGTCACAAAAGCGCCTTCGGCTATGAAGGTAGCGGCACGTTGATTCAGCGACGAGATGGCCCGAAAAGCGCAGAAAACTTTGAGGCGACCGGTCCGCAAAAGGACCGAGACAGGCGGCAAGTCCGCGCCAAAGCGTCGCAACATGCGTGCGGCCGACCGCGAGCGCGCAATCGTGGACGAGGCCATCCGTTTCTTCGCCGAGCGCGGCTTCGAGGGCCAGACCCGCGAGCTCGCCAAGCGCATGGGCATCACGCATTCGGCAATCTATCGCCACTTCCCGAGCAAGGAAGCGCTGATCGAGCGGGTCTACCAGGAGGTCTATCTCAGCCGCTGGTCGCCCGACTGGGGTCCGATGATCCGCGATCGTTCGCTGTCGCTGGAAGCGAGGCTCACGCGCTTCTATCTCGACTATGTCGAACGGGTGTTCGAATATAATTGGGTGCGGATCTTCGTGTTCTCCGGCATGAAGTCGTTCGGCATCACCAGCCGCTATCTCGACATCGTCCGCCGCGAGATCATCGAGCCGGCCGCGGCCGAGCTGCGCCACGAGCTCAAACTGCCCGACGCAAAAGCTCACTCATTGAGCGAGCGCGAGACCGAGCTGTTCTGGGGCCTGCACGGCCGCATCTTCTATCTCGCCATCCGCAAGTTCATCTACGAGACGCCGATCCCGCCCGATCTCGACGCCATCGTCCGCGACGCCGTCCAGACCTTCATGGACGGTGCGAAGACGACGATGCCGAGGCTCTTGGTCAGCGGCTGAATCGGCGACGCTGCCCCGAAGCAGGTGCGCTCCCTCTCCCGCTTGCGGGGGAGGGCTGGGGTGGGGGTGCCTCCGCAGAGAGACTTCCTGATTGGAGAGAGCCCCACCCGGCGCTCCGCGCCGACCTCCCCCGCAAGCGGGGAGAGGTTGATCGAGCCCGCGGCTAGCTACTTCGAAAGGCTGGGCAGATCGAGGCCCTTGTCGCGGGCGCAGTCGATCGCGGTCTCATAGCCGGCATCGGCATGGCGCATGACGCCGCTGGCGGGATCGTTCCAGAGCACGCGCTCGATCCGCTTGGCCGCTTCCGGCGTACCGTCGGCGACGATCACCATGCCGGCGTGCTGGGAATAGCCGATGCCGACACCGCCGCCATGATGCAGCGACACCCAGGTTGCGCCGCTGGCGCAATTGAGCAGCGCGTTCAGCAGTGGCCAGTCGGACACCGCGTCCGAGCCGTCCTTCATCGCTTCAGTCTCGCGGTTCGGGCTCGCCACCGAGCCGCTGTCGAGATGATCGCGGCCGATCACGATCGGCGCCTTGAGCTCGCCGCGCGCCACCATCTCGTTGAAGGCGAGGCCGAGTCGGTGGCGATCGCCGAGGCCAACCCAGCAGATCCGCGCCGGCAGGCCCTGGAATTTGATGCGCTCCTTGGCCATGTCGAGCCAGTTGTGCAGATGCTTGTCATCAGGCATCAGCTCCTTGACCTTGGCGTCGGTCTTGAAGATGTCCTCGGGATCGCCCGACAGCGCGGCCCAACGGAACGGTCCCACGCCGCGGCAGAACAGGGGACGGATATAGGCGGGGACGAAGCCCGGGAAATCGAAGGCGTTCTTCAGGCCCATGTCCTGCGCCATCTGGCGAATGTTGTTGCCGTAGTCGAGCGTCGGAATGCCCTGCGCATGGAAATCCAGCATGGCCTGGACGTGCTCGACCATCGACGTCTTCGACGCGCGCTCCACCCCCTTCGGATCTGAGGCGCGCTTGGCTTCCCAGTCGGCTAGCGTCCAGCCCTTCGGCAAATAGCCATTGACCGGATCGTGCGCGCTGGTCTGGTCGGTGACGACATCCGGCTTGACGCCACGGCGCACGAGCTCCGGGAAAATCTCGGCGGCATTGCCGAGTAGGCCGACCGAGACCGCCTTCTTCGTCTTGGCGGCATCTTCCATGATCGCCAGCGCTTCGTCGAGCGTTGCCGCCTGGCGATCGAGATAGCCGGTACGCAAGCGCATCTCGATGCGGCTCGGCTGGCATTCGACCGCGAGCATGGAAGCGCCGGCCATGGTCGCGGCCAGCGGCTGCGCACCGCCCATGCCCCCCAAGCCGGCGGTGAGAATCCATTTGCCGGCAAGGCTGCCGCCATAATGGCGACGACCGACCTCGACGAAGGTCTCGTAGGTGCCCTGCACGATGCCCTGGCTACCGATGTAGATCCAGGAGCCGGCCGTCATCTGGCCGTACATCATCAGGCCCTGGCGATCGAGCTCGTTGAAATGATCGAGCGTCGCCCAGTGCGGCACGATGTTGGAGTTCGCGATCAGCACGCGCGGTGCATCCGCATGGGTGCGGAACACGCCGACCGGCTTGCCGGACTGGACCAGCAGCGTCTGGTCGCCTTCGAGCTTGCGCAAGGCCGCAACGATCCGGTCAAAGCTGTCCCAGTCGCGCGCGGCGCGGCCGATACCGCCATAGACCACGAGCTCGCTCGGGCGCTCCGCGACATCAGGATCGAGGTTGTTCATCAGCATGCGCAGCGGCGCTTCGGTCAGCCAGCTCTTGGCGCTGATGTCGCTGCCGCGGGGGGCGCGGATGGTGCGGTCGTTGTCCAGTCGGCGGTTCATGCGGACCTCTTAATCAAGTCTCGGAAACGGATCGGATGGAAGCGCAGTGATCGCGATGGCCGGCAACGCATCCGCATCGATCAGTGCAGCGGCCTTGGCCAGATCGCCGGCCATGTAGCGGTCCGCACTGAGCGCCGGCACCTGCTCGCGCAACGCGGCGATGACCGCAACGAGCGGAGCACTGGTCGCATGCGGCGCGCGCAGCGTGATGCCCTGGGCGGCGACCAGCAGCTCGATGCCGAGGATGGCGGCGAGATTGTCGGCCATGTCGGACAGTCGCCGCGCGGCATGCGCGGCCATCGAGACGTGGTCTTCCTGATTCGCGCTGGTCGGCGTCGAGTCGATCGAGCAGGCCGCCGCGCGCTGCTTGTTCTCGGCATAGAGCGCGGCCGCCGTCACCTCGGCGATCATGAAGCCGGAGTTGAGGCCGGGATCGGGGGTCAGGAACGGCGGCAGGCCGAAATTCAGCGCCGGATCGACCAGCGTCGCAATGCGCCGCTCGCTGATCGCGCCGATCTCCGACAGGGCCAGCGCGAGCGCGTCGGCGGCAAATGCCACCGGCTCGGCGTGGAAATTGCCGCCGGAGACGATCTCGCCGGTCTCGACCAGCACCAGTGGATTGTCGGTGACCGCGTTGGCTTCGACGATCAATGTGCGCGCGGCCTGCGTGATCAGGTCGAGCGCTGCGCCCGCGACCTGCGGCTGGCAGCGCAGGCAATAGGGATCCTGCACGCGCTCATCGCCTTCGAGATGGGACAGGCGGATGTCGCTGCCATCCAGCAGCGCGATAAGCGTCGCGGCTGCGGCGATCTGCCCGGCGTGACCGCGCAGTGCCTGGATTTCGGGACGGAACGGCGCCGTCGAGGCCATCGCGGCGTCGACCGACAGCGCACCGGTCACGAGCGCCGCACGAGCCAGGCGAAACGCGCGCAGCACGCCGGCAACAGCGTAAGCGGTCGAGAACTGCGTGCCGTTGATCAGCGCGAGCCCCTCCTTGGGGCCGAGCGTCAATGGCGCGAGGCCGGCCGCGGCGAGCGCTTCACCGCCGGACACCGTTTTCCCGTCGACGATCGCCTGCCCCTCACCGATCATCACCGCCGTCATATGCGCGAGCGGCGCAAGATCGCCGGAGGCGCCGACCGAGCCCTGCTGCGGCACCAGCGGAGTGACACTCCGTGCCAGCATGGCCTGCAACTGCTCGATCACCGCGCGGCGCACGCCGGAAGCGCCGCGCCCGAGCGAGACGATCTTCAGCGCCATCATCAGCCGAACGATCGGCTCGGGCGTGGCTGGGCCGACGCCGCAGCAATGCGAGACGATGAGGTTGCGCTGGAGCAACGCGGTCTGGTCGGACGGAATGCGCTTCGAGGCCAGCTTTCCGAAGCCGGTGTTGATGCCATAGACGGGCGCGTCGGCGTGCGCGGCCTTCGCGACGATTTCCGCAGCCGCCTCCACGCGTGGCCAGAACGACGGATCGAGGACGACAGGGACACCTTCAAGCACGCGCGCGAGATCGTCGAGACTGACCGCTCCCGGCTTGACGACGATCGCTGTGCCCTGCTCCGTCACTGTCCCCTCCACACCCGGCGATGCAGCGGATTGAAGCCGATGCGATAAACAAGCTCGGCGGGCCGCTCGATGTCCCAGATCGCGAGGTCGCACCATCTCCCGGCTTCCAGCGTGCCGGTCTCGCTGAGCACCCCCAGCGCCCGCGCGCCCTCGCGGGTGACACCGGCGAGGCATTCGGCGACCGTCATCCGGAACAGGGTCGCGCCCATGTTCATCGTGAGCAGAAGCGAGGTCAGCGGCGAACTGCCGGGATTGCAATCGGTCGCGAGCGCCATGGAAACGCCGTGGGCGCGGAACGCCTCGACCGGCGGCTTCTGCGTCTCGCGAATGAAGTAGAATGCGCCAGGCAGCAGCACGGCCACCGTACCGGCCTTCGCCATCGCGGCGACGCCGGCTTCGTCGGTATGCTCGAGATGATCGGCCGACAGCGCCGAGAATCTTGCAGCGAGCGCCGCACCGCCGAGGTTCGACAACTGATCGGCATGGAGCTTGACCGGCAGTCCAAGCCCTCTCGCCGTCTCGAACACCTGCGCGGTCTGCTCCGCCGAAAAGGCGATGCCTTCCATGAAGGCGTCGACAGCGTCGGCGAGGCCCGCCTTTGCAACAGCGGGCAGCATCTCGTTGCAGACCAGATCGATATAGCGATCCTTGTCCCCGTCCGCTTCCACCGGCAGAGCGTGCGCCCCGAGGAAGGAGGTGCGGATGGCAACCGGCCGCTGGCGGCTGATGCTGCGCGCGGCCGCGAGCTGGCGCATCTCGGTTTCGGTGTCGAGGCCGTAGCCCGACTTGATCTCGACCGTGGTCGCGCCCTCACCGATCAGCGCATCGAGCCGCGGCAGCGCGCTCGCGACGAGATCAGCTTCGCTCGCCTTGCGCGTCGCCGCCACCGTCGAGACGATGCCGCCGCCGGCGCGCGCGATCTCCTCGTAGCTCGCGCCCTTCAGGCGGAGCTCGAACTCGTGCGCGCGGTTGCCGCCATAGACGAGATGGGTGTGGCAGTCGACGAGGCCGGGCGTGATCCAGCGACCTTCGCAGTCGATCCGTTCGGCCGCGTCGGCATCCGCCGGAAGATCGGACTGCGCACCGGCATAGACGATACGGCCGCCGCGCGCGGCGATCAGGCCAGGCTCGATCTCGCTGAGATCGGGCCGGTCGGCCCGCATCGTGGCAAGCCGGGCATTGTGCCAGATCCGGTCGAAGCGCTCTGCCATGCAACGGTCCCTTCGCGTGGGATGCTTGACTTATATGTCTAGACATATAATCGTGGGACCGTTCTGTCCAGCCGGCGTGTAATCATGACCCGACTGCATTTCGCCTCCGCGCTCCTGCCCTCGGGCTGGGCCAATGACGTGCAGGTGGTGATCGCCGCCGGCGCGATCGCAGCGGTGACCGCGGGCGTGACGCCGGCCGCCGGCGACGAGCGCCACGGAATTGCGCTTCCGGGATTGGCGAGCCTGCACAGCCACGCCTTCCAGCGCGGCATGGCGGGCCTCGCCGAGCTGCGCGGCAATTCCACCGACACGTTCTGGACCTGGCGCGAGACGATGTATCGCTTCGCCCTGGCAATGACGCCGGACGACGTCGCCGCCGTCGCAACACTTCTCTATGTCGAGATGCTCGAGCAGGGATTTACCCGCGTCGGCGAATTCCAATATCTGCATCATGATCGCGACGGTTCGCCCTATGCCGATCCCGCCGAGATGGCCGCGCGCATCGCGCAGGCTGCCGAAGCCTCCGGCATTGCCCTGACCTTGCTGCCGAGTTTCTATGCGCACGGTTCCTTCGGTGGCGCAGCGCCTCATGACGGCCAACGCCGCTTCATCTGCTCGGTCGATCAGTTCGCGGCATTGATGGCCGCCTCGCGCAGGGCCATCGGCGCATTGCCCGGCGCCAACATCGGCATCGCGCCGCACAGCCTGCGCGCGGTGACGCCGGACGAGCTTGCAGCGATCATTCCCCTCGCCGAGGGCGGCCCGGTGCATATCCACGCCGCCGAGCAGGTGAAGGAAGTCGACGATTGCCTGGCATGGTCCCGCCGGCGCCCGGTGCAATGGTTGCTGGAGCACGCGCCCGTCGACCGGCGCTGGTGCCTCATTCACGCGACGCACATGACGGATGCGGAAATCACGGCATTCGCGAGAGCTGGCGCGGTCGCTGGCCTCTGCCCCATCACCGAAGCAAGCCTTGGCGACGGCATCTTTCCCGCCCGTGAATTTGTCGCTGCCGGTGGCGCCTTTGGCGTCGGCACGGATTCCAACGTGCTGGTCGGCGTCGCCGACGAATTGCGCCAGCTCGAATACGGGCAGCGCCTCAAGCACCGCGAGCGCAACGTGCTCACCGCCGGCGCAGGCCGCTCGACCGGACGGACGCTGTTCGATCATGCGCTCGCAGGCGGCGCACAGGCGCTGGCGCAACCGACCGTCGGCCTCGCGCCCGGCGCGCGCGCCGATATCGTCACGCTCGACGGCGCACATCCCTCGCTGGCAGGGCGTCACGGCGATGCCACGATCGACGGCTGGATCTTTGCCGCGGGCAGCGGCGCGATCGACTGCGTCTGGGCCGGCGGTCACAAGGTGGTCGAAGGCGGACGTCATGCGTTGCGACAAGCTGCACGCGAGCGCTTCAACGCGGCGGTTCGGAGGCTTGTCGCATGAGCCTTGCCACCGACGCGGCCGACAAGCCGACGCTGTACAAGCGGATTCGCGCCGACATCGAGAAGCGCATCCTGACCGGCGAATGGCCGCCGGGGCATCGCATCCCGTTCGAGCATGAACTGGTGGCGCGCTACGGCTGCTCGCGCATGACGGTGAACAAGGCGTTGTCGGAGCTGGCGCAGGCCGATTTGATCGAGCGGCGGCGGCGCGCCGGTTCCTTCGTCCGGCGGCCGCAGCACATGTCGGCGGTGCTCAAGATCGCCGACATCCGCGCCGAGATCACCGCACTGGGGCGCGCCTACGGCTATGAGTTGATCGGCCGCAAGCTGCGCACCGCGACCACTGCCGACCGTGACCGTCTCGGCGTGAGGAAGGTCGGCAAGGTGGTCGCGATCACCTGCCGCCACAGCGCCGACAAGGTGCCGTTCGCCATCGAGGACCGGCTGATCGACCTTGCATCCGTGCCTGACGCTGCGACCGCCGATTTCTCGCGCGAGCCGCCCGGCTCGTGGCTGCTGCACCATGTCCCATGGACCGAGGCCGAGCACACGATCAGCGCCATCGTTGCAGACGATCGCACGGCGGACGCGCTCGCGATCGCCGTCGGCGCGCCCTGTCTCGTGATTGACCGCTACACCTGGCGCAGCGCACGCACCATCACCGCCGTGCGCCTGCTCTATCCCGGTGACTCTCACCGCCTTGTCGCGCGATTCAAGGGAGGCTGAGAGGACATGTCGGCACAAATCGTGCAACGCTTCGGGCAACGGTCCATCTGGACCGACAATGATCAACAGGACGTCTATCCATCGATCGGCAAGAGGACGACAACCATGCGTAGTTCGACGATATTTGCGACAATCATTGCTCTTTCGGCCGCCACTCCCGTGCTCGCCGACGACGTCAAGGTCGGCGTGGGCATCTCCGGCTGGACCGGCTTCGCGCCGCTGACACTGGCGAAGGAGGCTGGCATCTTCAAGAAGAACGGCCTCGACGTCACGATCAAGAAGATTCCGCAGAAGGACCGGCACCTTGCGATCGCGTCCGGCGACATCCAGTGCGCGGCGACCACGGTCGAGACCTGGATCTCCTGGAACGCGAACGGCGTTGCGACCAAGCAGATCTTCCAGCTCGACAAGAGCTTTGGCGCCGACGGCATGGCTGTGCGCAACGATGTCGCCGCGATCAAGGACCTGAAGGGCAAGACCGTCGCCGCCTCCGCGCCCGGCACCTCGCCTTATTTCGCGCTGGCCTGGATGCTCAAGAAAAACGGCCTCACGGTGAAGGACGTCACCGTCGTCAACCTCGAGCCGGCCGCGGCCGCGCAGGCCTTCGTCTCCGGCCAGAACGATGCGGCGATGACCTATGAGCCGTATCTGTCGACGGTGCGCGCTGCGCCCGACAAGGGCAAGATCATCGCGACCACGCTGGACTATCCGATGGTCATGGACACCTTCGGCTGCACGCCGAAATTCCTGACCGACAATCCCAAGGCCGCCAAGGCGCTTGCCGACAGCTATTTCGAGGCGCTCGACATGATCGCCAAGGACCAGGCCAAGGCCTACGAGATCATGGGTGCGGACGTGAAGCAGAGCGGCGAGCAGTTCGGCAACTCGGCGAAGTATCTGCGCTGGCAGGACAAGGCCGCGAACCAGAAGTTCTTCGCCGGCGACTTCCTGACCTTCAACAAGGAGGCCGCCGAGCTGCTGCTCGAGATCGGCATCATCAAGGCTGCGCCGAAGGTCGAGGATCTCTTCGACGCCAGCTTCATCAAGTAAGTCACTCACGCGCTGCTGGCCCCGTCTCGCGGCGGGGCCGGCAAGTCTGTTCACCGCCCGGATATATCGTCGATGCGTCCCCTGGACCCTGTTACATCGAAGCAACGCGTGGCCTACGGCCTTGCGTTCTTCGTAGTGTTCGTTGCCCTCTGGTCGTGGGCGACCTTTGGCGGCTATGTGTCGAAGACCTTTCTCGCCAACCCTCTCACCATGGTGCAGGAAGGTTATGACCTGCTGGCCAAGCAGGGTTTTGTGTTCGACATCGGCATGACGATCTGGCGCGTCGTCGGCGGCTTTGCGCTCGCAGCGATCATCGCAGTGCCGCTCGGCGTTCTCATGGGCGCCTACAAGCCGGTCGAGGCGTTCCTCGAGCCGTTCGTCTCCTTCGCGCGCTATCTGCCCGCCTCCGCCTTCATTCCGCTGTTGATTCTGTGGGCCGGCATCGGCGAGCTGCAGAAGCTCCTCGTCATCTTCATCGGCTCGGTGTTCCAGGTCATCCTGATGGTCGCCGTGACCGTCGGCGCCACGCGACGCGATCTGGTCGAGGCGGCCTATACACTCGGCGCCAAGGACCGCGGCATCATCCGCCGCGTGCTGCTGCCCTCCTCCGCACCCGAGATCGCGGAAATCCTGCGGCTGGTGCTGGGCTGGGCCTGGACCTATGTCATCGTCGCCGAGCTGATCGGCTCGTCCTCGGGCATCGGTCACATGATCACCGACAGCCAGGCGCTGCTCAACACCGGCCAGATCATCTTCGGCATCATCGTAATCGGGCTGATCGGCCTCCTCTCCGACTTCATGTTCAAGGCATTCAACGCCTGGCTGTTTCCGTGGAGGCTCGCATGACGATCCTCAAGGTCGAACAGGTCTCGCGCACCTTCCCCGCACGCCACGGCAACGCGCCGACCAAGGCGCTGGAGCCGACCGATCTCGTCATCGGCAACAACGACTTCGTCACCATCCTCGGCCCCTCGGGCTGCGGCAAGTCCACCCTGCTGCGCATCGTTGCGGGCCTCGACCGTCCGACCAGCGGGCGCGTCACGCTCGACGGGCGCGAGGTGGCTGGTCCCGGCGCCGATCGCGGCATGGTGTTCCAGTCCTACACGCTGTTTCCCTGGCTCACCGTGCGCGAGAACATCGCCTTCGGCCTGCGCGAGCGCGGCGTGTCCGAGGCGGAGCGGCACAAGATCGCCGACGCCTTCATCCGCCAGGTCGGGTTGTCCGGCTTCGAGAATCATTGGCCGAAGCAGCTCTCGGGCGGCATGCAGCAGCGCACGGCGATCGCGCGCGCGCTCGCCAACGACCCGAAGATCCTGCTGCTGGACGAGCCGTTCGGCGCGCTGGACAACCAGACCCGCGCCCTGATGCAGGAGATGCTGCTCGGGATCTGGGAGCGCGACCAGAAGACCGTGCTGTTCGTGACCCACGACATCGAGGAAGCGATCTTCCTTGGCAGCCGCGTCATCGTCATGAGCGCGCGTCCCGGCCGTATCAAGGCCGAGATCACAGTGGACCTGCCGCATCCGCGCTCCTACAAGATCAAGACCACGCCGGAATTCGTCCAGCTCAAGGAACGGCTGGTCGAGGAGATCCGCACCGAGGCGCTGAAGGTTACTGAGCATGCCTGACACCAAGCCGCGCGCCGATGGCCAGCGCGTCCTCGCCGACCTCAACGCACTCCGCGCCATCGGCGCCTACAAGACCGGCGTGCACAAGCCGACCTTCTCCGAGCCGCACAAGCTCTCGCTGGACTGGCTGGTGCGCAAGCTGCCCGATGCAGGTCTCTCTGCTTCGATCGACGGCATCGGTAACGTGTTTGGGACCAGCGCCAAGTCCGGGCCGAAACTGCTGGCCGGCTCGCATCTGGAGAGCCAGAACTACGCCGGCTGGCTCGATGGCCCGCTCGGCGTCGTCTATGCGCTCGAGGCGGCGCGCGTGCTCAATGCCGACCCGTCCGTGAAAGGCGCGGTCGAAGTGGCCGCCTGGTGCGATGAGGAAGGTCATTTCGGCAGCTTCCTCGGCTCGCGCTCTTATGTCGGTCAGGTGACTGAAGCCGAGATCGACGCCGCGCGCGACCGCACTGGCGGCCGCACCATGCGCGATGCGCTCGCCGAGATGGGGCTCGCAGGACGCCCGCGCGTCGGCGTCGAGCCGGGCCGGCACGTCGGATATCTCGAGGCGCATATCGAACAGGGCGACACGCTCGAAAGCGGCAAGCTTGCGATTGGCGTCGTCACCTCCATCGTCGGCATCTGGCAGTACCGTATCAATTTCGCCGGTGAGCAGAATCACGCCGGCACCACGCGCATGGCCGTGCGCAAGGATGCGGGGCTGGCGCTGGCCAAATTCTGCGTCGCGATCGACCAGCGTTTTCCTGATTCCTGCGGCCCGCGAACGGTCTGGACCACCGGCCGCATCACGCTCGATCCCGGCGCGCCGAGCATCATTCCGGGTGGAGCGGAGATGCTGTTCCAGATCCGCGACGACGATCCGGCCGTCATTGCCCGGCTGGAGCAGCTGCTGCGGACCATGGCTGACGAAGCCAGCGCGAACGGCCCCTGCACCGTCACCGTAGAGAAAATCCGCACCGGCGCGCCCGCCGTGATGAATTCCGGCTTTCAGGACGCAATCGAAGCCGCGAGCAAGGCGCTGGCCGGCGGACGATCCATTCGCATGCCCAGTGGCGCCGGCCACGACGCGCAGATGCTGGCAACCGTCATGCCCGCCGCCATGCTGTTCGTTCCGTCGATCGGCGGCATCAGCCATCACTGGACCGAGAACACCGCCGATGCCGATATCGTCACCGGCGCGCAGGTGTACGTGAACGCCTGTCGGCGGATTCTTGCGGGTTAGAACGAACCAGGGAAGCGCTGCGTCGGGGTACATTGCGAGGCTCCAATGCACATCCCAACGTGCAGTGCCGTAGGGTGGGCAAAGGCGCATAGCGCCGTGCCCACGATCTCCGTCCATGAGCGACAAGGCGTGGGCACGCTGCGCTTTGCCCACCCTACGAGATCTGGTTTGTGGCATGCATCTCAAATCGCAGACACGCCTTCCCGATCTCGCGGCGCAATTTGCCCGAGCTTTGCTTGGTCTCGCGACCCTCTCATCCAAGAGGGCGCAGGGAAGGCCGGGTGCTGGCTCGCACCCGCGGTCTGCTGCGCATTAGGCACACGCAGAAGAACCGCACAGCAGCATACAGGTGGTGCCGATCACTCGGCCTTCCCTGCGCAGTGGCTGGACGGCTTATGCCGTGATCTCCCGGGAGCCGACCATTCCTTCTGGCCTCCCTCGCCCCGCGAATTGGATGATGCAGTCTGCCCGGTTGGGCTCGCTCGCACCTTCGCAAGGCTTGACCGTAGCAACGACGGCCAGGACCACACGGTTTTGCCGTACGCGCGTTCGCTGGTCACCACATTATCTCCCGGCCTTGTCGACGTTGCCGAAAGAATGTGGCGAGACGAACTGAACAGCGCCGCTCATCCGCACGCGGTTTCGGGCTCACAGGGACTACCCGCCCTGCCCGCACCTCTCGTGCCGACGCTGCCGCGTCCACCGCAGACCCGGCTCGCGACAGTGACGACCACATAGTCGCCCCTCTTGGGTGAGCCGGGATGCGCGACACATACGCCGAAACCGAATTTCGGTAAAGTGGAATATTTTTAGCGACGTGGATTGACAGAGGGCGACACAGGTACCGTCCCGTAGCCCGGATGGAGCGCCAGCGTAATCCGGGACGGTGCGAAGTGCCGGGCGAGCGGCCCCGGATTGCGCTTCGCTCCATCCGGGCTACACGCAGACAGTCTGCACCGGTTCCAACGATCGAACGCAACGATCGAAGCGCGGCACCTCATGCGCGCCACAGACATAAAGTCGCGACAATCGTCGGGCTTGTCGATCGCCCTGCCCCCGCTTTCCCGGAGTTTCCATGTCTTCCGCCGACCGGCCTTCGACCCGCCTTGCGACCCGGCTTGCCTTCCTCGTCGCGGGTTTCGGCATCTCGTGCTGGGCGCCGCTGGTGCCGTTCGCGAAGACGCGGCTCGGCGTCGATGATGGCGTCCTCGGACTGCTCCTGCTCAGCCTCGGCATCGGCTCGGTCATCGCGATGCTGGTGACTGGGATCGTGAGCGCGCGCTACGGCAGCAGGCCGATCATCATCGCGGGCGGGTTCGGTCTGGCACTGGTTCTGCCCCTGCTCGCGATTGCGGCTACGCCCGCAACGCTGGCGCTGGCGCTTTTCGCATTCGGCGCCGCGCTCGGCTCGATCGACGTCGCCATGAACATCCACGCCGTGGAGGTGGAGCGCGCCGCGCACCGCCCGCTGATGTCTGGCTTCCACGCCCTGTTCAGCATCGGGGGCTTTGCCGGATCCGCGCTGATGACGGCGTTGCTCTCGCTGCAATTCGGAACGCTCGCCTGCACGCTGATCTGCTCCGTCCTGATGCTGATCGCGATGGTCGCGACCTCGCCGCGCCTGCTTCGCTCCGTGCAGGCGCAGGAGGGCCCGCTGTTCGTGCTGCCGCACGGATCGGTGCTGCTGCTCGCGCTGCTCGGCGCCATCACCTTCCTGGTCGAAGGTGCGATGCTGGATTGGGGCGCGCTGCTCGTCATCGGCGCAGGTCTGGTCACCGAGGCGCAAGGCGGCGCCGGCTACATCGTGTTCTCGATCGCGATGACTGCGGGCCGGCTCGGCGGCGACGCCGTCGTTGCGCGCATCGGCGATCGCGCGACATTGCTCTGGGGCAGCCTCATCGCGATCGCCGGTTTCGTGGTCCTGTTGACGGCGCCCATTGCGGCGGTCGCCATCGGCGGATTCCTGCTGATCGGGCTCGGCGCGTCGAATCTGGTGCCGGTGCTGTTCCGCCGGGCGGCGCGGCAAACGGTGATGCCCACCGGCCTTGCGGTCGCGGCGATCACGACCGCGGGCTACGCAGGGATTCTCATCGGGCCCGCCGGCGTCGGCTTCGTCGCACGTTTTGGCGGATTGCCCCTGGCGTTCTGGCTGCTGGCTGCGCTGATGGGTCTGGTCACGCTGTCGGCGTACATCGTCACGAAGGACCCGGGTAAGACCACGGCGACCTAACCCCTTCCATTTCCGGCATGATTCAGGCGGGGCCGAAGCCGACCCACGCCATCTGCGCAGGTCTGCCAGCCATGCTGCTTTCGGCCAGTTTACTGGACGCCTCGTTCTGCTAGACCACAACAATACCTTTTGACTCCCGTTGCGGGGGGCAATGGCACGTGCCAGCTCACAATAACAACCAAGACTCGGCCATTTCATTCGGGCCATTTCGGCTGTTTCCCAAGTCCCGGCTCCTGGAGAAGGAAGGGGAGCCGCTTCATGTCGGCGGCCGCGCGCTCGATATTCTCATCCTGCTTGCCGAGCGCCCCGGAGAAGTCATCGACAAGAGAGAGCTGGTCAAGCGCATCTGGGCCGACGTGAATGTCGACGAGGGCAGCCTGCGCTTCCATGTCGCAGCGTTGCGCAAGGTGCTCGGCGATACCGGTAAATCGGCCCGTTATGTCCTCAATGTGCCCGGCCGCGGCTATTGTTTTGTCGCCCCGTTCGCCCAAATCGCCTCGCAGGTCGCGCCAGCCGCCGCCGAGATCATTCCTCCTCGCTCGCTGCCCACTCAGCTTGCGAAGATGGTCGGACGCGAGGAGGTCATCGAGAAGATTTCAAACGGCCTGACGCTCTATCGCTTCATGACCCTGGTCGGCCCGGGCGGCATCGGCAAAACGGCGGTCGCCGTCACGGTCGGGCATCGGCGCTCGGCGGATTTCGACGGCCGCGTCTTCTTCGTCGATTTCGGTCCGCTGCGGGATGCGAGCCATGTCCCGACCACCATCGCCTCCGTTCTCGGACTGACCGTCAGCGCGGAGGATCCGACGCCGGCCGTGCTGACATTTTTGAAGACCGGGCCGGCCCTGCTGATCTTCGACAGCTGCGAGCATGTGCTTGATACGCTGGCGCCTCTCGTTGAGCGCATCGTTCGCGAAGCGCCTCAGCTTCGTGTTCTCGCCACCAGCCGCGAGTCGTTCCGGAGCGAAGGCGAGCGGATATTCCGGCTGTTTCCGCTGGATTGTCCGCCCGAGCGCGAGGGCCTCGACGTCGCGGAAGTTCTTGCCTATCCCGCCGCCCAGCTCTTCGTCGAGCGCATCGCGCAGAGCTCCGGGCCGTTCCAGCTCAGCGCGGAAGAGGCGCCGCTTGTCGCCAGCATCTGCCGGCGGCTCGACGGCATTGCGCTGGCGATCGAGCTCGCGGCGGGCCGTGTCAATGCGTATGGCATCGCCGGCACCGCCTCCCTGCTCGACAGCCGCTTCTCGCTGCAATGGCGCGGACGGCGCACGGCCGTCCCGCGGCACCAGACGCTCGCCGCCGCCCTCGACTGGAGCTACGACCTCCTGTCTCCGGCGGAAAGCGCCACCTTGCGACGATTGTCGGTGTTCGCAGGGCCGTTCGCGCCGGAGGCGGCCGCCGCGGTCGCGTCGGGCGACGGCCTCAGCACCTCGGAGACGCTGGAGGCGATCGACAGCCTGGTCACCAAATCGTTGATCTCGCCATCCGGCTCGCGGGCGCTGCGCTATCGCCTGCTCGACACCACGCGCACTTACGCACTCGGGAAACTGAACGAGCTCGGTGAAACCAGGCAGTTCGCGCGGCGTCATGCGGAGCATTTTCGCGATTTCTTCGAGCGCGCGGGGGCCGACACGTCGACGCCGCTGCCCGAATGGCTCAGCACCTATGGCGGCGAGCTCGACAATGTGCGCGCGGCGCTGGATTGGGCCTTCGCGCCCGACGGCGACACCAGGCTCGGCATTGCGCTGACGGCCGCCGCCGTCACCCTGTGGGTGCGTCTGTCGCTGTTCGCCGAATGCCGCGAGCGCAGCAGAACGGCACTGGCGGCGCTCGGAGACGACGGCGACAACGACCGCATCCGCATGCAGCTCCTGTCGGCACTCGGCTGGTCGCTGATGTACGGCGAGGGTCGCGCGCGCGAGGCGCGCCCGATCCTCGAGACGACGCTCGAGCTGGCTGAGAGCCTCGACGACAAGGACTTCCGGCTGCGCGCACTCTGGGGCCTGTGCATCGACCAGTTCAACAACGGGCAGTTCGGCAAGGCCCGCGGGCTCGCCGAGCGCTTTGCGAAGGTGGCAGCGAATTCGCCCGACAGCACCGATCTCATGCTGGGCGACCGCCTGATGGCCGTCGCGCTGCATTATCTCGGGGACCAGAACGACGCGCGGCAGCGCATCGACCGGGTGAACGCCTCGCTGCATGTGCTGGTGGCGAAGCCGAAAATCTTCCCGCTCGATCTCAGGATATCGACGCAATATTTCCGGGCCCGCATCCTTTGGCTTCAGGGCCTCGCCGATCAGGCCCAGGCGCTCGCCGCTGAGAACATCGAGGAAGGCCGCGCCAACGGCCATGCGCTGACCTTCTGCAGCGTGCTGGGACAGGCCGCCTGCCCGATCGCGTTCTGGTCCGGCGATTTCGAGGCCGCCGAGCGCCACGGCGCCGAGCTGCTCGAACACACCGAACGCCACGGAATCCGGCTGTGGGGCCTATGGGCACGCGCCTTCAACGCCGCGGTCGTGGCCAGGCGCGGCGACATCGCCACCGGCCTGCCGCTTTTGCGCGAAGAGCTCAACCGCGCCGGCGATGCGCGCTTCCTGCCGCGCTTTCTGCCGCTGCTCGGCGAGCTCGCCGCGTGCTTCCTCGAAGCCGACCAGGTCGACCGTGGCCTCGACACGATCGAGGACGTCCTGACCCGCTGCAACGACCGGCAGGAGCGCTGGTATCTGCCGGAGCTGCTCCGCATCAAGGGGGAATTGATGCTCAGGAGCGCGCGGCATTCAGCAGACGCCGAGGCGCACTTTCGCGAGGCCATCGACATTGCCGTTGAGCAGGGCGCGCGCTTTTGGGAGCTCCGCTGCGCGACCAGCCTCGCGCGGGCCATGATCGGAGCCGGCCGGGGCGCGGAAGCCCGGGTGGCTCTCGACAATGTCTGCGGGACGTTTGCCGAAGGCTCCGGCATCGCCGACATGCGCATGGCCCGCGACCTGATCGCGCGATCGCGGGCCTGATGGCGCGTGTCGTCTTGATCTAGCCTCCCACCGCAGCAGCGCGGCGCGGCAGCTTCCAGCCGGGCCGGATGAAGTGGCAGGTGTAGCCGTCAGGATAGCGTTCGAGATAGTCCTGATGCTCGGGCTCGGCTTCCCAGAATTCGCCTGCGGGCGCGACCTCGGTCACCACCTTGCCGGGCCACAGGCCGGACGCCTCGACGTCTGCAATGGTGTCTTCGGCGATCTTCTTCTGCTCATCGCTCGCATAGAAGATTGCGGAGCGATAGCTGGTGCCTCGGTCATTGCCCTGGCGATCGAGCGTGGTGGGATCGTGGATCTGGAAGAAGAACTCCAGCATGGTCCGGTAGCTGGTCCTGGCGGGATCGAACATGATCTCGATCGCCTCGGCGTGGCCTTCGTGGTTGCGGTAGGTCGCGTTCTTCACCTTGCCGCCGGTGTAGCCGACGCGTGTGGAAATCACGCCTGGTTGCTTGCGGATCAGATCCTGCATGCCCCAGAAGCAGCCTCCGGCCAAAACTGCGCGTTCCGTCGTCATTTGTCCGCTCCCAATTGACCGCTCTGTCGGTCCTGCATCTGCCACATCCGATGCCTTCCGCAGCCCTGCCGAAAGCCGGGCATACCCTGTACGACCATCCGGGTCGTCGACCCGGATGGCACGAACTGTCCCTCGCCGCTAGCCCAGCTTGGCGTCGAGCGTGATCGCCGCGTTGAGCACCTTCGACACCGGGCAGTTCTTCTCGGCCTCGCCGGCGAACTTGGCAAAACCTGCCTCGTCGAGGTTCGGCACCTTGGCACGCAAGGTCAGCGCGGACTTGCTGATCTTGAAGCCCTTGCCTTCGGGCTCCAGGGTCACCGCGGCTTCGGTCGAGAGCTCGTCCGGCGTGAAACCTGCCATCTGAAGACCGAAGGCCAGCGCCATCGTAAAACAGCCGGCATGGGCCGCAGCGATCAATTCCTCGGGATTGGTGCCCTTCTCGTTCTCGAAGCGGGTCTTGAACGAATAGGGCGTCTCGGCCAGCACGCCGGACTCGCTCGTCAGATGGCCGGTGCCGTCGCGGCCGGTGCCCTTCCATACTGCTTTCGCTTTGCGGATCATCTCAACTCTCCTCGTTTGTTTTGCGCACCGGCGCTCTGTACCGGTGGAAGGCGGCATCGGCGTGACCGCCTGCCGCCGCTCCAACCGGCCGCGTGTCGCAACGGTTCCGTTAGCTGCCGATTTGACCAACGTGGAAGCCGAGCCGGTTCTCGACGTCCCCGGCGCGGTGGAAGCCCCGCGCCATCAGCGCCTTGATCCTGGTCTGGCTCGCGGGGCGGCCGAGCGAGGCCAGGAACGCGTCCCACTCCGGCTTGATTTCGGCGTCCGGCGGCAGGCTTGCGACATCGACAAGACGCTTGGTCTCGGCGATCGCCTCCTTGTCGAACGAGGCGATGCGCATTGCGAGTGCCTCGACGAAACCGTCGAGCTCGGCATCCGGCAACGACCGGTTGACGTAGCCGTAGCGTTCGGCGAGATCGCCATGGATGTCGTCGGCGCCGAGCAGGACTTCGAGCGCACGGCCGCGGCCCATCAGGCGCGGCAGCCGCGCCATCGGCCCGCCACCGGGCACGAGGCCCGCGCCGACCTCCCATTGCGACAGGATCGCCTTCTCGCGGCTGGCAAAACGCATGTCGCTCGCGAGCGCGAGCTCGCTGCCGACACCGGTCGCGCGGCCCCGGATCGCGGCGATGGAGACGACCGGCGCGCGGCTGAGGCGCACCAGCATGTCGGGCAATGCTTCGAGGCCGGTCGGCCCGGGCGGGATACGAAGCGAATCCTCCAACGGCGCCAGGAAATCGTAATGGGTGATGAAGAAGCCTTCGACGGCACTGTCGAACACCACGACCTTCACGTCCGGATCGGTCTCGATCCTGGTGACGATGTCGCCCAGCAGCGGCAGCTGCTTCGGACCGAAAATATTCACCGGCGGCATGTCGAAGGTGACACGCCAGTAGGACGGCAGGCGGCGATCGAGGTGGATGTCTTGGGTCGTGAAGGTGCGTTCGGGACGGTTCATTGCTTGCACTCCTGATGTATGGGTTCGCATCTCAGATCGATTGCCGCAGCGGACGGAACGCGGTCCGCACTTCCTCAGAGAACAGCGCCGGCTGCTCCCAGGCCGCGAAGTGTCCGCCCTTGTCGAGGCGGTTGTAGTGGATCAGCTTGGGGTAGGCCTTCTCGGCCCAGCTCCGCGGCGCGGCGTAGATCTCGTCCGGAAAGACGCTGACGGCGACCGGGATCTTGACGTGCTTGGGCGCGAAGAACACCAGCTTGTTCTCCCAGTACAGCCGCGCCGAGGAGACCGCGGTGTTGGTGAGCCAATAGAGCGTGATGTTGTCGATCACATCGTCGCGCGACAGCCCTTCCGTCCGGCCATCGAACACGCGCGCGATCATCGCGGCGCTGCGCGCATCGTGATCGAGCATCCAGGACGCGAGGCCCGCGGGCGAATCCACGAGGCCATTGAGCGTCTGCGGCCGGTTCGACATCTCGATCGCGTAGCCGAGGCCATGCTTGTAGAAATCATCGAGCTGGTCGTAGGCAAGGCGCTCCTCAGTCGAGAGGTTCGCCGGGCGCGTTCCGCCGGGTTGAAGCGCCCTGGCGATGTCGTCGGGGACGGTCGCGGGCATGTTGGTGTGGATGCCGAGCAATTCCGGCGGCGCGATCAGCGCCATCTGCTCCGTCACGGCATTGCCCCAATCGCCGCCTTGCGCGACATAGCGGCTGTAGCCGAGCCGCTTCATCAGCACGATCCAGGCCCGCGCGATGCGCTGGGGGTCCCAGCCGAGCACCGTCGGCTTGCCCGAGAAGCCGTGGCCGGGAAGCGAGGGAATCACAAGGTCGAACGCGTCCGCGGCCCTGGCGCCGTGCGCGGTCGGATCGGTGAGGGGACCGACGATCTTCATCTGCTCGATGATCGAGCCGGGCCAGCCATGCGTGACGATCATCGGCAGTGCGTTCTCGTGCCGCGAGCGGACGTGGATGAAGTGAATGTCGACGCCGTCGATTTCGGTGACGAATTGCGGCAAGGCGTTCAACCGGCCCTCCAACTTGCGCCAGTCGTAATCGCTCTGCCAGTAACGCACGAGCTGTTGCACCGTCGTCAGCTGCACGCCCTGCGACTGATCGGTGACGATCTCGCGATCCGGCCAGCGTGTGGCAGCCAGGCGCCGGCGCAGGTCGAGCAGATCCTGCTCGGGCACGCTGACCTGGAAGGGCCGGATGGCGCCGCCTGCGGTAGCCTTGGCAGGATGCAGCGGCAACAGGCTCGACACGCTGGCGGCAACCGCGGTCATCGCGGCCTGGCTCAGCAATTGACGGCGGTCGGGATTGAGGCTCTCGGTTCGGGCTTGCGCGGTCATGTTGGATCTCCCTTGCTTTGGTCGGTGACGCTGACCGAGTTCGAAATCGACGCGTCGGTTGGCGTGCAGAGAGATTGGCGCAGGCCCCGGCAGTTTGCTCGTTATGCATTGTTAGCCTGCGTTAGCCGTTGCGAGTCGGCGCAAGAGTGCGATGACATCCGCGCAATACGACACGGCGCGCGACGACCAGGTCATCGCGCGCCGTGTCGGCCAGGATCGGAAGATGCCTTTCGCTGCAGCTCAAGTCGGCAGCGGCTGGCCGGCCTGCTCGCGGACGATGTAGTCGGCGTACCAGGCCGGCCAGTTCTCGTCGTGTCCGCCAGTCCGCGCCTCATGCTCGCCATGCGCCAGCGCCGCGCGACGCAGCGTTGCGGCCAGATCGGTCGCTGAGGCGAATGCCGTGCCGTCGCCTGCGATGCGTCCGGGCAATCGTGTCGTGACTTCCTGGAACAGCCAGCCATTACCGTCGGGATCGCTGAACGCGGCGAATGAAGCATAGCTGCCGCGCTTCGGGTCAGCACCACTGGCTCGGACGCTGCCGAACAGATATGGCTCGTCAGGCCCGGCATGAACGTCGCCGGCACCGTGGAACGGCTCGCTGACCTCGACGCCGCGGGCGAGCAGATCCTGACGTGCCGCCTCGATATCGGAGACGACCAGATACAGGCCTCGCGCCGAGCCGGGCGCTGCCGCCGTGACGTTCGTGCCGAAGATCACCGAACAGGCCGAGCCCGGCGGCGTGAACTGGATCACGCGCCAGTCGTCGCCTGACGTGAAATCGGCATCCAGTCGCCAGCCGAGGCGCGTGTAGAACGCCTTGGCGCGGTCGACATCGGACACCGGGATCACGAGGACCTCGAGCTTCAAATCAACTCCATGAGATTTCGAGGGCTTGGTTTCAGCTTGGCGATTCAGCTCGATCACAGCCATGTCCAACTCCTTGTTTCAAGCCGCGGGTCCGGGATCGACACCCGCTCCGAACGTCAGGACTGTCGCGCAAACGAGAGATTTTTACCCGTTATGGGGTGTTAGAGTCCGCTAGCCGTTGTGAGGGAGGGCTCACGCCGCAGCGATCGGCATCACGATGGTGACCCGGGTGCCGCCAATGCCCGCCTCGCCCCGCAGCCGCGCCTGGATGCTGCGTGCGAGCCCTTCGAGAATCCGGCTGCCGGTGCCCTGGAGCGGACCGGTCGCACCGATGCCGTTGTCGGCCACCGTGCAGAGCCAGGCGCCGCCGCGCCGGGCCAGGCCGATGCGGATCAGCGCACCCTTCTTGCTCGGGAAGGCATGCTTTGCCGCGTTCGTGACCAGCTCCGTCAGCATCAGCGCGAGCCGATGACACTGCGCCGCCGGCAACGAGCCGTTTTCGATTGCAGCCTCGCAGCGGATGCCTGCCGGCTCCAGCACAGCCTCGGAGATCGCTTCGCACAGGCTTTCGAAGAAGGCCGCTGCGGAGACCAACGGCAGATCGTCATGATCGGACAGAAGTTGATAGAGCCTGCCGAAGGCGACGATGCGCCGCTCGAACCGGTCCACCGCCAGCGACACATCGCCCGTGCCCGCGCGCGTGAAATCGCGACGGACTGACGCACCCAGCAGCGTCAGCGTGTTCTTCATGCGATGGTGGGATTCCCGCAGCACGAGCTCCCAGTCACGCGACTGATCATCGAGGCCGGGTACAAATTGAGATCGAACGACATGGTCGTTCGGCCGAGCGCCGATCGCGGACATCATAGCCTCCCGTTGAAAATTGCATCTAACGCGAATGCCATACTGGATGCTGTTCGCGTGCTTTGCTCGTTAGACGTTGCAAGATTCTGTTATGATCACCGTCGCGACGACCGAGATCCGGATCCGCCATCGCGGTCCAGCGCATTGCCGGATTGTCCCGATCGCTCGCTGGACCACTCGCGTTTAAGTTAGATTTGCGACGCTCCTCGCGTGATCAGGCGATTGCGATGATCGCCACGCGATTTCGCCACTTTCGGCCAGTTTACTGGACGTCTCGTTCTGTTAGACCAAAACTGCAGACTTCAGCCTTTTCACTGGAATTGTTGGCCCGTGCCGGACACTAACGAGCAAGATTCGGTCATTGCCTTCGGGCCATTTCGCTTGTTCACGAAGTCGCGGCTGCTCGAGAAGGACGGCGTCCCGCTTCACCTCGGCGGCCGTGCGCTCGACATCCTCATTTTTCTCGCCGAGCGTGCGGGTGAGGTCGTTGACAAGCGGGAGCTGATCAAGAGCATCTGGGCCGACGTGAATGTCGACGAAGGCAGCCTGCGTTTCCACATCACGACGTTGCGCAAGGCTTTGAACGATAAGGCTTTGAACGATAGGGCCTTGAGCGATGCCGGCGAAGGCTCCCGCTACGTGATCAACGTCCCCGGACGCGGCTATTGCTTCGCGGCCCCGCTGCTCCGGGCTGCGGCTTCGGAGAGCCGGACCAGCCTGCCCGACGCTTCGCCCCGCTCGCTGCCCGCGCCGCTCGCCAAGATGATCGGGCGGAACGATGCGGTCGAGAAGATCTCGGCCGAGCTTGCCCAGCATCGCTTCGTCACAATCGTCGGCCCGGGCGGGATCGGCAAGACGTCGGTCGCGCTTGCCGTCGCGCATCGCGAGCTCGCCGGCTTCGATGACCAGGTATGTTTCGTCGATTTCGGCGCGCTGACGGATGTCCGGCTCGTTCCCGGCACCATTGCGGCCGCGCTGGGCCTGACCGTCAATGCCGACGATCCCGTGCCGAGCCTGCTGACGGTCTTGCGCAGCCGGCGCATGCTGCTGGTGTTCGACAGTTGCGAGCATATCCTCGACGAACTCGCCCCTCTGGCCGAACGCATGGTCCGCGAGGCGCCGAAGCTGCATATTCTGGCCACCAGCCGCGAATCCTTTCGCACCGAAGGTGAGCGCGTCCACCGGCTGTTTCCGCTGGATTGCCCGCCGCAGCGCGAAGGCCTCGGCATTGCCGACATCCTTGCCTATCCCGCAAGCCAGCTCTTCGTGGAACGCATTGCCGAGAGCCTGAGCGAATTCGAGCTCACCGAGGAGGATGCGCCGCTCGTCGCCGAGATCTGCCGACGGCTGGACGGCATCGCCCTGGCGATCGAGCTCGCGGCCGGACGTGTCAACGCTTATGGCATTGCCGGGACCGCATCACTGCTGGACAGCCGCTTCTCGCTGCTGTGGCGGGGACGGCGCACCGCGATTCCGCGGCACCAGACCCTGAGCGCGGCGCTCGCCTGGAGCTACGATTTGCTGCCGCCGACCGAGAGCGCGACCCTGCGCGGATTGTCGGTGTTCGTCGGGCCGTTCACGCTGGAAGCCGCGCTTGCGATCGCATCCTGCCAGGGCCTCAGCGAGGGCGAAGGTGTGGAAGCCATTTCGAACCTGCTCTCCAAATCCCTGATCGCGACCTCGCCGGCGGAGCGGCGGCTGCGCTATCGCCTGCTCGACACCACCCGCGCCTTCATGGCGGACAAGCTCGTCGAGAACGGCGAAGCGGACCGCGTCGCGCACGCCCACGCCGAATATTTCCGTGATTTCCTGCGCGACATTGCGCTGAAATCCACGGGCATGCAGAGCGCGGGCGGCTTCCTTCCCTATGCCGACCATTTGCCCAATGTCAGGGCTGCGCTGACCTACAGCTTTTCGGACGGCGGCGACCGGACGATCGGCGTGGATCTGGCGGCCTCGGCCGCGCAGTTCTTCCTCGAACTGACATTGCTGACGGAATGCTACCGATGGACCCAGCAGGCGCTGGCGTCCCTCGACACGGGCGCCGTGGACAGCCGGCAGGAGATGACCCTGCAGGCCGCGCTCGGCGTCTCCGTGATGTTCACGCAAGGTAATACGGATGCGGTCCGGTCGGCCTTCACGCGCAGTCTCGAGCTTGCCCGCCAGCTCGAGGACCTGCATTGGCAGCTCTGGCTGCTGCGCGGATTGCACATCTACCTCACTAGGGTCGGAGATTTTCACGGCGCACTCGAGACCAGCGAACAGGGCGAGGGCGTTGCGCGCAAACTGAATGATTCCGCCGCCACGCTGAACGTGGATTGGATGCGCGGCGTCGCGCATCATCTGATCGGCAACCAGGACAAGGCGGTTCGGTTCTGCGAAAGCGCGATGGTGCACAATCCCGGCTCGCAACGGCTGAATATCGGGCATCTCGGCTATGACGACCGCATCGTCGCGCTGGTTGCGCTGGCGCGCGGGCTCTGGCTCACGGGCCGGCCCGAGCGAGCGGTCGAGGTAGCCAGATACACGGTGCGCGAGGCCGAGCTGCTCGAGCAGCCGCTCACCCTCGGCATCTCCCTGATCTGGACGATCTACGTGTTCCTCTGGGTCGGCGACTGGGCCAGTGCCGAAATCCTGATCGAGCGGCTGATCGATCATTCCGCGCGGCACTTCCTCGGCCCCTATCACGCGGTCGGCATCGGCCAGAAGGGCGAGTTGCTGCTGCGCCGCGGCGACGTCGCGGCCGGGATCGAGCACCTCCGGCGCAGTCAGGCCACGTTGTACGCGACACGGCACCGCATCATGACGACGGTGTTTGCGACGGCGCTCGCGGAGGGGCTCGCTTCCCAGAACCAGCCCGACGAGGCCTTGCAGACGATCAACGAGGCGATCGCCCAGATTCCCGATCACGGCGAATCCTTCGACATGCCGGAGATGCTCAGGATCAAGGGTGACATCCTCGCCGGGTCTGGCAACGCTGTAGAGGCGGAGAGCACCTTGCGCAAATCGCTCGATCTGTCCCGGCGTCAATCCGCGGTCGGCTGGGAGCTTCGCGGGGCGATCAGCCTCGGCCGCATCTGGGAGCGGGCCGGCAAGGCCGCTGACGCTAGCGCTTTGCTCACCCCCCTCGTTGCGCGCTACCAGGAGGGCCTGCAGACCCGCGATCTGATCGCTGCCAGGGAGCTGCTGGACACCCCGAATTGAGAGTATCTTCAACGAGATACTGCCATGCTACTCGCTCGCAACTCCTAACAACTTCTAACACGCCAAGCCGCATGCGCCCCGCCATGGTGGAGATACTGCACGGTGGATGTGGCGGGACATGGCGCTTCTTGACGATGTAATCGATGCCAGCGGCGGAATGGCCCGCTGGAACAGCTTGAACCGGTTCACGCTCCACCTTTCCGTTGGCGGGACGCTGTTCTCCAGTGCCGGCCACGCCCGGGAATTCAAGGATGTGACCGCGGAAGGCTCGACCCGGACGCAATCGGTGCGCTTCACCGGCATCACCGGGGGTGAGCACTCCGGCTCCTTTCAACCGGATGCGATCACGATCGAGAGCCTGGATGGTGAGGTCCTGCGGTCCTGGGCTAATCCCGGCCTTGCATTTTCCGAGGTCGATCCACCCGCGCTGGCCGATGAACTGCATCTCGTCTTCTTCTGCGGCGTCGCGATCTGGAGTTATCTGACGATTCCATTCCTGCTTGCCCACCCCGATGTCGTGATCGAGGAGCTGTCGCCCTGGCAGGAGAATGCCGAAACCTGGCGACGGCTGCGGGCACGCTTCCCGGCTCACCTGATGACGCTCGCGCCCGAGCAGATCTTCTATTTCGACGAGAGCGCCCTGCAGCGGCGGACAGATCACGATCTCTTCGGGATGAAGGTCGCACACTCCTCCTGGGCACATGACAGCTTCGGCGGCATCGTGGTGCCGACCCTTCGGCGCGCGCAGACATTGCGGCCCGATGGGACCGTGATTGCCAAGCCGGTGCTGATGGACGTCGAGATCTTCGACGCCGTCTTCGAATAGCGGCGGTACGGCTGACATGGCCGCTCTCAACGCCTAACAATACATAACGAGCCAACAGCCCGCCTTGAGCGCAGATTGGGTTTGCGAGCAACGAATGACGTGCTCGAACGAAACCCAGGCGACGCAACCACGCGCGTGGAATGCGTCAACATACGAACGCCCTCAGGGAGACAGTCATGAAGGTACTGATGGTTCTCACGTCCCACGATCAGCTCGGCAACACCGGACGCAAGACGGGCTTCTGGCTCGAAGAGCTTGCAGCCCCCTACTACATCTTCAGGGATTCCGGTGCGGAGGTCACGCTGGTCTCGCCCAAGGGCGGCCGCCCGCCGCTCGATCCCAAGAGCAACGAGCCCGAATTCCGCACCGACCTGACGGTGCGTTTCGAGCAGGACGCTGCCGCGGAGGCGCAGCTCGACAGGACCCTTCGCCTCGACAGCGTCAGGCAGCAGGACTTCGACACGCTGTTCTATCCCGGGGGCCACGGCCCGATGTGGGATCTCGCCGAAGACCCGAACTCCATCAAGCTCATCGAGTCCTTCTTTGCCGCCGGCAAGCATGTTGGGATCGTCTGTCATTCCCCCGCCGCGCTGCGCCACGTCAAGACGCCGGACGGCAAGCCGCTGGTGCAGGGCAAGGAGGTGACCGGCTTCACCAATGGTGAGGAGGAAGCAGTCGGCCTCACCAAGGTGGTGCCGTTCCTGGTCGAGGACGAGATGCTCCGCCTCGGCGCCACCTTCTCGAAGAAGGCCAATTGGGCGCCTCATGTCGTCAGCGACGGCCTGCTGATCACGGGCCAGAACCCGCACTCGTCGGGTCCGGCCGCGCAGGCCCTGCTGGCTGCTCTCGCGGGCAAGCCGATGGCGAAGGCTTCGTAAATCCTGGCTGCGGCCATGTCTCGGGAGATGCCTGAGTTGGCGGCTCCCGACGCCGCGGCAGCACTTCCTACAAATCCTCACGCTACATGCAAGAGCAACGACATGAGCATTCCAGCCGCACTCGCCCTCTCCGCCGCAATGGCCTGCGCCGTCGTACAGGCATCGGCACAGGAATTGCGATCGAGCCGGCGCTCGATCAGCTATCACACCATCGATATCGGCGGTCTCAAGACCTTCTATCGCGAGGCCGGCTCCGCCGACGCCCCGACCGTGCTGCTGCTGCACGGCTTTCCGGCCTCGTCGCGGATGTGGGAGCCCTTGCTGCCGCTGCTCGCCGACAAATATCACGTGATCGCGCCGGACTATCCCGGCTTCGGCAACAGCAGCGCGCCGCCGCCGTCCGATTTCAACTATACGTTCGACAACATCGCCGGCGTGATCGGCGAGCTTACGGTGAAGCTCGGTCTCAGCAACTACGTCCTGTTCATGCAGGACTATGGCGGCCCGGTCGGCTTCCGCATGGCGCTGGCGCATCCTGAACGTGTCCGCGGGATCATCATCCAGAATGCCGTGTCGCACGAGCAGGGCTTGAGCTCGCTCTGGGAGGCGCGTCGCAGATATTGGGCCGATCCGGCCCACGAGCTCGAGGCGCTCAAGGCCAATTTCACCTCGCTGGCGGCGACGCGCCAGCGGCATCTCGGCTCCAGCCCGCACCCCGAACGTTACGACCCCGATACCTGGACCGACGAATACGCCTTCCTGACGCGTCCGGGACAGGCCGAGATCCAGACCACGCTATTCCTGGACTACCGGACCAACGTCGCCTCCTATCCGAAATGGCAGGAATGGTTGCGCAAGACCCGGCCGCCGACGCTGGTGGTCTGGGGCAAATACGATCCGTCGTTCGCGGTCGCCGGCGCTTCGGCCTATCGCGACGACGTTCCGGATGCGGAGGTTCACATCCTGGAAGCGGGGCACTTCGCGCTGGATGAAGCCACCGACGAAATCGCTGCGCTCGTTCGCGGCTTCCTTGCGCGACTGTAGGGACACAAGGGCTGACAGCAACCGGGTGGCGGATCGCTGCGGAGGCGCCGCCGCTGTTCGGCTTGATCAGGCGGAAGGCGGATTCAGCATGAGCCGTGCGGCCCTGAGATTGGCGGTGTCGAACCCCTCGGTGAACCGCGCATAGGTCTTGGCGAGCTGTTGGCGCGGATCTCGCACACCCTGTCGCTCGCGCAGCCGCGCCAGCGACATCTCGGTGCGCAGCCGCCAGGATAGTGCGTCCTGCTGCTCGGCGAGCTCCGCCGATGCGACAAGGCTTGCCTCGGCCGCGTCGAGGTTTCCGCTCTGTACCTCGAGCTCTCCGCGCAGACGCAGCAGCTCCGGCATGTCGAAGGCGCCGCCTTCCTGCTCGACGCGGCCGATGGTTTCGTGCAGGACCTGAGCGCCTTCCGCCAAGCGCCCCAATGAGACCAGCCCGGAAGACAGATCCGCGGCGAATGCCGACATATAGAGCTCGTAGCGATCCGCGTGCAGACGCGGAAGCACGCTCCGCAACAAGTCGATGCCGCCAATGGCCTCGCCATGGGCGATCATGGTCTGCGCCCGAAAGCCGGTCGCAACGGCCTCATAGGGGACGAGCCCGTGCATACTCGCATGCGTCGCCAGGCGAGCGCTCATGGTCTCGACGGCGGACCAGTCGCCGACCCAACCGAACACCGAGGCGGACCAGCACAGCGCGATACAATGCATGACCACGTCGCGCGGCGCTGAAGCGCCGACGAGCGGGAGGACGCATTCGAGCGCGCGATCGGGATAGCCGCGCAGCCACAACACGCGTGCCAGCGGAATCTGCGGCGTGCGCGAATAGGCGAAATGTCCGGGTTGCGTGCCCCGCAGCGCCGCGTCGTCGCGCATGCCCTCGTCGAGATGAGCTTGCGCCTCGGCCTGGTCGCCGGCGAGGTGATAGGACACGCCGAGAAGCGCTTTGCTGCCGGCAATGCCCGCGGTATCGCCGATCAGGCGCGCAATCCGCTCGGCGTGACGCGCAGTCGGCACCAGATGCCGGTAGCCGCCGGTCCGGCGATAGAACATGTTCAGTCGCGATAGCAGCCTGAATGTGTTGGCGTGGTCGCCGAGCGCTTGCGCGATCTCCAGCCCGCGCCTGAGCGCCGCTTCCGCCTGCTCGCTGTTGCGCTCGGTGAACATGAAGGCGTGACCGAGCGTTGACTGAAGCTCGAGCTCCCATCGGCCGCCACGATCGGCGTCGTCGAGCATCGCGAGCGCGCGATCGGACCAGATGCGCGCCTCGTTCAGCAAATTCAGCTCGACGAACAGGCTCGTGCAACTGCCGGCAAGCGGCACGCGCAAGTCGGCGCCGTCATCGTTGGCGTAGCTCCATGCCAGCGCCGCGCGGGCATCGGCGAGCAGGCCCGCGCGCTCCTGCGAGCGGGACATCTGGCCGCTTCCACCCTGCGCCGTCAGGCCGGCTTCGAGCGTGCGTTGAACATAGCAAGCGTGACGGCGCGCGATGACGCTTGCCTCAACGCCATCCGCCAGCTTCTGCATGGCATAGGCACGCGTTGCGTCCAGCAGGCGATAGCGCCGCGATGCGCCGTCCGGCTGCGAGGACACCAGCGACTTGGCCACGAGCTGCTCCAGCGCGTCGATGACGCGTTCCTCCGGCGTTTCCTGCTCGGCCGCCACCGCTATTGCGCCTTTCAGGGTGAAGTGACCTGCGAAGACCGCGAGCCGCTGGAACACGTTGCGCTCGTTCTCGCCGATCAAGCCGAAACTCCAGTCGAGCGTGGCACCGAGCGTCTGCTGCCGCGGCGGCGCCGTTCGCCGCCCGCGCCATTCGAGCTGCAGGCGGCTGTCGAGCAGCGCCGCCATCTCGCGCAGCCCGTAGAGCCCGACGCGCGCGGCGGCAAGTTCGATCGCGAGCGCGATGCCGTCGAGCTTGCCGCAGATCTGCACCAGGACTTCCGCATCCTCGTCGGTGAGATCGTCGCGGTGCCCCGCCGCACTGGCGCGGTCGACGAACAGGCGCGCCGCCGGATAATTCAGCACCTCGCCGGCGCTGAGGCGCGTGCCTTGCGGCGGGCCGGGCAGCGGAGCAAGCTCGAAAATCTGCTCGCCGGCCACCAGCAGCGACTCGCGGCTGGTGGCGAGGATGGCAACGCCGGGCGCCTCGCGATAGATGTCTTCCGCGAGACGCGCGACCGTGTCGATGACGTGCTCACAGCTGTCGAGAACGAGGAGCAGCCGCCGCCCGCGCAGGAAACTGACGATGCTGCCACTCGGATCATTGTGATGCACGACGAGACCCAGCGCGGCGGCAACCGTGCTCGCCACCAGCGCGGCGTCCTTGAGCGGTCCGAATTCGAGGAAATGGACGTTGCCCTCGAACCTGTCGCACAGGTCATGCGCGAGCGCGACGGCAATGGTGGTCTTGCCGATGCCGCCAGGCCCTCGCAGCGTGACGAAACGATCGCGGAGCAAGCGCGGCGCCAGCTCGGCCACGATTTCGTCCCGCCCGACCATCCGGTCCAGACGATGCGGCAGAGACGGTGACGACGTCGCCTTTTCGGCTGGCCGCGACGTGAGCGACGGCGGCTCCGCGCGTGGACCACGCTGCACCGGCGCGACGAAGCAATAACCCCGGCTCGGAATGTTGGCGATGTAGCGGACGCCGTCCTTGCCGTCGCCGAGCACCTTGCGCAGCTCCGCGACATGAACCCGCAGGCTGATCTCCTCGACGGAGAGGCCGGACCACGCGTAGCTGAGGATCTCGTTCTTTGGCACCACCTCGCCGGCACGGCTGACGAGCAGGCGCAAAATATCCATCGCACGGCTGCCGAGCTTGACTGGCACGCCGTCCTTCTCCAGCAGCCGCGACCGCAGCGAGAACGGCCCGAACGAGACGGCATCGAGATCAAGGATTGTTCCGGCGCCGCCGCTGCGGGAGCCATGTCCTGCCGAGAGGTCGGTCACATCTTGCTCATCTTGACGACTGCTTCCTCGAAACGCGCAGGGACTATACCCGGCACCGATGCGAGGTCCAGCGAAGGGCCTGCGCGCCACGCGATGCTCGTTGACGTCCCCTCAAACAGGGGCAGCCGGGCAAATCTCTGACAAATTGGACTTAATCAAACGTCTGCGGCGGGCTGTCGCACCTGGTGCACGCGCACAAAATCTAACAGATCCTAATCACCACTAACGGGCGTCCTGGCCAGCTCACGCCTATCCTCCGAGCATGGACAGCATTGGCTTTGCGCGTTTGCCGGTCGTTGCAAACCGCGGCAGAGCCAGGAGAGGACGAGCGATGTCGAACAATTTGCACGCGGCCCATGCCTGGATCGATTTTCCGGCCGGCTCGCGGGATCACGAGGTTCTTCGCCCGACGCAGGTGATCGCCCGGGAGAGCCACTGGCGTCAGATCGATCGCACTGTGGACGGCGCGATCCAGGACATCACGATCTCGCGATGGGAGGACTCGCGGAGCAGCTCGTCGCACGAAACGACGACGCCGGACGATCGCTATTTCATCGGCATCGCCCTGAAGACCACGCGCGCGAAGCTGACACGGGACCGCCAGATCATTTTCGACGGCACCATGCCGGCGGGGACGCTCTATGTCACGGCTCCATCGAAATCTCTCGGCGTGCAATTCCAGTCGCCATGCGCCTTCCTGCACGTCCACATCTCCACGGATCATCTTCCGGCCCATGTCGTGGCGGCCGACGGGCTCAATGACCTCGTGCTGCTGCGCGATCCGCTCGCCGCCGAGCTTGCCAAGGCGCTGATCGAGCAAAGTGATGCCGCAGACCGGCATTTCACACAGTGCATCGGCCAGACCCTGGCGATGCATCTCACCCGGATCGAGTTGCCGCGCGCCAGGGTCAATGCCTTGCCGAAATGGCGGCTGCGGCGTGTCGAGCAATATATCGCCGATCATTTCCACCGCGGCATCAGCCTGTCCGAGCTTGCCAATGTCGCCGGCCTGTCCCGGATGCACTTCGCGGCACAATTCCGCGCCGCGACCGGTTACCGTCCCCGCGAATATCTGCTCAATCACCGCACCGAGCAGGCGAAGACGCTGCTTGCAACCACCGAGCGGCCATTGGCGGAGATCGCGCTTGCCGTGGGCTTCAGCACGCAGGCGCATTTCTCGACCGTGTTCAAACGCATCAGCGGTCAATCACCGGCACGCTGGCGCCTCGCCAGCAGGGGTGAGCGGCTCGAGGTCGAAGCGCCGCTACGGCGTCGTCCTTCCCCGCAGATTGGTTGGACCGCCAGCGCCGCGGCCTAGGCATCCGGCGGCTCGCGCCCTCTTCCTCCCGGGGCCGGCGAGCCTCTCGGGGCCGTCCCTGCTCCCACACAGGACGGCCCCATTTTCTTGGCGCAACGCTGCGCTCCATCGGAGCTACGACACCCTACACCGGATCGAACGCGCGGATCGGCGGCAGATTACCGGTGAACTTCTCCACCTCGACCACCGTCAGCTGCCCGGTGCAGCCTTGCGCGAACGACGAGGTCCCGATGTCGCGGGTGAGCACGTTCGGATTGCCGTGAACGCAGAGCGGCGCCTCGTCTTCCGGATCCATCGGATCGTACCAGGCGCCGGTCGGAAGCTGCACCACGCCGGGCGCGATGCCGTCGGTGACGTGGACCGCGGCAAGGCACGCACCGCGATCGTTGAACAGGCGGATGATGTCGCCGTCCTTGATGCCGCGCGCGTCCGCATCGCGCGGGTTCATCCGCGCGACCTCGCGGCCGCGATGTTTCGAGCCAAGCGAATGCCCGCCGAAGTCGAGCTGGCTGTGCAGCCGCGTCACCGGCTGGTTGGCGACGAGGAAGCACGGCGCCCCGGGCCTGGGCATGTCGGTCTTGTCGAGCCAGACCGGATGCCCCGGACAATCCGCATCACCATGGCCGGCGATCTTCTGCGAGAAAATCTCGATGCGCCCGCTCGGCGTCGGCAGCGCGTGATTGACCGGATCTTCGCGGAAGCGGCGCAGCCGGCCGCCGTCATCGGGCTGCTGCGGCACGACCAGGCTGCCGCGCGCCCAGAACTCGTCGAAGTGAGGGGCTTCCAGGCCACGCTTGGCGAGCGAGGCGCGGGTCGGCTCGTAGAGATGCTCGAGCCATTGCCGCGACGTGCGTCCCTCGGTGAAGGGTTCGCGGGCCCCCAAACGATCGGCGAGATCGGCAAAGATGTCGTAGTCGTCGCGTGAAAGCCCGAACGGCTCGGCGATCCGGTGCATGGCCACCATGAGGGGGTCGTTGCTGGAATAGCCGATGTCCTCGCGCTCGAGCGTCATCGTCGACGGCAGCACGATGTCGGCATGACGGGCGGTGGCGGTCCAGGCAAGCTCATGCACGACGAACGTATCGAGTTTCGCAAACGCCTTGCGCAGGCGATTGATGTCCTGGTGATGATGGAAGGGATTGCCGCCAGCCCAGTAGACCATGCGGATGTCCGGATAGGTCCGCGTCTCGCCATTGTAGCGATAGGTGCTGCCCGGCTTGAGCAGCATGTCGGCGATGCGCGCCACCGGAATGAAATCGGCGACGCCGTTGCGGCCCTGCCCCAGCGTCGGCCCCGGCACGTCGTTGACGCGGCGGCCGTAATAGCCGATCGCTCCGAGCGAATAGGCGTAGCCGCCGCCGGGAAGGCCGATCTGGCCGAGCGCCGCCGCCAGCACCATGCCCATCCATACCGGCTGCTCGCCATGCTCGGCGCGCTGCAGCGAATGAGAGACGGTGATCAGTGCGCGCTTTCCGGCGAGCCGGCGCGCGACTTTGCGGATCGTCTCCGCCTCGACGCCTGAGATCGCGGCGGCCCATTCGGCATGCTTTGCCTGCCCGTCGCTCTCGCCGGTGAGATAGCGCAGGAAGGCCGGCCATCCCTCGGTGTAGCGATCGAGGAAGGCCTGGTCGTGCAGGCCTTCGCTGACCAGCGTGTGGACGAGGCCGAGCATCAAGGCGGTGTCGGTGCTCGGCATGCAGGTCATCCACTCCGCACCGGCCTCGACGGGCAGGTCTTCGCGAAGCGGGCTGACCAGGATGAACTCGCAACCGCGCCTGCGGGCCGCCGCCATGGCGCCGCGCTCGACATGCTTGCTGATCGAGCCGCCGGCCACCATGGAGTTCTTCAGCGCCATGCCGCCGAAGGCCAGCACGATGTCGGTGTGATCGGCGATCTGCTCCCAGGTGACGTTGCGCTTGGTAATGTCCTCGTAGCCGGCGAGGATCTGCGGCAGCAGCACCGAGGACGCGCCGGAGGAATAGGAGTTCACCGAGCGCACATAGCCGCCCATCGCGATGTTGAGGAAGCGATGCACCTGGCTCTGGGCGTGATGAAAGCGGCCGGCGCTCGACCAGCCATAGGAACCGCCGAACACAGCGCCAGGCCCGCTTGTATCGCGGATGCGCGACAGCTCGTCGCCGAGCAGGTCAAGCGCCTTCTCCCAGCTCACGGAGACGAATTCGTCGCGGCCGCGGCGATCGTCGGGACCCGGCCCGCGCTCGAGCCAGCCGCGGCGGATCGCCGGCTGGGATATGCGCGCCTGATGGCGGAGCGCACCAGGGAAATTGTCGATGATGCCGTTCGGATCGGGGTCGCCCGCATAGGCCCTGACCTCAAGCCCGGCCGCGCCCTGACGCGCGGAAAACACGCCCCAATGCGAGGTGTGCGGCTTGAAGCCATCCGACAGGTCTAGACCGGGATCGGGGAAGCCAATCGTATCGTCCATCGCGTGATCCTTGTTCCGGCGTCCGGCCTGCTAATCGGGGTGGTAATATACCGATCCGATCGTGCGGTCGTCGAGATCAGCGTTGACGGAAACGCTGGGCTGCCCCGCAATGCCAGAAGTCGTTGCAGGAGGCGTTCGCCCAAGCCCGGAGCTGTCGGCCGCACCGCGAGGAACGAAAGCGGTTTCAAAGGTGCCGCGGAGCGCCCGGGATCTATCTGACCACAACTATTCGACGGGCGCTTAAAGGGGGGACCACGACAGTTTGGCTTCGGCCCAAATCCGCCTGAGGCTCGGCATCACTCACCTGCGCAGCAATCCACCAACAGCTCCCAGATCCGCTGCGCCTCGCGTCTCTCGTGGCTCTCCGGCACCTTCTCGGCGCCGGACTGACCATAGCCGGCGGTGGCGCGCGCTTCACGCGGCACGATCCACCGTTCCGAGATCGGGTCGTACCATTTTCCGATGTTTACCTCAGTCACGGCGATCGACTCACAAATTTTCCAACGGTCGAGCGATGCGCCTCCCGCGGCCCCATGCGAACCATTCGGCGACGCGTCACTCAGTTTACCAATCAGCGGCGCGTACGATCGTTCCACCCGCTGCATCATCCCGGCCGGGCCGGATGAAGCGTGCGCGGATGGCGCTCGTGCAGCAGCCGTGCGAGCTCCTCGCGCTCGCTCTCGCGTCCCTTCATGGCGGACTCGAACAGCGCTTCCTGGATGTCGCGAGGCATGTCGCCCCACACGTCCATCGCCGCGCGTCCGAGCAGGCCTGCAAGATGATCAATTCCATCGCTCATTCGGCTCTCCCGATCTGCACACCGGAATGGAACAGCTGCGGCCGCGCAGCGTTCCAGTGTCATCATTGTGAAAAGGAGGCGTCTTTTATGGGATTCTTCACCAAGGACATCAAATCGATGGAAGACCTGCTGCTGCACGGGCTGCAGGACATCTATTACGCGGAGCAGCAGATCCTGAAGGCGCTGCCGAAGATGATCGACAAGGCGACCAACAGGGATCTCGCCGCCGGCCTGAAGGCTCATCTGGACGAGACCAACAAGCAGGTCGAACGGCTCGACAAGGTGTTCGCCAAGCTCGGCAAGGAGCCCAGCGGCACGCAGTGTCCGGCCATCGACGGCCTGATCGAGGAAGCCGACGCGACCGCCGGCGAGATCGAGGACAAGGCCGTGCTCGATGCCGCGATCGTGGCCAACGCGCAGGCCGTGGAGCACTACGAGATTTGCCGCTACGGCACGTTGATCGCCTGGGCGGAAGAGCTCGGCCACGACGACATCGTGCGCTTCCTTACGACCAATTTGAACGAAGAGAAGGCGGCCAACACCAAGCTGAACACGGTGGCGCTCCGCAAGGGAGTCAACGCCAAGGCGTCCAACGCCGCCTGATCGATCTGCTGGCCAGGACGTGGCGGCGGCCCGGCCTCCGGCGCCGCCACGGTTCTTGCGCTGCTCTCAACGTCGCAGACGCTGACGAGGCGCATCCAATCAGATGAACGGCTTCCCGCCGGTGACGGCCAACGTGGCCCCCGACGTGTAGCTCGAGAGCGGATCGGCCAGCATGACGTAGGCGGTTGCGAGCTCGGCCGGCTGGCCGGCGCGCTGCATCGGGACCTGCTTGCCGAAATTCTTGACCCTTTCCTCCGACATCGTCGACGGGATCAGCGGCGTCCAGATCGGACCTGGAGCGACGGCGTTGACCCGAATGCCCTTCTCGGCGAGCATCTGGGCCAGCCCACCCGTGAAATTCTGAATGGCGCCCTTGGTCGTGGCATAGGCCAGCAAGGTCGGGTTGGGCATGTCCGAGTTCACCGACGCCGTGTTGATGATCGCAGCTCCCGGCTTCATATGAGGGACCGCAGCCTTGGTCAGATAGAACATGGCGTGGATGTTGGTCTCGAACGTACGCTGCCACTCCTCGTCGCTGATGTCGGCGATGTCCTTGAACGTGGCCTGATGGGCCGCATTGTTGACGAGGATATCGATGCCGCCGAGCTCGTCGACGGTGCGACGCACGATGCCGCGGCAGTGCTCGGGATTGCTGATGTCGCCGGGAATCAGGACGACCTTGCGTCCGGCCTGCTCCACCAGCGCCTTGACCTCGGCTGCATCCTCGTCCTCGTTCAAATAGGAGATGACGATGTCGGCGCCCTCTCGGGCATAGGCGATCGCAACCGCGCGGCCGATTCCGCTGTCGCCTCCGGTGATCAGCGCCTTTTTCCCGGCCAGGCGTCCGGCGCCCTTGTAACTCTCCTCGCCATGATCGGGACGTGGATTCATCGCACGCGTCGAACCGGGCATCGGCTGCTGTTGCGAAGGATAAGGCGGCTTGGGGTATTCGATCATGGACAACTCCAGCAATTTGCTCCGCTAACGGAGCCCCGCCGGAAGCGTTCCTGTGACCGTCTGTTGCACCGCGAAACCATTTGCGCCGCACCATTCAAAAATGAGACTGCCCGTCAAACCAAAGGGGGCGCCAACGCATGCACCGCATCCGACTTCGGTTAGCTTTCCCATCAAAGCCGCGGGCCGAGAGCCACGCGGCGACAAAAGACGACACACAGGGAGGAGCACAATGTCGAAATGCAGTGTGGGACTGCTCGCGCTGAGCAGCTTGTTTCTTTCAAGCGCAGCGATCGCCCAGGAAAAGATCAAGGTGGGCGTAACCGCAACCCTCGAAGGCACGTACACGGTGCTCGGCGAGGACGGCATGCGCGGCCACCAGACGGCCCTCAACGTCCTGGGCAAGAAGGTCGGCGACAAGGAACTCGAATTCATCGTCGCCTCGACCGACGCAACGCCGGACAGCGCGGTACGCGCCGTGCGCAAGCTGATCGAGCAGGACAAGGTGCAGATCCTGCTCTCGCCGCTCTCCGGCGACGAGGGCATCGCGGTGAAGAACTTCGCAAAAACCCATCCCGAGCTGACCTTCATCAACGCGGCCTCCGGCGCGCAGGAAACGACCTATGTCGATCCCGCCCCGAACTTCTTCCGCTACAACATGGACGGCGCGCAGTGGCAGGTCGGCCTCGGCAAATATGCCTATGAGGAAAAGAAGTATCGCAAGATCGCAACCGTGGGCGAGGACTATTCGTTCATCTACACGCAGGTGTTCGGCCTCGTGCTCGAGTTCTGCGGCGCCGGCGGACAGGTCACCAACCGGCAATGGGTGCCGCTCGGCACCAAGGATTTCGCCTCGGTGATCGCCGCACTGCCCGACGATGTCGACGCGATCTATCTCGGGCTTGGCGGCGCCGATGCCGTCAACTTCCTCAACCAGTACCAGCAGGCCGGCGGCAAGGCGCATCTGATGGGCGGTTCAATCATGATCGACCAGACCATCCTGTCGTCGAAGGGCAACGCCAAGAACGCCCTGGTCGGCACCATCGCGGCGAGCGGCCAGGCCGATACCTGGGAGGATCCGGGCTGGCAGAAATTCGTGAAGGCCTATCAGGACGCTTTCCCGCCCAACAAACGCTTCCCGAGCCCGTCGCTGCTCGCCACCAACTATTATGACTCGACCATGGCGCTGATCCTGGCGCTGCGTCAGGTCAATGGCGATCTCTCCAACAACCAGGCCAAGTACAAGGAAGCCCTCGCCAAGATCGAGATCGACGCGCCGAACGGCAAGATCAAGCTCGACTCCAACCGCCAGGCGATCGGCACCAACTTCGTCACCGAGGTTGTCGATGACGGCAAGGGCGCGCTGTTCAGCAAGGTCGTGAAGGTGATCCCGAACGTGAACCAGACCCTCGGCTACGACCCGGCCGTATTCTCCAAGATCGGGCTGCCGAGCCGCACCGTGCCGGAATGTAAGAAATACTGACGCATCACCCCTGCGATGCGCAACGCGGGGAGCGACTTGCTGACGCGGTCGCTCTCCGCTCTTGCAATCTCGTCGGCGTTGTTGAACGCTGAGCGAAAAGACAAGAACATTCGGGAGGGGAAGGCATGAGCCGTGCGCTCGCCGTCTTCCACGGCCGGTTCGGCCGGGCGACGGTTTATCAGTTGAACCGCCCTTTCAATATTCACGCCCATCGTGAAGGTCACCTGATCTTCCATGTTGGCGGCATGCCCGCATGCATCGACGTCTCCGAGGGACACCACGATCTCAACGAGACGTCCGTCGTCGCGGTCAATCCCTGGGAGCCGCACAATTTCCTGCCCGCCGATCTCGACGGCGGCGCGATCTTCTTCGTGCTCTATGTCAACGCCGAATGGTTTGCGCCTGATGCCTCCGGCACCCACCGGATGCGTTTCGGCCGCACCCAGTTCCGGCGCACGCCGGCGCTGGACAAGCACATCAGGCGGACGGCCGCGCTCGTGTGCGGCGCACCATCACTCTCCAGCCTGGATTCCGAGCTGCGGCGGCTGATCGACATCTGTTACGACGAAAGCTGGCAGCAGGCGGAGATCGCGCGCGATCCACGCGCAAACGGCTCCGTCACCGATTTCCGCGTCCGCAAATGCATCAAGATGATGTCGGAGAGCCCCGGCGCCGAGATCGAGCTCGATACGATCGCGCGGGAATCAGGACTGTCGCGACCGCACTTCTACCGGCTGTTCCGCGTCCAGACCGGCGTGACGCCGAACCTCTATCTCAACACGCTGATCATGGAACATGCGCTCGAAGCGCTCGTGGCCAGCGAGACGCCAATCGCCGATATCGGCTTCGATCTCGGCTTCTCGTCGCAGAGCGGCTTCACCCGCTTCTTCGCCGCCAATGTGGGAATGGCCCCGACCGATTATCGTCGCGCGGCCAAGATTCTGCGCGCCTGAGTGGGCCACGAAAAGATACTCACAATCAAACGTCGTCCTCGCAGCCCCGCTAGGATGCGGGCAACGCGATCCCGAAAGAGGGTCGCGACCGACGGGAGCGCACGTTCATGGCGAGGCTAGCGGCCGGCGCAAGGCTGCCTGACCTGTATTTGATGGACCTTCGGGATGCGCCCTGGCCAAGCGGGTGGCGCACATGAGCCGTTTTGTCGAACGCCACCCGGCCTGGGCGCTGATCTCGATCATTGCCATTGCCGTCGCGCTCTGGCTGGTCTTCGCGGTCTGGCCGCCCGGCCTCGAAGAGGCCATCGGCCGCAAGCGCGTCTTCCTCAACGCGGTCTTCAACGGCATCACGCTCGGGGGACTCTACTTCCTCGTCGCCAGCGGATTCACGCTGATCTTCGGCCTGATGCGCAACGTCAACCTCGCGCACGGCTCGCTCTATCTGTTCGGCGGCTATGTCGGCTACGCCATCAGCACGGCGACCGGCTCCTGGCTGCTCAGCTTCATCGTCGCCTTCATCCTCACCGCCCTGGTCGGCGTCCTGCTCCAGCTGATCGTGTTCCGCCGGATGGAAGGCCAGGACCTCAGGCAGACCATGGTGACGATCGGGCTTTCGATCGTGTTCGCCGATCTCATGCTGTGGGCCTGTGGCGGCGACTTCTACCAGATCCAGACGCCGAACTGGCTGATCGGCCCCATCGAGCTGCCGCTGGTCACGGCGATCAAATCATCGGGCGAGCCGGTCTATCTCCGGTACCCCCTGGTGCGGCTGGTGATCTTCGCCGCCTCCGTCGTGATCGGCGTGGCGATGTGGCTCGCGCTCAATCGCACCCGCGCCGGCATGATCATCCGCGCCGGCGTCGACGACCGCGATATCCTCGCCGCGACCGGGGTGCGCATCCAGCTCGTCTTCGTCGCGGTGTTCGCGTTCGGTGCGGGACTTGCGGGCATTGCCGGCGTCGTCGGCGGCACCTTCCAGTCATTATCCCCGGGCGAGGACATCCGCTTCCTGCTCGCCTCCCTCGTCGTCGTGATCGTGGGCGGCATGGGCTCGATCCCCGGCGCGGCGCTGGGCGCGCTGATCATCGGCCTCGCCGAGCAGCTCGGCTCGGTCTACATCCCGACCTATGCCATCGTCGTGACCTTCCTGATCATGGTGCTGGTGCTGGCGATCCGGCCGCAAGGCCTGTTGGCGAGGCGCTGACATGTCGCTCACCCACGATGCCCGCATTGCCGTTCGCCCCGCCGATGTCGCGCAGCGCCCGGCGCGGACATGGCCGGAGATCAACAATCCCGCCGCCTGGATCGTCGCGATCATTCTCCTGATCATGCCGCTGATCGCGAGCGGCTTTTTCCTGATCGAGATCTTCGCGACCACGCTGATCCTCGGCATCATGGCGCTCAGCCTGATGTTCCTCGCCGGCTATGGCGGCATGGTCAGCCTGATGCAGCTCACGATCGCGGGTTTCTCGGCCTACATGGTCGCCGTGTTCGGCGTCAGCGGCAACGCCAATATCAGCCTGGGCTGGCCGTGGTGGCTCGCGGTGCCCATGGCGCTGGCGCTGGCGACCGCCTTCGGCACGCTCGGCGGTGCGCTCGCGGTGCGCACCGAAGGCATCTACACCATCATGATCACGCTCGCGATCGGAGCTGCCTTCTACTATTTCACCAACCAGAACTGGGCGATCTTCAACGGCCATACCGGCATCAACACCGTGGCCACGCCGCACTTCTGGGGCGTGAACTGGCGCGCCGACATTCCCTTCTATTATGTCGTGCTCGCGGTTGCCGCGCTCTGCTACTTCGCCGTCGAATATATCTCGCGTGCCCCCTTCGGCCTTGCGCTGCAGGGCGTACGCGACAATCCGCGCCGCATGGCGGCGCTCGGCTTCAACGTCAATGCGCACCGTGTCGCCGCCTATGCCTTCGCCTCCTTCGTGGCCGCACTTGCCGGCGTGCTCCAGGTCTGGAACTACCGCCAGATCTCGCCGGGCTCGGTCAGCGTCGGGGCCTGCATCGACGTGCTGATCATCGCCGTCGTCGGCGGCATCACGCGTCCGATCGGCCCCTTCATCGGCGCGCTGATCTTCGTGCTGCTGCGCACCTTCGCGCTCGACTTCCTGGTCAGGCTCGGCCTCGACGGCAACCGCTTCCGGCTACTGATCGGGCTCGGGTTCCTCGCCATCGTGTTCTGGTCCTCGGACGGCGTCATCGGCCTATGGCAGCGCTGGCGCCAGAGCCAACGCCCCCGCACCAACCGCCAAAGCGGAGGACGCGGTCATGGATAGCGTCGCGCAGCGCCTCTCGGCCGTCGGCGCCGGTGCCGCGCTGGAGCTGCGCGGCGTGACAAGGCTGTTTGGCGCGCTCGCGGCGCTGACCGACGTCACCATCACCGTGCGCCCCGGCGAACGCCGCGCCGTGCTCGGCTCCAACGGCGCCGGCAAGACCACGCTGTTCAACTGCATCACCGGCGACTTTGCGCCCTCCTCCGGCACCATCCGCTTCTTCGGCGAGGACGTCACCCACTTCCCGCCCTATGAACGCATCCGCCGCGGGCTGCGCCGGACCTACCAGATCTCAGCGTTGTTCCCCGGCCTCACCGTGCAGGACAATGTCTATCTCGCCTGCCGCGGCGTCTCGCGCGGACGGTTCTCGTTTCTGCGGCCGGGACAGAACGATGCCCTGATGCATGCGGCCGACAACCTCGTCCAGGCCGTGCATCTGGCCGCCGTAAAGGACCAGCGCGTGGCCGAGCTCGCGCACGGCCAGCAGCGCCAGCTCGAGATCGCGCTCGCGCTCGCCGGCGCCCCGCGCTTCGTGCTGTTCGACGAGCCGGCCGCGGGCCTGTCCCCGACCGAGCGGGCCGAGCTGATCGAGATCCTGACCTCGCTGCCGGCGCATATCGGCTACATCATCATCGAGCACGACATGGACGTCGCCTTGCGCGTCGTCGAGAGCGTCACGATGATGCACAACGGCCGCATCTTCAAGGAGGGCCTGCCGGAAGAGATCCAGTCCGACCCCGAGGTGCAGGAGCTTTATCTCGGAGGCGGCCATGAATGAGGCCCGCCGCTCCGCCGCCGCGCTCGAGGTCCGCGGGCTCGACGTCTATTACGGTCACTCGCACGCCCTGCAGGGCGTCGACCTGACGCTGGAGAGCGGCGTGTTCTCCGTCGTCGGCCGCAACGGCATGGGCAAGACCACGCTGTGCAAGGCGATCATGGGACTGGTCGGCGTCAGCGGCGGATCGATCCGTGTTCGCGGCGAGGACATCACGCGGCGGCCTTCCGCCCAGATTGCGCGGCTCGGCGTCGGCTACGTGCCGCAGGGCCGCCGCCTGTGGCGCTCGCTCAGCGTCGACGAGCATCTGCGGCTGGCCGGCGGCATGCGCTCCGGCGCATGGACGGTCGAGCGCATCTACGACACCTTCCCGCGCCTCGCCGAGCGCAAAGATCACGGCGGTGGCCAGCTCTCCGGCGGCGAGCAGCAGATGCTGGCGATCTCGCGCGCGCTGCTCACCAATCCGCATCTGTTGATCATGGACGAGCCGACCGAGGGGCTTGCGCCCGTCATCGTGGCGCAGGTCGAGGAGATGCTGCTGCGGCTCGGCGAAGACGGCGACATGTCCGTGCTGGTGATCGAGCAGAACATCGGCGTGGCCACCGCGGTCTCGCGCAACGTCGCGATCATGGTCAATGGCCGCATCAATCGCATCATCGATTCCGCGCGGCTCGCCGCCGACCGCGAGCTCCAGCAACGCCTGCTCGGCGTCGGGCTCCACGCCGAGCTCGAGCCGGATCTCGAGATCTCAGTGTCCGGCCCGGACACAAAACCGGTGCCGGCGCCGCGCCGCGACGGGCCGATCCGCATCTACGTCTCCAACCCAACGCTGCCGACGCGATGGTCGCAGCCGGTGCCGATCGCCCGCATCGAGGCGGCGGCGCGCACACTCTCGACCCAGGTCGCGCGGCTCGACGAGACCGCGCGGCGCAAGCGCGAGCCGCTGGCGGCGCAGACCGCCGGCCCGCCCGTCGTGCTGGTCGTCGGCACGCTCGACACCAAGGGCCTCGAGCTGCGCTTCATCCGCGACATCATCGCCGAAACCGGCCTGCGCACGCGGCTGGTCGACGTCTCGACCAGTGGCAAGCATTCCAGCTGCGATGTCTCCGCGCAGGAGATCGCGCTCAACCACGGCCGCGGCGGTGCCGCGGTGTTCGGCCCCGACCGCGGCGCTGCTGTGACCGCGATGGCCGACGCGTTCGCCAACTGGCTGCGGCGCCAGGGCAATGTCGCCGGCGTGATCTCGGCCGGCGGCTCGGGCGCGGCGTCGCTGGTTGCCCCGGGCATGCGCGCGCTTCCCGTCGGCGTGCCGAAGCTGATCATCTCCTCCGTCGCCTCCGGCGATGTCGGGCCCTATGTCGGTCCGGCCGACATCACGATGATGCACTCGGTCACCGACGTGCAGGGACTGAACTCGATCTCGCGCGCGGTGCTCGCCAACGGTGCCAATGCGCTCGCCGGCATGGTCAAGGCGCGGCTGGATGTGCGGGCCGCGACGGCGCGGGAGGCCGGCGGCCTGCCTGCGGTCGGCATCACCATGTTCGGCGTGACGACGCCGGCGGTGCAGAAGATCGCTGCCGAGCTGCGCGACGATTTCGAGTGCCTGGTCTTCCATGCCACCGGCGTCGGCGGCCGTTCCATGGAGAAACTCGTCGAGTCCGGCCAGCTCGCCGGCGTCATCGACCTCACCACGACGGAGGTCTGCGATCTCCTGATGGGCGGCGTGTTTCCCGCAACCGAGGATCGCTTCGGTGCGATCATCCGCACGCGCGTCCCCTATGTCGGCTCGGTCGGCGCACTCGACATGGTCAATTTCGGTGCGCCCGACACCATTCCCGAGCGCTATCGCGGCCGCAAATTCCACGTCCACAATCCGCAGGTGACGCTGATGCGGACGAGCGTGGAAGAGAACGAGCGCATCGGCCGGTGGATCGGCGAGCGCCTCAACCAGATGGACGGCCCGGTGCGCTTCTTCCTGCCCGAGGGCGGCGTCTCCGCACTCGATGCGCGGGGCCAGCCGTTCTGGGATCCGGACGCCGATGCCGCGCTGTTCCGCACGCTGGAGCGCACCGTGCGGCAGACCGGCAATCGGCAGCTCATCCGCACGCCCAAGAACATCAACGATCCCGACTTCGCCGCCGCCATCGTCGGTGCGTTCCGAACCCTGTTCGGCCGCGCCGGCGCGCGGCGGAGACTAGCGAGGTGAGCGATGCCAAGGTTTGAACGCGCAGCACTCCTGAGGCGGTTCCGCGAGATGGCGAAGCGCGGCGAGCCGATCGTCGGCGGCGGCGCCGGCACCGGGCTGTCAGCCAAATGCGAGGAGGCCGGCGGCGTCGATCTCATCGTGATCTACAATTCCGGACGCTACCGCATGGCCGGGCGCGGCTCGCTCGCGGGCCTGATGGCTTACGGCGACGCCAACGCCATCGTGCTGGAGATGGCCGGCGAAGTGCTGCCCGTGGTCACCCGGACGCCGGTGCTCGCGGGCGTCAACGGCACCGATCCGTTCCGCGACATGGACGCGTTTCTCGACCAGCTGAAGGCGCTTGGTTTCGCAGGCGTGCAGAACTTTCCGACCGTCGGCCTGATCGACGGCACCTTCCGCGCCAATCTCGAAGAGACCGGGATGTCCTACGCGCTCGAGATCGACATGATCGCCAAGGCGCACGACAAGGACATGCTGACGACGCCCTATGTGTTCAGCGAGAAGGAAGCGGCCGCGATGGCGATCGCCGGCGCCGACATCGTTGTCTGCCACATGGGGCTGACGACCGGCGGGTCGATCGGCGCGCAGACCGCGTTGAGGCTGAAGGATTGTCCGGCGCAGATCGACACCTGGGCCTCCGCCGCGCTCAGCGTCAACCCGGATATCCTGGTGCTGGCGCATGGCGGCCCGATCGCTGATCCCGCCGATGCCGATTTCATCATGAAGAACACCCGCCATTGCCACGGCTTCTACGGGGCCTCCTCGATGGAGCGGCTTCCCGTGGAGCGGGCGCTGACGGAGCAGGTACGTCAATTCAAGGCGATCGGCGCGCGGTAACGCCTGAAGGTTCGAGGGAGGAAAAGATGTCGGGGATGTTGGTCGGTGAATTGATCCTCTGGCTGATCGTCGCGGTCGTCGTGATCGTGGTCGGCGTCTATATCGTGAACTGGCTCTACCATCGCTCCTCCAAGGAGACCTCGTTCGTCCGGACCGGCTTCCTCGGCGAGCGCGTGGTGATCAATGGCGGCGCGTTCGTGCTGCCGTTCATCCACGATTACACGCCCGTCAACATGAACGTGCTGCCGATGGGCATCGTCCGCTCCAGGCAGGACGCCGTGATCACCCGCGACCGCATGCGCGTCGACATCGAAGCCGATTTCTATGTCCGGGTGCAGCCGACCCGCGAGGCCGTCTCGATCGCGGCTGCCACGCTCGGCCGCCGCACCATGGAGCCCGGGCAGCTCCATGCGCTGCTGGCCGGCAAGTTCATCTCCGCGATCCGTTCGGTCGCCTCCGAGATGACCATGGAGGAGATGCACGAGCGGCGCGGCGACTATGTCGTGCGAGTCAAGACCAACGCGGCCGAAGCCCTCGCCCAGAACGGCCTCGAGCTGGAATCGGTCGCCATCACCGATCTCGACCAGACCGATCTCGAATTCTTCAACCCCTCGAACCGGTTCGACGCCGAAGGCCTGACCCAGCTGATGCAGGACATCGAGGCCAAGCGGAAGCTGCGCAACGACATCGAGCAGGATTCGATGATCAAGATCCGCGCGCGCAATCTGGAGGCCGAGCGGCAGGCGCTGGAGATCGAGCGCGAGAGCGAGACAGCACGCCTGGAGCAGGAACGCGACATCGAGATGCGCCGTGCGCTTCAGCGCACGGAAGTGGCCCGCGAACGGGCGCTGCGCGAGACCGAGGCCGAGCAGGCGCAGATCTCCGCGCGCGAAGCCATCGAGCGCGCCCGCATCGCCAACGACCAAGCGATCGCGGAGGCCCGCATCGCCTCCGAGCGCGAGACCCGCCAGAAGGAGATCGAACGGACCCGAACCATCGAGGAAAAGGAGCTGCTGGCGCGCGAGGAGATCGAGAAGACCAGGATCGCCAACCAGCGCTCGATCGACACCACCCGCATCGCATCCGAGCGCGACGTGCGTCAGCGCGAGATCGAGCGGATGCGGACCGTCGAGGAAGCCGAGATCGCTGCCCGCGAAGCCATCGAGAAGGCGCGGATCCAGCAGGACCGCGTCGTCACCGACGCCCGCATCGCCAACGAGGAGGAAACCAGGCGCCGCGAGATCGAGCGCACGCGTGCCGTCGACGAGGCCGAGATCGCTGCCCGCGAGGCGACCGAGAAGGCCCGCATCGCCCAGACGCTGATCGTCAATGTCGAGCGCATCTCCTCGGACGAACGCACCCGCGCGCTGGAGATCCAGCAGGTGCGCACCATCCAGGAGGCCGAGATCGAGGCCCAGCGCGCGGTCGAGGCCGCCCGCATCGCCCGGGAGCGGACGCTCGCCGCCGAACGCATCGCCGCCGAGCAGAACACGCGGCAGCTGGAGATCGAGCGCAACCAGGCGCTCGACGTCGCCGGCATTGCGGCGCGCGAGACCACGGAGGCCAGCCGGATCGCCCAGGAGGAGCGCGTGCGCTCGCTGGAGATCGCCCGCAACCGCGCCGTCGAGGAGGCCGACATCGCCTCGCGCGAGGCGATCGAGGCGGCCCGCATCGCCCAGGAGAAGGCGGTCGCGGCCGAGCGGATCCAGGCCGAGCGCGACACCCGTTCGCTCGAAATCGAGCGCGCCGGCGTGCTGGAGGCGGCCGAGCTCAAGCGGCGCGACGCCATCGAGCGCCAGCGCATCACGGTCGACCTGGCGCTCGAGGCCGAGCGCATCAACTCCTCCAAGAAGCGCGAAGTGCTCAACATCGAGCAGAAGAAGGCGATCGAGATCGCCGACGAGGACCGCGTTATCGCGCTGTCGACCAAGAAGTCCGAGCGGATCGACGCCGACCGCCAGGTCCGGCAGGCCGAGATCGTCGCGCGCAAGGAGGTCGAGACCACCGACGTCTCGCGCGAGCAGGCGCTGGAGGCCGCCCGCATCGAGCGCCGCCGCGCCATCGAGCAGCTCGAGGTCGCCCGCGTGCAGTCGCTGCAGGAAGCCGAGATCGCCTCCCGCGAGGAAGTCGAGCGCGCCCGCATCGCGTCCGATCGCGGCCTCGACGAGGCCCGCGTCGGCCGTGAGCGCGAGCTGCGCAAGCTCGAGGTCAACCGCGAAAAGGACGTCGAGACTGTGCTGATGGAAAAGGCCATCGCCATCCATCAGAAATCGCTGGAAGAGTCCGCGGCCCGCGCTGCCGCCGAGGAAGCGCGGATGCGCGCGACCGAAGCCACCGAGCGCGTCATCACCGCGCGCGAGAGCGAGATCGCCAAACGGCGCAAGACGGTCGAGGTGCTGCTCGCCGAGAAACAGGCCGAGGAGACCCGGATCGCCGCGGAAGCCGAGCGCGTGCGCGCGGCCGTCGAGGCGGAAGCGCAGCGGATGCTGAACGAGGCCGAGAACGTGCTGACCGATCAGGCGCGCTACTCGCTGTTCCGCCGCAAGCTGCTCGACCGGATCGAGGGCATCGTCCGCGAGAGCGTCAAGCCGATGGAGAAGATCGAGGGCATCCGCATCCTCCAGGTCGACGGCCTCAACGGCAACGGCCATGGTGGCAATGGCGGCCGCAGCGCCACCGACGAGGTGATCGATTCCGCGCTGCGCTACCGCGTCCAGGCACCGCTGATCGATTCCATCCTTTCCGACATCGGCGTCGAAGGCGGCAGCCTCGCCAAGATGCCGGGCCTGATCCGCGAAGCCCGCGACATGCAGGGCATCAAGGACTCCGCCCGCAAGAGCGGTGGTGGCGGAGGTGGCGGCGACAAGCCGGCGGCGTCGCCGGCCCCCTCGGCCGAGGGCGGCGAGCCGCCGGCCGAGCGCGGGCCGCGGAAGAAGAGCTGAGGTCGCGCCATGGCCCGCGTCTACGTCTCCACTGTCGTCAATGCCCGCAACGACCGCGTCTGGGCGCGGGTGCGCGATTTCAACGGCCTGCCGAACTGGCATCCGGCCATCGCCGAAAGCCGCATCGAGGGCGGCGAGCCCGCCGACAAGATCGGCTGCGTCAGGGATTTCCGCCTGCGCAACGGCGACCGCATCCGCGAGAAGCTGCTCGGCCTCTCCGACTACGACATGTTCTGCACCTATTCGATCCTGGAATCTCCGATGGGCGTCGAGAACTATGTCGCAACCCTGCGGCTGACCCCCGTCACCGACGGCGACCAGACCTTCATGGAATGGACCGCCGAATTCGATTGCGCGCCGGAGCGCGAGACCGAGCTCGTCAGCAATATCGGCGGCGGCGTGTTCCAGGGCGGATTTGATGCGCTCAAGCGCGTGTTCGGAGGCTGACCGTGCCGCATATCGTCAAGAGCACGATCCTGGACGCACCGACCGATGCGGTGTGGACCGTGCTGCGCGATTTCAACGGCCATGATCGCTGGCATCCGGTTGTCGCGACGTCCTCGATCGAGCGCGCGCAGTCTTCCGACAAGATCGGTTGCATCAGGCGGTTCAAGCTCAACGACGGTTCCGAGCTGCGCGAGCAATTGCTGGCGCTGTCGGACCTGGAACAGTCCTTCAGCTATTGCCTGCTCGATACGCCGGTGCCGATGTTCAACTACGTCGCCCATGTCCGGCTGCTGCCGGTCACCGACGGCGACCGCACCTTCTGGCACTGGGAGTCCCGCTTCACCACCAAGCCGGAAGATCGCGACCGCATCACCCACATGGTCGCGGAAGACATTTACCAGGCCGGGTTCGAGGCAATCCGCCGGCATCTGAGGGAGGCCGCATAGTCATGGCCGTGACAGTGAAGACGTTTGCAAGCGCTAGCGAGGCGGCGGGGGCGCTGTCCTCGGACCGCACCGCGCGGTATCTCGGCGGCGGCACGCTGGTGATGCGCGCGCTGAACGAAGGCGATGTCGCGATCTCGACCGTGGTCCGCGCCCAGGACCAGGCGCTGACCCGGATCGACGCCTCGGGGCCGCGCATCACGCTCGGCGCCGGCGTCACCTTCGCGCGCATCCTTGCCGAACGGGGCCTTGCCTCCCTGCACGCGCCCGCCCGTTCGATCGGCGGTCCCGCCGTGCGCAACATGGGCACGGTCGGCGGCAATCTTTTCGCGCCGAGTCCTTACGGCGATTTCACCGTGGCGCTGCTGGCGCTCGACGCGACCGTCGCCGTCGCGGGCGGCTTTGGCGCGCGCGATATCCCGATCGAAGAGTTCCTGCAGGCGCGCGAACGGCAGGCCGGAACCCTGGTGCTGTCGGTCTCCTGCACCCGGCCGGCGAGCAGCGACGCGTTCCGCTACCGCAAGATCGCGCGCATCAAGCCGAAGGGCGGCTCGGTCGTCACACTCGCGGCGCATCTGCCGATCAGCGGCGGACGGATTGCGGGCGCCCGGATCGCGCTGGGATCGATGGCGCCGACCCAGATCCGCGCCCGCGCCGCCGAGCGCGCGCTGGAGGGCCGCTCGCTGGACGCCGCAACCATCGCGGCCGCCGCATCCGCGGCGACCGAGGGAACATCGCCATTCGACAACGCGCTCGGCAGCGCCTGGTATCGCCGCGAGATCGTCGGCGTCCATCTGCGCCGTCTGCTGTCGGGACAGGAATAGAGCCATGTCCAAGATCCCCCTGCAATTTCGTCACAACGGTCGCGACGTCGCGATCTTCGTCGACGGCGGCACCAATCTTCTGGTCGCGCTGCGCGAGCAGATCGGCGACATGACGCCGAAATTCGGCTGCGGCCAGGGCGGCTGTGGTACCTGCAGTGTGTTGATCGACGGCGAGCTTCATCTCTCCTGCCTGACGCTGGCGGAGACGGTGGCCGGCCGCTCGATCGAGACGCTCGACGGCATGAAGCAGGGCCCGAACCTGCACCCGCTGCAGCGCGCCTTCGCGGACCATTTCGCGGCCCAGTGCGGCTATTGCACCCCAGGCATGCTGATGGCCGCCAAGGCGCTGCTCGACCGCAATCCCTCGCCGAGCCGCGACGAGGTCATTGAGGCGATCTCCGGCAACATCTGCCGCTGCACCGGCTATGAGCCGATCATCAATGCCATCCTCGCCGCCGCCGGCGGCCGGGTCAGCGCGTAAGGGAACGCGACCATGCTGGAACTGCGCAAAGATATCTTCGCTGACGAGCGCGACGATAACTTAAAAGAAATCGGCAAGGGCACCCAGCGTCAGGACATGCTCGGCCATGTCACGGGCACGTCGAGCTACTTCAACGATCACAAGCTGCAGGGCATGCTGCACCTGAAGGTCGTACGCTCGACGCAGGCCCATGCAAGGATTCGTCGCATCGATACCACCGAGGCCGAACGTTCGGCCGGCGTTCGCCGGATCATTCGCGGCACCGACGTGCCGGTCAATCTCAACACGCTTCTCAGCCTGATCAACTTCGGCAAGGATGACGAGCCGTCGCTGGCGGTCGACAAGGTCCGCTACAAGGGCGAGCCGATCCTCGCCATCGTCGCCGACAGCGAGCGCGAGGCGTTCGAGGCCATCGCAAAGGTCAAGGTCGACTACGAGCCACTCCCGGCTGTGTTCGACGTCGAGGATGCGCTGAAGCCCGGCGCACCCGTGGTCAACGAGACCTATCCGAAGAATGCCTTCATCTATCACGACGTCTACGACCACCAGCGCCTGCGCTTCGGCGATGCCGACGCGGCGCTCGCGAGCGCCGACCACGTGCTGGAGCAGCGCTACCAGATGTCTCCGATCGAGCACGCGCCCACCGAGACCAACGGCGCCATTGCGGCACCCGACACCAATGGCCGTTACGTCGTCTACACCTCGACCCAGGCGCTGTTCTTCTCGGTCGACACCTGCGCCAAGATTCTGGACGTGCCCTCCAACACGTTCCACTTCATCGGCGGCACGGTCGGCGGAGGCTTCGGCGGCAAGGTCGATACCTTGACCGAGCCGCTCGCCATCCTCGGCGCCATGCTGACGGGACGGCCGGTCCGCTACGTGTTCGGCCGTGAGGAGGAGATGCAGTACGGCCCGCCGCGCGGGGCTGAACGCATTTACATCAAGGACGGCGTCATGCGCGACGGCCGCATCGTCGCGCGCAAGATCCGCGCGTTTTTCGACAGCGGCGCCTATACGCGGCTGTCGAGCTATGCCGCCGTGAAATGCGCCGCGCATCTGCCGGGCCCCTACACCATTCCGAACGTCTATGGCGACGTCTATTGCGTCTTCACCAATCGCACGCCCGCGACCGCGATGCGCGGCTTCGGCGTCACCGCGATGGACTTTGCGATCGAATGCCAGATGGACAAGCTCGCAAACCTCGTCGGCATGGACCCGATGGAGTTTCGCATTCTCAATGCCTATCGCGACGGCGACATGAAGGCGCACCGGCGCGAGGCCAAGAACACCGCGCTGATCGAATGCGTTCAGGTCGCTGCCGAAAAGGCCAAATGGCCGATCCGCGACGATTTCAGGCGTGCCTCCTCGCGCAAGGACGGCGGCGGCAGCCGCGCCGCGATCCCGCCGACGCCAACGGAGTCGCGTGTGCGTCCGGCTGCGCCTGCACAGCAGCGCACGAGCTATGACCGCGCGCCGGTGACCGCGACACGGGAGCCGCCGCGCGATCCGCCCCCGCCGGCACCGCCGCCTCCCCCACCGCGCCCGGCCGCGCCATCGCATGGGGCAACACGGTTCTCGTCGGTGTTCGGCACCAGGAGACGCTGACATGACCAGGCATCGCGGACGCGGCATGGCGTCGATCAACTATCCCATCGGCATGAATCTCGGCGGCGATCCAAGCCAGGCCCTGGTTCACTCCAATCCCAGCGGCAAGTTCACGGTGGCACTGTCGTCGATCGACCTCGGCCAGGGCATGAAGTCGGTGACGCGGCAGATCTGCGCCGAGACGCTGGGCGTGCCGGTCGAGGACGTCTATGTCGACACGGCGGATTCCGACACCGGCCCGCATTGCATGGGCTCGTTCGCCTCGCGCGGCACCCACCGGGTCGGCAACGCCGTGATGGCCGCGGCGCGAGAGGCCCGCGGGGTGATGATGGAGGCGGCAGCCGAGGAGCTCGAGGTCAATGCCGCCGATCTCGAAACCGACGGCCGCGGCAATATCCACGTCAAGGGCGCGCCGCATCGCTCGATCTCGACCAAGGATGTCGCGATCGCCGCGCAGTTCAAGCAGGGCAAGACCATTTCGGGCCGCGGCATCTTTCTCGTCCCGCTCTCCAACGTCGATCCGGAGACCGGCGAGATGTCGCCGGCCACATGCTACGCCCATGCCTGTCTCGTCGCGGAAGTCGAGGTCGACGACGAGACCGGCGATGTCGCGATGGTGCGCATGGACTCCGCCTATGAGCTCGGTCGGGCGCTGAACCCCCGTCTGGTCGAGCAGCAGCTGGTCGGCGGCGCCTGGATGGGCGTCAGCCACGCGCTCTACGAAACCCCGGAGCCCTATTATCCCGATCCCGTTCACGGCCCGCGCGACTTCGTCGAATATCTGATGCCGGGCCCCGGCGACATCTGCCCGCACGATATCGCCGTGCTGGAACGGCCCGCTCCCGACGGTCCGTTCGGCGCCAAAGGCCCCGGCGAGATGTGCGCCAATCCGGTGCTGCCGGCCGTCGCGAATGCGATCTTCAACGCCGTCGGCGTACGCATCGACGACCTGCCGATCACGCCTGAAAAGGTGTTGCGCGCAATCAAGGCCCAGGGCGGCGCGCGGCCGCAGGCGCGGCGCTAGAGGATCGGTCGTGGCGGTTCGCAGCAAAATCGTCGGCATCGACAGTCCGGAGGCGCTGGAGAGAGCGCTTCGGGCGGCCTATTACCTTGCCGACGAAGGCCTTGCGACATCAGCCTATCTCGGCCTCGCGCTCGGCAAGCCCCTGCTGCTCGAAGGCGCGCCGGGCGTCGGCAAGACGGAAGCCGCCAAGGCGATCGCGGCCGTGCTCGGCCGGCGACTGATCCGCCTGCAATGCTACGAGGGCATCGATGCCTCCGCCGCACTCTATGAGTGGAATTATCCGCGCCAGATGCTGGCGATCCGCCAGGCCGGCGACGAGAGCATCGACATCTATGGCGAGACCTTCCTGATCGAGCGGCCAATGCTGGCCGCGCTCCGCGCGCCCGATTCCACCGTGCTGCTGATCGACGAAATCGACCGCGCCGACCAGGAGTTCGAGGCCTTCCTGCTCGAGTTCCTGTCCGACTTCCAGATCTCGATCCCCGAGCGCGGCACGGTGCGCGCGGCCGAACGCCCTGTGGTCGTGCTGACCTCGAACCGGACGCGCGATCTGCATGAGGCCCTCCGCCGGCGCTGCGTCTATCACTGGATCGACTATCCGACCGCCGAGCGCGAGGCGCGGATTATCATGATGCGCGCCTCCAGTGTCGCCGAAGCCACGGCACGTGCCGTCGTCGCAGCCGTCGAGAAGTTGCGGCGCGAGCCCCTGAGCAAGGCGCCCGGCATTGCCGAGGCCGTCGACTGGGCCGAGGCCGCAACGCTCCTGCACAAGGGCGGCGCGCGCTGGCCGGACGCGTTCAAGCGCTCGATCGGCGTGGCGCTGAAGGACGAAGAGGACCTGCATTTCATCTCGCCGCGGCTCGATGCCATGCTCGCGGAGGCGACCGCATGAACCCCGAGCCGCAGCTTCCGCGCGCCGCGCGCATCTTCGTCGCGTTCGTCCCGCTGCTGCGCGCGAACGGCTTTGCGGTGGCGCCGGAGCAGACCACGACATTCCTCGCCGCGATCGAGCTGCTCGGCCCGCGCGACATCGAGCAGGTCAAGCAGGCCGCCCTGGCGACGCTGGCTCCGCCGCCCGAACGCCGCGCGACCTTCGACCGGCTGTTCGATCTCCACTTCCGCGGCAGCGAGGCCATCGCACGAGACGACGAGGGCGAGGATGACGAGACAGTCCGCCTCCAGGAGGAGGGCCGCGGCGACGAGGCGCCCCTGCTCTCCGACGAGGCCAACGAGTCAGGCCTCGCCGCGAGCCGAAGCGAGGCGCTGGTCGAGCGCCACTTTCGGATGACCTCAACCGCCGACGCCCTACGCCGCCTGGCGCGCGAGGCACCGCGCCGCCTGCCGCGACGGCGCGGCCATCGCCGCATGCGCGCACGTCGCGGATCGTTTGCCGATCTCCGCCGCACTCTACGCGACTCTGTCCGCAGCGACGGCGAGATCCTGCGGCTCCGTCACATGAAGCGGCGCCAGCGTCCGCGCAAGATGCTGCTGCTGATCGACGTCTCCGGCTCGATGAAGAGCCGCACCGAGGAGAACATGAAGCTCGCGCATGCGCTGCTGCAGGCCGCGCCTGGTGTCGAGGTCTTCACCTTCGGCACGCGGCTGACCCGCATCACCCGCCCGCTGCGGCTGAAGCGCCGCGAGCAGGCCATGAACGCCGCCGCGCACCTGGTCAGCGACTGGGACGGTGGCACCCGCATCGGCGACGCGCTCCAGGCCTTCCTCGCCGTGCCCCGCTTCGGCGGCTATGCGCGCGGCGCCGCGGTGGTGATCGTCTCCGATGGACTCGAGCGCGGCGAGACCGATGCACTTCGCGACGCCGTCGCGAAATTGTCGCGGCGGGCCTGGCGCTTGAGCTGGCTGACGCCGCTGGCGACAAGCCCCGCCTTCCGCCCGCAGACCGAAGCGCTCGTCGCCATCGAGCGCTTCGTCGATGACCTCGTGGATGGCGGTTCGAGCGCGTCGATCGTCGCGCATATTCTGGCGCTGGGACGAAGGAGAGCGGCGTGACCGATATTGTCGACGGCCATCATCACATCTGGCGGCAGGCCGACCTGCCCTGGCTGACCGGCCCCATGCAGCCGCGCATCTTCGGCCCGTATGAGCCGATCCGGCGCGACTACCCGATCCAGGAATATCTCGACGACCTCAAGGGCACCGGCGTCACGCGCTCGGTCTATGTGCAGACCAACTGGGCCAACGACCGCTTCGAGGACGAGGCCGCGTGGGTGCAGCAGACTGCGGACGAACACGGCTGGCCGCACGCGATCGTCGCCTATGCCAATTTCGCCGTCGACGACGTCCGGCCGCAGCTCGATCGCCTGAAGCGCTACAGGCTGGTGCGCGGCGTGCGCATGCAGCTGCACTGGCACGAGAACCCGCTGTACCGCTTTGCGGCCCGCCCGGACCTCTGCGCCGATCCGATGATCCGCCGCAACGTCGCGCGTCTTGCCGGCTATGGCTGGAGCTTCGACCTGCAGGTGTTCACCCCGCAGATGCCGGACGCCGCAGCGCTGGCCGAGGCCTGCCCCGACGTGACCTTCATCCTTCAGCATGCCGGCATGCTGGAGGATCTCTCGCCGGCAGGCCGCGCCGCCTGGCGCGGCGGCATGGCCCGGCTCGCGGCCTGCCCGAACGTGGTCTCAAAGCTCTCCGGGCTCGGCACTTTCATCCATCGCAACGATCCCGCACACATCGCTGCCGTACTCGCGGATACCGTCGCGATCTTCGGCGCCGAGCGCTGCCTGTTCGGCTCCAATTTCCCGATCGAGAAATTGTGGACCAGCTATCGCGAGCTCGTCGGCGCCTTTCGCACGGCCGCGGCGCCGTTCAGCGCGGAGCAGCAGGACGCCATCTTCAGGACGACGGCGACGCGCGTCTACCGGCTTTGACAGACAAGAGACAGATGAGGGAGGGCAACGAATGGCGCTGGAGATCAAGATCCTGGACTATGGCGATATCGAACTGGAATCGAGCTTTCTGGTTCTCGGCCGCGACTGCGGTCGGATCCGCCGCGTCCTCACCCTCGGCTTCCTGATCCTCGGGGGGAAATATCCGGTCGTGGTCGACACCGGCTACCGCTCCAACCAGATCATGGAGACGCTGGGCATGCGCGGCCTGCAGTACCACGAGAACATGATCGAGAACCAGCTCGCGCGCCACGGCGTGCGCATGGGCGACGTCCGCTTCGTCTGCCACACCCATCTGCACATCGACCACGCCGGCAAGGACGATCTGTTCCCGATGAACACGACCGTCGTGCTCAACCGCAAGGAGCTCGAATATTCCGTCTCCGGCCTGATGCATCCGCAGTATCCGGCGCCCGACATCAAGCACCTGATCGACCGGCTTCACACCAAGAGCGCGCTGCGCTTCCTCGACCTCGAGATCACCGGCCCGATCGAGCTGATGCCCGGCGTCTATTGCGACGCCGCCAATGCGCATACCGAGGGCTCGATGAACGTCATCGTCGAGACGGCCGACGGGATTGCGACCATCTGCGGCGACGTGATCTACGATTTCAACGACCAGATCGTGACGCCCTTCAACGAGATCCACGATTGGGAGCCGCGCACGACGGGCAACCACGGCACCAGCAAGCGCGCCGAGAAGGCCTCGATCAAGAAGCTGCTGAGCAATTCGCGCTATCTGCTGCCGGTGCACGACCGTCCCGCCAAGATCGAAGGCGGCAACGTCGTCGGGCGCCTGCACGATCAGGTCCCCGGACCGATCGTGCAGTCCCTGCCCGCACGCAACTGGTTCCCGGCTTGAGATGATCTTGGGGATCGACCGATGACGCACGTCACCTTGCGAAGCGAATTCGAAACCCTGATCGACCCCTATGCGCCGGTCGCGCAGGTCGGCACCGGCTTTGACTTCACGGAGGGGCCGATCTGGCATCCGGTCGATCACTATCTGCTGTTCTCGGACATGCCGGGTGACGTGCGCCGGCGCTGGGATGCGCGGCGCGGCGTGGTCGAGGTCAAGCGTCCCTCGAACAAGTGCAACGGCATGACCTATGATGCCGAGCTCAATCTGATCGTCTGCGAGCACGCGACATCGTCGCTGATCCGCGAGCGGCCGGACGGGCGGCGCGAGGTGCTGGCTTCGCACTTCCAGGGCCAGGAGCTGAACAGCCCGAACGACGTCTGCGTGCACTCCTCCGGCGCGATCTATTTCTCCGACCCCTGGTACGGCCGCATGCCGGTCTATGGCGTCGAGCGGCCGCGTCAGCTCGGCTTCCAGGGCGTCTATCGCCTCGTGCCCGGCGGCGAACCGAAGCTCGTGGTCGAGCGCAATCTGTTCGACCAGCCGAATGGGCTGTGCTTCTCGCCGGACGAGAAGCTGCTCTATGTCAACGACACCGTGCAGGCGCTGATCCGCGTCTTCGACGTCAACGCCGACGGCTCGCTGTCGAATGCGCGGGTGTTCGCAAGCGGCATCCGCTCCGAGCTCGAGGCCGGCCTGCCCGACGGCATGAAGTGCGACCAGCACGGCAATGTCTGGGTCACCGCGCCCGGCGGCGTCTGGGTCTATTCGCCGCGCGGCGAGCTGCTCGGCAAGGTCCGGGTGCCCGAGATGGTCGCCAACCTCGCCTGGGGCGGGCCGGATTTCCGTACGCTTTATCTGACCTCGACGCATTCGGTCTACGCGATCCCGACCAAGGTCGGTCCGCGGCATGAGCCTTATATGAGCGGCCGGCGAAGTAGCGGCGGCGCGGCGCCAAGCGCCTCGCCGGCGGCGCCTATCCTTGCTGACGGCGACATGCGGCTCGATCCGCAGCGCTGTGCCATGATCATCCAGGACCTCCAGAACGACGTCGTCATGGACGGCGGCGCGTTCGCCGACTCCGGTGCGCCGGGACATGCGAAGCAGCAGCATGTCGTCGAGAATGTCCGCCGTCTCGCGGAGACCGCGCGGGCACGGGGCGTTGCGATCATTCATGTCTGGTTCGTCGTCGAGCCGGGCGCGCCCGGCGTCACGCTGAACGCACCGCTGTTCGAAGGCCTCGTCGACAGCAAGGCGATGGTGCGCGGAAGCTGGGGCGCGGCGCCCGTCTCCGGCCTCGAACCCCGGCCCGGCGATTTCGTCGTCGAGAAGATGCGGATGAGCGCGTGGGAGGGCACTCGGCTGGAGACGATCCTCAAGGCGACCGGGCGCGACATGATCATCAACACCGGCGCCTGGACCAACATGTCGGTCGAGCACACCGCCCGCACCGGGGCGGACAAGGGCTACTTCATGATCGTCCCCGAAGATTGCTGCTCGACCATGAACGCCGACTGGCACCACGCGTCGATCAATTTCGCCATGCAGAACGTCGCGATCGTCACGAGGGCAGATGCCGTCATCAGGGCGTTGGGATGAGCGGTGGCAAAGATTTTGCACCTCTCCTGCTCGCCACGTCCTGACTCCGAGTCAAGTGCCGGCGCGCGCGTCTTTCTTGACGGCTTTCGCCAAGTCCGGCCGGACTGGGACCTCGATGTCGTGGACCTCTGGCGGGAGCGGATGCCGGAATTCTCGGGCCCCATCGCCGAGGCCAAATATGCACGGATGAACGGGCAAGCCTTCAACGACACGCAACGCGACAGCTTTGCCGAGGCCGAGCGCATGGCGCTGCGGTTTTCGTTGGCCGATCGGGTGCTGATCTCGACGCCGATGTGGAACTTCAGCATTCCCTACAAGCTCAAGCAGTGGTTCGACATCATCGTTCAGCCCGGGCTGACGTTCCGGTTCGACCCGTCACAGGGCTATCTGCCACTGCTCAAGGACCGGCCGACGCTGGTGATTCTCGCCAGCGGCAGCGACTTTGCCACCGGCATGAACCGCGGCCGCATCGACATGGCAACGCCTTACCTGCGAGACATCCTGCGCTTCATCGGTATCGACAATGTCCGTTTCGTGCCGATCGGGCCAACCACGGGACCGCAGCAGCCGATTGAGGCTGCGCGGGAAAGGGCCCATCGACGTCTGGCCGCAATGGCCACGAATTTCTGAGCGCCCGCCAACGCCGAACCCGTTCAGAGAGGCCCGATTTGCGCCGAGCCTTGCGCGTCGCCTGATCGGGCCTGACGATAGACGTGCCCTGGCTCTGCCCACAGAAACCCATTCGAGAACGGCACACCAGGATAGGCCGCCGCAAGCCGGCGGTTGCCGCCCTCGACATCGTCACGGCCGTTCAGCACGTCGCGAAAGGTCCTGGCGACGACGACCATGTCGCAATCCTGCGGCGACAGGCGAAGTGAGCCGACGTTGCTCTCACGCAAGATGCCGGCCTCGCCCAGCAGATTGGCGCAGGTGTGCGACAGGGTCTGCACCCCGTTGATGGTCAGGAAGTCCTGCTGCTCCAGCGTGTTCAGAAGGAGACCATCCGGGTCCTTCTCACAGACGAAGCGGCAATTGTCCTTGGCGAGCTTGTGCAGGCGCGCATGATAGCAACGGGCCGAGATGGCCAGCGGCACCCTGCCGAACGCGAACACTTCGATCGTGGCATCGGGAACAGCCCTTGCGATGGTCGCCACCGAGGCCAGCGGCAGCTCCGGCGGCAGGCAGATGCGCCTCGCCCCGCGCGCGGCGTGAAAGGCCGCGCTCGCCTCGTTGTAGATGTTGACGAACGGCCCGATCGCGTGCGGCCGGCCTGCGAGCGCCCTGAGACAGGTCAGGTCATTGACCTCGACCAGCCCGCCTTCGGCCGCCGCAAGCTCCTCGGTCTGACGGCGCTCACGCCGCAGCGAAACCAGGATCAGCGAACCCAGCAACACCTGCTTGCCCGCGCTCTGCAGCCGTTCGACCACGCCCGGAATGAAGTCTGCGAAGAACGGCGAGCGCTTCGAGCAGACGACCTCGCCGATGGATACGACGTCGACCGGCGCTTCGTCGGCGATCCGGAAATAGAAGTCGCGCCAGCGTTCCGGCGCCCAATTGTACAGAACGGGACCGAGGCTGAGTTGCATCTTCCGGACCTCACCTATTCGAAAAGATTAGCGCCAGGTCTTGCGATAGGCGCCGACCGTGGAGGCCTGCCCTTCGGTGAACGGCTTCAGGCTTGCGATGTCTGCCTCACTGCCGCTCGCGAGCGCCGCGAGCGCATGGCGGAAATGGCGCACCACGCTCTCGACATAGGCACGGCCGCGCTGGCGGCCCTCGATCTTGAGCGCGGTCACGCCGGCATCGCGCAAGCCTTTGAGCAGCGTCGTGGCATCCAGGCTGACGGGGTCCTCGAAAATATAGCCGGCGCCCTGCGCGGTCGAGAAGCGCCCCTTGCACAGCGTCGGATAGCCCGCAGGCTCGCTCGACCCGAACCGGTTGATGGTGAAGCCGCCCAGACTGGACTTCGTCCCATCCGCAGTCTGTTCGTAGGTCACATGGCTCGGCGGCGAGCAGACGCCCTGCATGTTCGGTGACTTGCCGGTCGCATAGGACGACAGCGAACAGCGCCCCTCGGCCATCACGCAGAGGCCGCCGAACACGAAGACTTCGGTCTCGCAGGCCGATTCCCGGGTGATCTCGGCAATCTCCGGCACGCTCAGGACGCGGGGCAGCACGACGCGCCGCGCCCCGAAATTCTCGGCGTAGAATGCGATAGCATCGGGATTTGCGGCCGCGGCCTGAACCGAGACGTGCAAGCGCTGGTTCGGATGGCGCCGCGCGGCGTAGTCCATCAATCCGATATCGGCGAGGATCAGCGCATCGGCCCCCGCGCTCGCCGCATCGTCCACCGCGCGATGCCAGATGCCGACCGCGGAGGCGCGCGGGAAGGTGTTAATGGCCACCAGGATCTTCGCGCCGCGGCCATGCGCCAGCGCGATCCCCTTGCGCAGCTCGTCGCGGCTGAAATTCAGCCCCGGAAAATTGCGCGCGTTGGTCTCGTCGTTGAAGCCGCAATAGATCGCATCGGCGCCGGCATCGATGGCGCTCTTCAACGCCGCCGGCGTGCCGGCGGGACAGATCAGCTCCATCATCTCGATTGCCCGCCATGGCCGGATGAGGCGATCACGCGGCCACGGGTAGCCTCGAAGGCCCGCCTCGCCGGCGCGCCCAGCGGACCGAACAGCGAGGACAGCTCTTCGGCCAGATCGAGCTGGGCGTCGTCGATCGCATTGCGCAGCGCCAGCACCGCCTCGACATCGCCCTCGACCACGAGCTCACGCGAGAACATCAGGGCATCGCCATCGACCCTGCCTTCGAGCAGCGCCAGAAGATTGGCGAGCGAAGCCGAGATCCGCGCATCCAGACCGCGCGGCAAGTCACGCACCACCGACAGGCGCGGCGGCCTGGCCTCGACCACGAAGGCGAACGGCAGATCGATCGGCTTGATACCGAACCGCGCGCGCGCGTGATCCCCGAGCCTGTCGAATATTGCGGGGTTGCGCCGATGGATCCGCTGCAGGACACCGCCGAGAGCGAGCTGCAGCGGCAGCAGAGGCAGCGGACGCATGGCCAATGCGACAAGCGGCGGAATCGTCGGCAACGGGCCGGGCGATGCGGCGGACGGATCATTCATGGCCACACATCTGGACGGATTGCACGCCGCTGTATTTGAGCGGGAACAATGAAGACCGAAAACAACCCGGCTAGCTCTCATTTTTTAGGAGCTTGTCCAGTTGCAACGTGATGTGCCGCGCTTTCGCGACTTGTCCGACTTCCTGCGCTTCATCGAAGGCCGGGGACAGTTGCGACGCATTCGCGAGAAGGTCTCCGTCGTCCACGAGATCACGGAAATTCACCGGCGTGTGCTCGGCGCGCACGGACCGGCATTATTGTTCGAGCAGCCCGTCAAGGCCGACGGCAGCGTGTCGGAGATGCCGCTCCTCACCAATCTGTTTGGAACGGTCGAGCGGATCGCATGGGGCATGGGCATCGCGCCCGACCGTCTTGGAAAGCTCGGCGAGTTGATGGCCGAGCTCCGCGCACCGCGACCACCGCACGGCATCAGGGATGTCCTCGAGAAGCTCCCGCTCGCGCGCGCCGCGCTGGCGACGCGCCCGCGCACGCGCGCGGCGGCCCCGGTCCAGGACTGCGTCGCGATGGGACCCGACGTCGATCTTGCAAGATTGCCGGTCCAGATCTGCTGGCCCGGCGAGCCGGCGCCGCTGATCACCTGGCCACTCGTGATCACCTTGCCGCCGGAATCCGCGACGGCGGACCAGGAGGAGAATGTCGGCGTCTACCGCATGCAGGTGCTCGGCCGCGACCGCGCCATCATCCGCTGGCTGGCGCATCGCGGCGGCGCAAGGCATCACCAGCAATGGAAGGCGCTCGGGCGCGACATGCCGGTCGCGATCGTCATCGGCGCCGATCCCGCCACGATCCTTGCCGCCGTGCTGCCGCTGCCCGAAACGCTGTCCGAGCTGCGCTTTTCCGGCATCCTGCGCGGCGAGCGGCCTGACCTCGCACCATGCCTCACCGTCCCGCTCGCGATCCCGGCCGAGGCCGAAATCGTCATCGAGGGCTTCGTCTCCGCGACCGAAACCGCGCCCGAGGGGCCGTATGGCGATCACACCGGGTACTATAATTCCGTCGAGAAATTCCCGGTGATGCGCGTGACGGCGATCACCAGCCGGCGTCAGCCTGTGTACCTATCGACCTTCACGGGCCGGCCGCCTGACGAGCCGTCGCGGATCGGCGAGGCGCTCAACCAGCTGTTCGTGCCGCTGATCCGGCAGCAGTTCCCCGAGGTGTCCGACTGCTGGCTGCCGCCGGAGGCCTGCTCCTACCGCGTCGCGATCGCGGCGATCAAGAAACGCTATCCCGGCCAGGCGCGGCGACTGATGCTGGGCCTGTGGTCGATGTTGCCGCAGTTCAGCTACACGAAGCTCCTCATCGTGGTCGACGACGACATCGACATCCGCGACTGGCGCGCGGTGATGTGGGCCGTCTCGACGCGCAGCGATTCCTCGCGCGATCTCGTGACGCTTACCGATACGCCGATCGACTATCTCGACTTCGCCTCGCCGAAATCCGGTCTCGGCGGCAAGCTCGGCATCGACGCCACCACGAAGATTCCGCCGGAGACGGATCGCGAATGGGGCGTTCCGCTGGCCATGGATCCCGCCGTGGTCGCGCGTGTCGATGCGATGTGGTCGAGCCTCGGCCTGTCGGGCACGCCCATGCGCGCGCTGTCCTGACATGAGCGGGCGGCAAGGCATCATCGTCGGCATCAGCGGCGCCTCGGGCGCCGCGATCGGCATGCGCATCGTCGAGCTTCTGGCCGATGATCCACATTACGCGGTGCACCTCGTGGTTTCGCCCGCGGCAGAGCGTACGCTGAACGAAGAAGTCGGGAGCGATGCGTTGGCGCGGCTGCGCGCCCTCGCCTTCCGCCATCATCTTCATTCCGATATCGGCGCCGCGATCGCCAGCGGCTCGTATCCGGTCGCGGGCATGATCGTGGCGCCGTGCTCGATCCGCACGCTCTCGGCCATCGCCTGGGGGCAGCTCGACAACCTCCTGACGCGCGCGGCCGACGTGCAGCTCAAGGAGCGGCGCCGCCTGATCTTGCTGGTCCGCGAGAGCCCGCTGCATCTCGGTCATCTCAGAGCGATGCTGCAGGCGACCGAGATCGGCGCGATCATCGCCCCGCCGATGCCGGCCTTCTATCTGAAACCACAGTCGCTGGATGGGGTGATCGACCAGATCGCCGCCCGGGCGATCAACCTGCTCGACCTTGCAAAGCTTCGAATACCGGCAAGGATCTGGTCCGGCCCGGGCGCCGAAGGCGTCTAGCCGGCCGCCTCGGCGGATCAGTTCACCTCGGCAAATCCGAGCGACGCCTTGACGCCCGGCGCGATCATCCAGGGTTGCCAAGGTGGCTCGAACGTCATGGTGACGTCGACCGATCGCACGCCAGGAACCAGGCACGCGCTGTTGGCGACGCCCTCCTTGAGAAATGATGCGGCGGGACAACCCGGTGTCGTCGCCGTCATGGTGATGTGCGCGGCACCGTCCTCGACCGACACATCATAGATGAAGCCGAGATCGACGATGTTGTGGCCGAGCTCGGGGTCGATCACAACCTTCAGCGCCTGCCTGATCTGCTCCACGAGATCATCATCGTTGAAATTCATGCGCGCACCCTCACGGTCAGTTGATAGGAATCCTTCTGCGGCGTGAAGCCGCCGCGCCACTGATGGCCGCGCTTGGTCAGCTCCCGAAACAGGAAGACCGGCTCACGACTGAGCAAGGCGCAGAGCGTCTGCCCGGGGGCGAGCCGCTCCACTGCAGCCAGAATCAGGACCATCGGCTCCGGCGGATCGAGGTCGCGGTTGTCGAGATGAACCGCGGGCTCCGGCCAATCGCCACCACTCGCCGCCGCGGGCGCCGGTTCAGCCGCATCGGGCGAGCCGTCGTCCGGCAGAAACCGGATCTCCCATTCGCCGCCTTCGAGCTCGGCCTCCCGATGCGCAAAGCCCTTGCTCGCCATGACGTCGAACAGGGGCACCGGCTTGAAGGGGGCATAGAGCCGCAGCCCCTCCCCGGGCGCGAGCCGCGCGAGCGCGGCCATGATGATCGAGAACGGCTCGCCGCCTGCACGCAGGATCGGCCGGACATCGACGTCGATGAACTCGGTCATTGCAGTCTCCTTTCAATTTCGCGAGACCAACAGTTGGGGCACGACTGCTCCGGTCGGCAGACGCAGCGGCTCCGCCACGTCCGCAAGCCGCCTTGCCCTGATGAACTCCTCGCCCAGGCCGAGCGTCGCGAGCGTCACGGCGGCGACGGCGATGCGGAAGCCGAGTGCCGCGTCGACCAGGAGCATCAGGGTTGCCGCCCAGCTTCCGGCAAAGAACAGCACGAACCATTTCAACGCGCGGCGCTCGTCAACGAGATCCTGCACGCGGGGCGTCGGCACTCTGCCCATCACCGGACCGTAGGTCTCGAGCCAGGTCAGGAACGGGACGATCTTGTAGAGATTGGCGAGCACGAGGCCAGTGAGCCAGCCGAACGCGCCGAGAAAGGCGAGCGCTCCGACATGCGACGGGAGAGAGCCGGTCGCGACGAACGCGGCGCCGAGGATTGCGACCGCAACCAGGCTCGCCGGCGCAACGAGGCTCATGCGCGTATTGAGCTCGAGCGCGCGGCGCTTGCGGGCTCTGTACAGGCCGAGCATGTCGCGGCCGTAGGCGATTAGCGACAGCAGCGCCGCAACTCCTGCCAGCAGAAGTGCCAAATTCACCCCGGTCGCGCGCCAGAGTGCGAGCACGCCGCCGACAGCTCCGACGGCCAGCGCGGCAACGCCGGCAAGCCAGGCCAGCCGGCCCAGCCGCGCATCGCCGTCGGGCGTGAGCATGAACATCGCCAGCAGGCGATAGCTGACGCCCATGGCCGTGAATGTCAGCCATCCGCCAAGCCCGGCAATCGCGTGGATCGGAACGCCGGACACCAGCAGGTCCGGCCATTGCGTGCCGACGGCGGTTCCGGACAGCACCAGAGAGAACATGCCGCCGAATGCCGCCGTGACACAGATGCAGGCAAGCCCGGCTGCGACGAACCGCGCCGGCCCCGGCAGCGGACGGGCCGACCAGAGCGTCATGCCGAGATTGGCAACGACCAACGCGAAACCGGCAATCAGCAGGCTCGCGCCGACCGGAAGCAGCCAGGGCGGCCCGGTGAAGTGCCCGCCAAGCGTCAGGAAGCCCGCGAGCAGGATGGTCAGCCCAAGCGTCAGCAGCGCCAGAGCCGGCAGTGTCCAGCGCTCCGCATAGAGCGGCCTTGCGACCAGCACCGGCACGAACTGGAACAGCGCGCCACACAGGACCGTGCTCAACCAGCCGATGCTGACCATGTGCACGATGACGAGCGTGTCCGGGCCGCCGATGTCGTGGTTCGGAAAACCGAACCCGGCGACAACAAGCACTTCCGCAAGCAGCAGCCATACGATTGCGACCGCGAAGTAACTGATGGCCCATCTACAGGGGCTGGTTCCAATCACGGCTTGCTTCCCATCGCGTGCAACACGAAACCCGTGTCGGCGCACGAAAAGGTAAGCGGTTGCAGTCACGACCACTTTGTCGAGGCGCAAACTCCGGCGCCTTTCGCGACTGCCGACATCAGCATCTGTTCAGGGCAAGACCAACTTCTTGCGGATCGCATAGCGGACGAGCTCAGCGGTGGACGACATCCTGAGCTTGCGCATGGCCGAGGCGCGATGGGTCTCGACGGTCTTCACACTCAATTTCAGGATGGAGCTGATCGACCTGTTGGTATGCCCCTCCGCGATCAGTTGGACCACGCTCTGCTCGCGCGAAGTCAGCAGCATGTCGGTCCGATTCTCCTTGTTGCCCTGGTAGTCGTGCAGCAGCCTCTCCAACAGGATGCTGGTGAAGTAAGGCCTGCCGTCCAGCAGGGCCTCGATGGCGGAAATGAGGTGCTTGCGTGCGTCTGACTTGAACAGAAACCCGCGTACCCCGGCCAGAATGGCTTCGGTCAGAAGCTCTTCGCTCTCGTGCATCGTCAGGATCAGGACCTGCGCGCCAAGGTGGAGTGCCTTGAGGCGGCGACTGACCTCCAACCCGTTCATGACCGGCATGGAATAATCGACGATCACGATGTCCGGCCTGGTCTCGAGCGCCAGCGCGACCGCCTGCTCGCCATCGGTCGCCACGCCGCTCACGATCCAGCTGGAATGCGCTTCGATGATTGCACGCAGCCCGGAACGCACAACTTCATGATCATCCGCAATCAAGATGCGTTTCACCGTGTCGTTCCCGTTGGCCGACCTTTGCGCTTCCGGGCCGATACCGGCAGCAAACCGGCAGCACAGTCGAACGATCATAGGGAGCGTGGATGGAATCGTTATCCCACAAAACCCTGATATCTCCGGGCGAAGGTACCGACGCCCGTATTGCTCGCCAATATCGCCGTTTCAAGCCTCGACCAGCCCGGTCCGAACGGCGTACCGGACCAGCCCCGCCGTCGAGTTCACCTCCAGCTTGCGCATCGCGGCTGCCCGATGGGCCTCGGTGGTCTTGACGCTGAGATCGAGGATCGCACTGATGCCCTTGTTGCTGTATCCCTCCGCGACCAGCTTGACGACCAGTTGCTCGCGGGCCGTGAGTTCGTGATGCCGCTCGCCGTTGGTCCGCGGCGCATGGTCGAGTTCGGTCTTCCGGGGCCAGAATGGCCGGTGCAGCAACAAGGCTTCGACAGCTGCGACAAGCAGCTTGTTGGCGTCGGACTTCACCAGGAATGCACGCGCCCCCGCCTCGAATGCTTGCTGGGCAAGCAAGCCCGAATTGTGCACCGTGAAGATCAGCACCTCGGTCTGCAGCGGATACTCTCTGATCCGCCGCGCCACCTCGACGCCGGTCATGCGCGGCATCGAGAAGTCGACGATGGCGACGTGGGGCCGGCTTTCGATCGCGGCTGCTACCGCCATGCCGCCGTCATTCACCTCGGCGACCACCTCCCAATCCACCCGTTGCTCGAGCACCGCCCGCAAGCCCGACCGTACCGCCTCATGATCGTCCGCGATGAGAATTCGCTTCATGGCAGAGCACTCCGAATCCGCATCGGCGATGGGCCGTGACCCGGCCCGTCGCCCCGCGGTTAGTGTTTTTTCGCTGATTGTGCGCCTGCGCGGGCCCTTGCATTTGTCGTGGCCCCGCGGCGATTGGCCCTGTTCGCCGATGGAGCATAGGGAAATACTGCACACAGCACCGTGCCGGCATGCCGCGGCGCGCGACTGGATTGGATGTCGAGCGTACCTCCGATCTCGTGCAGCCGCGCTTGCATCGCCGGAATTCCGACACCAACAGACACCGCGCTCCTGCCGAAACCCGGCGGGAGCCCAATTCCATTGTCGCTGAGCGTCAGGTGAAACCGGCCGTCCGCGGTATCGATGACGATGGCCACCTCGGTCGCGTTCGCATGACGGAAGACGTTCGTCAGCGCTTCCTGGACGACCCGCAGCAACGTTCGTTTCGTCTCGTAAGGCAGCCGATCCACATCCGGCACGATGTTGACACTCGCGCGCAACGACGTGCGCGCCGCAAATCCCTCCGCGTACCGCTCGATCGCAGCCTTCAGGCCCTCACCGGCGAGGTTCCGGGGATGCAGCAGATAGGCAAAGGCGCGGATTTCCCGGAGGGCTTCATCGATCGATGCATCGATTTCGTCGCAGAGCCGCTCGGCCAAGTCCGGTTCGCCGATGCTGCTTCGGATCCGCATGAGACCGAGACTCGCGGCAATCAGGTGCTGGCAGGTCGAATCGTGGAGATCGGACGCTATCCGCTGCTGGATACCTTCTTGGATCGATACCAGGCCGAGATTCACGTCGAGCCCGTTGCCGTGTCCGACCCCGCTCTCGAACGCGCGGCTGCGCAGGGCGCGGTGGCTGCCGATCAAGCGAACCGCACCACCACACGAAGATTGAACGACCGGAGTTACTACCGTTTCGACGTTCCGGGGCGAGCCGCCGAACGCGAGACGCTGCCGGATCCTGATTTCCGCTCCTTCCGCAACGCACGCCCCCAGCGCCTGGCAGACGATTCTAGCGTCGTCCGCGTTCATGCAATCGAACACATCCATGTCGTAGACGTCTTCCGGCGAGAGACCGAGCCGGGACCCGAACTCCGGATTGATCGCCTCATAGACGAAGCGCCCTTCAGGAGACGGACGCACGACGAAGAGGAGATCAGCCGAAAACGTCCAATAGAGCGCTTCGATTGATTGTTCCGAACCTGTCCGCAGCCAGTTCCCGAGGCCGGTTCGATGCGACTCGCTGGCGGGGGAGACATGTACCTTCACGATACGCACTCACTCTTCTCCGGCGACATCGCGACGCTGACAACAGCATCGCCTGTGTCCGCTCGCCTGTTCGGGGACATCTCCCCTCGCCGGCTCGCGGACGCGCCTTGGAGCCGATCCGACTATACACCCTGGAACCGACACACAACAAGAGGTAGCATTTCCATGGGATTAAAATCTTGAATCCGCGACGCGCCGTCTGCGCTGAGCGACAAAGCGGTTCTGAGGGTTCGAATTTGGCGCAACAGAGATTAAAAATGCGGAGTTCCGAGCAGGGGAGTTCCGGGACAACAAACTCCCGCGGCGCCCATGCCTACCTTTGTACCGATGACGCTAGCGGCTGCTGCCACCATTTGCGCCGGACTTCCTCCTGCGTTCCGTCCTTGCTTTCGGAGTCGTCGGAGGCGGTGCAATCTGCAGGGGATGCGATGGCGGCGTCAGACGGTTTGTCGCAGCATCGTCCCGAAGCGCATCGGTATCAAGACGCTGGCTTCGATCGACGGCGTCACGCGGATCGGCAGCGGCAACGGATGCCGCCGCGATGCCCACAACAATGCCGATCAACAGCGACAAGCTTCTTGCGTGCATCGATCGGATACCTCTCAGAATGCGAAGTCCAGACGAGGGCCGATGCGAACGTCCCTATATCGCCGTAGCGGCACGTTCGACGTTCGCGCCTCGTACAGCACGGTCGTGGTGAGCGACACATTGCTCGCAAAATTATACTTCAGACCGACGTCCGCCGAATAGAGCTGATCGCGCCGCCCGCTATTGAGTCCATCGGTGAACCAGTAAGCTTCGAACAACGGCGTGCTCACAATCGACCATTTGGAATCGAGCTTGACCTCGATACCGAGCACGGCGTCAAAGCGCCAGCGGCGCGCCTCCGCCAGGTCGGAAAATCGATAGGTCAGGAGCAGCAATGGCGAAAACGTCGCGTTGTTGAAGCGGAAGTCGCGCGCAAGCGAGCCCATCACATCGTTCGAGGTGAAGGCGAGGTCGCGGTAGATTCCGTCAAAATCGTAGCGATGCTCGTAAATGGCGGAGAAGCGCCAGCCGTCCCAATTTTGGGTCAGGCGCCCGCCCATCCGCGCGACGGCAAAGTTGCCGTCCTTCTCCCGCGAAAACGCTTCATATTGCGCGCGTGCATAGAGGCGGTACGACAGGTCATTGCTGAGGTTCCCGTCCAGCCGGACGCTCACGTCGGGCACGTAGTAAACGTCCGACTTGCGGTTGTCGCGGGTAAACAGGGCGTTGTCGGTGAAGGTGGGCGCGATGGAACCGACGACGCTCCAGGATGGTACTGAGGTGTACGGCACAGGGGTCGCGATCGTCTTGAACTCGGTGACATCAAGGTCGGCTGCACCTGCCGTGCTCGCGCCGAGCAGACCAAAGATCGGCAGAAGAATTCTGGATCTTCGCATGGCGTCCCTCGATGGCTGTCGCGTGCATCGGGATTCGCGTCAGGCTGTGACACGATTGTGGCGTGTTAATGTTCTCGGACTAAATCATGGGTTGATCAGATCGATCATCGTTTCGTAACAGGCCGCATTGACTGATGCGGGCCTAATAGTCGACCGCGTCCCTGGTGATCGGACAGGTCATGCAATGACCGCCGCCGCGACCACGTCCGAGTTCCGCACCCACGATGGTGACGACCTCGATGCCTTCCTTGCGCAGCAGCGTGTTGGTGTAGGTGTTGCGGTCATAGGCGAACACGACGCCAGGGGATGCGCAGACGAGATTGGCACCGCTATCCCACTGGGTGCGCTCGCGCATATAGGCATTTCCGCCCGTCTCCACCACGCGCAGCTTCTTCAGCCCAAGCGCCTCTGCGACGACCTCGACGAAGGGCTTTTCGTCCTTGCGCAGCTCGATGCCTGCGGAGTTGTCGGCCGGACGGTAGGAAAATGCCGCGATATTGTTGACGATGTCCGGATAAAGCAGCACGCAATCGCGATCGGCGAATGTGAAGACCGTATCCAGATGCATCGCCGCTCGAAGCTTGGGCATGGCAGCCACGATCACGCGCTCGGCCGCCTTCTTCTTGAACAGGGCGGCAGCGAGCTGGCTGATGGCCTGCCGCGAAGTACGCTCGCTCAATCCGATCAGCACGTTGCCTTTTCCGATCGGCATCACGTCGCCGCCCTCAAGCGTCGCAAGGCCGTGATCCTGTGTCGGATCGCCCCACCAGACATTGACCTTGCCGGCGAAATCCGGATGGAACTTATAGATCGCAGCGGCGAGGATAGGCTCTTCGTGGCGCGCCGGCCAGAACAGCGAATTCAGCGTAACGCCCCCGTAGATCCAGCAGGTCGTATCGCGCGTGTACAGGGTGTTGGGAAGGGGCGGCAGAAGATACTCGGTCATGCCGGCCGCTTCCCGGATGAGCCTGAGCGTCTCGCCGCCGCGGGCTTCTGGAAAGTCCTGGGTCGACAATCCGCCGATCAGCGTCTCCGCCAACTCGCGCGGCTTGAGGCTTTCCAGATAGGCGCGCAGCTCGTCGATCAGGCCGAGGCCAACCTGATTGGGGATCACCTGGTTGTCGAGGATCCACGTCCTCGCCTCCGGAATCGCGACCGTGTCGGCGAGGAGATTGTGCATCTCGACGACTTCGATTCCGCGGTCGCGCATCTTCTGCACGAAATCGAAATGATCGCGCTTGGCGTTGTCGACCCATAGGACGTCGTCAAAGAGCAAGGTGTCGCAGTTCGTCGGCGTCAGACGTTGATGGGCCCGCCCCGGCGAACAGACCAGCACCTTGCGCAGCTGGCCGACTTCCGAATGAACACCGAAGGGAATCCCTGCATCCGATGTCTGCTTTGTCATGAGGCCTATCTCCGGAACTGCTCCGCTCAGATCGTGATGTAGCCCGTGGCCAGGCCATGAACGCCGACGACCGCGCCGATCGCAACGACAATGAAGATGATCCACTCGACGAAGGTGAAGACTCTCGCCTTCTGCTCGAGGCGCGCCCACAAATACAGTGCCGTGCCGGGCGCGTAGAGGATGGCCGACAGCAGCAGATATTTCATTCCGGCCGCATAGATCAGGAAGAGCGTGTAGATCAGCGCAATGCCGGTAAAGATCAGCCCGCTTCGACGCGCGTCCGGGCGCTTCTCATAGGTCTCGCCTCGCTTGACCAGCAAGAGCCCGTAGGCGGCGACGAGGAAAAACGGGATCAAATTCATGACGCTCGTCAGATTGAGCATCAGCGAGAAGGCGTCCCGCGACCAGTAGGTGCTGATGACGAAGAGCTGGACGACGATGTTGGTCAGCCACAGCGCCGCAGCCGGGACCTTGTTCTCGTTCTCGGTGCCGAACAGGGCCGGCATATCCCTGGTGCGGCCCGCGGCCGAAAGAACTTCGGTGCAGATCAAGCTCCAGGCGAGATAAGCCCCGAGCACCGAAACCAGAAGTCCGATGCTGACGAAGACCGCGCCCCAATGCCCGACCACGGCCTCCAGCACCGCCGCCATGGACGGCTGTCGCATCTCGGCGATGTCGGCGCGCGGCAGCACGGCGTAGGGCAGCATGGTGACGAGCACCATCAGGCTGGTCACCATCACAAAGCCGATGATCGTCGCCGCGCCGACATGGGATCGTTCCTTGGCATAGCGGGAATAGACGCTGGCCCCCTCGATCCCGAGGAACACGAACACCGTGACCAGCATGGTCGCGCGGATCTGCTCGAAGAGACCCTTGTCCGGCATGTCCTCGCCGCCCCAGAAATTGTCGCTGAACTGGTCGGCCTTGAAGGCGAAGATCAGGATGACGATAAAGACCAGGATCGGCACGATCTTGGCGATGGTCACGATGGTGTTGATCGCGGCGGCCTGTTGCACGCCACGCAGGATCATGAAATGGAAGAGCCAGATCCCGATCGAGGCGACGATGATGGCGGTGACGGTATTGCCGTCACCGAACACGGGAAAGAACGCGCCCAAGGTCGACTTGATCAGGACCCAATACGACACGTTGCCAATGCAACTTCCCATCCAGTAGCCAAGCGCCGAGAGGAAGCCGGGATAATCGCCGAAACCTGCTTTCGCATAGGCGTAGACACCGGCGTCGAGTTCAGGCTTGCGCTCCGCCAACGACTGAAACACGCGCGCCAGCGTGTACATCCCACCGCCGGCGATGCACCAGGCGAAGATGGCGCCGAATGGACCGGTTGCGATGCCGAAAGTGCGCGGCAGTGAGAAGATGCCGGAACCGACCATGGAGCCGACCACCATGGCCGTCAGAGCAAACAGCGAAAGCTTCTGAATCGACGGCGTCGCGCTCATGTGAAGGCCTCGGACCGCGAACGATGGTCGGCGCAGCGGCCGCGTCGCTCGCTGCGAGCCGGACGATGCGCCGTGGAGCGCGCATGGCCAATCAGGTGATTACCTAGTCGAGGTCCGGGATTACCCTCACCGCCCACACACGCCCTCAGGCCGCGAACGAAGTACCGGAAGCTTCGGCCGGCTCCTTTCCGCCGAACCAGGCCACATACAGTGTCGGCAGGAAGACCAGGGTCAGACCTGTCGCAACCAGCAGGCCGCCCATGATCGCAAAGGCCATCGGCCCCCAGAACACCGTCGGAGCAATCGGGATCATGCCGAGAACGGTGGACACGGCCGTCAGCATGATTGGACGAAAGCGGGAACTGCTGGCATCCACCGCGGCCTGCCAGGGTCCCTTCCCCAGTGAACGCTCCGCCTCGATCTGGCCGATCAGGATGACCGCGTTCTTGCTGATCATGCCGAGCAGCGCAAGCACACCGAGAATGGCGACGAAGCCCAACGGCCGCCCCGACAACAGCAGCGCTGCGACGACGCCGATCAGACCGAGCGGTGCAACGCTGACGACCATCAACAATCGCGGAAAGCTCTGCAACTGGGCCATCAGGACCGTGAACATGACGAACAGCATCACGGGCACCACCGCCATGACGGACGCCTGAGAATTCCGGCTTTCCTCCACCGTGCCACCGACCACGACGCGGTATGAAGCCGGCAGCGCCGCCTTCAGCTTTGCCATGGCCGCGGCCTGCCTGTTGACGACCGTCTCCGGCAGCGCACGGTCGGCAATGGCCGCCCGAACCGTGAGCGTGGGCACGCGATCTCGTCGCCAGATCAGCGGAAACTCCTGATCATACTCGAACGATGCAAACTGGCTCAATGGAACGGTCCGGCCACCCGCGATCGGCATCTGCAACGTGCGTAAGCTCGCCAGCGAGACGCGCTGTTCATCGGTTGCGCGGACCACCACATCGACCAGGTAGATATCGTCCCGCACCTGCGTGACCGGCGTGCCGGATATTACGGTGTTCAGAACGGTGGAAATCGTCTGCGAACTGAGGCCGAGAAGGCGGGCCTCGTCCTGGTTGACGCGAATCCGCACCTGGCGATCGGGCTCCATCCAGTCGAAATTCACGCTCTTGGCGGCCGGATCGGCCCCGACGATCCGTGCGACCTCGAGCGCGATGTCACGCACCCGCTCGACGTCGGGGCCGCTGACGCGATACTGCAGCGGCCATCCGACCGGCGGGCCAAGGCCGAGCGGAGATACCGACGAGATCGCGTTCGGAAACTCGTCGGCGAGGAATCGCTCCAGCTTGCCATGCAGCCGCTCACGCGCCCCAATATCTCTGGCGACGACGACGGCCTGCGTGAAGAAGTCGTTCGGCAATTCGACGCTGAGCGGCAGATAGAACCGGATCGCACCGCGCCCGACATAGGTGCTCCAATGCGCGACATCGGGATCGCCCGTCAGCATCTTGTCCAGACGTTTTGCCGCGGTTTCGCTGGCAAAAATCGACGAGTTCTGCGGCAGGCTGAGATCGACCAGCAGTTCCGGCCGATCGGAGGACGGAAAGAATTGTTGCGGAATGAGCGGCAGCGCGAGCACGGAGGCGACGAACAGCGCGGCGGTCCCACCGAGGGTCAGCCATTTGGCGCGGATCGCCGATATCAGCAAGCGTCGATACAGCCGGAATACCCGTCCGGGAGCCGTAGCGCCCTTCTGCTTGGGCGGGACAAGGATGGCAACGCCGAGCAGTGGCGCGAAGATCACCGCGACGAACCAGGACGCCAGTAGCGCGATCCCGACCACAGCGAACAGCGAGAACGTGTATTCGCTCGCGGCGCTGGCGGCAAAGCCGACCGGAATGAAGCCCGCGATCGTCACGAGCGTCCCCGCAAGCATGGCCAGCGCGTGGGTCCGAAAGGCGTAGCTGGCGGCCTCGACCTTGCTGTCGCCCAACGCCAGGCGAATGAGCGTGGCATCCGTCGTCGTCATGGCGTCATCGACCAGCAGGGCAAGCGCAATGATCAGGGCCCCGAGCGATATCCGCTGCATGTCGATCTGAAGCACCGCCATGACCGGAAACACGACCGCGAGCGTGAGCGGGATCGCCAGCGCGATGATCAGGCCCGGACGAACCCCAAGGCTGATGAAGCTCACGGCCAGAATGATGGCGATCGCCTGCAACAACGAGGTCATGAACTCGCCGACCGCCTTGCCCACGACGACGGCCTGGTCGGCCACCAGGCTGGGCTCGATCCCGATCGGCAGATCAGCGGTGATCCGCGCCATCGCCGCCTTGACGTTCCTGCCGAGCGCGAGGATGTCTCCGCCGTCGCGCATGGCGATGGCAAGCCCGATCGCCGGACGGCCATTGATCCGGAACAGCGGCTGGGGTGGATCGGCGTAGCCCCGCCGCACGATCGCAAGGTCACTCAGGCGCAGCATGCGACCGCCGGCGGCGAAGTTGATATCGGCGATGTCCTGCTCGGATAGGAAGCTGCCCGACACCTGCAGCGATATCCGCTCGGTGCCGGTCTGAATCGTTCCAGCCGGCATCACGATATTCTGCGCCCGCAACGCCGCGATCAGAGCCGTGCGATCAACACCGAGATTTGCAAGCTCCTGCTTGGAGAACTCGACGAAGATCACTTCCTCTTGTGCGCCCAGCAGCTCGATCTTCGCGACATCCGGTACAGCCAGGAGCTGCGAACGGATCGCCTCGACCCGGTCACGCAGCTCGCGTTGCGCGAAGCCATCGCTGGTAAAGCCATAGACGATGCCAAAGGTGTCGCCGAAATCGTCGTCGAAGAACGGCCCGACGACACCGGCAGGCAGCGTATGGCGAATGTCGCCAATCGTCTTCCGCACGTGGTACCAGGTATCGGAGACATCCCGCGCATTGGTGCCTCCCTTGAGGTTCACGAAGATGGTCGTGAGGCCTGGCCGGGTGAAGCTGCGCAGGAAATCCAGATGCGGGGTCTCCTGCAATTGGCGCTCGAGGCGCTCCGTCAGCTGCTTCATCGTCTCGTCGGCCGTCGCCCCTGGCCAGACGGCATGAACGACCATGGTCCGGATCGTGAAGGCGGGATCCTCGTTCCGGCCCAGCCGGAAATATGACAGGACGCCGGCGGCCACCGCTATCAGCATGAGGTAGACGACCAGCGAGCGTCGCCCCAGTGCCCATTCCGAAAGGTTGAATCCACTCATCGCCCCGACCCGAGCACGCGCACCTTCTGGCCTGGATGAAGTGCCTGAACGCCTGCGGTCACGACGATCTCGCCGCTATCAAGCCCTTGCGCGACGATCACCTGCGCCTGGTCGAACCGCAGCACGTCGACGTTCCGCACTGAGACCGTATTGGCCGAGGGATCGAAGACCCAGACGGCCGGCTGTTGATTCATCCTCGTCAGCGCGGTTGCGGGAATGCCGATCATCGGGCCGGAGCTCGCCTCGGCGCGCCCGACCACGGTCGCCCCGAGCCGCATCGCAGCCGGCGGATCGGTAAGGCCCACCTTGACCTCGAAGGTCCGCGTGACCGGGTTGGCCTGGGCGGCGACCTGCCGGATGCGCCCCTGTGCCGTCACTGCCGGATCGACCGTGAGCGCGACCGTTACCTGCAGATTGGCAGGCGCCGCTCTCACCAGTTGGGCGGGCACATCGAAGACCGCATCGCGACCGTCCTGGCGAGCGATCCTCGCAATCGTTTGCCCGGCCTGAACGACCTCGCCGGCGGCGGGGCCGGTTTCGGTGACCTTGCCCGGTGCATCGGCGCGCAGCTCGGTAAAGCCGACCTGATCGTGGGCGGCGCTCAACTGGGCTTCGGCCATATCGAGCTGCGATTGGGCGGTCTGCTGCGCCTGCGTCGCGGCTTCGAAGTTGGCGCGGGTGGTCCAACCCTGCGCCAGCAGCGTCTGCTGACGCTCGAAATGATTGCGGGCCTGAGTGAGCTGGCCTTGCGCAGCAGCAAGTGCCGCCTGCGCCTGGCGTAGCGCGTTCGCTTCGTTCTGCGATTCCAGTTGCGCCAGAAGCTGGCCGGCCTGGACGCGATCACCAAGCCGGGTGTTGTTCGAAAGCAGCCGCCCGCCGATTCGAAATGCGATGCTTACCTCGTCCTCCGCCTCGATACGCCCCGTAAACGTGAACGGCGTTAACTGCTCGCGCTTCTCGACCGTGGTCGTGCGAACCGGACGTGGCGCCGGGGGCGTATCCTCCACCGGGTCTCGTTCACAGGCGGCAACCAGCAGCGTGGTGACCGCTGCGACAAGCGCGATGTTCAGCGGCCGCATCGGCATGACATGATCATCGGTCAACTGCTCCGCTGCCGATCTTGTCGATAGATCATCTCCCTTCCATCGGTAAATCTACTGAGCGATCACAGATGCAATCGTGGTCCGGAGAACCTTCCGGCAGCAGTCAGAAGATTCCCAGGGCAACGTCAGGCAATCACCCGATACCGGAAACGCAGCAAGCGGTGCATTAAGGCTGCACCTGCTCCCGCCGCGGCGCGTTCGCCAAAGCAGCAGGTGGCAAGGGAACCGGCCGCTCAGGCTCCGAATGATTCACAAGACGACAGGAGGATCGACATGAGAAAGCTGGCTTTGCTGTCCGCGGCCATCTTCATTGCGCTCAGCGCGATGGGGTCGACGACGCCCGTACAGGCGCAGGATCTGGCATGGTGCTCGAAGATCAAGGGAATGCTCAACTGCATGTATGAGACCCGCTCCCAATGCCGCGCATCGGTGAGCGGGCGGCAGGGCACCTGCGTGCAAAATCGCCGCCGCTGACGGCAGCGCTTAGTCCGATATCGACCGGGCGGCGTAAATGACGTGCTGTTGGTTGTCGTACGCCACCCGGATTCGGCATGAATGCCAACTGCGCCTGCCCCATCGGGACATTCCTCCGCCAACGTCCGGGGTTTCCTCCAATCGCGGCGGGTCTCCTTGCACGGTAGCATCGACTGCTCCGGTTCGCATTTGGATCAACGGGAGGTGTCAATGTCCGATCTTGTCGCGATCGTGTATCCGTCGGAAGCAAAGGCAGAAGAAGTCCGCCAGCAGCTGTTCAGGCTGCAGAAGGAATATCTGATCACAATCAGCGACGCCGTGATTGCCGTTAAGACGGACGCGGGCGGCATCAAGCTCAATCAACTCGTCAATACCACTGCCATGGGCGCAATGACGGGAAGCTTCTGGGGCCTTCTCATCGGCGTCCTGTTCCTGAACCCGATCCTCGGAGTCGCAGTGGGCGCCGCGTCCGGCGCGCTCGGCGGCGCGCTCTCGGATTTCGGCATCGACGACGCCTTCATGAAGAGCCTGTCGACCAGCCTCCAGCCCGGCAACGCGGCCCTGTTCGTCCTGATCAAGCACATGACGGCGGACAAGGTAATCAACGAGATCAAGAGCGCCGGCGGCGTTGTGCTCAAGACGTCACTCGACGAGACGAAGGAAAAGCTCCTCCGCGATGCGCTGACGAGTGCGGTGGAGCGGCCCGCGGCCTGAAGCCGGGGCGTTCCTTCCTGTCTCAGCGCCGGCCGCCCGCAAGCCGCAGCAGCATCATGAAGAGGTTGATGAAATTCAGATAGAGCGACAGCGCCGCGATGACCGACTTGCGACCCGCAGCGGTATGGTCATCCGCGCTGTCGTACATCGCCTTGATCCGCTGCGTGTCGTAGGCGGTAAGCCCGGCAAATACGCCGACGCCAACGATCGAGATCAGCCAGTCGAGCGCGCTCGAGGACAGAAAGATGTTGATCAGGCTTGCGATGATGACGCCGATCAACCCCATGAACAGGAACGTGCCCAACCCCGAGAGATCGCGTCGCGTCGTATACCCGAACGCACTGAGCGCTCCGAAACTCGCGGCGGCGATGAAGAAGACCCGGGCAATCGACGAGTCCGTGTAGATGTGGAACAATGTCGAGAGCGATACGCCGACCAAGGCTGCGTAGAGGAAGAACAGCAGCCGTGCCGTCGACACGGACAGCGTGTTGATGCGCGAGCCGATGAAGAACACCAGCCCCAACGGCGCCAGAATGAAGACCCACATCAATGGACTCTGCAGCAGTGCCGGGCCTGTGACCTGATAGGTCAGCCAGGCCACAACGGCGGTCAAGCCGACGCCCGCGGCCATGTGAGCGTAGATGCGGAGCATGTATTCATGCAGGCCGGCGTCCACCGCAAACGCACTGCCAGTCGTCTCTGCCGCAGTCAGGTCTTGATCGAAATTTGGCACATCCGCCTCCTCAGGACTTTGCCGAGGGAGGCGACACTAATCCTCGGGCTTCCGGAACGGCATCGGACAATCACCCGAATGCCGCCCGTGGAAATTACCCCTCTCTGTCGCAACTGCGGGCATCGCAGCGACGCCGCACATTACCGATGCGAGAGCTTGGAACGACGTCTAAGCCCTTTGGCCTACGCTCCTTACAGCTTTGTCACTTGGAAGCCGGGCGGGTCGCGATCTAACCCATGCCATGCGCTTCTTCTTTCACATCGCCGACAAATACGGCCTCTTTCCCGACGGGATCGGACAGGACTGCCGAGATCAGGATGCAGCCATCCTGCACGCCAGGCGCCTCGCCGCCGAGCTCGCCAAGGCCGGTGAATTCTGCCGCGGCGGCGTCGTGCTTGTGGCCAGCCCGCCGCAGACGGCTTGCGGAGCCCCGGGCGGCGGCTGATTTTTCTGCCCTCACCTCCTACAGAGAATCCCTGATGTGCGCATGCGGCAGACACTTCTAAGGTCGTCCGCAGGGGCGGTCGGCAGATGTGACCACCGCCGCGCTGCGGATTGGGAGACCATTCTCCGTCATGGCGTCTTCGTCGAACGAGGCCGATCAAGAGCTTTCCCGCAACGCGTTGATTGCGCTTGTGATCGGATCGATGGTGGGATCCGGTATCTTCGCCCTGCCGGCTGCATTCGGACGCGCCACCGGCGCCTTCGGTGCGATCATCGCATGGATCATCGCAGGGGCGGGCATGCTTATGCTGGCGCTCGTTTTCCAGTCGCTGTCGCAGCGCAAACCGGAACTGGATGCCGGCATTTATGCCTACGCCAAGGCCGGATTCGGCGACTACATCGGATTCGCCTCGGCAGCCGGCTACTGGATCGGCTGCTGTCTTGCCGACGTCGCCTGTCTCATTCTGATCAAGGCCACACTCGGGCAGTTCTTTCCGATCTTTGGCGACGGCACGACACTGACGGCCATTGCATCGGCGACAATGCTTTTATGGAGTGTGCACTTTCTTGTCCTGCGGGGCATCAGGGGCGCGGCCAGGCTCAACACGATTGCAACCTTCGCAAAGATCGTTCCGATACTCCTGTTCATCGTCGTGGCCGCGTTCGTTCTCGATCGCGACCTGTTGGTGCAGAATTTCTGGGGAACGGAGCCGCCGAGTCTCGGACAGGTGCTGAGCCAGGTACGCTCTACGATGCTGCTTACCGTATTCGTCTTCGTCGGCGTCGAAGGCGCGAGCGTCTATTCGCGCTACGCCAGGAATCGCGCCGACATCGGCATTGCGACGGTGGTGGGCTTTCTGAGCGTTCTCTGCCTGCTTGTCCTGGTGACGCTGCTCTCCTACGGAGTGTTGCCGCGGAACGAGCTGGCGGATCTTTCGACGCCATCGATGGCAGGCGTGATGGAATCAATGGTCGGGCGCTGGGGCAACGTGTTCATCAGCGTGGCGCTGTTGATCTCGATCCTCGGCAACTATCTGTCCTGGTCGCTGCTCGCCGCGGAGATCCTGCATTCGGCGGCGATACACCACACGATGCCGTCCTTTCTCGCGCGTGAGAATGCGAACAAGGTTCCTGTCGGTGCGCTCTGGCTGACCAACTGCGTGATCCAGGCGTTTCTGCTCGTCAGCTGGTTCGCCGAATATGCCTTCACGCTCGCACTCAAGATGACGAGTGCGATGACGCTGATCCCGTACGTCCTCGTCGCGGCCTATGGCCTCAAGCTCGCATCGACCGGCGAGACCTATTGCGCCGGCGAGCGCGCCCGCACGACCGATTGGATCCGCGCCGCCGTTGCGACGCTCTACGCCGCCGCGATGATCTACGCCGGCGGCCCGAAGTTTCTCCTGCTGTCCTCGATCCTCTACGCGCCCGGAACCTTGCTGTTCCTGATGGCCAAACGCGAGCGCAAGGAAAGCACCTTCACGAGAACCGAAGCCATCCTGTTTGCAGCGGTCGCAATCGCCGCGGGCGGCGGCGTCTATGGGCTCGCCGTCGGTGCCATTTCGATCTGACCCGGCGTCTTTGAATTGTAGGGAGGCGAACATGAACATGACGATCACGCGTTGCAGCTTGCTCCTCGCCGGGTTGCTGGCCGTCACGGCGCTACCCACCGTCACGCGCGCGCAATCGAAGGACAACAGCGCGGCGATGGCAAAGGAGACCGGCACCGCCGCATCCAAAAAGCAGGCGCCTCCGAACACCAACACCAATCCGACAAAGCACCGGTACTGGCGTCATCGCGGCGGCAGACACCCGCACTACGGCAGCCGGCGCCTTCGCCCCTGAGACATCGTAGTGGCCCCTCCAATGGATCAACCTGACAGCGTTTCGGGGATGCGCTCCCTAAACTACCGAGAACTCCCTCGGCACGAGACCGCTGTCGACGAGACCGGAGAGGCCGGACGGCCAAGTCTGCTGGCCGTCGGTCTCACCCTGCTCGCCGCCGGCATCGCTTTGTTCCTGATCTGGCAAACGGTCTCCAGTCTCCTGATTGTCTTCGCCGGGGTGCTGTTCGCCGCCTTTCTGGACGCCTTGGCGCGAACCTTGGCGCCGGTCCTTCCACTCAAACGAGCCTGGCGGTTGACGCTCGTTGTCTTGCTTCTGTCCGCGCTCTCCTGCTTTGGCCTCGCCTGGGGCGCGCGCAAGCTGCCGGAACAGACGCGTCTGCTTCTGAAAGTGATGGATGCGCAGGTCGACCTGCTCCAGGAGCACCTGCTGTCGTATGGCGTCGACCTGCTCGGCCCGGAATGGGGCCGCGACTTCGCACAATGGCTATTCGCCGATCAGGGCCGGTTCTTCAGCCACGCTCAATTTCTGCTCGGCGGAGCATCGAGCGTTCTGACCGCCGTCCTGGTGATCCTGTTCCTCGGCATTCTCTTCGCTTTCGATCCCACCGGCCACCGCGAAAGCGTGATCGCGCTGGTCAGGCATTCCCATCGCGCCCGTGCGCGCGCCGTGATGGACGAGATGGGCAACGTCATGCGGCTGTGGTTCGTGGGACAATTGATCCGCATCATGCTGATGACGTTGTGCGTGTGGCTCGCGCTCTATCTTATCGGGCTGCCCGGTCCCTTCGTGCTTGGACTTCAGGCCGGTCTGTCCAACTTCATTCCCTATCTCGGGCCGATCGTTGCCGCGATCCCGATCGCGCTCGTCGCGATGCCGCTCGGCGCATCGCCCCTGATCTGGGCGGTCGCCGTGTACACCATCATCCAGTCGATCGAAGGCTACGTGATCGGCCCACTGATCCAGCGCCAGGCAGTCGAGACCCCGCCGGCGTGGACACTGGTTGCGATCGTCCTTCTCGGCGCTCAGTTCGGCGTCATGGGCGTCGCGGTCGCGATGCCGCTGGTTGCGATCGGTCGGGTTGCGATCGTCAGGTTCTATGTCGAGGACTATCTGGGCGGCGATCCCAAGCCGCCATTAATTGCGAGCGAGCAGCCATGAGCGAATTCGAAGCGCAGCCGAGTGATGCCCCTGCGCGTTCGACGACGGCGCGTTTCCTGTGGCAGCAACTCCCCTACGTCGTCGCGCTGCTGCTCGCCATCGTCGGCGTTGCCTATACCAACGTCTCGCACCAGCCGTTGACCGGCTATTGGGAATTCCTGGCGCTCGCCATCGGCGTCGTCTGCGTTGTCACCAAGTGGCCGGAGATCGAGGGCAAGGAGGGCCAGATCCGGCTGATCTGGACGCAGGCTCTGCACTGGATCGCGGTCCTGATCACGATGAACATCATGCTGATCTCCGGCGTGCAGCAACTGCTTCCGACCCCTGCAACGGGACTCGTCCTGCTGACGTTGCTCGCGCTCGGCACGTTCCTTGCGGGCCTGAGCCTGCTGTCGTTGCAGATCGCCTTCCTTGGCCTTGCGATGGGCGCCGCCGTTCCGGCGATTTCCTGGCTGAAGCAATCCATCTTCTTCTTCCTGCTCGGGGCGGTGCTGCTGATTGGCCTCGCCATCTCGTTCTGGTGGCGTCAGGACGGCAGCCCCTCGCAGAGCGCCAGGGACATCACGAACCACCGGGAGGATTGAATGCGAACGTTGCGATATCTTACCGCCATCGGCGCATCACTCGTTCTTTGCGCCGTCACCTCGCCCGCGCAAGCCGAGAGATTCAGGGTGGGCAGGCTCCTGTGCTTCTCGGAGCCACGCATCGGACTGGTGCTTGGATCGACGCAGGCGCTGCGTTGCGTGTTCAACGCGCTGCGCCCGCCCCGGCAGTACGTCTACGAGGGGCGGATACGGCGCGTCGGCGTTGATATCGGCGTGACCAGCGCCGGCGCGCTATCGTGGGCCGTCCTCGCCAGGAACTCGCGGATAGGCCCCGGCACGTTGCGCGGCAGTTACGTCGGCGCGAGCGGCAATCTTGCATTCGGTCCCGGCCTCGGCGCCAACGTCCTGGTCGGCGGCTCGCGCAGGAGCGTGATGCTGCAGCCGATCTCGGTCGAACGCTCGATCGGGCTCAATCTCGCGGCTGGCGTAACTCATCTGACACTGGGACCGCGAGGCGGGCTCTGATCCCATCGTCTCGGTCCCGCGGTTCGGTCCGCTCTTGATGCCGGTTCGCGCAGGAAGAGGATGAGAACATTCCCGCCCCGCCGCTCAGGGTTTCGTCCGATGTCGGCGTCGGGTGTTCGAAGCTAGGATCCGATGCATGCTCGTTCGGGCCGTAGCCGCCCAGGAGGATCGCATGACAGTGTATGACAGTCGCGGAAGTCTCGATGCCGTGGTTGCTCCGCCGCTGTGGGTTTGTGCGCTCCTCGGCGTCGTCCTGATCGCCGCCGGCCTGTTCGCGCTCGGCGACCTTGCCTTCGCCACCGTCGTCAGTGTCAAGCTCATCGGGCTCACCGCGATCGCCGCCGGCGCATTCGAGATTGCCCACGCCTTCTGGACCAAGGGGTGGGGCGGGTTCCTTTGGCAAGTCGTGCTCGGCGCACTCTACCTCGCCTTCGGTGTCGTGCTGCTCACCCAGCCGGTCTCGGGCGCGCTTATCCTGACCTATTTCCTCGGCGCGGTGCTGTTCGCTTCGGGTGTCATTCGATGCGTGCTGAGCTTTGCCTATTGGCGGCAGAACGGATGGATGATGCTGATCTCGGGCGTCTTCGCGGTGATCGCCGGCGTGCTGGTCCTGTTCGGCTTCCCCACCATCAGCGCTTGGGCTCTCGGCTTCCTGTTGGGCGTCGACCTGATTGCCCATGGCCTGGCATGGCTGCTCTATGCGCTGCAATCGGTGCGAACGACCGGATAACAGAGGAGAGAACAACCATGGATGCTCCCAGTCGCCGCGTCTTCCTCAGCCTTGCGATGAACACCATTGCCGCCGCCGCGATCGGAGCGTCCGGCGCTCAGTTCATCGGTGTTGCGGACGCAATGCCGGTCGATCCCGGTCTCTCTCGGGCCGGCCGGGCACCGGGGGATCGCGCCATCCCGGTGCAATGGGGACCTCCGCCGCGGCCCGGCTGGGGCCCTTCTCATCCTGGCTGGGGCCCGCGACCGCGCCGGCGCCGCCGCTGGGTTTGCTGGTGGCATCGTGGGCGCCGTCATTGCGGATGGCGCTGGTAGTCCGAAGAGGATGAGGAAATGGTACGCAACAAGAACCAATGGATCCTCGTCGCCGTGCTTGCAGTGCTTTTCCTCGGCGCGAGCTGGTTCTGCCTGTCAGTCTGGACGGCGACACCCTCGATGCCGCTTTACGGAAACATCGTGCTGGCGGCGGCCGCCATCCTTGTTCTGGTGCTCGGCTGCGGCCTGATCGCGCTGATGTTCTATAGCCATCGCAAGGGCTACGACGAGCCGGCGCGCAGCAACCGAACCGCGCGGGACTAGCTCAGCTGGTCGAATCGCGGAGGCCTGACGCCGGCAGTTCCGAGCCTGGTGCAGGGAGCGGACGATGAACCTTGCTGACGTCCGGCTCGGACCGCTGGCGGCGAGCCTCGTGACACTAGCCGGCGAACCCGCGCGGCCGCAGCCGGCCCCGCCTGCGCCCGCCGTCGGCGTTGTCGAAGCGGCGCGGCGGCCGATCACCGAGAGCAGTGAGTTTCTCGGCCGGATCGAGGCCATCAACCAGGTCAACATTGCCGCTCGCGTCACCGCATTTCTGGAGCAGCGGCTGTTCACCGAGGGCGCCGAAATCAGGAAAGGCGAGCAGCTCTATAAGCTCGAACGCGGCCCGTTCGAGGCCGATGTCGCCGCCAAGCAGGCGGAGGTGGCACAGCTCGAAGCGACGCTCGAGAATGCCAGATTGACCACCGAGCGCGCCCGCACCCTGCTTGGCGGACCGGCCGGGCAGCAATCGACCTACGATGCCGCGCTCGCGAGCCAGCGCAGCCTCGAGGCCCAGGTCAAGGCTGCGCAGGCGCAGGTCCAGGCCTCACAAATCAACCTCGACTACACCATCATCAGCGCGCCGATCGACGGCAAGATCGGGCGCACGGCCGTGACGGAAGGCAACATCGTCAGTCCGAGTTCGGGCGTGCTGACCACGATCGTCAGCCAGGATCCAATGTATGTCACGTTCCCGGTGCCGCTGCGCCAGGGGCTCGAGCTGCGCGAACGCTACGGCCCCCAAGGCGGCCTCGAGGCGGTGACGATCCGGTTGCGGCTGCCCGACGGGCGCATGTATGGGCAATCCGGCAAGCTGAATTTCGTCGACAACACCATCGCCCAGAACACCGACACGATCACGGTGCGCGGAGAGATCGCCAACCCGATCCTGCGCGCTCCCTCGGCGGCAGGCGTTACCGTCCACGAGCTCACCAACGGTGAATTTGTCACCGTCGTCCTCGAAGGAGTCCAGCCTGTCGAGGTGCTGGCGATTCCGCGCTCGGCGGTGCTGTCCGACCAGCGCGGCGACTACGTTCTTGTCGTCGGGGCAAACGATAAGGCAGAGCAGCGGCGCATTCAGCTCGGGCAATCGACTCCCACGATCGCCGCCGTCATCAGCGGATTGACGGCCGGTGACAAGGTGATCGCGGAAGGGCTGCAGCGGGTTCGCGCCGGCCAAACCGTCTCTCCAGAGCCGGCAAGTCCGCTGATCTTGTCGAGCATGAAAGACTCAACTGGCGAGGCGACTCCGCAAGGCGGGCGCGCCCCGCCGCCCCGAACCGGCAAGGGCGGCAGCCAATGATATCGAGCGTCTTCGTCGACCGACCACGTCTTTCGATGGTGATCGCCTTTGTCATCACCATCGCCGGCGCGCTGGCGCTCACGCAGATCCCGGTGGCGCAGTTTCCCGATATCGTGCCGCCGCAGGTCACCGTCGCCGCGAATTTTCCCGGCGCCTCCGCCGAGGTCGTGGAGAGCAGCGTCGCACAGCCGTTGGAGGCGCAGGTGGTCGGCGTCGACCGCGCGCTCTATATGAAATCGACCAGCGGCAACGACGGCAGCTATACGCTGACAGTTTCGTTCGCGCTCGGCACCAATCCCGACATCAACACGGTCAACGTCAATAATCGCGTCCAGAGCGCATTGTCGCAATTGCCCACGGAAGTGCAACAGCAGGGCGTGACCGTCCAGAAACGATCCTCTTCGATCCTGCAGTTCCTGGTGCTCTACAGTGCAGATGGCCAGCAGGACCCGCTCTTCATCACCAATTACGCCATCATCAACGTGCTGGACGCGATTGCGAGCACGCCGGGTGTCGGCCAGGCCAATCTGTTCGCCAGGATGAATTATTCGATGCGGATCTGGTTCGATACGCAGCGCCTCACAAGCCTCAACCTGACCCCCTCGGACGTGGTCGCCGCCATTCGCGCACAGAGCGTCCAGGCTCCCGTCGGCCGCATTGGCGCGCGGCCGATCAGCGACGATCAGCAGTTCCAGTTCAACGTGCAGACAATGGGCCGCCTCGCCACTGTCGATCAATTCGCCAACATCGTGCTGCGCGCCGAGCCGGACGGATCCTCACTGCTGGTCAAGGAGGTCGCCCGCGTCGAGTTGGGCGCGCAAAATCTCGACAGCGAAGCCCGGATCGACGGGCGAGCTGCAGTTCCGATTGCGATCTACCTCGCCCCCGGCGCCAACGCGGTGACCACCGCGCGTGCGGTCGCGGACACGATGCAGCGGCTGTCCGGCCGGTTTCCGGCAGGGCTCGGTTATCTCGTGCAATACGACTCCACCACATTCGTACGCGACACGATCACGGAGGTGCTGTGGACGTTGGGCGAGGCCTTCGTCCTGGTTGTGATCGTGGTCTATCTGTTCCTCGGAAACATGCGTGCCACCGCGATTCCGGCCGTCGCGGTCCCGGTAAGCCTCGTGGGCACCTTCGCCGTCCTGCTCGCGCTCGGTTATTCCGCCAACACCGTATCCCTGCTCGCAATGGTGCTCGCGATCGGCATCGTGGTGGACGACGCCATCGTCGTGGTCGAGAATGTCGAACGTGTCATGGCGGAGGAGCCTGCCCTGTCTCCGGCCGAGGCCAGCAAGAAAGCCATGAGCCAGATCACCGCGCCGATCGTCGCGATCACGCTGGTACTGCTCTCGGTGTTCGTGCCTATCGCTTTCATTCCCGGTATCTCGGGCACGCTGTTCCGCCAATTCGCGGTGACGATCAGCGCCGCCATGATGATCTCGGCATTGAATGCCCTGACGCTGTCGCCAGCCCTTTGTGCGCTGCTGCTGCGTCATACAGGACAGCGCCGCGGCATCATCGGCCGCATGCTCACCGGCATCGACTGGGTGCGCGATCGCTACAGCGGCGCGGTCCGCCGGCTGGTGCGCATGGCAGCCTTGTCGCTCCTGCTGGTGGCAGCCTTTGCCGCAGGAATCTTCGGCCTGTCGCTGGTGACCCCGACGGGCTTCCTGCCCGAGGAGGACCAGGGTGCCTTCTTCACCTCGGTTCAGTTGCCGGACGGCGCATCGGTCGCGCGGACCAGCGAGACCACCCGGCAGATCGAGGACATCTTGAAACAGATGCCGGCCGTCGACCACGTCCTCGCGGTGATCGGCTTTTCCCTGCTCGACGGAGCCTCCGAGCCGAACAGCGCACTCGTGGTGGCACGACTGAAGCCGTTCGCCGACCGCAAGACGGCAACGGATTCCGCCCAGGCGTTGATCGCCAAGACCTTCGCCGCCGGCTCGCAGATGCGGCAAGCCAATGTGCTACCGTTCAACCTGCCGCCGATCATCGGGCTCTCCACCGGCGGTGGCTTCGAATATCAATTGCAGGCCCTGGAAGGTCAGGCCCCGGCCGCGATCTCCAGCGTCACGAACGCGTTGATCGGCGCAGCCAATGCCGATCCTCGGCTCGCGCGCGTATTCTCGACATTCACGGCGACCAATCCATCGCTCTATCTCGATATTGACCGCCGCAAGGCCCAGGCGCTGGGCGTCACCGTCAACGACATCTTCACTGCCCTCCAGGCCACGCTTGGCGGCATCTACGTCAACAACTTCAACCTGTTCGGTCGCACCTGGCAGGTCAATCTGCAAGGCGAAGCATTCGATCGCGCCGATACGTCCGATGTCTGGCGCATCCATGTGCGTAACAGCTCGGGCGAGATGGTGCCGTTACGATCCCTCGCCGGCCTCAAGATCGTGACCGGGCCACAGGTCATCACCCGCTACAACAACTATCGTTCGGTGACCGTCAACGGCAGCCCGGCATCGGGCATCTCCTCCGGGACCGCGATCGCCGCCATGGCGCAGATCTCGGAGGATGTTCTGCCGCCGGGGTACGGCTTCGCGTGGACCGGCACCGCCTACCAGGAGCAGCAGGCGGCCGGCCAGACCGGCATCGTGCTTATGCTCGCCGTCCTCTTCGCTTATCTGTTCCTGGTCGCGCTCTATGAAAGCACCGTGATTCCGATCCCCGTGCTGCTCTCGGTCGTCGTCGGCGTGCTCGGATCCTATCTCGGCATCAAGATCGCCGGGCTCAATCTCGACCTCTACGGTCAAATCGGCCTCGTCGTCCTGATCGCGCTTGCCGCCAAGAACGGCATCCTGATCGTCGAGTTCGCCAAGGAGCAACGCGAGGCCGGCGTGCCGCTCGACGAGGCCGCGATCCAGGGCGCACATATGCGCTTTCGCGCCGTCATGATGACCTCGGCGGCCTTCATCCTGGGCCTCTTGCCGCTCGTGATCGCGACCGGCGCCGCCGCGCTCAGCCGGCGCGCCGTCGGCACGGCGGTCTTCGCCGGCATGCTGGCCGCAAGCTCGATCGGAATATTCATCGTGCCGATGCTCTACGTGGTTTTCCAGCGCCTGCGTGAGCGGGCGAAGGCGGCCTTCAAGTCAAGCCATCAGCCGAAATCGCCCGACCGCAATGCAATCTAGACAGGCTTTGGGGGTGCCTTGCATCCCGCAACGCTGCGTCGTTCACGAAGAAGGCCCCCAGGGGCTGATGACTGTCCAAAGATCTGGTTATCAGCCACCTTCATCCGCCTGTCGCCCGTCACAAAGATGCTTGTGGCATTGGCTCACCGTCCCTGGAAGACTGCTGGCCGCCGCTCAATAAACGACTGGATGCCCTCGCGCGCGTCGGCGCTCTTGAGCACACGGTCCCGGATCGCCGGAATGCAGGCGATCGCAGCCGCCTCACCCTGCTCGGTGTATTTCGCGGCCGCTTCCTTGGTCACCTGAATCCCAAGCGGTGCGTTGCGGGCGATGATCGCCGCGATCTCCATGGCACGGCCGATCTGCTGGCCGGCCGGAACGACCTCCTGAACGAGACCGATCTCTCGGGCACGTTGCGCCGTGAATTCATCGCACAGGAAGAGGTGGTACATGGCGTTACCCCAGCCTGCGCGGGACAGATAGCGGAAGTGAGCGCCGCCCAGGGGCGCGATGCCGCGCTTGGCCTCCATCTGGCAGAACCGGCTGTCGTCGGCGGCCACCACGATGTCGCCGGCCAGCATCAGCTCGATGCCGACGGTGTAGACGATGCCTTGCGTCGCGGTGACGATTGGCTTCCTGCAGCGCTTGGTGAGGCCGAAAACGTCGACATTGCCTTCCTTGACAGTCCGCTTCTCGGCGTTCGGGCCGAAGAATTTCGGCATGTCGAGGCCCGCGGTGAAGTCCTTGCCTTCCGCGCAAATCACGCCGACCCAGTAGCCGTCGTTGTCGTGCAACTCGGTCAACGCGTCCGACAGCAGATCCATCATCTGGGGGGAGAAGGAGTTCTTCTTCGCGGGATTGTCGATGATGATCTTCAGGATGTGATCATGCGCCTCGGTGCGGATCGTGCCTTCGGTGGTCATGCGAGCGTCTCCTGTCTACCTGTCGTTCTTGATGGCGAGTGCGGTTCGAATGGCTGCGGCCCGCTCCGGCGGGAACGCCGCTGCGCCCTCCTGGAGAATGTCGAGGAAGGACAACACGCCGCCGCGAGAGCCCCAATTGCCCTCTTCGATGATGCGGAAATTGACCCACCAGCTCGGAGAGGGCTCCTTCATCTCGCAAGCATCCGCGAGGGCGCTGAGAACGTTGCGAATGACCGTGGCCCGGTCCTCGCGGGTCCAGCAGCAGTCCATCACGACGACGTCCACCACCATGACGTCGCTCGGCTGGTCCGAAAGCAGCTCTCCGCCGTGCGCGATCATGTCGAGTGGCCGCTCGAGGAAATGCACCTGGTAACCTCGCCGTGCCTGGGGAACGAGCCGGCCGACCTCCGGCACCAGCACGGCATCCGTCAGCGTCTTGGCAAGCACCCGGCGCTGCTGACCGGTCAATCGGCCTTGCGGGGTCATCACATGGATAAAGGTCATCTCGAGCTCTCCGGCTGACTATGTCACGTGACATACACCCACACGGCGCTGGCTATGTCAACTGTCATATTGTAGCGTCGGACGACGAGGTGCCCGATGACGTCCGATACGAGAGCGAAAATGGTGGCCGGGGCCGCCGATCTGATGAGCCGCCGCGGCGTGAATGCGACGAGCGTGCGGGAGGTCGTGCGCCACACCGGCACGCCGCGCGGATCGATCAGCCATCATTTTCCCGGGGGCAAACGGCAGCTCATCGAAGACGCCATTGTCTTTGCGGGCACCCAGGTCAGCGGTCCCCTGCGACATCTCACCAGCGAACGGGGTGCCATGGCCGGCCTGCGCGCCTTCATCACGCTTTGGAAGAGGACGCTGGAGCAGACGAATTATCAGGCCGGATGTCCGATCCTGGCAGTTGCCGTCGAGGAATATGTCAGCGATCCCTCCGATCAGGAAGCCGCCGGCGGACAGGGGGTCCAGCGCCATCTGCTTGATCTCGCTCAGGGCATCTTTGCGGACTGGCAGCAGATCCTGTCCAATGCGCTGAAGCAGGAAGGCCTCACCGCGTCGCGCGCGCGGCGGCTTGCCACGCTGATCGTCGCATCGGTCGAAGGTACGGTCGCCATGTGCAGGGCTGCGCGTAGCGCCCACCCCCTGGAGGAGGTCAGCCACGAGCTCGAGCTCCTGCTAAAGAGCGCAATCGACAAGCCATAGCGTAGCGAGAGCCGCACAGGTCAACGTCAGGCTCCCTCGTCAAGCGCCACCAGTTCGCGCTTTCTGCGCAGCGCCGGCAACAGCGGTCCGATCAGCAGCACCAGAGCAAGCGCGAGGCACACCGCCGAGATCGGCCGCGTCACGAAGGTGCCGAGATCGCCCTGCGAGAGGATCAGCGACTTGCGCAGATTGTTCTCCAGCATCGGTCCCAGCACGAAGGCCAGCACCAGCGGTGCCGGCTCGTAGCCGAGCTTGCGCAGGAAATAGCCGATGATTCCGAACGCGATCATGACGTAGACGTCGAACACGTTATTGCCGCTGCAATAGACGCCGATGATGGTGAAGAGGATGATGAGGGGGAACAGGATGTTGTAGGGCAGCTTCAGGAGCTGCACCCACATGCCGATCATCGGCAGATTGAGCACCAGCAGCATCAGATTGCCGATATACATGCTGGCGACGATGCCCCAGAACAGCCCGGGGTTCTGCGTGATCATCAGCGGTCCCGGTTGCAGCCCGTGAACCACGAAGGCGCCGAGCAGCAGCGCCATCACCACATTGGGCGGAATACCGAGCATCATCAGCGGAATGAACGCGCCGCCGGCTGCGGCGTTGTTGGCCGCTTCCGGCCCTGCGACGCCTTCGATGGCGCCATGGCCGAAACGTTCGGGCGTCGCGGAGAGCCGCTTCTCCAGCGCGTAGGAGGCAAAGGACGCCACGACGGCGCCGCCGCCCGGCAGGATGCCGAGGAAGAAACCGAGAATGGTGCCACGGCCGACCGGGCCGGCGCTCGCCTTCCAGTCCTCCTTGTTCGGGAGGAGCCGGGTGATCTTGGCATTGATGATGTCGCGCTTGATGGCCTGCTCGGTGTTGAGCAGCACCTCGGCGACGCCGAACAGGCCCATCACGACCGGCACGAGTCCGATGCCGTCCATCAGTTCCATGCGACCGAAGGTCAGGCGCGGCTGCGCCGTAATGCTGTCGAGCCCGATCAGGCCGAGCACGACGCCGATACAGGCCATCAACAGCGCCTTCGCCATCGAGCCCTGGGTGAGGAAGGTGAGCACCACGAGCCCGAGCGCCATCAGGCTGAAATACTCGGCGGGACCAAAAACGATGGCGACGCTGGCGAGCTTCGGCGCGACCAGCATCAAGGCGACCAGCGAAAAGGTGCCGGCGATGAAGGAGCCGAAGGCGGCGATGCCGAGCGCGGGACCCGCGCGGCCCTGCTTCGCCATCTGGTGGCCGTCGATGCAAGTGACGACGGATGCCGCCTCGCCGGGGATATTGACCAGGATCGAGGTGGTGGAGCCGCCATACATCGAGCCGTAATAGATGCCGGCCATCATGATGATGCCGGATTCCGGCGTGCCCGAGAGCGTCACGGGCAGCAGCAACGACATCGCCGAGATCGGCCCGATGCCCGGCAACACGCCGACCAGCGTGCCAATGAAGACGCCGATGAAACAGTAAAGCAGGTTGATCGGCGCCAGTGCGACCCCGAAGCCATGCGCGACATTGACGAGAGTATCCATGACCGTGCTCAGCCGATACCGAACATGCCGGACGGGAGCTGAATGCCAAGCGCTTGTTTGAGCAGCCACCACATGCCGACGGGAACGAGGATGGAAATTGGAATCGCCAGCGACCAGCGCACCGGGTCAATCAGGCGCATCAGCAGCAGTGTCAGCGGAATGGCGGCGAGCAGGAAGCCGAGTGGATCGAGCGCGATGGCGAACCCGGTGAGGCATGCGATGACGATGACCGGCTTGGCCCAGCGCGCATCTTTCCAGCGCGAGCCGAAGGTCGGCCCGCCTTCGGTGATCGCGGCAACGATGATCGTTGCAGCGAACGCGCACATCAGGATGCCGGCGTAGAACAGCACGAAACCCGAGCCGGGATCGTGGATCGTGCCGAGCTTGAGCTTCAGGCCGGACCGGATCACGAAGATGCCGAGCCCGAGCCCGATCAGCCCGCTCCAAAGCTCCGAATTGTCGAGGCGGACCTTGACGTTGCTATCGCCGCTCATGGTCAGTTCTTCTTGCCGAGCCCGAGTGCATCGATCACCTTGCGTTCGGAGTCCGTGACCTCGACGACGAACTTCTTGTAGTCCTCGCTGTTCTTGTAGTTCGGCACCATGTCGTATTTGGACAGCGTCGCGACCACGGCCGGATCATCCAGCGCCTTCTTGAAGGCGTCGTGCAGCTTGGCGACGATCTTGTGATCCATTCCCTTCGGGCCGGCTATGCCGAACGGCGAGTCGTAGACCACGGGATAGCCGAGCTCCTTCAGCGTCGGCGCGTCGGGAAAGTTCGGCGAGCGGCTCGCGGTCCACACCATCAGCAGGCGCAGCTTGCCGGCATCGACCAGCGGACGCCAGCCGGTGGCGTCGGCCTGCAGCATGGTGTGCTGGCCGAGCACCGCGGCATTCGTCTCCGCGCCGCCCTTGAACGGAACAGCCGCGAGCTTGATGCCCGCGAGCATAGCGATCTGCTCCATGCCGACATGTGGCGAAGTGCCCACGCCAGGCGTCGCATAGGTGACCTTGCCCGGATTGGCCTTGGCGTAGTCGACCACGTCCTGCCATGTCTTGAACGGGCCTTCCGCACTGGTCGTGACGCCGAAGGTGTAGCCCGAGAGGTGGATGATATAGGTGAAGTCCTTCGACGGATCCCAGGGGGTTTCCTGCATCAGAGGAAGGCGGAACACCCCCATTGGAAGCTGAGCGATGGTGTAGCCGTCAGGTTTTGCGGATGCAGCCATGGTAGCCGGGCCGACCGTGCCACTGCCCCCGGCCTTGTTGTCGATCGCAATCGGCTGTCCCAGTACCTTGGAGGCCTTCTCGGCGATCGCGCGCATGGTGAGGTCGGTCGATCCGCCGGCCGGCCAGGGAATGATCAGCGTGATCGGCTTGGTCGGGTATTCCTGTGCGCCGGCGTAGACGGGCACGAGCATGGCGAGCGCCGCGATCGCAATCATCAAACTGCTGCGTTGAAACATAAGATCCTCTCTCCAGTGGTTCGCTCGGGGCCAAGCTCGTGTCTTCATGTGTCCTGCCGGCGGCTTCGTCATCGGCACCGTGAATTACCGCCCCCTGGCGAACCACGACTGCCGATGGCTTCTCCCGCCTCAATCAATTCGCAGTGCGATGGAGTTGATGACGTCCCGCCATTTTGGAATTTCCTGCGCCATGAACGTCCCCAGATAAGCGGGACTGCTCGACGGCGCCGGGATGATTCCCTGCGCATCGAGGATCGGTTTGATCGAGTTGTCGTTCATGGCGGCGACGAAAGCCGCATTGAGCTTCTCGATGATCGGCTCAGGTACGCCCTTTGGGGCGACGACGCCGAAGAACACGCTGACATCGAAACCCTTCAGGCCCTGCTCGTCGAAGGTCGGCACATCGGGCAGAACCGGCGTCCGCTCGATCGTCGTCACGCCGAGCGCGCGAAGGAGTCCGGCCTTGATGTGAGGGGCGGAGACGAAGATGTCGGCAAAGCTCATCTGAACCTGGCCGCCGATGAGATCGTTGATCGCGGGTGCGCCGCCGCGGTAAGGCACATGCAGGATGTCGGTGCCGGCGATGGCATTGAACATGACGCCAGCGAGATGCGTCGATGCGCCGTTGCCGGACGAGGAAAAGCTCAATTTTCCCGGATTGGCTTTCGCATACGCGATCAGCTCCTGCACATTCTGCGCCGGCACGGAGGGATGCACCGAGAGCACGTTCGGCATCTTGCCGATCATGATGATCGGATCAAAGCTCTTGATTGGATCGTAGCTCAGCTTTGCGTAAAGGCTTACGTTGATGGCAAGCGGGCCCGACGTCCCGAACAGGAGGGTGTAACCATCGGCCGGCGAGTTCGCGACGAAGTCGGCTCCGACGTTGGCGCCGGCGCCGGCGCGGTTTTCGACAATGACGGGCTGGCCGAGCTTGGCCCGGACCCCCTCAGCCAGAGATCTCGCCAATGCGTCCGTCGGTCCACCTGCGGCAAAAGGCACCACGAATTTGATCGGTCGCTCGGGAAATTCCGCCCTCGCCATCGCAGGCATGGATAACGCAACGGCTGACACGAGAAGTAATTTGCGGCAAAGACTGATCAATCCCATAGGCTTCTCCCCTCCCTCGAGGCAAGGCTGGCGCCATGCCGTTTCCAACTCCTCGCCGGTTGAGTGTGTGACCACGACATCATCGCGCCCGCACGTCCGACTGTTGTTCTTGGAAGATTGTCAGTTCGATCAGATCACGCGTATGTCACCGTCACGCTGCCGAAAGGTCCGAAATCCGCGACGAACGTCTCTCCGGCCTTCGGTCTCAACATTCCCGTCACGGTGCCGGTGCTGATCATCTGCCCCGCTTTCAGACCGATGCCGGTCCGGGAGAGCTCGTTGGCGAGCCATGTCACCGGCACGATCGGATGGTCCAGCGCGATCGCCGCATTGCCCTTCCGCCTCAGGGTCCCATTGCAGGTCAGCACGATCTCCTGGCCGGCAATGTCGCGCTGCCGCCAATTCTCGATCGGCGGACCGTATGCAATCGTCCCGCTGCCGGCTCCGTCCGCAAGGATAGCGGGCAAAGGAGGAAACGCGGCGTCGTGGACGAAACGACACTCGGCCAGCTCCACGCCCGGATGCAGCGAAACGACGGCCTGCTTGACTTCTTCGATGCTGTAGGGAGCTTCACGCGGCGGAAGATCGGCGCCGAGCAGCGCCTGGTACTCGACTTCGGGAATCGGACTGCACTGACGTGCATACTCGACCGTAACTGGCGACGCCTTGATGAGCGGCGCGTAGACCCGGCCATAGATCGGCGAATCCGTACGCAACTCGCGCTGCAGCACTTCCTTCATCGCTGCGATCTTCCAGCCCGCGACGGTCCAGCCGAGCTCCTCCTCGACCATGCGCGCGACGCGATAGGCGGTCGGCTTGTCCGGCGGCACGAGGCGCTGGTCGAGGCCGCTCTGCTGGCGTCCTTCGCGGCGCAGGGTAGCAAGCAGGCGAGCGAGTTCGCGTTGGGCCGACTGATCCATCGCGATTACCTCACCAGCAGCGCGGCCGCGCGCGACAACGGCACTGGCGCCTCATCCAGCAGCAGGTCGATGGCCTCGTCCTCCCAGCGCTGGCTCTCCAGGTTCAGCGTGTTCGGCTCTTGCAAGCGGTGCTCCAGCACGAAGCGCGCGAGCAGCAGGCGGCGGGCGTCGCCGCCGGATGCACCCAGACGCAAGCCCTCCTGAATGAACAGCGCGGCGGTGACAGCGTGATAGAGCTTGCCCGCCGCGGCCCGGCAGAAGCGCTCATTCTCCTTGCGGGACGCGACCTCTTCCGCAAAGCGCAGCGCGCCATTGACCGCGCCATCGAGCCGCGTGCGAAACTGTCCGGGAATGCCCTGTGTATCCGCGAGCCGGGTGAGGAGATCGTCGCGCAAGGCGGCGTGCGCGCCGACCTTTCCAACGGCGCGCTGCACGGCATCGAGCGCGTTGATGTTGCTGGTGCCCTCCCAGATCAGGCCGAGATGGGCGTCGCGCACCAGCCGCGCGTTCGGCCAGTCCTCGATATAGCCGTTACCGCCGCGCGCCTCCATCGCACCGGTCGCCACCGTGACGTTGTCGCGGCAGGCCCGGTATTTGACGATCGGCGTCAGCAGCCGCAGCACCTTCTCCGGTGCGGTTGCCGAATAGAGCAGCGCGGACAGCGCCTGCTCGGTCGGCACCATCAGTTTGACGAGCTGCCGGCGCATCAGGGGATGATCGACCACTGCGCGGCCGAAGGCATTGCGGTGACGGGAGGCCTGCAGCGCTTCGTTGAGGCAGCGGCGCATCATGCCGGCGGCGCGCGCCAGATGCGAGACACGGCTGGAATTCACCATCACCAGCATATGCTTCAAGCCCTGATCGAGCTCACCGAGCTGATAGGCGACGGCACCATCGAACACGATCTCGCCGCTGGCCATGGTGCGGCTGCCGAGCTTGTCCTTGAGCCTCACGATGCGATAGGCGTTGCGGCTGCCGTCCGGCAGCGTCTTCGGCATCAGGAACAGGCCAAGGCCGCGCCCGCCGCCGACTGCGCCCTCCGGCCGTGCCAGCAACACGGCAAGCTCCGCATCGGCGTTGGAGCAGAACCATTTTTCACCATAGAGCCTCCAATGCGCGCCATCGCGCACGGCGGTCAGTTCGGCCGCACCGACATCGGAGCCGCCCGCCTTCTCGGTCATGAACTGCGCGCATTTGAACAGCGTGGCCGGATCCTGGCTCCACATGCGTTGCAGATAGCGCTTTTGAAGCTCGTCGCTGCCGAAACGTCGCACCAGCTCGGACGAGCTGTCGGTCAGATTCACCGGGCACAGCAGGCCGAACTCGGCTTGCGAAAACAGGTAGTGAAACACGTATTTTGCGATCGGCGGCATCACCGAGGGCCAGCCCAGCACGCCACCTCGATTGCACATCGCGTGCATACCGAATTGTCCGAATGCGATCCGCTCCATCTCCCGGTAAGCCGGGTGGTATTCGACCCACTCCTCATCGCGGCCATAGCCATCGCGCGGATGCAGCACCGGCTGATGGCGCTCGGCCTGATCGGACAGATCGTAGAGCTTACTTCCGGCAAGCGCGCCAAGCTCGGCGAGATGCGGCCCGAGATGCGCCAGCAGCGGCGCTTCCATGTACAGGGGAAGCAGATCCCGAATGCTCCGGTCGATCGCAAAGTAGTTCAGCCCACGGCAGGTGGGCGCTAACGCCATCGAGCGTCGGGACGACGCTTCGCGACGGGCCAAACCGGCATGAACGGTCATGAGCTTCCTCTCCGGACGGACGTATCTTGGGCGGGGCGGACCCCGGGCCAGTGTTCGGGTATGACTTGACAGCGCTCCACGCAAACGACTTCTTGGGCGGGCGCCTTGAGCGAAACTCAAGGCCCGGTCATCCCGCGGGGCGCACCATCATGGCTTCACGACGACTTCCTCCACTCCATGCCGTGCGGGCATTCGAAGCGGCCGCACGACACCTGTCGATCACGCGAGCCGCCGACGAGTTGAACGTGACGGTCGGCGCAGTCAGCAGGCACGTCCGCGCACTCGAGGTGCGCATGGGCACCGCGCTGTTCCTGCGGGGGTCGCGCGGCCTCGTCCTGACCTCGGCCGGCAAGGGGTTCGCCGATTCCACCCGCGAGGCCCTCGATCGCATTGCGGATGCCGCTGAAGGCCTGCACCTGCGGCAGTTCAGACGGCTATCCGTCGGCGTCTACGGATTCTTCCTGTCGCGTTTTCTCCTGCCGAAATGGCCCGGCCTCCAGGCGGCACATCCTGAGCTGGAGATCGATCTGCACACCAGCGCCAACCCGGTTGATCTTCTTGCCAGCCGCTACGATGCCGTCATTGCCGTCTCGGACGGCGAGCCGAGAGCCGGCCTCGTCACCCGGCCTCTGCTGCCGATCGCCACCGTGCCGGTCTGCTCGCCAGCTCTGCTGAAGGATGGCGCGCTGGATTTCGCGTCCGTTCCGCTGCTGCACAACAGGCCGCGGCCCGACGACTGGCGACGCTGGCTCGACCACGCGCAGCTCACCAAGGTGCCGATCCGCGGCGGAAGCAGCTTTGAAAATCTGGGGCTCGCGATCGAGGCCGCTGCGGCCGGGCTCGGCGCCGCCATCGCCATCGAGAGCCTGCTCGCTCCGGATCTTGCACAACTCAATCTCGTCAGAGCGCATCCCGTGATCCGGCCGACGCGGCGCCATTTCGTGCTCGAATATGAGCAACGCATGGCGGACGATCCGGCGGTCGCGGCCTTTGCCACGTGGCTCTGCAACGCCTGCAAGCAACAGGGCGCCAACAAGGCGGCGGCCAGGACATCCTCGCGAAAGCGTGCAAACGATTGAGTTGAGTTTCACTCAAGGGACACCGCGAAAACCTCGTTTGCCAGCCTGAACCAGCTCTGACACAGACCCTCCACAGCAATGATGGGGGAACGCCGGATGAGGCTGTATTCGGGATGCTCGTCGCGCGCGCTTGCTCCGATTGCCCGGCCGCAAGGGACAGCGGCCGACCTTCATGCAGATCGGCGTTTACGAGGCGGTGCGTCACTATCTACAGGCCGTGGAGGCGACCGGTCGGACGACGCAAATCAAGTCGTCGCAAGAATGCGCGCAACGCGGATCGAGAGCGCCTTCACGCATGGCGCCACGATCCGCGAGGACGGCCGCGTCGTCCGCGACATGTACCTCGCCCAAGTCAAGGCCCCCAAGGACTCCAAGGGAGAGTGGGACCTCTACAAGATCCTCCGCACGATCCCGGCCCAGGAGGTGACCATTCCGCTGACCGAAAGCGCCTGCCTGCTCCTGAAGCGCTGACGCGACATCAAACATCCAACTCCAACATCCGAGGACAGCATGACGACACCCGAGAACGAGTGGCAGTATCCCTACGGCACCAAGCAGCGCTACCACCTCCAGCACGTACATCTGTTCGCATCCAACGTCGATGCGACAATCGCCTTCTACAAAAAGTGGTTCGATGCCGAGGTGAAGTGGGATGGCGACGTTGCCGGTGCGCGCAACGTCTTCATCAAGGTCGGCATCGGCGCCCTGCATCTCTATGACCAGTTGCCACGCGGCGAGGGCAAGAATGCCGTCCATCATCTCGGCATGCAGGTCGTCGGCATCGACGAGCTTTACGAACGCATGACCGCTGCGGGCCTTCATGTTCCCAATCCGATTCGTCGCCTCGGCGGAGGCGGCGGCTATTTCATGCTCGGCGCACCCGACGGGGTCGTGATCGAGATCTTCGAGCCCGGCAAGCTCCGCGAGACCGTGGTGCGTGACTATTATGGCTTCGGAGGATGAGGCCCGTGGACACCGCTCCTCCGCTCGATACCGTCGCCGACCATGCTGCGGAAACTCCAGCCACTGCCCTGACATTTCGTGGACGTGACGGCTGACGGTCTTTTCGCCCACACCCGGTAGGTCGGCGACAACTTCAATTCCGTGCTCGCGCAGATGAGCAGCCAGCCCGGACCGGCGCGCACGCAGAAGCACGCATGCCTTCCCACGAGGTCCTGCTAAATCACAAGGCAAAGTCCCGAAAACAGCAGCAAGCCAAGGATGATACGTTTGAAGGCTGCTTCGTTGATTCGACCGAACAAGACGATACCTGCAGCCGTTCCCGCAGCTAAGGCGGGCAGAGAAATGCCAAAGTCGATCAAGACTTTTAAGGAAAGGCTGTGGTGCGAAAGCATGAGAGCGAGGGCAAAAAGTTGCATGACCCCGATGTAGGGTTGAACCAGGCCGCGCTGCTGCGTTTTCGGAAGACCATGGATATCGCACCAGATCGCAGGAAGTGCGCCAGGCATCGCTGTCAACCCGCCGACAAGGCCGCCGCCAAACCCCACCAGCGCGTTCCTGCTCTGGCTCTCCATCTGACGCAAGTAGGCAGCCGTCGGCCGCACCAGGGCGTATGCCGCGTAAAGCGACACGAGCGCTCCAAATCCCAATCTGAAAATGCCTGTATCCACGTTCTGCAGGAGATAGATCGCAATCGGAACGCCTAATAGTCCACCAGCGATGAAAACCAGGCTGGTTCTCCATTGCATGCTCTTGCGGAGCGCATACAGATTGGCGGCTTGCACGGTGATGCTGCAGGCCATCATCAACGGCACAGCTTCGATAGGCGGAAACACGTGTAGCAGGATGGCGCCAGCGACCGCCGAGAACGCAAACCCGGAAAGGCCAGACACGAACGCGCCTGCAAACACCGCCCCGCTTAGCACAAGATAAACCGCTATGTCGGACATGACACCGCTTCCTAAAGATGCTGGTCGTCGTGGATGGCGGGACAGCGTCGGGTCGTTCGAGCTCACTCAAACGACAAACAACCAATCCATCTAGTCGCCTTGGATCGCTGCCGTTGCCGGCTCGATCGGTCGAATACTCGGCGCCTGATGCAGCGTGCGTTCTCCGACGACGTGCAAAATGCCGAAGCCAACCAGGACAGCCATTGTCCACGCCTTGAGAGGTGGCGCAGCTCGCCGGGCGCGGGGGTTATCGGCAACTCCCCTGTCCAGATTACGCATTGTGCGCGTCCGAAAATTCAACGAAGCACAGTCCTTCGCAAGCAAATGCCGGTACTCTCCGATTACGCGTTTCGCTCCAAGGCGCCGCGATACGTGAAGGGAGACGAGAATATCGTTGAGGACGCTTCGCACCTTGCTGTCGAGAATAGATATTGAGGGAGCTAAATCGCGCGATTGATGACACATCGTCTGCTTCTCATATTCGAGCGTCATGCTTTAAACTCGAAATTGATTATCGCTGCTGGGCGAAATAGCACCGTACCCAGCGACGGCGGCAATGACATCCACGTGGATATCACTGGGGCAATCCGCGAGCGATACGGCAGATGTCGTATTTCGTACCCGGCTGGAAGGGAAAGCCGAAAGACCTTTGTCGCCACAGGTAGTGGCGCGGTGGGCGTCCGCGCGGAGATACAACCTCAACCGTGGCCGGTTGATCGCCAATTTTGGCAGCAAGCTACGCGTGCTTTTAGCAGCCGCTCTTGATTGATTGCTTGCGATCTACATAGGCGGCAACAATCGCTTCATTCAATTGCTCGCCGGCGATCGGCTTGTGGAGAATACGATGACCGCTGGCGCTGGCTTCCTTGATGCGCGCCGGCGAGGTATCGCCGGTCACGATGATGGCAGGCAGGGAGCGGCCGATATAGGCGCAAAGAGCCTCGATTGCGTCCTGGCCAGTAGCACCACCTCCGAGGCGGTAGTCGGTCACAATCAGATCGACCGGCGCATCGCCGGTCGCCATTGCCTCCGCATGAATCTGTTGCACCTCGGCTGCAGACCGGCCGGCATAGACCCGATGGCCCTGCAGCGTGAGCAGCTGCACCATGACATCGAGAACATCCCCCTCGTCTTCCACGACCATGATGCTGATGGCGATATCTGCAGGTGGCGCGCTGTGATCGGGCAAGGGAGGCGCCACTGCACTGGCTTGCGGAACCGTAACGGAAAACATCGAACCGCGATCGACGACGGAAACCAGCTTCAGCGGATGTTGCAGCAGTGCGGCGGTGCGGCGAACGATGGCGAGGCCAAGGCCAAGGCCTTGGGTGCGATCCCTCGCCGGGTTCTGCAACTGCACGAATTCCTCGAAGATCATCGCTTGCTGATCTGCGGGAATGCCGGGGCCGGTATCCCATATCTGGATTTCCACCGAGGCACCGCGCCTGCGGCAACCGAGCAGAACGCCACCGGACCTCGTGTATCGAAAGGCGTTCGACAGCAGATTGCCCAGGACCCGTTTCAGCATCATGGGATCGCTGTCCACCTGGAGACGGCTTTCAACGACACGCCAATCCAGGCCGCGATCCTTCGCTTCGGGAGCGAATTCATTGCTGAGCTGGTTGAAAAGCTGGGACAGATTCACCGTCTCCCGCGCAACAGTGACGACGCCGGCATCAAGACGGGAGATGTCGAGCAGTCCGTTCAGAAGGGCGCTGAGATTTCCGACGATGGATTTTGCCTTGCCTGCCAGATCGCGTGCATCGCCGGACTGGACAACGCCGCGGTGGCCCAGCGCCGCCAGCGTGGCAATCAGAAGACTCAAGGCATGGATCGGCTGGCGCAGGTCATGACTGGCGGCCGCGAGGAAACGCGTTTTCGCGCGGTCCGCGGCTTGTGCGCGGTCGCGTTCTTCCTGGAGGTGGCTAACGAGCTCGACATTTTCCAAACGCAACCTGATGCTCTCATGCAGCATGCGGTACGTCGTACGGCAGTAATAGAGATTGATGGTCAAAAGCCCGGCGAGCAGGGCGAGATATGCGCCGGAAATATCGCCTCCATTGGTGATCGAGCGTACCGTGAATGGCAGCATCGTTGCGACGATCGAGCCGACCAAGGCAGGCGGAAAGGCCGAGAGCGACGGAACCGTGCCGCAGATCAGACCGGTCAAGACAACAGCAGTGAATGAAAAAAGAATGGGCTCCTCGGGACGGAAGCCAACCCAACCGAGCATTCCCCACAGCAGGCCCGACACGCAGGAAAACGCAGCCGCAAGCCAAGCCCATCGCAACACTGAGGTCGGCTCTCTAACCCGCTTGAAGAACCGGCGCGCCGCCAGGACGCGTATGGCGGTGAGCAGATACACCGCGCCGAGCCATCCGATCAACCAGCTTGCCGGTACGGCGCTCCTCAGCACGGACGCTGCCGCTAGGGAGATGAGAACGTTGGAAGCCACCACTCCATAGGAATTGCGATACAGGAGTTCAACGAGCGCCTCGCGTATCTTGTCCTCTTGCATCGAGACCTCTCCGCGCGCCGGCCGGTGCGGCGGCTTCGTTTGCGAGTTGCCGTTGCGCTAACCCGCTGGAAGGCCGAGACGAACCGCGTAGGCGGTCAACTCAGCGCCATTGTGCAGGTCAAGCTTCCGCATGAGATTTTCGCGATGTTTCCGGGCGGTGAGCGGGCTGATGCCGAGACGGCTGGCGATATCGCGGTTGGTGGCGCCGTGAGGGATCATCGCCAGGATTTGCCGCTCACGCCTTGTCAGCGCGACCGGAGATACGATCGCGGCGATCGGCTCCGGGATTTCGTTCGGGCCGCCATGGTGGTCCACTGCGAAGCGAACCTCCTCCGCAACATAGAGGTTGCCTTTTCTGATGGCATCGATCGCAGCAACGAGTTCGGACGGATCGCCGCTCTTGGTCAAATAGCCGCTCGCGCCCGCGGAAAAAGCTGCTCGAACGGAACGCGGCTCGACATTGGCGGTGAGGACAAGAACCCGCAGCGCCGGCCAAACGGTTCTCAGGTGAGCTATGAATTGAAAGCCGCTCACACCCGGCATGCCGAGATCAAGGATGAGAAGATCGGCGGAGTTTTCGTTCAGCAGACGATGAACAGCCTCTGCGTCCGCCGCCTCTCCGCTGACAATAAGATCATCCACGGTCGACAGGAGCTGCTTCAGACCTTCCCGCATGATCGCGTGATCGTCAGCAATGATCGTCCGCACCGGTCCGCACCTGTGTTGCCTGTCAGCAACGGTATTAGGGTATCAATCAACTTCAATCAAGGATTGGCATTCCACCAATCCACTTGCCGGACGTGGTCACCTAGGCAATTTTCGGTGGCCCTGCTCCATAGCCGTGTCGCGCCGCTGGCGGCAAGTGGACGTTGATCCTGGTCGATTCTCCGTCGAATTTGAATCTCTTCTGGTGGCCGACGCCCGCGTTCCGGCTTTTCAAGAGCAGGCTCCACGCCACTTATGGTTGTACTTGCTATGCGAGGGTGATCGCCGAGTTACGCGGCAAAGTGCCGGGGCTGCATCTTCGCAGCATATGGTCCCCGCGTCGGCAGCGCCTCGGGGTGGTGGGCGCACCAGGGCTCTGGGACCCGCTGATTAGGAGACAGCCCCGGGTTGAGAACAATCAATGACTTACTGGTCGCGCCACTGGGCTTATCCGACTGAAAGTGAGCATTCGTCGCACGATCATAGTGCTTCGTTTTACCGGCTACCGTCCGCGTGGTCGGAGTGAACCCTGGCACCGAGTTGGCACCCTATCTCTTGAAGCTACCCTTCGAGCGGCTCCGCGGCTTAGAGCCTTTTCCGTTTCGATTGATCGAATCCTCGGGTACCCTATTCCAGCCGCGTCGGCGGAACTGCTGAAGTTGATAGATGGCTGCATGGAGAGCGGAGATGGGCCGGCTCGATAAGCAGATGGATCCCTTCCATCCTGCCGCCCATCTGACGACGGCGGATCGCGTTCCCGAAAATCCAGAGCTTGAGCAAGTCGACACGAGGTCGTTCGTCGATCCGGCCCGCGAGGAAGCCACCTCGTCGCCTGCGCATTTTGGGTCGGGCCAGGCGGCGACCGGCGTAACGGGCTCTACCAATTGGATCGACCGAGGACGCCGCATCTGGCGGCGCCATCTCCAGCGCGATCAACTCCCCCGGACGACCGGAGGGTCGATGGGAAACTTCGAGCGTTGGTTGATCGCACTACTGAGTGTCGGCTTCATCGTGAGCTGCGTTTGCGCGATCATCGTCTTCATGCAGGTCAACGCGCGCAAATTGGAGATCGCAACACTGCAACGTGACATCATCGCGCTCAAGCTACGCGTAGCCAGGCTCGATCAGATCGCAAGCACCAATGAGATACGTGAAAAGGCAAGCAGCGGAACACCCAAGCCGCCGTCGGAGACCCAACCTGACCAGGCTCCGCTCATCCTGTCACGTGAAGAGATTCAGCTTATCCGAGACTATATCAAGCCTGCACCAGTTGCTGGCCCAGCGACTGAGACGATAAAGGTCGGCGAACCCGTCGTGGGAGAAACCGTTCCCTTTCCCTCTCCGATCACGGAGAAGGTGCGGAAACTGCTCGGCGCGCGATTTACCGTTCGCAATGGCGTTGTTGTCATCATCCGGAGCGGCAGCCGTTACGCTGATGCTGTGATTGGGCCAAACTGACGAGAACTGGCCGCGATCGCAGTAGCCGATCGACCACCTAAGGCTGGTTGTTTGGTGGTCTTTCAATGAACCGCCGGCTGCCATTGAGAAGCTCGAGGTTATTGGCGATGACCGGATTGCCTGGATCGAGCGAATAAGCCTTCTCGAACTTCCGTCGCGCCGCACTCAGATTGCCGCGCAGCATGTACGAATACCCCTGGTCATTCAGGATCTGAACGGTTTCGCCTCCCAGCCGGATCGCTTGGGCATAGGCCTGATCGGCCAGGTCGAAACGACGCAGCTTGTCGTAGCTCGCTGCGAGACCAATCCAGGCCGTGACGTCCTTGGGTGATTTCTCGACGGCGTCCTTGAAATAGCGCTGTGAGAGCCCGTAACTGCCGCGATTGTAATGCTCCAGGCCCAGCCGCACAGGCTCGTCCGACGGGTAGTACTTGACGTCCGTCGGCTCCTGCACCGGGTCCCCACCCGGTGGCTCGACGGGAGCCACGATGGCAGCCTCTCTCGTGGTATAGTCACATGCCGCAAGGCCTGGCGCCAGCCAGCAACAGGTCAGCAGTAGAATGGCACGTCGCATAATTTTGTCCCCCGCCCGGCCCAGCGGACGCACTGCACCGCACTCAACTGTCCCGTCGCTAAACTCATTTACCAGAAGCCGCTACCTGCCCGCTGCCCCGCCGACTGGCACCGATACTCCCGCCGATGCTCCCGCACCCAATCCAGTTATGTTGACATTCTGCGTGACCGGAGGCCGCTGGCCCATGAGTTTCGTCGGATCGCCCATGTCGGGAAGCTGATCCACCGGCTGTTGCTGGTTGCCGTAACGCGTCACGGCCGAGCCCACACGTCGAGCGTCGTAGGCGATCCGGCGATCACCGACGTATCGCGGCCATGGATGAATTGTATGGGTCACGGCGTTGACCTGCTTGGCATCGCCGGCGGTCATCGTGATGCTGTCGGAACGCTGAAAGTAGCGGTCCACCTCGTCATGACCGGCGACGCCGTAACATCCCCCGAGGAGGAAGGGCGCAAACAGAGCCAGATACCTGATCGTCATCTCGCGCGTCCTCTAGTTTAGAGTTTTGACGACCGTCTGATCGGCACTCGCGGCCGGGACGACGACGGGGGTCCGGACTTCAGGCGCGATGATGTGGCCATACGGCCCCTTCACCTCGCCTCCGGAATTGACGTAGTCATTGTACCGCTTGCGGACTTCCATCTGACCATTGAGGAAGAAATCGACGTCGTTGGCCGGCAGGCGGGAGTCGAGTGGCGATGCCAGTTGCTGACCGGGTGCCGCCGGCGCGACCAGGCGCGGCGTCACGATGATCACCAGATCGGTTTCCTCCTGCTGATACGATTTGCTGCTGAACAGGCTTCCAATCACCGGCACCGAGCCGATCCAAGGCAACTGCGAGACGTCCTGGCGATTGCGGGTCTGCAACAGGCCGGCGATGGCAAAGCTCTGGCCATCGCGCAACTCAACCGTGGTTCGCGCGTCGCGGCGGGTCAGCGCAGGAACGGTCGTCCCCTGGATCGTCACAGCGTTGGCGAAATCAAGTTCGCTGACCGACGGCTCGACGCGAAGATTGATCACACCGCGCGAGAGCACAGTGGGGACGAAGGCGAGCTCAACACCAAACTTCTTGTAGTCAATTGTGATGGTGGGAAAGCCGTTCTGCGTCTGGGTCGGTATCGGCACTGGAAACTCGCCGCCAGCGAGAAAGCGGGCGGCATCGCCGGACAGCGTGGTCAGATTTGGCTCCGCCAGCCGGCGTGCCAATCCTTTGGTTTCCAGCGCCGAGATCAACAGGTCCACCGAGCCCCCGCTGCTGGTCCTGATAATGCTGGTCAACAAGCTTCCGAACGGCGCCGGCGCAATGCCCCCTGCAGTACCGGCGAGCGTCCCGAGAGTCCCGAGTATCGGAAGGCTGCCAGCAGGATTGGCGCCAACGGGAGTGCTGCTGGCACTAAGGTTGCTAGTGCCGCCGGTGGTGGGTACCCTAGTGAGACTATTGACGCCACCGATGGGTGCCCGCCCGACGGCCGTGGTTGAACCAAGACCGGTATTGCCGACGTTGGTACCATTGGCATTCGCCGCGTACAGATTGACGCCCAGGTTGCGTCCAGCCTCCCGGCTCACCTCTAGAAAGCGCACCTCGAGCATCACCTGTTGCGGCGCCGCGACGCTCATCGCGTTAACGACGACGCCCCCTTTCGCGACCGTGCTTGTGGCGATCGCCATGGCCCGCTCGGCCGTAACTGCGTCGGCGGCGACCCCGCTGAGCACCACCTGGCCCTCGGAAGCCGACACGCGGATACCCTGCCCGCCGGTGCTGGTCCGGATGTTCTGCTGTAGATTGCCGGTATCGATCACGACCTCGACGTCGAGGATCCCGATCTGCTTCATCGAGCTGTCGAACAGGATGACGTTGGTGGTGCCGGTCTGCTTGCCCTGCACGTAGATGAGATGATCGCTCAGCGACTTCACGTCGACGATGTCAGACGAGCCCGCCACGATCGTCGCAAAGGCCGTGTCGACCTTGAAGGTACGTGACTTGTTGACGACGAGCTTGACCCGCTGGACGTCATTCATCTCGCTGACGATGACGCCGCCGGAGGAGCCCCGCCGGTCTGCAGCCGCCGCGCGGTCGGCGAACCCAGAGGAGGCGAGCGCCGCGCCCAGACCCATCACGCCGAAGGCGAGAAGCCTCCCGGCCCTGTTACCCGAAACGCGATCGCCACTCATCCGAGTCCCCCCACTGCGATCCACGGAGATCCCCGCAAATCTACGTGCCCGACGTCCTCAACATTTCCCCTCTGCGCACCACGTCGCAGAGCTTACAATCTGTCCCACTACAATTCGTTACTTCGTGTTTCCAAGATCATCCTCCCTCATGCAGGCAGCTTGCAAGACGAGATACTTACCGCACCGCCGCAAGCAGAAAGAAAACCCTTCGATGTTGCCAGCGCGCATCATTCTCACTGGTTGTGGGGAACTATCCCGCAGCACAACCGCTCTTGGCGCGCGCTCCCGTCGTGGCTTTGCGATCGAAGGACAGTCGGTGGCACGCTTGGCGATTCGCCTGGCCGAGTAATTCCGCCCCCGCGCGTTTGGTCCGCACGCCGCGTCCACGAAAGCTGTCGAGCGAAACATGTCAGGCGTGCTGCCATATTTGTACTAGAAGGGAATCTGGTTGGAGGCGCTCGGCGCATTGAGCGCTGCGCCCCATATGGGCATCAGCATCGTGAAGTTTGCCTGGGAAGCTGTAACGCTCAAGCTGTTGCTGTTGGCCCCCACGGTCAGCGTTGGCGTCAGACCTCCGAAAAACAGGAAGGGGGCCGCGTTCTGCTTGGCAGCGGTGGACAGGGGATCCCCGGTGCAGCCGGCCGGCGACTGCGGCGGGCTTTGAAGCAAGGCAGGCGTATAGCAGCTGATCATGACCGCACGGGCGCCAGCACTCGCAAGCGTCCGCAAGGATTGCATCGTGATGGCATAGCGCCCGAGATCGAAGATGGCGAACATCAATGTGAAAAGCGCCACGGACACCATGATAAATTCAAACGGCGCCATACCGCGATTGTCGAGCTTTCTCATCATTGCACCAAAGCGACAACCTGGGTGTATACGATGGTGGCCGGATCACAGCCTTGCGTGCTGAGGTAGCCGCCACCGCTCATGTCGAGCGTTTTCGCGATCACTTGCGAACAGGTCGTGTTCGTACTGGCAGTCGTACCGGCCCAGCTAACGTCGACGTTGGGGAAGTAGATAGCCCCGCCCAGGCTCACCAGACCGCCACCGTTTATGGTGACCTTGTTGCTGGTCTTGCTCGGAGCCTGATCATCAATCAGGACGCCATTGAGATCAGAGGAGAACGTGTTAGTGGCGGGTGCGGAGAGATCAACCGTACCCCCGTTGATGGTAAGCTGCGAGTCTCCGAGCAAGACGAGGGTTACGCCCGCGCCTTTCAGTTGTCCGCCGGTGACCTTTATGTTTGCCTTGTAGAAGAAATATGTTCCCGGGTCCAAAACGTACTTGTCGCCGTTCTGCACCGTGAAACTGCCGTAAGCTCCAGTCCCGGCGCTATTCGGCGCGCAATGCTTCCACCCATCCGCCTGAAGGGTGCATGGCATATTTGTATTGCCCGTCCTGCTGTTGAACGATGCGGTGTCCAGTTTGCTGAGCGGATTGTTAGCGTACGTCATGAAATAGTTGTACGGCACGCCAACATTGCTGCAGCTGCTTGAGGGGGTGCAGCCATTTACACCATAAACTGCCCATCCCGAGCCGGTGAACGTTGGAGTGCTGGCAAGTTGAACACTGGTATCCGACATCAGAGCGCAGCCAGTTCCGTTGTTGCTGAGGTTACCAGCAAGCTTGAGTGCGCCTGAGTCAGGTCCAAGCGCCAGGACGCAGGCCTTGGTCGGCTGCTGAACCACTGCAATGGCTTGGGCGGGGATGTCGACGGTGGTCAAACCCAGCACTGCCGCCAAGTACGCCGGTTGTTGCTGGCTGACTCTAGCGCGAACGGCGTTGCCCGTGCCCGCAACGGGCGTTGTGAACGTGCCCGCATTGTAGTTGCCGATATCGATCTGCACGGCCCGCGATATTCTGCTCGGAAGACTAGGCACACACGTGGTGCCAGGATAGGGCGTGCTGTCATTCGGGCTGGAGTTGCAAAACCCATTCTGTGCTGCGAATTCCTTGCCGCGATAATCCACCGTCTGGGGTTCGCAGGCCGCACCCGCCATCGTACATGAAAGCCGCAATGCGCCCGAATAGGCGGCCGAGTCGGCGGCGTTCTGCGCGTGCTGGCGGGTGACGTACCACGATCCTGCCTCCGCCCCGAGTGCGACCGCTCCGATGAGCGGCACGAGAGCGATGACCGTTGCGAACGCGACGGAGCCTCGTTGGGAGCGGAGCAGACTACGCATGGAAGCCACTACTGGAAGCGTTCTGAGTAAGGCAGCGTGTAGGTACAAGTGGTGGGACACAGCACCCCTCTCCACACAATTGGAGCCAAAGTGATGGTTGTCGAGAATGTAATGTACTTGGGAGACGCCAGATTGCCTGGCGAACAGGTGGCCCCTGCGTCTCCGCACAAAACCTGAAGGTTGCTGATCGCATGACCAGCGACTGTGGTCTGTAGCCCTGTCTTCCAGCTCACCGTGCCGTCAGGGGCGAGCGGATTAGCGTACTGCACATACTGCCCGAAGGAGCGCAATGCGCTCCATGCGGAGATAAACTGGAAGCCCGCAGCAGCCAGGTCGGCGAGCGGCATGAGCAGGAACGCCACCAAAACCGGGTAGACGATCAATGTCTCAAATGCGACGGCGCCGCGCTGATCCACGACGAACGACCTCTTGTGGCTCATGAGTTGACCTCGACCGATACTCACCTTCCGGTCGTCGACCGGAACAGAACTCACCAAACGTAAGGGATCACTCTCCAGCGCGATGCTTCGTAACCGGAATATTCCAGGCAGTTGCGACGTAGCAGGTCCTCTTCGTAATAAATCCGGCAAACCTGAACGCCGATATGCAAGACGAGCAGGACCGCAGTCAGCGGTGTCGGGCTTCTCAGGACCACACCCAACACGGCGATTTCTTCCGCAAGGTAGAGCGGGTGCTTGATCCATCGATACGGACCCGTTTGCACCACGTTGCGCGCCTGTGGCACCAGACTGAACGACCTGCCAAGATGTCGGATGGTGACCAGCATCATGATCATGCCGATCAACACGCACACGGTGGACGCCAGGTTTGGCAACGCCTTGTCGGTTTCGCCGAAGAAGGCGATCGTCCAGGGCATATAGGTGCCGACGAACGCCGCTATCCTTGGGAGACGGCCGTTCGCTTGCGCCTTCGCCGGCGGCCGCGTGATGACCAACAGCGCCAGGAGCACGTAAAAGACAGCGAGGCAAACACTCGACAGGAGCGACGGCCAAGGATCATCAGCCGATGATCCGATCTTGATCGCCACGCCAAGCGCCAGCAACATGAACCACATGCCGCCGAACAGCTGCATGGTCCGGTCGTAAGAGGACGTTTTCGGAAGGGCGATCGTGCTCATGGCTACTTACCGAAGCTGGCGAACGAACGCACGAGGTGCAGAATGGGACTTCCACCCAAAATGACGAACATGGCTGGAAGCAGGAACAACACCATCGGAATGGTCAGCTTGGCGCCCAACTTGTGTGCTCTTTCTTCAAGCTTGGTAATGCGTTCGCGCCGGAGGTCGACGGCGATACTCCGCAGAGCCTGCCCCACCGGCGTTCCGTATTGCAGGCTTTGGCCGACCATGATTCCGAATCGGCGAAGCCCATCCGATGTAGATCCCAGTTTCTCGAATGCGTCGCTGCGGCTTGGCAGGATCCGGAGATCATCAAGAAGGCCGCTCATGACCCGGGCTATAGCGGGATTGGTCTCTTGCATTTCTTGCGCGACGCGTGCCAGCCCGCTTTCCAGGCCCATTCCCGCTTCGCTGCACACAACCAGCAAATCGATCATGTCCGGCGTGCCCAGTCGAATGGCGGCATCAAACCGCCGCTTCAGTACCGCCAGTATCAATCGCGGCGCTAGAATCCCGATCGCCAAGCCGATAAGTGTGAAGACCATCACATCCAGCAGTGCCTTCCCGAGAAGCTGAGCGACACACCCGGCGATGATCGGGCATAGCGCCATGCTGACGGCTTTGACACCGATCCAGGTCGGCAAGGCTCGATGATGATTGAAACCTGACGATTGAAGGATGGTTCGTAGCTGATCCAGATTTTCCTCAGCGTAGAAGCGACGATACCGCATGCCGAGTGACGAAAACCAACCGGTCAAATCCTGGAAGGGTGCAGACCGGCCAGCAACGCCCATCACGGCGTTTGATACCCGGGCGTCCAATGTACGAATGTGTATTTCGCGGATAATCAACATGCAGGACGCGGTTGCAGCCACGACTGCGAGGGCCACCAGACTGAGACCAGAGGTCATAGTTCTGTTTCCCTTCTGACCATCCAACTTATCACCAGGGCTCCGACAAGCACCGAAAGGACTGCGTAAGCCAGCAGCTTGTTTCCAACCGGATCGGTGAACAACAGATCAACCGTTTGCGGATTGGCTGCGTACAGGACCCCGCCTGCAATCAAGGGCGAGACTGTCAGCGCTCGTGAGGAAAAGATCACCTCTCCTGCCAGCGCCTTGGCGCGAGCGGCCAGCGCAACACGTTGCCTGACAGTGTCTCCCAGGTTCTGCAAGGTCTCGGCCAGGCTGCCACCGGACTTCAACTGCACGGCAAGTGTCACCGCAAAGATCGCATACTCCGCCACCTGCGTTCGCCGATAGACAGCTTGGATAGCTTCCTCGGGGGGTCTTCCCAAATTCACTTCGCTGCATACGATGGCAAACTGCCCGGCCGTTGGCTGCGGCATATCGCGCGCGAGGGCACGAAATGCCTCGTGCACAGGCAGACCCGAACGCACGGTACTCGTCACCAGCTGGATCGCATCAGGCAGCTGTCGAAAAAGCTGAAGAGCGAAGCGACGCTGCTGCCATCCGAACAGGGCTCGTATCACAATGAGGGCCGCGATTGCGGCGACAATGGACACGTAGACAATGGAATATCCCAGCTGGCTGTTCGCATAAAGGATCACGGCTGCTCCGAATGCACCTGCGAGCAGCACATAGGCCGGATGCATCACGTAAGGTATATCGGGATTGTAGTTGGACAGCCGATTGAGAAACTGGTCCTGTGACCCGCTCTCCAAGCGGCGAATGGATGGCAAGTTGGCCGGATGCGACGTTGGCAGAGCAACCGCCAACCGGCGATTGATGCGTCTTTCCCGAGCGTCGAGCCACAACGAAATGGCTGCTGCGCACATCGCGAGCGCCAGAACAGTGACGATCACGGACTCCAGCGTCATATTTGCCTCATGGCCTCGGCCCACGCACCATCTAGCCCGAAATAGACAAGCCGGCTCTTGAACTTCGGAGTTGCAAGGTTGGACTTATAGCTGCCCGATATCCGCCCGTTCACATCCTCCTCCTGATACTCGAAGACTGCGATGTCATTGGTGGTGATCACCTCCCCTTCAAGGCCGATCACCTCGCTGATCTGAACGATACGGCGCTGCCCGTCCCGCATGCGTTCGACCTGCACAATGAGATCCAGCGCAGCGACGATCTGACTTCGAATGGCGCGCGACGGTAGATTGACCTGTCCCATCTGCACCATGTTTTCGATGCGGGTCAGGGCATCCCGGGTACTATTCGCGTGTACCGTGGAGATCGAACCATCATGGCCGGTGTTCATCGCCTGCAGCATGTCGAATGCTTCGGAACTGCGCACCTCGCCAACCACGATCCGGTCGGGACGCATGCGCAGGGCATTCACCAGCAGATCGCGTTGTGTCACCTGCCCTGTCCCCTCGAGGCTGGGAGGCCGGGTCTCCAGGCTGATCACGTGCGGCTGCTGAAGCTGCAGCTCCGCCGCGTCCTCGATCGTGACGATACGTTCGGTGTGATCGATGAACTGGCTCATCGCGTTCAGGAGCGTCGTCTTGCCGGATCCGGTGCCGCCGGAGACCAGAACATTGAGCCGCGAGCGGGCCGCGATCTCCAGCAATTGTCCGATGGCCGGGGTCATCGAGCCGTTTTCAATCAATCCGGCGATGTCCAAACGACGGCTTGGAAATTTCCGGATGGAAATGCACGGACTATGGATCGCCAGCGGCGGGAGGATGATGTTGACCCGGCTGCCATCCAGCAGGCGACAATCCACCATCGGACTGGATTCGTCGACGCGCCGACCGACCTGCGCGGCAATCTTCTGAGCGACGGAGGCGATGTGATCATTGTCGCGGAAACGCACCGCAACTCGTTCCAGCCTGCCGCTTCGCTCCACGTAGATATTGCTTGGGCCGTTCACCATGATATCGCTGATCGACTGGTCCAGCAGCAGCGGACGGAGCGGCCCGTAGCCCGTCATGTCGTCGGCAATTTCGTCCGCGAGCTGCAGCTGCTCGCGGCCCGACAGCTCGAGCCGTTCCTGGTTGGCAATGTGATGGATGATCTCTTCAATCTGCCGCCGGAGAACCTCCCGCGAGACGGTTGCGGCCACCGCGGGTTCGATCTGCTCAATCACCCGTTCACGCAGCGAAGGTGGAATGATGGGTTGGTGGATCGCAGGTTCGTCACGCCTTGGCGCAGGTGACGGCACGTTCGGTGCGGCTGCAGTCGCGCCGGCCGACGGCAACGGCAAGCCTATCGCAGATGCAGGGACGCCTGCCGCCAATACGTGAGCTGGTGCGTCGTCTTCGCGCCTACCAAACTTCTTCATCGCAGATGTGCTGTGAGCACCCTCCTCCACCAGCTAACCCGCTCGGCAGCGACACCGCTGATCTCCCGCACGATCGGTGCCAGGTGACGCCGCAATTTTCTGACGTGTTTCAGAGCTGGAATTCCGAGATTGAGCGCCTCGGTCATGCCCTTGCCGAGATCGGGAACGACGATGTCGGGCTCTGCACCCAACGCCTTGACAACCGCCGCCCTCGGAAGGCCCCCGGGACGACCGGCCCGGTTGAGCAAGGTAAAGACCCGGTCCTTGCCCGCGATGTTGATCACGGCGGTGCGTAGCGCATGGGCATTGCGAAGTCCGGTCACCTCGGATTCGAGCAGCACCATCACATGACGGGAAAGCGCAATCACGGGATAGATCGACGGCGGAAATGGGACGGGTACATCGACGACGATGTAGTTGAACCGTTGACGCAGCAGACCCAGCACGTGTCGTATGCCAGCTTCCGTAATTTCGAGCTGCGCATCGAGGTCCTCGTCGGCCGAGACCAGGCAAACCCTTTCATTGACTTCGATTGCCGCGCGCTCGAGGAAGAGTGTGTCCGCCCGCGTCGGATTTTCCAGAGCGATACGCAGCCCCGGCCCGGGACGAACACCCAGCATCACGGCGGCTTCGCCGCCCTGCAGATGAAGATCAAGCAGGGCCACCTTCGCCTTGGTTGTCTCGGCAAGCTGCAGCGCCAGATTGATCGCGATGCTCGTGGCACCGGCGCCGCCCTGCGCCCCGCAGATCGAGACCACGTGCCCGCCACGATCGATCTGGTTGGCTGCGACGTCGCCGAGAAGCTTGGGGCGCAGCTTGTCCAGCACCAGATCGCGCGTGAGCGGCCGCGGCAGATACTCGGTCAAGCCGAGCTCCAGGAGCTCACGGTAGAAGGTGATCTCCCGGTTGTCGCCGATCACGGCTACGCGGACATCGGGCGGACAGACGCCGGCCAGTCTTTCCAGTTCAGTAAAGGGATCATCGATGCCACTGATGTCTACCACCAGCGCGAACAGATCCGTGTCGGTTTCGAGCATCCGTATGGCATTGCGGATCGTGCCGCGCCTGATCGAGAGATTGGCGCCCTCGAGCCCCTTGCGCAACGCCGCGGCGCTGAGCTCATCGTTTACGAAGCCGATGATGCGGTTACGCGTGACGATCGACGTCGATTCTTCAGGCGGGGTGGCTATGGCAATGTTCATCACCGTTTCTCCGACAACCTGTTATCGTAACCCGCCGCCGTCGCAGTCGGGCGTACAGTTTCCGATGCACCGTCGCAGCTGACGAGAGCGTCTTCCTCTTGCTTCCTGACCGTGTATTGCTTGACCTCGCCGCCTGAATGAACGACCACTGCCGTTCTCTGTGCGGAAATTGCATACTGGCGGGCAAGTTCAGGCGACACATCACAGCTCGACATCGCGCCGGTGTCTGCCTTGTCCCACTGATCGACTGCTGCGCGCACGGCCAAGGAGAGCGTCCCGAGCTGCTTTGCGACAGTGACTTTCTTGACCTGCACCTGCGTAAGCTCCAGTGACACGGTCTGGGTTTGCTTACCTGCCATCCCGCTGATGGGTCGCGCGCCCTGCACGATCTCCTGATCAATCGCGATGACTCGAACATTACGCAGAACGGTTTCGCTGAGGGCGCGGCGCGCGGTATCGACTTTCTCGAAGACCTGGGTCAACACGACGTCGACGTGATCGCCTGGCCTGATGAGGCCGGAGACACCGGCCTCCTCGTCAACCTTGATGCTGATGGCGCGGCTGTCTGGCGCCAGGACACTGGCGAGGAAACCTCGATCCCGCGGACGCAGGATATCCTGCAACGTAACGGGACTGCCCGCTTCGACGAAGTTGCGGATGAGTGAACCGGGAAGTCCGGCCTTGGATTCGGGATTTTCAAGGATAGCCCCTTGGGGAACGCGCTCCGGTGGCACCGAGCGCACGGCGAAATCCTCTTCGCGGGCCAACGTCCCCCTCGGCAATGGTCGTGCCGCGACAAAGTACCCGGCGGTCGCCGGCGCCGCCGGCGCGAGGGGCGCCGCTGTCACCTGTACTGGGACCGGAGTCTGCGCCTTCGGCAGGTTCATGCTATAGGCGATCAATCCGAACGCTGTGGTTGCAAGCAAAAGCACCACGATGATCGACAGACGCAGCGCGGATGACATTTCATGATCCTTTGCTCAAAATGGTCCAGATACCGCCGCAGGCGATAGCGGCTCCGTAAGGCAGCGGGGCGTGTCGCAAATGGCGCCAACGCTCGATCGCGTAGATCCTGCGCGCGAGCGACGATCCGGCGGGTGCCAGCCTGGGATATGGCAGGTGACGCATCATCAGATGCACCAAGGCAAGAACGCCGCCGGCCAGCACGGTGACGGTCAGCAACTGCATCACGCCGCTCGGCGGAAGACCAACCGCCAGGGCAACCAGCAGCTTGACATCGCCGCCACCAATTCCTCCGCGCGCGTATAGGATAAAAAGCAGCAGAAAGAGGATCGCGGCTGCGATCAGCGACACAGCGACTTGAATCGGGCTGGGCAATTGACCGGCAATCCCGAGGAGCGCCAGCGCAAGACAAAATTCGTTTCGGATCAAGCGGGTCGCAACGTCCATCGTTGCGACATAGAGCAACAAAAGGATTTCCAGGATCGAGGCTGTGGGAGCAATCCAACTCATGAAATGCACGTTTCAAAAAAGTGGAAGGCAAACTGGCGGGAGCACTCCTGCGGGAGGGGGGCAGCTGGATTGCCCCCCTCTGGCGCCAAAAATGGCTGTATCAGCCAGCGATCGCGGTAGCGAAAGCGGTGGTGATTGCGGTGATCCCGGTGGTCAGCGCCGCCCCAATCTGCCCGCCGGCTCCACCGCCGAACACGGCACCCACTGCGCCAACGATGCAAACCGCGACGATGATGTACTCGAATGACACCACGCCGTCCTGGTCCGTCCGCAGACGCTTCAACGCTTCCTTGGTCTCGATGAAATGATGCAACATAGGAAGAATCCCTTCTTTCAAGATGAATTTGCAGACACCTCGGCAACTTCCAGCGGCCGCGGATTTATGTCCGGCCCCGCCAGCGATAAAACTATCCATTAAATGTTTATTATCGTCAACATTTAATATATTAATGAGCTTTCTGAGTTAATCGCGCGCGAAACAAGCCGCCGTAAGGATCCATAAACCGGCAAAAACGTCGAAATATGAAGATGATGTCAGACTCCGCAATCGAACCCCGAGGACGGCGCCGGCCAAGGGTCGGCAAAGATTCACCGGAATAGTACGGGTGACCAAGGGTATAATTTTATTATTCTGAGCTTCGAGAATTATGTGATGGCGATGAGCTATGGCGCTGCATCAGCCTGTCAGTGGCGTCGATGCTGAAGTCGCCTTAGCTGCCGTGCGCATTGCTCTGCGCCACGACATGGGCTTCGCCCGCATCCGGGTCAGTGATGCTGAGCTGCCCGGTGGTATTGAGCGCCGCCGCGGCATTGCCCTCGGTGACGGACTTCGCCTCGGAAGCGACCGTGGCCGCATCGTTTGTGCCTGTGATCGTGACAGTCACCGTCTGGCTATCTGCCGGGCCGTGGCCGCCATTGATCGTCACCGGGAAGCTCTCGGTGATCGTCTGGTCCGCAGCGAGGTACTGGGCGGCCCCGTTATTCAGAACGTAAGGCCATTCACCGAGCCGTTGGCGGCATTGTGCGTTAAGAGCGAGGCGCGTCGCCAGACCGCTGACGCATGCAATGACTGGGTCATGGCTCGGTAGCCGGCGCACGTGCCCTGGGTGCGGCGTGAAGAGTCCTCGGTTGGGATTTCTGACATTGCGATGCTCGCGCACGAAGCTTCGCATCATCTGGTGCTGCCCCGCGCACGCTTTCTCGTTCGCTTTAACGCGCAAAAGGGCGCGGCAAGGCGCATTCGAAATCCATGTGAAGCTTAAACCGAAACCAGTTCCCGCTTGACTCGGGAAGTCGGTCAAATCGACCTGCCATTAAATGATATATTTGATTATCGTATATAATCATGATGACTCCATCGCAAAATTGAAAAATATGTTGGGGAAAAGAAAACATGGGAGGTTGGAATGGAAGCTGCCCGCCGCTTTCGCGCAATGGCGTTGCTTTGCCGACAGACTGCCGCACTCCAACCTGAGAGAAGCTGGAAACTGCTTGCAGAGGCAGAGTACTGGGAGCATCTGGCGGCTGCGGCGTTAGCTCATTGAGCTTCGGTCGAGCGTTCTTTGTCCTTCGCTTTTCGTCGACTTCTTACTTCAAGTCATTTTCTGAGGCATGTGATGTCGAGTACGCGTCGATTTTTTTCGAGTGCTGTTCTGAGCGAACGGCATCAGGCGCTTCTGGCGGAGCTTAGAGAGGTGGAGAAGCTTCGAAGTAAGCTCCGACATGTAGAAGCAAAAACAATCGGCAGAAGACGGCGTATCAAAGCGAGCGGCAGAGCAAGAGCCGGTTAGAGACCTCCGCCGGGTCCGAAGGTTGACCCGCGTTGGCTCACTCGCGCGATTCGATGCACGGATTGCCCGCGTTCCTGGCATCTGCCACTATCTTGAAAGAGACTGGGCGCCTTCATCCCGGCAGTAGCGAGCCTCGGCTATGACGTCGCTGAGACATGTCGCCAACCAGCCAGGCGGGGTGCCTCACAACGCTTTAACTAACTCGGCGGCGAGATCGGCCAACCTATTCAGGATCGCGCGTTAGCTCCGACTTTCATGCGATGTTGCACTTCGGAACACCGCAACGAGTCGATCGCCTTCCCAAAGCTCAACGTCGTGCTCGTCATGCATTTGCTCGGCTCGGCGTCTCGCCGCCTGCTCGTCAATGCAGTCGAGCTTTGCTGTGCAGATTACTTGCCGGCTGCCGTCCACCACGAACACCTTGTACCGCATGATGCAGTCCGATCCAAAAGGCGACCGTCATCATACTCGAATGTCCGTCTAGGACAGTGTAAAACTAAGTGACGACACACGGAACCTTGGTACGTGTGGCAGTTCGGCTATACCTGCTCGTTCAATCCCTCGGTCGCGCGGCCGGCAGCCTTGTACTACCTCAGTGGCGTAATCTCACTGCGTGCCGAAGCGTGCGGTTCGAGCTTAAAAGCGAGAGACCACCAAGCGTCATCAGCAGCACACCGAACCAGGCCGTCCAGCTGCGCGCTTCGCCGTGCGCCTCCGCAGTGCGCGCGCCCAGCGGCATATCTTGAGGTGGGTCGGCGGGCGCGGCGGCGAGAAGCTGCCCAGCGTCGACTTGGCCCGGCACGGAGTGTTCGGGCGTGAGCTGGTTGCTGGCAAGATTCACGATGGGGGTCGCCGACATCAGGGTGGGGCCCGTGCCAGGATCGGAAGCGGCATCTGCTACCTGCATTTCGGGTACAGGCGTCTGAGATCGCTCGGGCGGTGCGGAGCGCAGCAACTCCGCGCGCGCATCAACGACCGCGCTCCGCCTGGTCTGCGTGGTCCCGTTTTCGTCCAAACTGGCGCTGCGGTCTTTGGCCGCGCGAGCCCGAATGGGCTTCTTCACCCTCGCGATGCCCTCGGCCAAAAACCAGCATTTGCGGCGACCGTCCGTTCGGTAGACCCAACGCTGTCCGCCACTGGTCGAGGTACCGGGACGCGGCACGCATTCGGCTTGCGACGGAGAGGTTACCGTGGGTTGGGACGTAGCAGTATTGAAGTAGTCGGCTAGAGGATTGGAAGACGCGGGCGCCGCCGAAGAACCTCCGACAAGGACCAAACTGGCGAAGTACAATCGCAATTGACCGGACATCGAAAACTCCCGGGTGCGCCCCACCCCCGCTTGAGCCTTAGCGGCGACAACGGCCCCCATGCGGCTTAAATCGGGCGACGCGATGAATTAATTATTCTCTTGGCCACCTAATTTAATATGCCGGCCCGGCACTCCAGGGGTGCAACACGAGGCGGCGCGATCGATTCATCGATCCATCTGAGTTGCGCCTGGCCTCGCTCCTGCCCACGATCCGCGCCGCGGCCGCCCGCTCGATCGCCAACGTTGCGCTCGTCGATCACGAAAGCGCAACTCGCCGAGGGATGAGTTTGTGGATGTCACGAGACGTGGCTACCCCCTCGGGGCGAATTAAATAATGAGCCACGATATTACCACTGTCGCGCCTTTCTCCCTGCCACCTCCCGATTTAAATGTGGATTTCACGATCAATATTTAACTGACGGCTTGTCTGCTCCCGGATTCCCGACTTGTCTGCCTGGGCCTTCTGCCCAAGATTCGGATGGAGCCATGAACACCGCGCATTTTAATTCGCTCTCCGTTGACGAGCTCTGGATGATTCATCAAGAGGTCGCCGCCAAACTCACTCAGAAAATGTTGGTGCAAAAAGCACATTTGGAGGAAAGGCTCCACAGGATTGCACTGGCCAACGAGGCCACGCGGCTCAATCGTAAGCGCCGCCGTGCATACCCGCCCGTTCGTCCCAAATATCGCAATCCGAAGAACCCAGCGGAGACATGGTCGGGTCGCGGCAGGCAGCCGCGATGGCTGCGTCCGCAGCTTCGAAGCGGCCGAGTTCTGGACGATTTTCTGATCGATCAGGCTTCAGCTCAAAAGCGGCAGACAAATTGAGCGCCGATTGCGGCATTTCGGGATGGGAATGCCGGCGCACCCTGGGCTCTGAGCTTTTCACATCATCGTTTCAACGCGGGTCATAACCATGCTTGGAGGCATGGCCGTAGCGAGCGCACTTGCGATCTGGCTGATGGTTCTCGCTGAATCGCTCGGGGGGCCCGCGGCGCAGTGAAGACATCGACGAGAGTCTCAAGCGCGCGATGGCCCACGTCTAGTCGTGGTGCCCTCTGAAGTGCCGCCTAACCGCATTCCACGCTCGAAGGATTGGAAGGAGGAGGACGAGGAAAAGAACTCTGATTGAAACCGGCGTCATCCCGCGCTGCAGGAGTGGTAGGTCGTGATCGTCCGAGCGACCGGCCGTCGTGTTGATCGTCACCGGAGATGGAGTTCCTGCTCGTCGAGTAGGTGCCGGTCTGCGCGAGGGCAGGACAGCTACAACGAACAGAACGTTCGCCAGTAGCCATATTCCCACAATGAGAAGGAAAGTACGCACGAGACGACCATCGTTGATCTAAAATCTGTCGAGCTTAATCCTGCCTCATACCCGGCACGCAGCCGGCAACACTGCGTTCGCGGACGGAGCCGCTTCAGCGCAGCCGGCACAATTTGGCATCCCCCGAGGCCGTTGGGCCCTGAGCGCTTCGCGAGCCTGCAGGATCACTCGCAGCCTAGTCGGGCGCAACACTCGCGTCTGTGCGCTTTCGAACATTCATGCCCCTTCAGGTATGCTAGTTCTATGCATCGTCCGGCGAGAGCCGGACAGGGATGGCTCATCAGCCAGCGGCGTCCTCCAGCCCGCAACCCCTGAACAGGGGCATGGTCATAGAGCATGGCCTAAATATCGCAGCACGATGAGCGGCGAATTTGGCGGTCCGCCTAGAACCAATATCGAGTTTCGGCAGTTGACTCCCGGTGGATCCGAACAAGCAAACTGATTGTTCGGGCCGATAAAGTTCAAAAGCTAAGCTGGCACACATGAAGGACTTCCGACGACGTTTGCAAAAGGTCCGCGCTGACGCCAGAGAGTTTACGCTGATGAGTCAGCAGGCCACGGACATGGAAAAGCGTGAGCTGTTTAGGCGCTTGGCGGATGAGCTCGCCTTCGAGGCTCTCGAGCTCGAGCTAATCGTGAAGAAAAGTGAGCCACCTGATCCGAGCAACCCGCACGAGGTCGTGGAGTTTAAGCCACCCTCTGAGCGAAAGCGCGGCTGACGCGGAAGTGGGTAAGCCGGCTAGATCGTGCGTGCACGCCGTGTCCACCCCACACAAAGAACGTCGCACGAGACGCGCTTTGTTCTGCGGGAGAATTTAAAAAAGCCCTTGCGGGCCAATCTCTTAAGAATGGTGGGCGCACCAGGGCTCGAACCTGGGACCCGCTGATTAAGAGTCAGCTGCTCTACCAACTGAGCTATGCGCCCGAAAGGCGGTTAGTGCCTTGCGAGGTCGGTCGTTTAGCAAAGCGATCCGGGTCTGGCAAGCGATGCAATGAAGGTTTTTCCACAGTCCCCAGAAAGCGAAAAGCCGCTGGATTCCAGCGGCTTCTCCAGGGTTAATCGTCGCAGAATCCCGCCCCGTTCAGAGCCGGCCCTCGCGATCCCGGTCGGGGCCGCCGTCGCGGTCGAAACGGTCACGATGGAAGTGCTCCATGCCGCGCTCCATCATGCGGTCCATGCCGCGTTCCATGAAGTGGCGGTGCGGGCTGTCTTCGCCGCCGCCGAACGGGCCGCGGTGGCGGGTCAGCACGGCGAGGCGCCGCTTCTGGCCCTCGTCCAGGGTCTTGTAGAGGGGGTCTGCGGCATCGGCGATCTTCTTCAGGGCCGCCGAGGTCGCGCCCATGTCCTCGGCGCGCTGGCGCAGGCGGGCGACCGGATCCTCCGGCCTGTCGGCGTCCTTTGCAGCGTCCTTGCCGGCATCGCCGGGGCCGGCATTCATCCGCGCATTGGCGCGGTCGATGCGCAGCTTGGCGAATTCGCGCACGGCAGCCTCGACCGGCGGCCACAGCTTCTCCTGGTCGGCGTTGAGCCTCAAGCCGGCATGGACGGCGGCGATCCGCGCGTCGACAAAAGCGGCGCGGTCTTCCGGGTTCATGCGGATGTGGCGGATGTGCTCCATCCACGGGCGATGATATTGCGCATAGACCGCGCCCGAGCCGGCGATGCTGAGCACGGCGATGGCGGCGATGGTGAACTTCTTCATCCGGACCTCCTCTGGAAGGATGTCCATGAAGATGGGCGCGACGCCGCTGATACGCAACTTACAACTTGGACAGGAAGCGGGCCCTTGCCTGGATTGTAACGCCCGATTTTACCTCCAGCCGCAATCGGAAATCATTCGCAACAAAAAGGCTTCCGTGCAGGCTGCACGGAAGCCTTCGTTCATCGTTCGAAACGATCGGTTCGTCGTGCTCAGTTCGTGGTGCTCTTGGCCTCTTTAAGGAATTCGTCGATCAGCGGCTGGCCGACGCGGCCGGCGGCGTCCTTGTAGACCGGCTCCATCGCCTTGCGCATCGCCTCGTCCTGCTCGGCCGTGAGCTTGATGATCTCGCTCTTGCCGCTCTTCTTGATCTCGGCGAGCGCGTCGTCGTTTTCCTTCTGCGACTGCGCGTTGCTGAAGTCGGTCGCTTCCTTCATCGCCTTGGTGAGCGGGTCGCGGATGTCGGCCGGCAGATCGTCCCAGAACTTCTTGTTCACGATCACGACGTAGCCGATGTAGCCGTGATTGGTCTCGGTGATGTACTTCTGCACCTCGTGCATCTTCTGGGTATAGATGTTCGACCAGGTGTTCTCCTGGCCGTCGACCACGCCGGTCTGGAGCGCCTGGTAGACTTCCGAGAACGCCATCACCTGCGGCAGCGAGCTGAGCGCCTTGAACTGGGCCTGCAGCACGCGCGAGGACTGGATGCGGAACTTGACGCCCTGATAGTCGGCGGGCGCGATCAGCTTCTTGTTGGCGCTCATCTGCTTGAAGCCGTTGTCCCAATAGGCAAGGCCGGTGATGCCCTTGGCGTCCAGCAGCTTGAGCAGCCGCGTGCCGAGCGGGCCTTCCGTCACCTTCCGTAGCGTCTTCAGGTCGGGCAGGATGTAGGGCAGATCGAACACTTCGAACTCGCGAATGCCGAGCGGTCCGAACTTGGAGTTGGACGGCGCCAGCATCTGCACGCTGCCGAGCTGCAGCGCCTCGAGCTCTTCCTTGTCCTTGTACAGCGTCGAGTTCGGATAGACCTCGACCTTGACCTTGCCGCCGGTGTACTTCTCGGCGAGCTCCTTGAACTTCTCCGCCCCCTTGCCCTTCGGCGTGTCGGTGGCGACGACGTGGCTGAACTTGATGATGATCGGCGATTGCGCCGATGCCGGCCCGGCAAGTCCGAGTGCCAGTGCCGCGATGGACGCGGCGATCGCGAAGGTGCGCATAATCTCTCCCTGTTATTATCTAGGCCGCCCGGCGCGCGGGCGGCCAATCCTTATGCCGACAGTATCAATAGCGGCTGGGAGACGCAGCCGCTATTGGCCCTTAGCAGGGCAGGTATTCATGGTGAATGCTGCAAGCGCAGGTGCGCCCCCTCTCCCGCTTGCGGGAGAGGGCTGGGGAGAGGGTGTCTCCGCAACGGGACATTCCCCCAGAGGAGAGAACCCTCACCCGCCGCTTCGCGTCGACCTCTCCCGCAAGCGGGAGAGGTGCAACAACTCGCAGCGGTGCTTCTCAGCTCGCAGCCGCCGTCGTCACATTGTCGCGCTGGCGCTTCATGACGATCTTGTTGAGCGCGCCGAGATAGGCTTTGGCGGAAGCCACCAGCGTATCCGGATCGGCCGCGCGTGCCGTCATCGCGCGTCCCTCCTGCGACAGCCGCACCGACACTTCGGCCTGCGCGTCCGTGCCTTCGGTCACCGCGTGGACCTGATACAGCTCCAGCTTGGCCTCGTGCGGGACCAGGCGCTTGATGCAGTTGAACACCGCGTCCACCGGACCGTTGCCCTCGGCCTCCTCGATCTTGATCTGGCCGTCGACGTCGAGCTTCATGGTCGCGCGCTGCGGGCCATGGGTGCCGGCGATCACGGTCAGCGAGGTCAATTTGATGCGGTCGTGCGAGGCCGCCATCTCCTCGTCGACCAGCGCCTCGATGTCCTCGTCGTAGATGTCCTTCTTGCGGTCGGCCAGCGCCTTCATCCGAGTGAACGCATCTTCCAGCTGGTTCGGGCCGAGCTTGTAGCCCATCTCCTCCAGCTTGTGCACGAAGGCATGGCGGCCGGAATGCTTGCCGAGCACCAGCGAGGACTGCTTCAGGCCGACCATTTCGGGCCGCATGATCTCGTAGGTCGAGGCGTCCTTCAGCACGCCGTCCTGGTGGATGCCGCTCTCATGCGCGAACGCATTCCGGCCGACGATCGCCTTATTATACTGCACCGGGAACGAGGTCGCTGCCGACACCACCTTGGAGGCGCGGGTGAGCTGGGTGGTGTCGATCTTGTTCCAGTACGGGAATTTGTCGTTGCGGACGTTGATCGCCATCACGATCTCTTCGAGCGCGGCGTTGCCGGCGCGCTCGCCGATGCCGTTGACGGTGCACTCGACCTGGCGCGCGCCGCCGACGATGCCGGCCAGCGAGTTCGCCACGGCCATGCCGAGGTCGTTATGGCAGTGCACGGAGAACACGGCCTTGTCCGAATTCGGCACGCGCTCGATCAGCGTCTTCATGAAGTGGGTGTATTCCTCCGGCACCGTGTAGCCGACGGTATCGGGAATGTTCACCGTGGTGGCGCCGGCCTTGATCACGGCCTCGACGATCCGGCACAGGAAATCCATCTCGCTGCGGGTGCCGTCCTCGGCCGACCATTCGACGTCGTCGATCTGGTTGCGGGCGCGGGCGACCATCGCGACCGAGGTCTCGAGCACTTCTTCCGGCGTCTTGTTCAACTTCACCCGCATGTGCAACGGCGAGGTCGCGATCACGGTGTGGACGCGGCCGCGCTTGGCGAACTTCACCGCCTCGGCGCAGCGGTCGATGTCGGCCGGGTGGGCGCGCGACAGGCCGGCGATGACGGCATTCTTCGAGCGGCGGGCGATCTCGCTGACAGCTTCGAAGTCACCTTGCGAGGTGATCGGGAAGCCGGCTTCGATGACGTCGACGCCCATATCGTCCAGCAGCTCGGCGACCTCGAGCTTCTCCTCGAAGGTCATGGTGGCGCCGGGGCACTGCTCGCCGTCGCGCAAGGTGGTGTCGAAAATGATGACGCGGTCCTTGTCGGACTTGTTCGCGGTGGCCATTGCAAATTTCCTTTTGAGCTTTTGCGCCGTCAGTCTGCTGGGCGCTTGAGGTGTCCGGTGATCTCGACCAGCCCCTGAGCGCCCAGGCGCGTCGCGCCCAGCCGGCCCTCAGGGGCAAGTAAGAAGGAGGCCGCCAATAAGGAGGGTGGGCAGCAGCGCGGCCGGGATCGTGGCGGCGGCCAGAGCCACCTCCCCCGAAATCCCATCGATTTGGCCGCGAATCAGCATTGCCAGACCCTTTTGAGCCCCAAATCCTCGGTCAAAACCATTGACGGTTGGTTGCCGGGAGGCTCAGTGACCCGTTTCTAGACGAGAAATAGCAGCAACTGCAACGCCAAAAGATGGTCAGGTAGCCTGACCTGGTTGCGCCGATCTCGTGTCCCGGACGCGTTGTAACGCACTTGCGTTGCTGCGCAGAGCCGGGACCCAGGGCCGACAGGACATGATCCGGATGGATGGCCCGGCTCTGCAGCGCACCATCGAACGGGAGGATGCTTCGCATCGCCGGGGACGCTGCGCGGCGTCCGGGGCACGAGAACGCAGCGTGGCGCATGCTGTCTCCACTTGTCATTGCGATGCTCCAGTGCACATCCCAGCGGCGGTGCCGTAGGGTGGGCAAAGGCGCATAGCGCCGTGCCCACGATCTCCGTCCATAAACAACAAGGCGTGGGCACGCTGCGCTTTGCCCACCCTACTAGATCGAGTTTGTGGCACGCAGTTCAGCTCACGGACATGCCTTCGCGTCCTCGCGGCGCAATTCGCCCGAGCTTTGCTTGGTCTCGCTACCCTCTCATCCAAGAGGGCGCAGGGAAGGCCGGGTGCCGGCTCGCACCCGCGGTCCGCTGCGCGAAATGCACACGCAGGAAGAACCGCACAGCAGCATACAGGTGGTGCCGATCACTCGGCCTTCCCTGCGCGGTGGCTGGACGGCTTATGCCGTGATCTCCCGGGAGCCGACCATTCCTTCTGGCCTCCCTCGCCCCGCGAATTGGATGATGCAGTCTGCCCGGTTGGGCTCGCTCGCATCTTCGCAAGCACTTGACCGTAGCAACGACGGCCAGGACCACACGGTTTTGCCGTACGCACGGCCCGCCATTTCGCCGCAGTTTTCCCGAGCCCTGTCGACGGAGCCGGAAACTTACAGACGAGACGAAGCCTGGCAGCGCCGTCGTCCGCACGAAGCCTCGGGCTCACAGGGACTACCCGCCCTGCCCGCACCTCTCATGCCGACGCTGCCGCGTCCACCGCAACCCCGGCTCGCGACAGTGACGACACATAGTCGCCCCTCTTGGGTGAGCCGGGATGGGCAAACACATACGCCGAAACCGAATTTCGGTAAAGTGGAATATTTTCGCGCGCTTGGATTGACAGAGCGCGACACAGGCTCTCGGCGCCGTAGCCCGGATGGAGCGCAGTGTAATCCGGGACGGTGCGAGATGCCGGGCGAGCGGCCCCGGATTGCGCTTCCGCCGTCGCTCTTCGAGCTATGGCGGACAAGTCGCTTCATCCGGGCTACGAACTTCGCCCTATCCCGCGCGGCGGGCGCGGGCTCTGCTTTCCCAGCGGTCGAGCATCTGGCCGAGTTCGCCGTTGACCACGGGGACCGCCGTGATGGCGCTCGCGATCTCGTTGGTGTTGGCGGGCGCGTTGGCGGGAAGCCAATCCGGCTCGGTGTATTCGCGCCAGCGGCGGGCTTCGGCGCGTCTTTTGTTGGAGATGAATTCACGCGTGAAATAGCCGGCCGCGAACGCGATTCCCAGCAACACGATCAATACGATGACGCCAGCCACAATCAACTCCGTCCATGCCCCCGCACGGGTTCTGCGTGGCAATCAGCGCGAAATCAAGGCTTGAACTGCGCCGAACGGGCGGACTGCCGCGCTTTGCCGCAAGCAAATTTTTGCTTCGATCCGCGGAACATTTTCGCGCCTTGCAAACGGCACAAGGCGGACGCGAAGTGCATTCGAATATGACGAGAATGCGGCCTGCGCGAATCCGATTCCACCCTCGCAACCGGCGCCGGACCGCATTAACCTCCAGTTGCTCGGCCGGATCAACCGGCCAGCGAACATCATTGGGAGGACGCGATGACACGCCAAGAGGCTCGTGACCACACGGCTCGTGACCACGAGCAGCGTGACCAGGATGCTGCGCTTTCACGACGAACGCTTGTCCGGGGGCTTGCGCTTGGCGCCGCAGCCACGGTCGCCGGCCCCGCGCTGGCCCAGACCGGACCCGCCGCACCGCCGACCACCATCACCACGCCGCCACGCGATTTCGGCCCCCACGGCGCGCCGACCACTTATTTCTGGGACCCCGACACCATCGCGGTCGATCCCTCCTTCAACGATCTCGCCCAGCCCAACACCGCGATCAAGCGCCTGTACACCGGCCTGCTGTGGGCCGAGGGCCCGGCGTGGAGCGCGCAAGGAAGGTATCTGTTGTGGAGCGACATTCCCAACAACCGGCAGATGCGCTGGAGCGAGGACGACGGCCGCGTCAGCGTGTTTCGCACGCCGTCCAACAATTCCAACGGCAACTCCTTCGACTTCCAGGGCCGCCAGCTCTCCTGCGAGCATTTGACCCGCCGGGTGACGCGCTACGAGCATGACGGCACCGCCACCGTGCTCGCGGACTCCTATCAAGGCAAGAAGCTGAACTCGCCGAACGACATCGCCGCGCATCCCGATGGCAGCTACTGGTTCACCGATCCGCCCTATGGCGGTCAGCTCTACGAAGGCGAGCCGGATGCCGCGGGCGGCCCGAGCAATGCGGGCGGCAAGCTCAATCCGCGGATCGGACAGCCGGCCGGTTTCCAGCCGGGCAAGCGCGAGCTGCCGACCAATTGCTATCGCATCGACCCTTCCGGCCGCATCGACCTCGTCGTTACCGAAGACCAGGTCCCCGATCCGAACGGACTGTGCTTCTCGCCGGATTACAAGAAGCTCTACGTCGCCTCGACCGGCAAAGGGCCGGGCGACACCGGCCCGGGCGGCAAGGGCGAGATCTTCGTGTTCGACGTCGGCGGCGACAACAAGCTCTCCAACCCCAAGAAGTTCAGCGATTGCGTGATCGACGGCGTGAAGTGCGGGCCGGACGGCGTGCGCTGCGACGTCAACGGCAATGTCTGGGCTTCCAGCAATGCCGGCCGCGCCGTCGGCTACAGCGGCGTGACGGTGTGGTCGCCGGAGGGCAAGCTGCTCGGCCGCATCCGCCTGCCGGAGGTGTGCGGCAACATCACCTTCGGCGGCCCCAAGCGCAACCGCCTGTTCATGGCCGCGAGCCAGTCGCTCTACGCGGTCTTCACGGCAACGCAAGGCGCCGGCCCAGGCTGAGCCGAGAGCGCTGCATCCTGCAGGCTTGCACCGCTCTCGTAGGGTGGGCAAAGCGAAGCGTGCCCACGATCCCCTTGATACGGAACGAGATGGTGGGCACGGCGCTTTGCGCCTTTACCCACCCTACGGCACTGCTTTCTGCGGCACGATCTGCGGATCGATCGCCGTAAATACCCCTTCGCTTGTGCGTTTCATGACAGCTTAACGACGCGCCGGCTCCGGCGGTTCCGCGGCCGCAATCAAGCTCCATCGCGGGCCAATCTCCGCCATCAAACCAAAGATGATGTGTGACGCGGCAGGGCCGCAGCGCGGTGCGCAGGCATGTCGCTTCGCCTCCGTCCGCGCCGGACAAGAAATTGGGAGTTGCACGATGCGCCGTATGCCAAACGACACGATCATCGTCAGCGTTGGAAGCCAGGAGCTCGTGATCGCGTTCGGAGACCCCGGTCTACCGGTCGACGGCCATGGCGGTAACGACATCATGATCGCAACAGTCGATGACGGGCCCAGCAGCCTGCTGTTTGTCGGCGACGAGTCGATCCTGGAAGGCCAATCGCATGGCGGCAATGACCTTCTCGTCGCGACGATCCAGGGCCGCTTGCCCTATACGACCTTTGACGGCGACGCGCAGATCATGTCCGGCCAAGCCCGCGGCGGCAACGATTTGCTGCATGTCGAGGCCTCGAATGCGATCTATGCGAGCGTCTATCTCTCAGGCGACGCCGAAATCGCCATGACCGGGGATGCCAAGGGCGGCAATGACCTCATCAAGGCAGAGATGGGCGACAGATCGTATGGTGCGTTCAGCGGCGATTCCGGATCGCTCATGAGCGGCAACTCCCAAGGCGGCAACGACATCGTCAGCGTGGTCCAGGCCGGCGCCTCTGGCAACATATCGATGTCAGGTGATGCCTTGGTGTCCATGATCGGCGATGCACGCGGCGGCAATGACATCCTCATCTATACGGCCGGCGACGATGCGCGGTCCGGCGGCGCATCACTGCTCGGCGATAGCGGCTACATGAGCGACAATGCCCGTGGCGGGGACGACATCCTGATCGCAGCCGTCGACGGCAATCCCAATTCGACCTCCATCGCGCTCGTCGGCGATGGCTCGCAGATGTCCGGCAACGCACAGGGTGGCAATGATATTCTCTACGGGAGCGATCGCGGCGATTGGCTCTATGGCGATGCACGAGCCTACAACCCGTTCGTAGGCGGCTCGATCACCGGCGGCAGGGATCTGCTGAACGGCGGAGGCGGCAACGATCAGCTCTGGGGCGGACCGAGCAACGATCTGTTCGTGTTCGGGGCAGGCTCGGGCCAGGACGTGATCAACGATTTCGATCAGGGCAACAAGGCGGCGGGCAGCACGATGCTCGAGCATGACGTGATCGATGTGCGGGCCTATGGCTTTGCGGACTGGGGCGCGCTGAAGAGCCTGATCAGCGATGACAGCGCCGGCAATGCGGTGATCCAGTTGACGGCCAACGACACCATCACGCTGGATGGCATCCATGCCGCCGATCTCAACGCCAGGGATTTCATGGTCTGAGGCGCGGCTTGCCGCCGCGACCCAAATCCCTCGCAAGGCCCTTCACTGTCATCGCGGCGGGCCTTGGCTTTGTGCAGAACGCAGAGGCCCACTGGCCTCAAAGGACCCATCCTGCGATCTTGCCGTTAATTCCGACGCGGCCTGGAGAAGCAAGATGGACGATCGACCAAGACGACCCGACAGCCTGATGCAGGACGACGGCTTCGTCCGGGTGCGCGGCGCGCGCGAGCACAATCTCAGGAACGTCGACGTTCGCATTCCCCGCAACGCGCTTGTCGTGTTCACGGGCGTGTCGGGCTCCGGGAAATCCTCGCTCGCCTTTGGAACGATCTACGCCGAGGCGCAGCGGCGCTATCTGGAGTCGGTGTCGCCCTACGCGCGGCGGCTGTTCCACCAGATGCAAGTCCCCGAGGTCGACGACATCGAGGGCCTGCCGCCCGCCGTCGCGCTCCAGCAGCAACGCGGGGCGCCGACGACAAGGTCATCCGTCGGCAGCGTGACCACCATCTCGAACCTGCTGAGGATGCTCTATTCCCGCGCCGGCGATTATCCGCGGGGACAGCCGATGCTCTATGCGGAGGCGTTCTCGCCGAACACGCCCGAAGGGGCGTGCCCGACCTGTCACGGCATCGGCCGGATGCTCGACGTCACCGAGAAGTCGATGGTGCCCGACGACACCAAGACGATCCGCGAGCGCGCCGTCGCGGCCTGGCCGAGTGCCTGGCAAGGGCAGAACCTCCGGGACATTCTGACGACGCTCGGCTACGACGTGGACAGACCTTGGCGCGAGCTGCCGAAAAAGGACCGCGACTGGATCCTGTTCACCGAGGAGCAGCCGACCGTTCCTGTTTATGCCGGCTACGACGCCGCTGAGGTCAAACGCGCGCTGCGCCGCAAGGAGGAGCCGAGCTACCAGGGCACGTTCACCGGCGCGAAGCGCTACGTGATGCAGACCTACGCCAAGTCCGAGAGCGCGATGATGAAGCGCCGTGTCGCGCAATTCATGATCACGCGGGATTGCCCGACCTGCCACGGCACCCGGCTCAAGCCCGAGGCGCTCAAGGTCAGGTTCGCCGGGCTCAATATCGCCGAGATGTCGCATTTGCCGCTCAAGCAGCTGCAGGAGCTGGTCAAGCCGTTCGCAAAGACTTCGACGGACAGATCGGAGAAGACCGTCGTCGCCAGGCGCATCTGCGAGGATCTGTCGGCGCGCCTCGCCGTTCTGCTCGACCTCGGCCTTGGCTATCTCGCCTGCGAGCGCAGCACGCCGACGCTGTCGCCGGGCGAATTGCAACGGCTGCGCCTTGCGACGCAGGTTCGTTCGAACCTGTTCGGCGTCGTCTACGTGCTCGACGAGCCGTCCGCGGGCCTGCATCCCGCCGACACCGAGGCGCTGCTGCGGGCGCTGGACCGGCTGAAGCACGCCGGCAATTCGATCTTCGTGGTCGAGCACGAGATCGAAGTGATCAGGCATGCCGACTGGCTGGTGGATGTCGGGCCTGACGCGGGCGACGGCGGCGGGCTCATCCTCTACAGCGGGCCGCCGGCAGAGCTCGGTCAGATCGAGCAATCGCGCACCGCCCACTATCTCGCGCATCCCCGCAAGAAGCTGCCGACGACCCGTCGCGAGCCGAAGGGCCACCTGAAGGTCAGGGGCGTCGCCCGCAATAATCTTCGCGGTCTCGACGTCGATATCCCGCTGGGTGTCCTCGCCAGCATCACCGGCGTGTCGGGCTCCGGCAAATCGAGCCTGATCAGCCAATTCCTCGTCGAGGCCGTCGCCGGGCATCTCGGCCATACGCTCGCGGACGAAGCGGACGACGACAGCCTCGCCGCAAGGGTCGAGACCTTGGGCGGCAAGATTGTTGCCGGCCTCGACCGGATCGGCCGCCTCGTCGTCGTCGATCAGAAGCCGATCGGCCGCACGCCGCGGTCCAACCTTGCGACCTATACCGGCCTGTTCGACCATGTGCGGCGGATGTTCGCGGCAACGCCGCAGGCAAAGTCCCGCCGCTACGACGCGGGACGCTTCTCGTTCAATGTCGCGAAAGGCCGATGTGCGACTTGCGAGGGCGAGGGCTTCGTCTGTGTCGAGCTCTTGTTCCTGCCCAGCGTCTACGCGCCCTGCCCGACCTGCAAAGGCGCCCGCTACAACGACAAGACGCTCGAGGTGACAATCCGCGGCAAATCCATCGCCGACGTGCTGGCGATGCGCGTCGACGAGGCCTTCGAGTTCTTCGAGGGCGATGCCGCGCTGAACCGGTCGCTCTCGGTCGTGCGCGAGGTCGGTCTCGGCTATATCCGCCTCGGCCAGTCCGCCACCGAATTGTCCGGTGGCGAAGCCCAGCGCATCAAGCTGGCGACCGAGCTGATGCGTCCGCAACGCGGCCATACGCTTTATGTGCTGGACGAACCGACCACCGGGCTGCATCCACGGGATGTCGAGCGGCTGATCGCCCAGCTCGACCGGATCGTGGACGCCGGCAACAGCGTGGTCGTGGTCGAGCACGACATGGACGTCGTCTCTCATAGCGACTGGATCATCGATCTCGGCCCCGGTGCCGGTGACGAAGGTGGCCGCATCGTCGCTTCGGGGACACCGGATCAGGTTGCCAAGGCCGGCGGAAAGACCGCGCCTTATCTGGCGCGGCGCTTGAAGCAGTGACGCGCGATCTCGCCGGGCCTCACCGTCATTTCGCATTTGCGTTCTATGGCGCAGCTGACAGACCCGACTTTCGCGATGTTGACTTTCCTCCGTCCCGCTCCCCATACTTCGCGAAAAAATAACAACCAGCCATAAGAACGTTTTGAGGGAGGATAGGATGCCGACTTCACGCAGGCAGCTGCTGAAGGGTACGGCGGCTGCCGCCGCCACACTCAGCCTCGATTGGACACGGGCCCAGGCGCAGGCCGAGAATTTACGGATCGGCCTGATCTACGACCTCACCGGCCCGTTCGCCGCCGGCGGTTCGGTCGCCTCCTCGGTCGGCGCACAGATCGCCATCGACCTCGTCAACGAGAAGGGCGGCATCGGCGGCAAGACCAAGATCGTGCCGGTTGCGGCGGACTCGCAGAGCAAGGCGGATGTTGCCATCAACGAGGCCGAGCGGCTGATCAGCCAGGAAAAGATCGACATCATCAACGGCGTCTATTCCAGCGCGCATGCGGTGCCGATGGCGGCGAAGGTCGAGCAGCAGAAGAAGATCCTCTGGATCACGACTGCGGTCTCGACCGCCGTGTTCAAGGACAAGAATTTGCAATACGTGTTTCGCGCGCAGATCCATTCCGACCAGTACGGCCAGGCCTTTGCCGGCTTCATCGCCGAGCATGCGAAAGCCAAGCTCGGCATGGAGGCGAAGGACGTCAAGGTCGCGCTTATCCACGAGGACGGCCCCTATGGCGTCGGCGTCGCCGCGGCCGACGAGGCCTATGCCAAGCAGGCCGGCATCCAGGTCGTGCTGCGCGAAGGCTATTCGGCGTCCGCGCCCGACCTCTCGGTGCTCGTCACCAAGATCAAGCGCGCCAAGGCCGACGTGATCTCGCATGCCGGCTACAACCCCGATATCACTTTGTTCCTGCGGCAGGCGCGCGAGAGCGGATTGCGCTTCAAGATGCTGTTCGGTGCCGGCGCCGGCTACAGCCAGCTCGACAAGCTGCGCGCCACCTTCGGTCCCGACATCGACAATTTCTGCAACATCGACCCGGTGCCGGCGCAGCTGCTCGATGCGGCAAAACTCGCGCCGGGCATGGGCGAGCTGATCAAGACCATGGTCTCGCGCTACCAGGCCAAGACCGGCGCCACCGACGTGCCGCCGCACTGCTCGATGGGCTTCAACCAGACCTGGGTGCTGCTCAACAACGTGCTGCCTGTCGCCAAGGAGAAGTACGGCAGCTTCGAGCCGGAGGCGATCCGCAAGGCCGCGCTCGACGTCGACATTCCCGCCGGCGGCACCATCCAGGGCTATGGCGTGAAGTTCTTCCCGCCGGGCACGCCGCTGTCCGGCCAGAACGAGCGCTCGACGCCGGTGGTGATGCAGAACGCCGGCGAGCACATCTCGGTGGTGTGGCCGACCAATATCAGGACGCAAGACCCGGTATTCCCGCTGCCGAAGGGCTCGACCTACGGGACGTAGGGGCGATGCGGACGGTGCCCCCTCTCCCCTTGTGCGAGAGGGTGGCTCGCCGCGCAGCGGCGAGACGGGTGAGGGGTTGCCTCCGCAGGCGAGCCTCTCGCGATTGAATTCGCGGATGGAACCCCTCATCCGGCGCTTCGCGCCACCTTCTCCCACAAGGGGAGAAGGATTGGCAGCCTGCTCGCGGCTAGCTCAGCGAGTTCATCACACTCTCACAACACCACCCTCCGCCCCTCCTCCGCGGCCCAGTACCCTGCGTAGTTCACCTTGATCGTCTCATAGGCGAGCGCGAGGTCTGACAGCGGCTGCCGGCTAGTCGCCACGCATTCCATGAAGTCCTGGATTTCCTGAAGATAGCCGCGCGTCCATTCCTCCTCGAGGCAGACATATTGCCAGCCGGTTTTGCGGTCGACCTTCTCGGTGATGTAGACGCTGGCGAGCTTCTCCTCGGAGGTCTGGTAGCTCATCAGATGATTGTTCGGGGTAATGTTGGCGAATAGCGAGCCGCCTGACGTATACGTCTCGACCAGATTGCGCACGCCGCCCATGATCATGTCGCCGGAGAACACGGTGGCCTTGGTGCCGTCCGAGAACGTCGCCGTCAGCGTGCCCCAATCCTCGACGTCGACGGGATTGGCCTTGATGTAGGTGCGTTCCTCCGGCTTGAGGCCCGCTGTGACGTTGCCGACATCGCCGGTGACGCTGGCGACACGGATGCTCTCACCGCGCGCCTTGGCCTCGACCTGCTTGAGGTAGAGCACGGCGGAGAGCGGATGGCAGCCCATGCGGATCAGCGAGCCGCCGCCCGTCATCGCCCATTGCGCGGCGTGGGCCGCGTGCGAGCCGGAATGGCTCTCCTCGCCCTTCATGAAGAGGATCTTGTCCTTGGTCGCCTTGATGATCTCCGCAGTCTTGGTCACCGCGGGCGCGTAAATCCAGTCCTCGGCATACATGAAGAGTTTCCCGGTGCGCTCGATCGCGGCGCGCGTCTTGTCCATTTCCTCCAGCACGCGCTCATACATCAGCGCCTTCGGCACGTGCTTGCCGATCGGCTGCTTGTCGCCGTCGCGGCCGAAATAGCCGGCGAACGGCTTTTCGCAAATGACATGCTTGCCGGCCTGCATCGCCGCGACGATCATTTCGGCATGAAGGTTGGGCGGGGTGCAGATGTCGACGACGTCGATCTCGCGATCGGCGATCAGATCGGCAAAGCTGCGATAGACCCGCGGGATGTTGTGACGGCCGGCGAATTCGACGACGTGGTCGCCGCGCGCGGCCACCGCCGCGACCTCGACGTCCACGCCATAGACGCGCCGGAACGCATACATATGCAGCTCCGACACAAAGCCGCAGCCGACGAGTCCGATCCTGATTCCTGCCATAGCGCCCCCTTGCTTTGGGCGGCACTATAGCGCGCTGGCCGGCCTATTCCACGGAGACTCGCACCACGCCGGCGCTCATCATGCCGAGCGCGCGGGCGGCCGGCACCGAGAGGTCGACGATACGGCCGCGGATGAACGGGCCGCGATCGTTGACGCGACACTGGATCGTGCGGCTGCCATAGGAGACCCTCAGCACGCTGCCGAACGGGCGCGTCCGGTGCGCGCAGGTGAGCTCGCCGCCTTTGCCGGCTTTTGCGTAGCCGTAGTACGAGGCGAGCCCGCTTTCGGCATATGCAACAGAAAATGGTGAAAACGAGAAAGTAGCGAGACAAAACAATATCGTCGGCTGCGCGCGCACGGCACCGCTCCGGGTTGGCCCAAACCCGTCCCGCAAACGTCGATTTGTTCCCTTCAGTTCCTGGAACTGCCGGGACGGATCCCGGCAGCGCCATCAAAGATTGTTACTGTTTGTGAAAAACCAGCGTGCGCACCTCGATGCTTTCACGCGGCGCGGCATCGTCAGGCGTGGTCGGATCGACGAAGGCGGTATGCGGCCCGAAGCGGGTGCGGCCGTCGGTGGCGGAATCGTAGCATTTGAGCAGCAGCGCCTCGTCCGGCGTCATCTCCGGAAAATAGAACCAGCGATGATCAGGATTGTATTTCACCGAATAGGTCTCGCCGCGGCGGTTGGGATAGATCAGGTCGGACGCCACGAGATCGCCGGGCGCAACCGTGGTGCCGTCGGCCATCGCCAGCGGTGAATCGCGCAAGGGACCGCGGATCGGCCGCCAGAGATTGATCACCTGTACGCGGCCCTTCAGCAGCTCTTCGGCTTCATCAGGCAGATGCTCGCGCACGCGGTTGGCGCCGGAGATGGCGGTCTGGTCGACATGGACGCGCGTGGCCGGCTGGCGCGGGCCGCCGCCGCGAATGTCGGCCGCGCCTTCGACGCGCTTGCGCACGGTGTGGTCGAAGATGACGACGCGGTCGGCCTTCAGCGTCGCGCGCAGGAACGCCTCGACGGCGGGATAGTAGAGCGCTCTCACCTCCGCCTCGTCGTAGAAGTCTTTCACCTGGGTCGGATGACGCACCAGCGCAAAGCCCTCGCGGTCGAGCGAGAAATTGTTCGCGATCAGGCGCGCATCGAAGATCGGCACCTGATGCGGCTCCGGCAGCGACGTGCTCTTGGGCTCTCCGGCCGGCGGATCGAAGGCGTAGGTGCGCGGTTTTCCCGCGGTCGGCGCGAGATAGTTCAATTCGGCAGTGACGAAGGGAAGCGATTCGATTCTCGTTTCTTGCAGGCCCATGGCCGGTCTCCCGATGTGGTCGTCGGATTGATTTTTGACGGGGTGCGAAGCGGCGCAAGGGAGGCGGTGCAAATAGCAATGGGGATGTTGTCGGCGGCCTGAAGCGCAGAACGAACGTGTCGAGGATGGCGATCGGGTTAGAAGGCGCACCCTCGTTTCACGGATGCTTGAGCGCCCTGTGAGTTCTCGTGCCCCGGACGCAGGGCATCACGCAGCGTTGCACGCTGCACCGCGTCCGGGACACGAGCGGCGGATCATTCCGCGGCCTGGCCGCGAACGGCCTGGCGCCTGGCGACCAGCTCGCGCGTCAGCGGGATCAGCTCGCGGCCATACTCGATCGCGTCGATCAAGGGATCGAATCCGCGGATCAGGAAATGGCTGATGCCGAGATCGTAATAATCGCCGAAGACTTCGGCGACCTGCTCGGGCGTGCCGACCAGCGCGGTGGTGTTGCTGTTGGCGCCGGTGAGCTTTGCGATCTCGGTCCAGAGCCGCTTGTCGATGCGACTGCCCTGGTCGGCGAGCGCGAGCAGGCGCCGCGCGCCGGCAGTGGCGTGGCCGTCGGCGGGCTTACGATAGCCGGTCTTGTCCTGCAGCGCGGTAGCGCGTGCCAGAATCTCCTCCGCTTTTTCCCAGGCCTGCTTCTCGGTCGGGGCAATGATCGGACGCACCGAGAGGCTGAAGCGCGGCGTCGGCCGGCCCTGCCTGATAGCGGCGTTGTGGACGCGCGAGGTCACGTCGCGCACCTGCGCGTAGGATTCGCCCCACAGCGCAAAAGTGTCGGCGTGCTTGCCGGCAACATCGATCGCCGCATCCGAGGCGCCGCCGAAATAGACCCGGATGCCCTCGGGGCGATACGGCTTCACCTGCGAGAACGCATTCTCGACCTGGTAATACCTGCCCTTGTAGGTGAACGGCTTGTCGCTGGTCCATTCCAGCTTGAGGATGTCGAGGAATTCGGAGGTGCGGGCGTAGCGCTCGTCCTTGTCGTCGAGCGTGTTGCCGTCCTGCCTGAGCTCGGTGGCATTGCCGCCGGTGATAACGTGGAGCGCGACGCGACCGCGGGAAAACTGGTCGAGCACCGCGAACTGCCGCGCCAGCAGCGTCGGCGCGGTGAAACCCGGCCGCTGCGCGATCAGCACGTTGAGGCGGGAGGTCACGCCCAGCACGTGCTGGGCAACCTGGAGCGCGTCGGGCGAGGTCGAATGAAACGCCAGCAGCGCGCGGTCGAAGCCGGCATTCTCATGCGCCTTCGTCACTGTCTCGATGTGGGTGGGGTTGAGGACCGGTCCCTCGCGGACGACGGTCTCGGACGAATTGTTGTTGCTGATGAAGCCGATGAACTCGATCGACATGTCCCGTCTCCGTGTTGATGTCTTAGAGGCCCAGTGCGGCACGGCCGAGGCCGATGCGCGTGGAATCGTCCTGCGGCGTATGCACCCGACCGCACAAGACGTCGCGATAGTGCCGCTCCAGTGGATTGGCGCGGGACAGGCCGTGATTGCCGGTGAGTGACAGTGCATCCTCGACCACGGCGACGGCGTTGTTGGTGACGGTGAGCTTGATCACGTTGGATTCGGCCGCAGAGAGCGCGACACCGTCGTCGAAATCGCCGGCGAAGGAGGCGATCAGGCGCGCATTGACCGCGAGCCGCGCCTCGATGGCGCCGAGGATCTCCTGTGCGCGGGCCAAGGTCGCGAGCGGCGCGCCGAGGCTGGCGGGAACGCGCTGCTTCAGGAACGTGATCAACCAGTCGCGCGCGGCGCGGGCGACGCCGTCATAGATCGCGGCGACGAAGACCGTGTGGACGGCGGCCTGCGTGACGTCGAGCGTCCGCCAGTCCGCCGGCTTGCGCAGATCGACCTCGGCATCGAGCGGGATCACGACGTCGTCGAAGATGACGTCATGGCTGCCGCTGGCGCGCAGGCCGTGATGGTCCCAGGTCTCGACGATGCGCGCGCCCGGCAAGCCCGCCGGCACCAGGAACGGCCCGACGCGCGGCTCGGCCTCATCCGTCCGCGCCCAGACCAGGTACCATTTCAGGATCGGCGAGCCTGTCGAATAGATCTTGTGGCCGGAAAGCCGCCAGCCGGTCTCGGTACGCCGCGCGATCGTCGACGGCAGGCCGCCGCGGGCGGGTGAGCCGAGCTCCGGCTCGACCCGCAGCGCGTTGACCAGCGCGAGGCCCTCGACGCTCTCGCGCGCAAGCTTGCGCGACAGCCGCGCCGGCCAGGTCGGGCTGCGCGCCATGACGAGATGATTGATGTAGTGCATCGACAGCACCAGCGCGGTCGACGGGTCGGCCTTGCCGATGATGCCGAGGACGCGCGCGGCGTAGCGCGCACCGGCGCCGGCCCCGCCATGGACCGCCGGCACGGTCAGCGACAGCAAGCCCGCCTCAGACAGCTCGCGAAAGTTCTCGAACGGGAAGCTGCCGCTGCGGTCATGCTCGGCTGCGCGTGCCGCGAAACCTTCGGCGAGTGCTTCGGCTCGCGCGATGTAGTCGGGCTCGCTCTGGGCCGTGCGCCCTTTGGCTGCGGATGTCACCATGTCGCGTCCAATCCCAGCAGACCGAGGATCTGGCGGCGCAGGTCCGCCAGATAGGGATCGCCGCGATGGCGGGGATAGGGCCGGTCGACGCGGATGTCGGCCTTCACGCGCGCGGGCCGATCGCTGAAGACGATGACGCGATTGGCGAGCACCAACGCCTCCTCAGCATCGTGGGTCACGAGCAGCGTGGTAAAACCCTTGCGCTGCCAGAGCGAGACGAGCTCGGCCTGCATGGTGATGCGGGTCAGCGAGTCGAGCTTGCCGAGCGGCTCGTCGAGGATCAGGATCTTGGGATCGTTGACCAGCGCGCGCGCCAGCGCGACGCGCTGCGCCATGCCGCCGGAGAGCTGGTGCGGAAAGGCGTTGCGGAACGAGGCCAGTCCGACGAGATCGAGCGCGTCGTCGACGCGGTGTCGCTGGCTCTTGAGGATGCCCTGGGCCTCGAGGCCCAGGGCGACGTTGTCCCAGACCGACCGCCAGGGAAACAGGGTCGGATCCTGGAACACGACCACGCGAGGATGCGGGCTTCTGATGCGCTCCTCGTCCTCGCGCAACCTTCCTGCCTTGGGCTTGTCGAGGCCGGCGACCAGCCGCAGCAAGGTCGACTTGCCGCAACCGGAGGGGCCGAGCAGCGCGACGAACTCGCCTGGCTCCACGGAAATGCTGACGTCGCTGAGAACAGGCAGCTCAGTGCCGTCGATGTCGAAAGCGTGGCTGACCTGCTCGATGTCGAGCGCGGCGCCGGCGGCGGGATGCGTAACGGTTTCGGCGAGAGCTGTGGCTACCATTTCACGGTCCCCTTCTGCCAGACCAGCAGCCGATCGCGGATCGCAAACAGCAGCGTGATCGCGCCGGAGCAGAGCAGCGACATCACGATCAGCGCCGCATACATGTTGGCGTAGGCGGCCCAGCCCTGCGCCCATTGCAGGTACCAGCCGAGCCCGGCCTTGACGCCGATCATCTCGGCGACGACGAGCACGGCAAACGACGAGCCGAGCCCCATGAACAATCCGACGAAGACGTGCGGCAGCGCGGCGGGGATCGCGACCTTCAGCACCAGGAAGGACGGCTTTGCGCCCAGCGTGCGCGCGACATCGTAATAGGCATTGCTGACGCTCGCGACGCCCGACCAGGTCAGCACGGTGACGGGAAAGCCAGTTGCCAGCGCGATCAGGAAGGTCGAGGCGCTCCAGCTCGACGGGAAGGTGAAGAAGGCGATCGGCAGCCAGGCCGTCGCGGGCAGCGGGCCGATGAAGCGCAGCACCGGATGCACCCAATACCCGACCGCGCGTGACCAGCCGATCGAGACGCCGGTCAAAAAGCCAACCGTGGCGCCGATGAGATAGCCGCCGAGCTGCAGCTTGACCGAGGCGAAGACGCTGTCGAGCAATTTTGGCAGATCATCGGTGTAGACCTCGATGATCGATTGCGGGGGCGGGAAGAACGGCAGCGGCAGCCAGGCGAACTTTGCCGTCGCGACCTCCCACAGCGTCAGAAAGACGCCGAGCGCAACCAGCCAGGGCGCGCGCTTGTGCAGGGCCTTGCCGGCTGAGCCGAGATAATCGGCACCGACCGTGCCGAACAGCGCGATCGCCGCGATGACGAAGGCGGCGATGCCGAGCGAATGCGTGCGCGACCAATCGCCGACATCCTCCCACCACAGGCAGGACAGGCCGAAGGCGATCCAGGCGATGCTGGCGAGCACGCCGACGCCGGATTCCCTCGCCCAGCTCGCCAGCAGCGGCGTGCGGGAAAGACGCGGCGCACCGGAGGCGAGGCCGTCAGACAGCGAATACGTCGACATAGATGCGCTCCGCGAATTTGGCCGTGTCGGTGCTCGGCTTGAAGACCTGCACGCTCTTGAGATCGTCGGCATAGGCCTTGAGCTCGCGCTTCAGCACGTCGCCGACGGGATGATGATGGTGGGTATGGTAGCGTACCATGCCCTCGATATCGGCGAGCGTGGCCGCCTTTGGCGCATAGGGCTGGAACGACTTTGCCGCGATCGTCGCATTCTGCGAGCTGAACATCGCGGCATCGAGCAGCGCCTGGGTGATGGCGCGCCCGACCAGCGGTTCCTCCCGCACCAGGCTGCCGCGCAGGCCGAGAATGCAGCAGCTCTTTTCGCGAAATTCGCCGTCGAGATTGGAGGCGACTTCCTTGTACTGGGTGTCCTTGAGCCAGAGATAGGCCAGCGGATCGGAGGACAGGAACGCCTGCACCTCGCCCTTCTCCACGGCGACATTAAGGAGGTTGCCGGGATAGGCGCGCCAGTCGACATCCTTGTTCGGATCGATACCGAGCTTGGCAAGCTGAATGGAGAAGAAGTTCTTGTCGGGACCGGCGAGATCCCCGACCGCGACGATCTTGCCCTTGAGATCGGCGAGCCTGGCGACGCCGGAGTCGGCGCGCGACAACACGCGCATGCAGCCGCCATGGGTGCCGGCGGCGATCTTGACGTCAAAGCCCTGCTCCAGCGGCTTGAGCCAACGCAGCGCCATGCCGAGACCAGCGTCGCTCTTGCCCGTCGCGATCGCTTCGAGCAGCTGGTCGGTCGAGCCGGAATAGTTGACGAGCTCGACGTCGAGATTGTGCTTCTGGAAGAAGCCATGCTCGATCGCAACAGGCACCGGTGCGAGGCAGACGGCGCCGGCGTTCCACGACAGTTTCAGCTTGCGCGGCGCGCCGGTGAGCGCGGGCGCATCGGACGCCGTCCGGCACAGCGGAAACTCCGAGAAGTCGATGCCGGATGCAATCCCGCGCGGCGCAAAGGCCTGCGCGCCCAGCGCGCCGAGCGGCGCGGCGAAGGCTGCCGCAAGCCCCGCCTGGAGCAGATGGCGCCGGTCGAGCCCCCGTCCGGCGCGCTTGTCGTCGTTGTTCATCAGTCCCCACTCCTGCGCTGGCACGGCTCCGCCATGTGCGCAACGCTTCACGTTGCACATGGTCCGTGCGGAGCTGCGTTGAGAGAAAATTATTCCGCCGGCGTTTGTCGCGCCGCGTTGATGCGATGCGCAAATCATGCGGCGCACTCGCCGTATCGTCAATGAAATGGAATTTCGAATGTGATGCGAAGCGAGGTCATTCTCTCCATCGGCGCGCGCGGGAACGATGAAACGATTTTCGCGAATGCGGTTGCTCCCGACCATCGCCACGAGCGCGCATCTGCTTGGATCCCGTGCATCCTTCTCTCGCAAGACCGTCGTGTTCTCGCGCGCAAGGATTCAATGAAACGTCCTTGCCCGATGCGCGCGCAATACGGTTGGCCATTTCATTGACTGCACTTCGCGCGGTCATAGACTTGATCGTCTCGCTGCATCGCTCGCTCACGCGTCGTGAGCCAAAATCACAAGCAAGCAACAAGACAGGCTATATGAGCATCAACTCCCACGATCATTCCATCACCCGCTGGCTCGCCGCTTCGCTGTTCGCCGCCGCCATCACGCTGTCGACGACTGCCGCGTCGTTTGCCGCGGACACCGTCGTGCTGCGCGTCGGCGACCAGAAGGGCGGCAACCGCTCGCTGCTCGAAATCTCCGGCTACGCGAAGGACCTGCCCTACAGAATCGAATGGTCGGAATTCCCCGCGGCGGCGCCGATCCTGGAAGCGCTCAACGCCGGCGCGCTCGACGTCGGCTACACCGGCGATCTCTCCTTCCTCTCGGTCTACGCCGCCGGCGCGCCGATCAAGGCGATCGGCGGCACCAGGTCGGATGCGAGGACGCAAGCCATCCTGGTGCGTCAGGATTCGCCGATCAAATCGGCCGCCGACCTCAGGGGTAAGCGCCTCGCCGGCACGCGCGGCGGCTGGGGCCAGTTCCTGATCGACGCGACGCTGGAGAAGGCACAGATCAAGCTCGAGGATGCGACCTTCGCGCCGCTCGGCCCGGTCGATGCCAAGATCGCGCTGGTCGCCGGCTCGATCGATGCCTGGGCGGTGTGGGAGCCCTACGTCTCGTTCGCCACGCTGAAGGACAGGGCTCGCGTGATCGCCGACGGCGAAGGCCTGACGCCGACCATCACCTTCATTGTCGCCTCCGACAACGCCATCGCCACCAAGCGCGCGGCGGTGCAGGACCTGGTGCAGCGGCTGAACAAGGCGCGGCTGTGGTCGCTGGATCACGTTTCCGAATATGCCAGGAACACCGCCGAGCTGACCAAATTGCCGGAAGACGTGCTGCTGTCAGCCTACACCGCGCAGCGGACCAGCCCGATCGTGATCGACGAGAACGTGGTGAAGGAGGTACAGGAAGCCTCCGACCGCTCGACGCGCTACGGCATCCTGCCCAAGAAGCTCGACGTAAGCAAAGCCGTCGACCGCAGCTTCACCGCCGCGGCGGCGGGATCGAATTGAGCGAGATGAATTGCGGACTGAGCCGCGGGCTCGCTCGACCCCTCCCGCTTGCGGGAGAGGTCGGCGCGTTCCGGGCGATGCGAAGCATCGTCCCGCGCGCCGGGTGAGAGCTCTCTCCTCTTGGGGGTTGTCGCCCGCGGAGACACCCCCACCCCAGCCCTCCCCCGCAAGCGGGAGAGGGAGCGCGCCGTGTTCGCGGCAATAGGCAAACCCAACAAGGTGGAACGTAGCGGGATGCGCAGGCCTCGCCTCAAGGCCGGTCCGCTGCATCTCGCCGCGATCGTGCTCACGCAATTGGCCTGCATGAGCCTGATCGTGTGGTTCTCGTTCTAGCCGCGCGCGGTTCTCACCAATATCGGCGATAATAGTGCCGGTGATAGACCCGGTACGGCCGGTAGCCGTAGCCATAGCCGTAATACGGACGATAGGGCCGATAATAGCGCGGATACACCGGCGCGTAGCCGTAGCCGCCGTAATAGGCGGGGGCATAACCGTAGCCGTAACCCGGATAGCCATAGCCGCCATAATACGGTCCGCCGCCGTAATAGCCGTAGCCGTAAGGCGCGCCGGCCGCGATCGCGCCGCCGATGATCGCTCCGGCCGCGAGACCGCCAAGGCCCCAACCCCACCCGCCGCCGCGCCAATGCACTTGCGCGACATCGTCACCGACCGCGGCCTTCATGGCCGCGACGTTGGTCGGCAGCGGGGCCGCTGCCGCCTGTTGAATTTGACCGGCGATAACCACACCGGCGACCGAACAGGCAATTGCCGTTTTCCAGATCCTCATCGACTTGCTCCCTGTCTAACGTCTTGCTTGGAAAAGGATCGCAGCGACATGATCGGGCATCTTTGCGCCAAGTCAAAGCCCGGATTTTCCAAGCCCGGATTTGCGTGCGGCGCACAAGCCTCGTCCAAGTCCCGTCCAAGCCTCGCTGCGAGCCGGCTGCCGGCATGCGAGGCGGACCAACGCGCCCGCTCTGCCCGACGTGACACCGGTGCAATGCCGGAGCCCCGCGGCCAAGGCAAAGCATTAAGCTTCTCGCCCGCGCAACCAACAACCTACTTCACGATTGACTATTCGTACCGCTACTATCGGTTCCAATGGCGCGAGGCTTCTCGCGACAAATAGCCTCGGCCTGCGCCGGGTGTGAGTGGGAGGAATGACATGAGTGCCGCGAGACCCGAGCCGCTTGCCCGTCAGGCGCTGGCGTTCGTCCTGGCTGGCGGACGTGGCAGCCGGCTCCTGGAGCTGACCGACCGCCGCGCCAAGCCAGCCGTCTATTTCGGCGGCAAGTCCCGCATCATCGATTTCGCGCTGTCGAATGCCGTCAATTCGGGCATCCGCCGCATCGCGGTCGCAACCCAGTACAAGGCGCACAGCCTGATCCGGCATCTTCAGATGGGTTGGAACTTCTTCCGCCCTGAGCGAAACGAGAGCTTCGACATCCTCCCCGCGAGCCAGCGCGTCTCCGAGAACATGTGGTATGTCGGCACGGCGGATGCGGTCTACCAGAACATCGACATCATCGAATCCCACGCCTGCCGCTTCATCGTGGTGCTGGCGGGCGATCACATCTATAAAATGGATTACGAGGTGATGCTGCGCCAGCACGTCGACAGCGGCGCCGACGTCACCGTCGGTTGCCTGGAGATGCCGCGGACGGAATCCTCGGGCTTCGGCATCATGCATATCGACGAGAACGGCTGGATTCAGGAGTTCCTGGAGAAGCCGAAGGATCCGCCGCCGATGCCGGGCAAGCCGGACGTCTCGCTCGCCAGCATGGGCATCTACGTGTTCGACGCCAAGTTCCTGTTCGAGGAGCTCAAGCGCGACGCCGATGACCCGAACTCGAACCACGATTTCGGCAAGGACATCATTCCCTACCTCGTCAAGAACGGCCGCGCGATGGCGCACCAATATTCCACCTCCTGCGTGCGTTCCGGCAGCGACCCCCGCGCCTATTGGCGCGACGTCGGCACGGTCGATGCCTATTGGGCTGCCAATATCGACCTCACCGACGTCGTGCCCGAGCTCGACCTGTTCGACAGCTCCTGGCCGATCTGGTCCTATGCGGAGATCACGCCGCCGGCGAAATTCGTCCATGACGAGGAGAGCCGGCGCGGCCAGGCCGTGAGCTCGCTGGTCTCGGGCGGCTGCATCATCTCCGGCGCCTCGCTGCGCCGCTCGCTGCTGTTCACCGGCGTGCGCATCAACTCCTATGCCAATGTCGAGAACGCCGTGATCATGCCCTATGTCAATGTCGGCCGCGGCGCGCGGCTGAAGAACGTCGTGATCGACCGCGGCGTCGAGATTCCGGAAGGACTCGTGATCGGCGAGGATCCCGCGTTCGATGCCAAGCGCTTCCGCACCACCGAGCAGGGGATTTCGCTCGTCACCCAGCCGATGATCGACAGGCTCAATACATGAGGCCTGTTCGCGTCCTCGCGGTCGCTTCTGAAGTCTACCCCATCGTCAAGACCGGCGGCCTCGCGGATGTCGCCGGCGCGCTGCCGATCGCGCTGAAGGCGCATGGCGTCGAGATGCGCACCTTGATGCCGGGCTATCCCGACGTGACGCGGATCGTATCGAACGCAGAGGAGATCCGGAGCTGGCCGGATTATTTCGGCGGGCCGGGCCGGCTGCTCGCGGGCTCCCATGACGGGCTCGACCTGTTCGTGCTCGACGTGCCGCATCTCTATGCGCGGCCGGGCAATCCCTATGTCACCACCGAGGGTGTCGACTGGCCGGACAATGGCGTGCGCTTCGCGGCGCTGTCGCGCATCGCCGCCGATATCGGCCACGGCCTCGTCCCCGCCTTCGTTCCCGATGTCGTGCACGCCCATGATTGGCAGGCCGGGCTCGCGCCCGCCTATCTGCACTATGACAATCGCCCGCGGCCCGGCACCGTGATGACCATCCACAACATGGCCTATCAGGGCAAGTTCGCTCCTGAGCTGATCGGTGCGATCGGGCTGCCCTGGCACGCGTTCAACGTCAACGAGATCGAATATTTCGGCGGCATCAGCTTCTTGAAGGCAGGCCTGCAATTCGCCGATCGGATCACGACGGTGTCGCCGACCTACGCACAGGAGATCCAGAGCGACGAAGGCGGCATGGGATTCGGTGGCCTATTGCGCGCACGCGCGAACGTGCTGAGCGGCATCCTCAACGGCATCGACATCTCGGTGTGGAATCCGCAGGACGATGCGCACATCGCCTACCGCTACGGCGCCGAGGACCTGACCTTCCGGGCGGCAAACAAGGCGGTGCTCCAGCAGCAGTTCAATCTCGATTCCTCCGACGAGGCGCCGCTGCTCGGCGTCATTAGCCGGCTGTCCTGGCAGAAGGGGCTCGATCTGCTGCTCGAGGCCATTCCGACCATTCTGGCCGAAGGCATGCAGCTCGCGCTACTCGGCAGCGGCGACCGCGATCTCCAGGATCGCTATCAGGCCGCCGCCCGCGCCAATCCCGGCCTGATCGGCGTCGTGATCGGCTATGACGAGATTTTGGCGCACCTGCTCCAGGCCGGATCGGACGCGCTGATCGTGCCGTCACGCTTCGAGCCGTGCGGCCTGACCCAGCTCTGCGCGCTGCGCTATGGCGCCGTTCCGATCGTCTCACGCGTCGGCGGGCTCGAGGACACCATCGTCGACATCAGCGAAGCCGACGCCGCCGACCGCGATGCCACCGGTTTCAAGTTCGCACCCGTGACGGCGGCTGCCCTCGCCGGCACGCTGCGCAAGGCCAACACCGCCTTCCACGACAAGCAGACCTGGCGCCGGCTGCAACGAAACGGCCTTGCGACCGACGTCTCCTGGCGCAACCGCGCCGGCGACTATGCCGCGCTGTATCGCGGGCTCATGACGGAGCGTGCCTGAGGCGATGACCGTCGTCGAATCCATGCTATAGAGCCGGCATGGACCCGTTCGTGATCAAGCTGATCGGCTTTGCCGCCGCCACCTGCACCACCGTGGCCTATGCGCCGCAAGCCATCAAGGTGTGGAAGACGCGCTCCACCGGAGACATCTCGCTCGGCATGTTTCTTGTGATGGTGCTCGGCCTTCTGCTCTGGCTGATCTATGGCCTGCTCTCCGGCGATGGGCCGCTGATTGCCTCGAACGCCGTCACCATGCTGCTCGCCGGCGGCATTTTGTTCATGAAGCTGAAATACGGGTGAGGTCGCGGGATGCCGTAGGGCGGATTAGCCCCCGGCTGCGCGAAGCGCAGTCCGCGGGCGTAATCCGCCACCTTGCCGCACGACGGCGGATTACGCTTCGCTAATCCGCCCTACGGAATCACCCAAACACATACGACGCCATCGCCACACTCGCGACCTCGTCGACGAAGACGCGCTTGCCGATATCGCTGCCGGCGGCGCCGGCAGCCACCATCAGCGGCAGCAGATGGTCCTCGCGCGGATGCGCCAGGCGCGCGCTCGGTGCGTTCTCCCAATCGACCAGCATCGCGTTGCGGCGAGCCGGATCCGGGTTGCTGATCGCCTCGTTCAGATAGGCCTCGAAGTCATACGAGACCGGCTTGGACTCCGGCCGGTTGAAGCCGCGCATGTTGTGATAGGTCAGCCCGCTGCCGACGATCAGGATGCCTTGATCGCGGAGCGGGGCAATCGCCTCGCCGACCTTGACGTGCTCGGCCGCATCGTAAGCAGACTTCAGCGACAGCAGCACGATCGGCATGTCGGCGTTCGGATACATCAGGCCGAGCGGCACGAAGGTGCCGTGATCAAAACCCTGGTTGGGATCTTCCCGGCATTCGAGGCCCGCGCGCGTGAGCAGCGCCTTCACCTCGGTCGCCAGTTCGGGCCGGCCCGGCGCCGGATATTTGAGATGATAGGTATGCTCGGGGAAACCGTAATAGTCGTACACCATCGGCGGCTGCGCCGAGGTCGAGACGGTGAAGGCATCGGCCTCCCAATGGCCGGTGATGACGAGCACGGCCTTCGGCCGCTCCGGGAGAAGCTGCGGCAACCGGCCGAACTCTTCGGCGGTCCTGGCATATTGCACCCGCCGGTCCTCCATGAAGGGCCAGGGGCCGCCGCCGTGCGACAGGAACAGGGTCGGAAATCGCGTCATGGGGCTCGTCTCATCGGCACTCTGCGCGTGCCCGCGCGTCCGGCGGCGAGCATAGGCAAAGCGGCATGGTTAGCAAGTCGTTAACGATTTGCCGCCCAAAATCCCCGGCGTGGCCGAAGCAGTCGGCCTGAAGACAAGTGAGACGTGAGATGAAGAAGTTTGCGCTGGGGGACGTCGTCAACAGTGACAAGGGCCGCCGCGGCATCGTTCGCGCCGCCTTCAAGTCGCGGGACGGCCAGCAGTTCTACGCCGTCGAGAAGGACGGCGCGATGGACTATCTGGAGGAAGGCCGGCTGACGCCGGCGCCCCGCGTCGAGCTCGCGGCTTAAGTCCAACCATTTTTGTCGGCGCTAGCGCGCGAGCCGGTCGAGACGCTCCGCCAAGGGATCGTCGCCGCTCGCGATGTGCTCGTTGGTAATCAGCAGCAGGCGATCGCTCCCTGCGGCTGCGTCCCAATGCGGCAGACCGGGACCGTTGGGATCGCCGCTCCTGGCGAAGTTGATCCAATAGGACCGCATGCGGCTTGCGACCTCGCGATCAGCTCGCGAGAAGATGCCCGCTCCCGGCACGCCTTCTGCACCGAAGATGAACTGCAACTCGCGCCCGTGCCCAGCCCCAGGATTGGCGCGGCGCGCCTCGGGCACGTAAGCGAAGCGATAGCGAAAGGTCGCTGCGCCGCTTGCGGCATGCAGGCGCGCCAGCAGCCTTGAGGGCTCGGAAAAAACTTTGTCGGTGTAAAATCTTGCCGCAATATCCGAAGGCTTGGCGAGAGAAGGCCTGTCGAGAGAAGGCTTGGCGAGATCGGGATAGAGCTTGCGCAGTTCATCGCTTGTGAGGCCTGACGCTGCAAGCTCCTCCCTGGTATCGAACTCGCCGTCGAAACCCGTCTCGTCGTCGTTCGAGCCGATCATCAGAGGAGTGCGGCTTTGATGTCCGGCCGCAAAGCCGGCAGCGATATCCTCGGTCACCAGACTTCCATCCATCATTGGCGCGAAGGCATACCGCGATTGCTCCAGCAGACGGCTTTCGGCGGCAAGCAGGCGGCGCGGTTCGGCGGCGCGCAAATCCGCCTGCGGTCCGAGCGCCGCCACGAACTGCCGGCCGGTCGCCTGCGCGTCCTGCACCGAGCGCAGAGGCGCGCGACCGGGCACCGATTGCAGAATGGCCTTCTGGAACAAATCGCGCGACTGCGCGGCCAGCATCAGAAGCGCGATCGATGTCGCGCCCGCGTCGCTGCCAAACAAGGTGACGTTGTGCGGATCACCGCCGAAGGCCGCGATGTTGTCATGAACCCAACGCAGCGCGGCGATCTGGTCCATCAGGCCGTAATTGCCGGAGCCGCCGTCCGCCAACGCGGGATCAGCGAGCCAGCCGAGCGCGCCGAGGCGATAATTTGCGGTGACCACGATGAGGCCGGCCTGCGCCAGCCTGGCACCGTCGAACAGCCGCTCATTCGCGGTGCCGCTGATGAATCCGCCGCCATGGATGAACATCATCACCGGCAGCGGGCCGTCGACCCCGAAGGGACGAAACACGTTCAGCGTCAGGCAATCCTCGCTCGCATCAGGCAAGGACGGCTGAAGGCACGGCGCGCCGTAATCGTAGGCGGTGTGCATCTCCGAACTTTCGGGCGTCGGCTGCGGCGGGCGCCAACGCAGCGCGCCGACCGGCGGCGCGGCGTAGGCCAGTCCCTTGAACGAGGCCACCTCGCCTTCGACGGCGCCGAGCATCTGTCCTTCACGCGTCAGCGCGAATGGAAATTGTCCGACCGGCTGCGCCACGGCCGGGTCGGCGCAACACAGGACAATGGAGGCCGCAAGAAGCGCGAGCAGGGATCGCATCTTCGGTGCATCTCGATGCGCGGAACGGTTTCCTGCAGGTTACGTCCGCCGCCGTCGGCGGGGCAAGCCTGCCGGCCCGCACTAACCGCGCTTTGCGAGGATCTCCGCCAGCGCGTGCCGCGCGACGATGCCGAGCTCGCCAAGCGTGGTGTGCCCGGCCCGCGCAGCTTCGATCAGGCGTTCGGCGATGAACCTGCGGCTGTCGTGATCGCCGCCATGCGGCAATTGCCGGCACGTCTGCTCCAGGACGACGTCCATGTTCGCTTTGGTCCGCTCACTCAACTCTGTCATGACGCCCGGCCGGTACGCGTGGCTTGTAACCGCAAGCATACAGAGGCGGATCGGGCATGATTAGCCCGGGTAATCACGGCCATTGTGCATCGCGGTGCGTGTAGTGCCGCAACATTCACGCGGCCACGATGACGCCGCAAACGCCTACCCAAGATTGCACATGCCGTGATGACAAGCCGTGCATGTGGCGATAGCCTTGCCGGCAAAACAAAACATACGGGAGGATGCCATGCCTGACGCGATGGTTGCCACACGTGCCTCCGATGAGCGCGGAACCGCTCAGCAGGTCGATGTCGCCGTGGTCGGCGCCGGCTTTGCCGGCCTCTATCTGCTTCATCGCCTGCGCAAGGCCGGCTTCAAGGCGGTCGGGCTCGAAGAGGCCGGCGACGTCGGCGGCACCTGGTACTGGAACCGCTATCCGGGCGCGCGCTGCGACATCCAGACCATCGACTACAGCTACACCTTCGATCCCGAGCTCGAGACGGCCTGGACCTGGTCGGAGAAATACGCGACCCAGCCCGAAATCCTGCGCTATCTCGGCTTCGTCGCCGACCGTTACGACCTCAGGGGCGACATCCGCTTCAGGACCAAGGTCACCGAAGCCAAATGGGACGAGAAGGCCGAGCGCTGGCAGCTCACCACCGACAATGGCCCACCGGTCTCCTGCCGCCATTACATCATGGCCACCGGCTGCCTCTCGGCGCCGAAGCCGCCGGAGATCGACGGCGTCAAGGATTTCAAAGGCGAGGTCTATTTCACCGGACGCTGGCCGCATGGCGGCGTCAATCTCGCAGGAAAACGCGTCGCCGTGATCGGCACCGGCTCGTCGGCGATCCAGTCGATCCCGCTGATCGCCGAGCAGGCCGCGCATCTGACCGTGTTCCAACGCACGCCGAACTTCGCACTGCCTGCGCATAATGGCCCGGCCCCATCGGACCGCATGAGCCTTTTGCAGGGCGATCGCGCCGCCTATCGTGAGCAGGCGCGCCAGTCGATGGCGGGCGTGCCCTATCCGCAGCAGATGGCGGTGAGCTGGCAATTGAGCGACACCGAGCGCCGGGCGCGCTTCGAGGAAGCCTGGGGCAAGGGCGATCTGGTCTATATCCTGACCCAGCTCTGGGCTGATCAGGCGGTCGATGTCGACGGCAACAAGCTTATCTGCGATCTCATCCGCGAGAAGATCTCGGCGGCCGTGAAGGATCCCGAGACCGCCGCGGCGCTGATGCCGCACGACCATCCGTTCGGCGCAAAACGTCCCTGCCTCGATACCAACTACTACGCCACCTACAACCGGCCGAACGTCACGCTGGTCAATCTGCGGCAGGAGCCGATCAAGGCGATCACGGCAAGTTGCATCTCCACGAACGGCCGCAGCTTCGACGTCGACGTCATCGTGTTCGCGACCGGCTTCGACGCCATGACCGGCGCGATCCGCGCCGTGCATCCGATCACCGGGCGCGGCGGCAAGTCGCTGACCGATGTCTGGGCGCTGGGGCCGCAGACCTATCTCGGGCTCACGGTCGAAGGCTTTCCCAACTTCTTCATGATCACCGGGCCGGGAAGCCCGTCGGTGCTGTCGAACATGGCGGTGTCGATCGAGCAGCATGTCGACTGGGTGGTCGACCGACTGGCCGCATTGCGCGACGCCGGCTTCACCACGATTGAGCCGACCGAGACGGCGCAGGCCGGCTGGAACAGGCACATGGCCGACTGTTCGATGCTGACGCTGCATCGGCTCGCCAACACCTGGTACACGGGCGCCAACGTCCCCGGCAAGGTGCAGGGCCTTATGCCCTATACCGGCGGCGTTGGCCCCTATCGCAGCATCTGCGACGAGGTGGTCAGCCGCGGCATGCTCGGCTTCAGGCTCACCGGCCCTGGCGGCACGGAGCAATGCAATGACGGCGAGGTGGTGCGGCTGCAGCCCGACGTGCGGCTGGTGATGAACCTGCTCGCGTCGCTGAACCTGCCGCCGATCGAGTCGATGGGCGCGATCGGCGCGCGCGAGTTCGTGAACGAGTTCAACAAGGGCCGGCCCGCCGGACGGCCGGTCGGAGAGATCGTCGACGGCACCCTGCCCGTCACGGGCGGCGCGCTGCCCTACCGCGTCTACAAGCCGGCGACGCCGGGACCGCATCCGGTCGTGGTCTATTTCCACGGGGGCGGCTGGGTGCTCGGCGACGAGCAGTCGGACGAGCCATTCTGCCGCGACATGGTGCGGCGGACCGGCATGATGTTCGTCAGCGTCGGCTATCGCCACGCCCCCGAGCATCGCTTCCCGACCGCTGCCGAAGACGGCTATGCGGCCACGCGCTGGATCGCCGAACACGCCACTGAACTCGGCGGCAAGCCTGGCCCGGTAATGGTGGCGGGCTGGAGCGCCGGCGGCAACATCGCCGCCGTCACCTGCCAGCTCGCGCGCGACCGCGGCGGGCCGGAGATCGCTGGCCAGCTCCTGATCTGCCCGGCCACCGACTGCACCTTCGATCGCCCGTCCTATAACGACAATGCGACCGGCTACTTCCTGACGCGATCGCTGATGTACTGGTTCTGGGACCTCTACTGCTCGCCGGCGGACCGCACCGATCCGCGCGCCTCGCCGCTCCGCGGCAAGGTCGAAAGGCTGCCGCCGGCCTTCGTGGCGACCTGCGAGTTCGATCCCTTGCGCGACGAAGGCATCGCTTATGCCGAAGCGATGGCGGCCGCAGGCGTCCCGGTCGAGCAGCTCAGGGCGCACGGCCATTTCCACTCGTCCTTCACAATGGTCGATGTGGTGATCACGGGCGTGCCGGGCCGCGTGCAAATGGCGGAAGCCTTGCGACGCTTCGCCGGGCTGCCGCCGGAGATCGGCCGCGGTGACGAGGACAATCACGGCAACGCCAGCCCAGGGCACAAAATCGCGGCGGCCGCGAGTTGAGCGGAAACGGAGCGGCCGGGAACCTTTTCCCCGCTGCCCCGTTAAGTGCGTGTGGCATTGAGATGCAGCGACAGGTATGGGCCCCGGCACGCAAATCCGCGTGCTGGGGTGTTTTTGCGTGAGGTGGGACGATGGGGGACGTGGTTGCGGCTTCAAAGGTCGATTTCGATGCGCTGGCGGCCCTGCATAAATGGCCATCGCTGGCAAACCAGCGCCGGCCGGACCGGGAATCATACCCGATAAGGGAAGGCACGCTCGACGAGTGCATCTCGGCGTTCATGGGGAAGCCGGCGACGACCCGGCATCTCTATGAGATCCGGACAGCGGCGCAGCCGCCGCTCGTGACCGGCATCCTCTCGCCCGAACACGTTATCGAACTCTCGCGCTGGAGAGAATTTCTCTGACGGCGCTTCACATGCAGGCGCGTTAGGAACCTTCTGCCGGTTTTTCCCGTTGGTGGAAATCGGAAGTCAAGGCGTGAGTGCCTCACATGCTTGCAACTGGCGTACTACCCCCGGTCGTGCCCTATGGCGCAGACAAGACCCTGTTCGTGGTGATCGATCGCCTCGACCAGGCGACGGAGATTCGCATCGAGCGGAGCGATCTCGAAGCCACGATCGGCGAGTTCGTCGCCGGTTGCTTCAACGACCCCATCAAGGTGATTTCGTTCAACACGCTCGAACATTGGATGAAGGACATCTCGACCGATGTCGCCGGCGCGATAAAGGCGCGCTGCGACATCTATGGCATAGAGCTGCCCGACTATCTCAGCGACTTCGTCGAGAGCCATAGCATGAATGCGGGAGTTAAGCGCGGCGATGCTTGCCGGCGATGACTTCGATCTCGCGGCGACGCTCGCCCGCGAAGGTCAGGAGCCTTTCGATCGTCAGCGTATCCGTGATCCGTTTGGCGAGCCGCTCGGCGCGCGCAGCCTGATCTTCGAGATACTGGATCGTGTTCAAGCGCCGCCTCCCCAGAAGACCCCGAACCTGGAGCCTCGACTTGTTGGACAGCCATGGTGCGACAGAGCAGCTAACAGCCGGTTAAGTGCGCGGGTCGATCTCGACGGGCCGGGCCTCATTGCACGACGTCGAGCCGGACATTGGTGATGCCCCTGTCGACCATGCCGAGCGCCTCGGCCGCGGAAGGCGAGACGTCGACGACGCGTCCGCGGATATAGGGACCGCGATCGTTGACCCTGACGGTCACGAAGCGGCCGGAGGAAACGTCGGTGACGCGCAGCTTGGTGCCGAATGGCAGGGTCGGATGGGCCGCGGTCAATTCGTTCTTGTCGAACTTCTCGCCGCTCGCAGTCTCCGTATCCGAATAGAAGCTGGCAACGCCGTGTGAGGTCGCTTGCTTTGCATCGCCATTGGGAATGCGCGCCCTGCTGATCGGCCTTGGATGCAGCGCCGCCACCCGGTGCGGCCGCTCGATCGCGGCCTGCCGGCCGGTGCCCCCGAGATCGGCCTTCTGACGGCCGACCGGCGATTGCGCGCAGGCGGCGAGCGAGGCTGCCCCGACGATGGCCAGCAGCAGCCGGCTCGAGGTTGCCAGCGAAATCCGGGCAGTTTCGGCACGTGCAATGCAAGACATGATGCGCCCTCCGAACTGCCCGGAATTTCGGTGGGCAATGAGGGCAGAACCTTGTCGGAACAAAAGCGGGCCTGGGGCCGCCGCCGTTTCGCGTCAGCTGTGACGATTCCACCACACCAGCGTGTCCTGAATCGGGACGGTGACCGCCCCAGAGGGGCCCTTCCCGTTCAGGCCGGAGGCGGGATCGAGCGCAACACGTCCCGGAAGACGCCGAACTGCAATCGAAACGCTTGCGAGCTGTAGTCCTGATAGTAACCCGCAGTCACCGCGACGACGAGATCGAGCTCCGGGACGATGCGGATCGACTGCCCGCCGCGGCCAAGCGCGCCGATCCAGTTGATCTTGCGGTCATTGAGGCGCGTTTGGCCGCGCCACCACAGATATCCGTAGGTTTGAGAGTCCGTCGCCTTGATCTTCTCTGCCGTCGAAACCTCGATCCACGCCTTGGAGACGATCTGGCGGCCGTTCCAGCGACCGCCCGCAAGCACGAGCTGGCCGATCTTGGCCATGTCGCGCGGTCGCAAGCGCAATCCTCCTCCGGCATCGGTATCCCCCCTGTACCGGCCCCACGCCGTGCCGGTGATACCCAGAGGCTCGAACAAATTCTCGCGCGCGAATTCATCGAGAGGACGTCCCGTCGCCTTGCGGATGATGGCCGACACAAGCGTGAGCGCGCCGGTGTTGTAGAAGAACTCCTGCCCCGCCGCGGCGGTCACGGGAAGACCGAGAACGTAGCGACACGGATCCCACGCCATATGCATGCGCGTCTCGTCATTGTCGTCGTCTCCCGTCGCGGGCGTCGCCTCGACCCACTTCAGGCCCATCGACATGGTGAGCACGTGCACCAGCCGGATGCGGTCCTTTTCGGGAGAACGCAAGTCGGACAGCTCGGGGAAGAAGCTGAAGATCGGCTCGTCGACGCCGCGTATCAGCCCGCGATCGATCGCAATCCCGACGACGAGCGATGCAACGCTCTTCGAAACAGACTTCATGTTGTGCAACGTATCGGCATCGAAGGCGATGGTTTCCACACGGCGGCCGTAGATGTAGCCGGGTATCTCGTCGGCGCCCTTGAAGTAATGCTCGAACGCCAGCTTGCCGTCGCGGGCGACCAGCACCGCATGGATATTGGCATCGCTCGTGGCGAGCCGGTCGGCCATCCCGCACAGCGCCTCGCGATTGACGAGACTGTCGCCAGCGACGGAGCCGCCCGGCCAGCCGTCGCCCCGTTCGGGCGGAACATCGCAGCCGTCGGCTGCGTTCGCGCAGACCGCGGAGAGCGGCGCCAGTGCGGCGCCGCCGAGAAGCGAAATGAACTGGCGCCGCCTCATGCGAGCCTCATCCCTGTTGCGGCGCGGAGCCAGCTTCGGCGCCGGCGTATCGGGGCTGCGCGTTCTCTCTGAGGATGCGCGCGAACTCACGCCAATAGAGCCTTCGCCAGTTCGTCTTCAAGCTGGCGAGAAAATCGAGCTCTCTTTGCGTCAGCGTGCACATTGCGCCTTCAGGCCACAAGGCCCCCCATCGGCTTGACGTCGGCGCTGCCGGGGAAAACCGCATCCGCCAGCACCTTCTCCTCGACGCGCAAATGATCCCTGAGCAGGCCCTTGAGCACGGCGCGCAGATCGGTGGTCGGCTTGAGGTCGCGATCCTCGAACAGTTGCGCCGGCTTCAGCCCCGGCCAGTCCGCGATCACCCGGCCGCCGGCGAGCCCGCCGCCGATCAGGAATGCGACCGTGCCGGTGCCGTGATCGGTGCCTTGCGTGCCGTTGATGCGCGCGGTGCGCCCGAACTCGGTGACCACGGCGACGACGGTCTCGCCCCAGGCCTCGCCCATGTTGCTCTCGATCGCGGCGAAGGCACCGTCGAGCGCGCCCAGCAGATTGTAGAGCTGGCCCGAGGCCGCGCCTTCGGCGATGTGCGTATCCCATCCGACGAAGCCCATGGCGCCGACGCGCGGACCGTCGGGCTTGGCGAGATACCGCGCGGCGGTGCCGGCGGCGTCGGCGAAGTAGGCGCGCACGCGCGCGATGCCCGGCGGCGCCAGGGTCGGATCGTCCGACATGACGTCGCCCGCGCTGGGTGCCCCGCTGAGCGAAGCGAGCTTCATGCGCGCCTGCAGCACGGTCGCGAGCTTCGGGTCGGTGTGCTGGTAGAGATCGAGCAGGCGGCTCTGCGTGTCCTCGCTCGCCGGGAGCAATTTCTGCGGCACCCATGTCATGACCGGCGCCGAGCCGCGCACCACCAGCGGCGTCACCGAGCCGATGCCGAGCGCGCGGCTGCCGCGTGGATCGACGCGGCCGCCCGATTCCAGCGCGAGCAGCGCGCGGTTGAGCCATCCCGAACTGGTCATCCCCGGCTTGACGAGCCCGCTCTCCAGCACGTCCTGGCCATCGAAATGCGAGCGCTCGCGATAGGGCGTCGCAACTGCATGGACGATCGCCGCCTTGCCGCTCTTGTAGAGCCGGTGCAAATTCGGCATCGCCGGATTGAGCGCGAAGAAGGCATCGAGCGGCAGCGCCGGCGGCTTGCCGTCCAGCACCAGCGCGCGATCGCCGCGCAACGAGATCCAGTCGGGATCGCCGACCGGCGCGACGGCGCCGAGGCCGTCGAGCGCACCGCGCAGCACGATGACGAGCAGGCGCGGATCGCGCCCCTCCGCGCGCGCGATCCTGGGCATCTGGCTCCATGCGAACAGCGCCCCGGAGCCGACCAGAAGCTCCCGCCGCGTGGGCAGGTGATCGACGAAGCCCATGCTCACCTCCTCTGAAAATCCGCCGACATGAACAGCAGCGCCAGTGCCTGCTGCCGGCTCTCGGCGCGGCCGACCGCCTGCTTCACCTCGGGGGCGATTTGCGATGCAAGGACGTCCTCGATGATGGCTTGCGGATCGGCCATGCCGGTGATGCGTTCGGCGAAATTGTTGGCGACGTCGAGCCGCCGGCCGACGCCGTCGATCCAGCTCGCTTCATCGTCCGGATAACCCTTGGGCGCGGGCGGACGCCACAGCGGCTCGCCGAGCAGCTGCTGGCCACTGGTGTAGAGGACGGGATCGACCTGCGTGATGCCGGTCGCACGCACCATGCCGACGACCCATTCGCCGGGACGCTTGAGCTTTGACGGCGGCCCGCCCCAAGCCTCGTCCGACGACACCATCGCGATTGCGACCGGCTTGATGTCGCCATCGGTGTCGCGAAAGACCTTCGCCATCTGCTCGACGAGGGCCGGCGGCGGCTCGTCGGCGACGAAGTGCCGCGCGAGCTTGGTCGCGACATGGGTCGCGGTGGCCGGATGCGCGGCGAGATCGCGCAGCACGGCGCGGCCCTGCTCGACATCCTCCTGCTCATAGCGCTTGCCGAGCACGGTCTGTCCGCCGGGCTCGTGCAGCCGGGGATTGAAGGTGAACTCGCCGCCATGCTGGGGATCGGCGCCCGGCGGCACCAGCGTCCAGCCGGTCAGCACGTTGGCGAAGCTGATGACGTCGTCCTGGGTGTAGCCGGAGCGCACGCCGAGCGTATGCAGCTCCATGATCTCGCGGGCAAAGTTCTCGTTGAGGCCGCTGCTGCGGTTGATGCCCGCGGTCGAATTCGCCCCCATCGAACCGAGATTGTCGAGATAGAACAGCATCGCCGGATGGCCTTCGACGGCCAGCAGGAGATCGACGAACCGGCCAAGCGCATTGGCGCGAACCGCCTCGCGTTCATAGGCGCCGGACATGCTCTGGATCCGGTTGGCCGAGACGCAGAAATGATTTGACCAGAACCAGACCAGCCGCTCGGCAAAGCCGATATCGGCTGCAAGCGCCGCCTCCGTGCGCAGCTTGGCTTCCTGCAAATACATCGGACGTCCGGGATCAGGAATAGCGTCGGCGGCCTGCTTCGCCGCCATCTCGGCGGCGTCCTTTTCCTGGCCCGCTTGCCCCTGCGTCTGCAATTGCGGCTGAGCCTGGTCGTCAGCTGCGGTGGGCGCCGACGCCATCTGCTGCTTCTTGGCCTGCTGCTGCGCTTGCTTGGCGCGGGCCGTGCGCCGCGCATTGGCATCGGCCACGGTGCGATAGGCTTTCGCACTGGAGGGCAGGCTGGCCGCCGCGGCGAGCACGAGCGGCCGGTCGAGCTCGGCGATCAGCGCGCCACGCGGGTCGCTTCCCAGCGCGGCAATCGAGCCCGGCCGCGGCCCCATCCCGAAGCGATGGAGCGCCAGCACGGCTTCGGCCTTTGCGGAATTGCTCATGGCGAATGCCCAATTCTACGAGCCCGCCCGACGGCACCGCTCGAGGCTACGAATTGTAATGCTACATATCGTAGCATTCGCGGGACTGGCAGACAAGCGGAGATTGAAACACCTCCATCAAGACATCGGGAGCAGCCGGCGGCCCTAGAAATTCGGCCCGAGCGCGATCTTCGTGATGGTGTCGTTCCTGACGCCGATGCGCCATTCCGCCGAGCCGTTGGCGAACTGGGCGATGTAGATGTCGCTGTCGAGCGCAGTGACGCCGCGGAAGGAGACCGCACGCAACGCACCGAGCCGCGCCAGGATCGCCTGGTCGAACGGCAACTGCTGACGCGTGATGTCGGCCACTTCCGAGGTCATGTGCTCGTAGTCCGGCTGTCCTCTGCCGACGCCCTCGATATAGCGGCGAAGCATCGCCTCGCCATTGGCGATCGGAACGGCGCGGCGCGCGGCGCGACCGGGATGCGCGCCGATATTCGAGGCTTCGACATTGTGGAAGCGGGTCTGCCGGCCCGGCATCAGGATCTCCAGACACCGTCCCGATTTGTCGGCGATCATCCAGGGATTGTTTACGGTGGTGGTGGTGAACCAGGTCATGTTGGGCCTGACGATCTGCGCCTTGCGATTGCCGTCCGCGTCCAGCTTGAACACCTGGATGTCGTCGGCCATCTCGTTGTAGAGCATGATCCTGATCGGCGAGGTGCCGGCGCGGCCGCGAACGCTTCCCTCCTCCGCGCAAGGCACGATGCCGCCGAGCTCCTCATTGCCGTCGGCCCGGAACAGCACGTCGCCGGCCTTGCCGTCCGGCTCGATCATCAGGCGGAATTCCGCCGTGCCGTTCTCGAACTTCGCGCCATAGATGTCGTAGCCGCCGGGGCCGACGCCGCGGAAGAAGATCGATTGCACCGCGCCGAGCGCCACGAACGTCGCCCGCGACTCACTGAGCTGCCGGTGAACCTTGGCCGCCAGCGGCGCACTCATCCGATCGTACTTGGGCGTACCGCGGCGAAGATCCTCGATGCCGCGCAAGATCATCTCCTTGCCGCCGGGCGCCGGGACCTGCTCCCTGAATCGGTCAGGCACTTCCGCAAGGCGGCGCGCGAAATCCGCCTCGATCGCCTGAGCCAACGCTGCATCGATCCGGGGCGCCAGGCGGGCGCCAAAGACCGAATTGTGCACCAGCACCCGCGAGACCTTTGATTGCTCGTCACGCAGGAAGATCAGGAGATTTTCGCCACGGATTGAGAAGATGTCGGCACCTTCGGCGAGGAGCGTCGCCGGGCCCAGCACGGTTTCCTGCACCCGGAGCCGATCACCGTCACGCCGCACCGTCAGCACGCGGTTTGGCGCAATCCTGTACCAACCGACATACGGGTCGAGCGATACGGGCTCGGCTACCGCCGCCGGCATCTCGGCGACACGAACCGCACGAATGTCGCGGCCGTTCATGCGCAGCGTCAGCTCGGACGAGCGGCGCTCCGCATCGAGCGCGAAGGTGATCTCGCCGGACGAGGCCGCGTAGGACGCCATGCCGTCATTGCCGACCGTCAGGCGCAGCCTGCGCTGGCCCGTGAGCTGGCCATAAAGCTCGTCGCCCTCGCGGAAGACGGCGAACACCGAGGTCGGACCCATGGCGTAGAAATTGACGGACGGGCGGTAATGCTGGACGGGCACCTCGCCGATATCCGCGGCCACCGGCGCCGCGTCCGGCGTGCGATAGGCGATCATGCCGGCGGACACGATCACCACGGGGACGATCGCAGCGACGATCCACAGCCGCTTGCGCCAGCTGACGGCGACGGGCATCGCGGCAGCCGCGATGATGCGCTCGACACGGGCGCGCACGGTCGAGGCCCGCGCCATCGCAAGCTCGACCGGCCGCGGTTTCACCGTGCTCGCAAAGTCGAGCAGGATTTCCGCATAGGACAGCCGGTCGTCGATCACCTCGATCGCCTCGGCGTCGCTGATGATCTCGGCGAGCTCGGCAAGCCGCGCCAGCTGCCACCACGAGAACGGGCTGAACCAGAACACCGCGCGGTTGAACGACGCCAGCAGGAGGACGTAGAAATCGCGGTTGACGACATGCGCGCCTTCATGCGCGAGCACCGCAAGGCGCTTCTTCGCGTCCCAGCTGAAAAATTGCGGCGGCACCAGAATGGTCGAGCCGAAGGTGACGGGGCCGCCGACATCGCGGCTGACGCGCACGTCGGCGTCGATCATCTGCAGGCCCTTCATCGGCTTTGCCGCGCGCGCCAGACGCCAGGTCAGGCAGAGCCCGATCGCGAGCCGCAGCAGCAACAGGCCAGCGACGCCGGCATAGATCACGGTGGCAACGAGCCACCAATTGATCGAGAGCCCGCTTCTGGCCTGCGGCGCGATGGCAATGCCGGGCGCGACTGGCAGCGCGGGCTGCGGCGTCTCCAGCATCGAGACGTCGGCCGGCAGAAAATCATCCGGCACGGCGACCGGCAAGGGCAGCCGGGTGATCGTGAGCGTCGGCCAATGCATCACGAACGGCATCGCCAGCGAGGCCAGCAGCACGACGACCCAGGCCGTCATGTGAACGTGCGGGTTGCGCACGCGAAACAGATTGAGACCGAACCAGACGACGCCTCCCAGCACAAGGGAGCGCAGTGCCGCCTCCGCCAGAGTTGCGATCATTCTTTCTTCACTCCCCTCGCCTTCTTCGCCTTGGCCACCTGGTCGGCCAGCGTGCGCAATTGCTGCTGGTCGAGCATCTTGTTGTCCACCATGCCGACGAGGACCTCCTCGATCGAGCCGTTGCAGAACCAGTCGACGATGCGCTGCACCGCCTTGGCCGCCACCTTCGCGCGCGGCTCGGCGGCCTGGTAGACGTAGGTACGTCCGTCCACGGTGTGGTTAGCATAGCCCTTTTCTTCGAGCCGGCGCAGCACCGTGCGCACCGTCGATTCCTTCAGACGCCGCGACAACCGCTCGCGCACGATTTCGGCCGTGACAGGACCATGGGCCCAAACCAATTGCATGACCTCGTGCTCGAGGTCGCCCAGTTCGGGCAAACGATCGTCCATGGCGACTTACCTTGCGGATTGAGTTTTCTTGTAGCGCTACAGACCGTCGCATATGCGGCCGCGCGGCACAATGGCGATTCCACCTGGGATGGTGCCGGTGTGCTGACCTAGTTGCCGGCTCGTGATTTGAGGGAAGTCGAAATATGCGAGGTCGTCACGCCCGGGCTTGTCCCGGGCATCCACGTTCGTACCGCGCGTCAAGACGAGGATGGCCGGGACAAGCCCGGCCATGACGAGGCGGACACGTGACGCGCCCTAACCGCGCCGCTTGGCCGGGGATGGCGGCTTAGTAATGCGGCTCGTACATCTGCGACTGCACGAGCGCCTTGACGTCGTTGGGTGCGGGTCCGTCGGCGAGGCCGCGCTGATAGGCAACATCCGCCACCGCCGCGGCGATGCGGACCGAGACCTCGCGGATGCGCGGCAGGGCCGGATAGAGGCTGCCCTGCGCGAGATCTTCCTTGCCGACGCAATCGGCGAGCGTATGGGCGGCCGCCATGAACATCTCGTCGGTCACCAGCTTCGAGCCGCTGGCGATGACGCCGAGGCCGACGCCGGGGAAGATGTAGGAGTTGTTGCCCTGGCGCGGCACGAAACTGCGGCCGTTCAGCGTCACCGGATCATACGGACTACCGCAGGCGAACAGCGCGCGCCCATCGGTGTAGCGATAGGCGTCCTCCGCCGAGCATTCGGCCTTCGAGGTCGGGTTGGACAGCGCGAACACGATCGGCTGTTCGTTGAGCTCAGCCATCGCCTTGAGCACCTCGGGCGTGAAGGCGCCGCCAACCGCGGCGACACCGATGATCGCGGTCGGCTTCAGCGTCTTGATCGCGGTGAGGAAGTCGGCGATCGGCGCCTGGCCGGTGTGGGCATAGCGCAGCTTGTGGCCGGAAAGGCCCTCACGGCCGCCGACGACGAGCCCGCGGGAATCCACCAGCCAGTTGCGCCGGAGTGCTTCGGCTTCCGAAGCACCCTCCGCCATCATCGCGGAGACCACGAGATCGGCAATGCCGGTTGCCGCCTCGCCTGCGCCGAGGAACAGGATGCGCTGATCCTTCAGCTTGCCGCCGTTCACGCGTAGCGCCGAGAACAGGCCGGCGAGCGCGACTGCCGCGGTGCCCTGGATGTCGTCGTTGAAGACGCAGGCTTCATCCCGGTATTTGTGCAGCAGCTTGAACGCCGAATGATTGGCGAAATCCTCGAACTGGATCAGCACGCCCGGAAAGGTTTTTCGCGCAGCTTGCATGAATTCGTCGACGAAGCTGTCATAGGCCTCGCCCGTCAGCCGCCGCTCGCGCAGGCCGAGATAATAGGGATCGTTCAAGAGCTCTTCGTTGTTGGTGCCGACGTCGAGCACAATCGGCAGGCACGCTTCCGGATGCACGCCCGCGCAGGCCGAATAGAGCGAGAGCTTGCCGACCGGAATACCCATGCCGTTGGCACCGAGATCGCCCAGTCCCAAAATGCGCTCGCCGTCGGTGACGACGATCAGCTTGGCCGGATAGGGCCAGTTCTTCAGAATGTCCGCGATCTGACCGCGGTCGCGCGAGGAGATGAACATGCCGCGCGGCCGCTGGAAGATCAGGCCGAATTTCTGGCAGGCGAGCCCGACCGTCGGGGTGTAGATGATCGGCTGGATCTCGTCGATATTGTCGACGACGACGCGGAAGAACAGCGCCTCGTTGCGGTCATGCAGCGCGTTCAGCGCGACGTATTTTTCCAGATCGGTCGGCAGCGTTCGCAGATTGGTGAGGACGCGCTGAGCCTGCGTCTCCATCGTCAGCACGCAAGGCGGCAACAGGCCGCGCAGGCCCAGCGCCTCGCGCTCGGCTTCCGTGAAGGCGGTCCCCTTGTTGAGCAAGGGATCGCGCAGCAGTGTCATGCCTTGCGGCGGATTGGACGATGTCGGTTGGGCAACGACCCGGGCAGGTCTATTCACGAATTCCCCCAAGAAGCTTCATATTGAACCGCGGACATTGTCGGCCAGCGCTCCATTGAGATCAAGGACGTAGCGACGGAGGCATCGATTGTGATCTCGCACTGCAGCGAGACTCTCGCGAACGACAGGCAGTCGCACGCGAAAAGGTTAACGTCGCAAGGCTATTCCGGCTTGATATCGGCAGCCTTCACGATCGGCCACCATTTCTCGGTCTCGGCCTTCTGGAACGCCGCAAGCGCTGCGGGCGTCTGCTGCGCCGGGTGCGGAATCTCCTGCCCCAGTTCGGCAAAGCGCTGCTTGACGGCGGGCTCGGCGAGCACGGCGATGATGGCCGCGTTGAGCTTGGTGACGATGTCCTTCGGCGTGTTCTTCGGTGCCCAGATGCCGTGCCAGTAGGAGATGTAGAGACCCGGCAGGCCCGCTTCGTCGACGGTCGGCACATCGGGCGCAGATGCGAGCCGCGTCGGCGAAGTCACCGCGAAGGCCTTGATCGCGCCGCTCTTGACGTGCGGCAGCGAGTTCGAGGCCTGGTCGAACATGATGTCGATCTGCCCAGCGACGAGATCGATCATGGCAGGTCCTGCGCCGCGATAGGGCACGAACTGGAAGTCGGTGCCGGTCTTGTCCTTGAAGAAGACGCCGGCGACATGTGCGCCCGTGCCGGCCCCGGCCGTCCCGGCGGTGGCCTTGCCGGGGTTGGCCTTCAGCCAGGCGATCATCTCTTTCAGGTTATTCGCCTCGAGCGACTTCCTGCCGACGATGAGCTGCGTCCCCATCGCGATCATTGCGACCGGCTCGAAATCGGCGACGATGTCATAGGGCAGCTTGAAGATCGCGCCGTTCAGCACATGGGTGCCCCAATGACCGATGGTGATGGTGGTGCCGTCGGGTGTCGCACGCGCCACACGCGCGCCGGCGATGCTGCCGGAGGCGCCGGCCACGTTCTCGACCACGACCGTGGTGTGCAGCGCGGCGGCGATTCGCTCGGACAGGATTCGCGCCAGCGTGTCGGTCGGGCCTCCCGCCGCGAACGGTACGATGAGGGTTATGGGGCGCGATGGCTGAGCGCTTGCCGGTGCGCACCACATCGCGCATCCAATCAACGCGCCAACGACGATCACGTGACCGCGCAACACGGCCCACAGCCCCCGCATCAGCCTCTCCCACCCTTTTCGCCGCCCGCATGTCGGCAGCGGGCTGGAGGGCGAGTGAACGCTGCCGGGCGGGCCGAGGCAAGCGGTAAGTTGACCGCTATCCGGCGGCACGCCGCGGCGTCAGATTGGCCGCACCATCTGCCGGCGGCACGACGTGCATCAGGATGGTCTGGGTGGCGGAAGCGACGTCGATACCGTTCTGCTGGAAGCGCAGCTTCATGCGGCGGTTGAATTCGCGCTGGACCGGCCAGCGCCCGGCCTCGGTGCAGCGGATCTGGCCGACAATCGACACCATCGCACCGTCGACCTTGTCGATGCCCCACAGATCGAGGTCGCCGCGGATCAGCGGGCGGAATTCCGGTTCGCGGCGCATCTCGTCGACGATGTCCTTGAGGATCTGGCCGGCGCGGTCGGTGTCTTCCTTGTAGGCGACGTTGACGCTGACCGAGGCGTTGCCGGCGCCGCGGCTGGCATTGGTGATGGTCGTGACCGCGCTGAACGGCACGATGTGCACGGCGCCGTCGCCGGCGCGCAGACGGATGGTGCGGATCGAGACGTTCTCGACCACGCCCGACAGCCCCGACACGCTGACATTGTCGCCGACCTGCACCGTGTTCTCCAGCAGCAAAAAGAGACCGGTGATGAGATCCTGCACGAGCTTCTGCGAGCCGAAACCGATGGCGATGCCGACGATGCCGGCGCCCGCGAGCAGCGGCGCGACATTGACGCCGATCTCGCTCAACGCGGTGAGGCCGACGACGGTGGCGATCAGGCACAGCAGCGCCGTGCGCAGCATCGGCTGGAAGGTGCGCAACCGCGCGGCACGGGCGTAGTGCCCGTCCCGCGACAGCGTGTTGATCTGGCGGTCCAGCAGCGCGTTGCTGGCTTCCCAGATCGCCGCCGCGATCAGGACGGCGAGGCCGATCGTCACCACGGCCGAGATCAGCCGGCTGCCGATCTGGCCGCCATAGAACCAGACGATGGCGTCCACGCCCCAGACCTCGAGCACGGCGACGAAGCCGATGAAGCCGATCACGCCGGATACGATCTTGCGCAGCAGCGGCAGATAGCGGTTGGCGCGGATCTCGAGACCGGGAAAGCGCTGGAGGATCTCCGGCTTGATGCGGAAGCCGCGGTCGATCAGGCTGAGCGTCAGCATGATGGCGACGCGCGTGACCAGCGCCACAACGACCGTACCGACGAAATACTGCAAAAGCAGGGAATAGCCGTTGCGGATGTTGAGCGCCCACACCGCCCACAGCGCAAGATCGAGCGCGATGGCGAGATAATGCCAGCCGCCGGCGACGCGGTTGCGCAGGCGGGCGGCGATGCCCTGCCGCTCGGCCGGCGCACGGATGGCCTCGGCGACCTGCCGGCGGCATTGCAGGATGATGACGACGATGAAGAGGTGCACGACCAGCATCACCATGCGCAGCAGCGCCGCATAACCGGTACGATGCAGGCCGAGCAGCAGGGCCACATTGGCAAAGGCGATGCCGGAGACGCCGACGCCGACGATGCGGCGCGCCCAGATCTCGATATAGGCCGCGGTCTCGGCCCGGACCGGAAACAGCCCGAACGGTCCCGCCAGCGCCCGGATCACGCAGATGAGTCCGCGCGAGAAGGCATAGGCATTGACCACCGCGAGGATCACGAGGCGAACGGTCGTGGGCTCGCCGATCTCGGTGCCGAGCAGCGCGGTGGCGACGCCGACGAAGATGACCACCGGCAGCAGTTCGAGCACGAGACGTCCCAGTACGAAGGGCAGCCGCAACAGGACCTGCCACACGCGCGCGAGGCTGTGGCGTCGCTTGTTCAAGTCGGGCGCGGGCGTGACATCGGCCGTTGACGACGGCGGGTCGGCAACGGGGATCACCTGTGCCGGCAGGTGCGCGGTTTGCGGCACGCGTCCTTCCAGGAACGCGACCGGGCGGCGGATCAGGCGAAAGATCACCCACTCGGCCACAAGGGCGCAGCCGAGCACCAGCGCCAGCTTCCAGGCGATCTCGATCAGGAGATTGTAGGCGGCAGGATCGTTCGCAGTCCGCAGGAACCAGTAGTAGAAGGCCGGGAAGTGCGTGAGCGTCCGCGCCATGCTGGCGATCTCGCTCGAGATCGCGCCAATCTCCTCCGACACCGTGAGCAGGAGTTGCGCGCCAAGGCCGTCGGCGGAGAGCGGGATCGGCGACTTCTGCTCAGGCGCGGGCGGCGCAGGCTGCTGCTGACCGGACGCACTCGCGATCGCGCGCAGCGTGTCGATCATCTGCGCGCGCTTCTTGTCATCCTGGAGCGTATCCAGCGCGCGCCTGGCTTCGTCGGGCGACAGTGCGGCAGCATTGTTGGCCGCCGGCCGAGGCGTTTCGGCGCGGACGCCGGAGAAAGAGGAGATCGCGAGGAAGAGAGCGGCGAGGACCGCCGGGGCAAGCTTATGCGACACGAGGATTCCCTGGAAAAAATGAATGAGCCGGCGGCGTCGGGACCGTCGCCGCCGAAGCACACGCGTCATGTCGGATCGCAGCTATTCGCCTCCGGCCTGTGTCGGAAGTTGGCCTTTGAGGCGACATTCTCTTGGCATTTGCCGCAATGCGAAGATCGGGGAACCGCAACATCGGCGCGGGTCAATTGCCTGGCAATTGCGCTGCGGCCATGGTTCGAGACGCGCTCGGGCCAGCCGACGTGCCATGCAAACCCTCCGTCATTCCGGGAGTCGGCCCGGAATGACGGCAAGGAGGAAGGTGGAGGAGAAAAGCAGGATGTCAAAACCACCTGTCGCGGTCAGCCTCGTCTTGGCCATCCGGACACGATCGATGTGATGCAAAATACAGCGCCGGGAAGGTAGGGGCTCTGCCTCACTGATGCAGCCCGCTAAACCTTGACCCGGCGTGCCGTTCGCGGTTTCCGCCGCTATGCGATAGTCCGAACGAGCTCCATCGCACTTAACGCGGCTGGATTTGCGGAGGTGGAGTCATAGACCTCCCCTTGCTCACGAGGTGGACGTTGCGCGTCGCTTGTTGCGACCAGCGGAATGCTCCTCCTGTGCCACAAAACTGTCAAGCGGGATCGACAAGCGCGCGATCACAATTGGAGGCGTCAGTTCCGCAGGGTTTGACGCAGCATCTGTTTTGCCCGACGCATCAAGTCTATTTCGTAAAATCCGCATTCATACGACACCCGCCGGCAAACCATTGATTCCGCTGCGCCCGGCTACTGTGCATGGGGTCGTTTTCGTAGTTTTTGTCTGTGGCCTAGAGAAACATGTCGGCCAGGTCCACCGTCGAGGCGATCCCGACCTGGTCGAAGTTGCGCGCCAGCCAGCTTCGCGCCGCCGAACGGCCCTCGTCGCGCAGGCGGCACAACAGGCTCCATTCGGGATGGAATTGCGTGGCCGTGCCGAGCTGCGACATCAGCTGGTCGTTGCCGATCCAGTGCATGTACATGCGGCTGTGCTTGCCGCTGTCGAGCTCGCCATCGTCGATCAGCCGTGTGGCGAAGGCGATCGCGCGCATCTCACGCATCAGGGACGAATTGAAGCTGATCTCGTTGATGCGATGGAGGACGTCGGCCGCGCTCGTCGGCAGCTCGTCGCGCCGGATCGCCGTGACCTGCACGACGACGACGTCGTGGCTGCCCTTGCGGTAGATCAGCGGGAAGATCGCGGGATTGCCGAGGTAGCCGCCGTCCCAATAATGCTCGCCGTCGATCTCGACGGCCTGGAAATAGGGCGGCAGGCAGGCCGAGGCCAGTACGGTCTCCGCGGTGAGATGCGGGCTCTGAAATACCTTGATCTTGCCGGTGCGGACGTTGGTCGCGTTGAGGAACAGTTGCGGTGCCTCGGGCGAGGAATTGAGCCGATCGAAATCGACGACCCGCTGCAAGAGCGACCGGAGCGGATTGAAATGAAAGGGATTGAGCAGACCCGGCGGCAGCGTGTGCGTCAACGTGTGGATGACGGCGTGAACCGGATGATATTCCGGCGGCAGCTTCAGGGCCTGAATCCACTGGTTCAGCGGCGACATCAAATCGTACGCCATGTCCATGCGAGACACTTCGTACCAGAATGCGTGCAGGCTCTCTCGCGCGGCCTCTGCGCCCCCGTGCGCCATGCCGGAAGCCATCGCCACCGCGTTCATGGCGCCGGCACTGGTCGCGCTGACCGCCTCGATCGCGAGCCTGCCGTCTTCGAGCACCTGGTCGAGCACGCCCCAGACGAAGGCGCCGTGCGCGCCGCCGCCCTGGAGCGCGAAATTGACGGTCTTGCGGTCGGCGGTCCGATTGGCTGTCACTTTGCTTTCTTCTTGCCTCCCGTCCCCTCTTTCTCCAAGGCCTTGCGCACCTCGTCGAACTCCGCCACCGAGGCCTTGTCGGCGCGGGGGAAACGCAGGTCTAGCTTTTCAAGCGCGGCATTGATCACCGAGCCGATCACGACGCGCGCGAACCATTTGTGGTCCGCCGGCACGACATACCACGGCGCATGCGGCGTAGAGGTGTGCCGGACGATATCCTGGTAGACCGCCTGGTAGCGCGGCCACAGCGCGCGCTCCTTGATGTCGTCCATCGAGAACTTCCATTGCTTGGCCGGCTCCTCCAGCCGGTCGAGGAAGCGCTTGCGCTGCTCCTCTCTGGAGACGTTGAGGAAGAACTTCAGCACCACGGTGCCGTTGCGGCAGAGATACCGCTCCCAGGCGGCAATGTCCTCGAACCGCTCGTTCCAGATGTTCTTGGTGAGGAGCTTTGACGGCAGTTTCTCGTTGGCCAGAAGTTGCGGATGAACGCGCGTGACGAGGCATTCCTCGTAGTGCGAGCGATTGAAGATGCCGATATGGCCGCGTTCGGGCAGTGCGACCGCGTGCCGCCAAAGGAAATCGTGGTCGAGCTCGTTCTTGCTCGGCGCCTTGAAGGCGGTCACCTCGCAGCCCTGCGGGTTGATGCCCTCGAAGATCGCCTTGATGGCGCTGTCCTTGCCGCCGGCGTCCATGGCCTGAAATACGATCAGGAGCGACCAGCGGTCCTGGGCATAGAGCTTCTCCTGAAACCCGATCAGCCGCTTCTTGTTGGCGTCGAGAATCGCCAGCGCCTTCTCCTTGTCGAGATCGCCCTTCTCGTCGGTCTTGTGCGCCTTGAGATGAAACTTGCCCGATCCATCGTAGCGGAATGGCGTGATGTAGCGGTCAAGTTCCTGGGCGAGCGATTTGGACGGCTTCTTGCTCATGAGCGCGGGGCACCTTGGGTTGCGGCTTCAGTCGGTCGAGCAAGCTACCAAGGATGCCCTTGGGAAGGAATATGATGAAAAGGACCAGCAGCACGCCGTAGACGAGATTGTCCCAGCCGACCGCCTTGGTGCCGAAGCCGATGCGAAGGGTTTCCGCCAGCAGGATGGTGATCACGGCGCCAAAGGTCGGACCGAGCGAGACGAACAGGCCACCCACGATGGCCGCGAACACCATCTGCAGCGACACCGCGATGCCGCTGACGGTGTCGGGCGTGATGAACATCTGGTATTGGCAGTAGATCGCGCCCGCAAGCGCCGTCATCAGCGCACTGAGCAGCGTGATCTTCAGCTTTTCCGCGGTGACGTCGACACCGGCGGCGGCAGCTGCATCCTCGTCCTCCGAGATCGCCTCCAGCGCGTAGCGGCTCATGCTGCGGTCGACCCAGTGCCAGACCACGATGCCGAACAGCCAGACCCCGAGCGCAATCAGATACCAGGTCGTCTTGTCGTCGAACTGCAGTGCCAGCAGCTTGTTGCCCGAGGTTCGATTCGGCGTGTAGCCCAGCGAGCCGCCAGTGTAGTCGCGCGTCGCCGTGATAACCTGGAGCACGATGCCCGACAGCGCCAGCGTCACCAGCACGAAATAGTGTCCGGTGATGCGGAAGCGGAAGCAGGGATAACCGACGATCAGCGCCAGTGCGCCGGCAGCGACCATGCTGACGGGAATGCCGATCCAGGGCGACACGCCGAGGTGATTCCAGAGCAGCGCGGTGACATAGGCGCCGATCCCCATGAAGCCGCCATGGCCGAGCGAGACGAGGCCGAACCGCCCCATCATCGACCACGACGTGTAGGCGAACGACCAGATCAGGATCAGCACCAGGATGTGCAGATGATAGGGATCGCGATAGACGAAGGGCAGCGCGACCAGCGCCGCCAGCCCAATTCCCCATGCCGCAAGCCGCCCCTGCCCCATCATCGGCGCCTCGCGAGCAGGCCCGCGGGCCGGATGAACATCATGACGATGAAAAAGGCGAAGGCGAGCACATAACCCCATTCGAGGTCGGAGAACAGGCCGCCGAGCGAGATGATCTCGGCGAACACGAAGGCGGCGATGAAGCCGCCGATGAAATTGCCGAGCCCGCCGAGCACGCAGATCAGGAAGGTGATCGGCCCGAAGGACAGGCCGACGAAGGGATGCACGTCATATTGCAGCACCAGCAGGCAGGCGGCGAGCCCCGCGAGCGCGCCGCCGAGCGCGGAGGTGATGAGATAGATCCGCTTGGTGTCGACGCCCATCAACGCCATGATCTGCCGGTCCTGCGAGATGGCGCGGATCGCGGTGCCGGTAAAGGTGCGCGTCATGAACAGATAGACGGCGACCATGCCGACCAGCGCGGCCAGGAACGACAGTAGCCGCGCGTAGCTGAAATTCATGTCGCCGAGGGCGAGCACCGGCAGGCGAATGCCGAGATTGCGGAAATCGATGCCGAAGGCGACGGTGGCAAAGCTCTGCAGCACGAACAGCACGCCGCCGGTCGCAAGCAGCTGGTTGATCGGCGGCGCAGTCAACAGCGGCGCGATCACGAGGTAATGCAGCGCCGCGCCGAGGATCGCGACCAGCAGGATGGTGAAGGGCGCGGCGACGAAATAGCTGACGCCGTAATACTGCACCATGAAATACATGGCGTACATGCCGATCATCACCAGCTCGGCATAGCAGATCCAGGTCACGTCGATCACGCCGAAGATCAGGTTCAGCCCGAGCGCGAGCAGCGCCAGCACGCCGCCGAGCAGGATGCCGTTGATCACGGCCTCCAGCAGATAGATGTCGAAGACGTCCAAGAATGCCTGCATGCCCCTCACACCCCGAGATACGCTTCCTTGACCGTGTCGCTCGCCAGCATCTCGGCGGACGTGCCGGATGCCCGGATGGTACCTGCCTCGATCAGATAGGCGCGATCGACCACTTTCAGCACTTGCTGCACGTTCTGCTCCACGATCAGCACGGTCAGCCCGCTGGCGCGGATCCGCTTCACCAGCTCGAACACCTGCTGCACCACGACCGGCGCGAGGCCGGCCGATGGCTCGTCGAGCAGCAGCAGCTTTGGATTGGACATCAGCGCACGGCCGATCGCGCACATCTGCTGCTCGCCGCCGGACATGGTGCCAGCCATCTGGTGGCGCCGTTCCTTCAGGCGCGGAAACAGGTCGAACACCACTTCGAGCCGCTCGGCATACTGACTGCGGGCCTCCTTCATGAAGGCGCCCATCTTGAGATTGTCGTCGACCGAGAGCTGCGGAAACAGCCGCCGGTTTTCCGGCACATGCGCAATGCCGAGGCTGACGATCTTGTGCGGCGGAGTCGCCACGACGTCGGTCACCTCCATCCGGATCGAGCCGCGCGAGGGCCGGATCAGGCCGGAGATGACGCGCATCAGGGTGGTCTTGCCGGCGCCATTGGGGCCGATGACGCCGACGGCTTCGCCGGCCTTCACGTCGAGATTGACATCGAACAGCGCCTGGAACGTGCCATAGCCGGCATTGACCGCGCGGAGCTCCAGCATGCCTAGCCTCCCGCGCGGCGGCGCGCTTCGGCGGCCGCGGCCTGCGTGGTCTCGGCATCGGTGCCGAGATAGACCTCGATGACGCGCGGGTCGCCCGCGACTGCGCTCGGCAGGCCTTCCGAGATCTTCTCGCCGTGATCGAGCACCATGACGCGATCGACGACGCGCATCAGCACGCCCATGATGTGCTCGACCCAGATGATGGTGATGCCGAGCTCGTCGCGGATGTTGCGCAACATGTCGGCGGCCTGATCCATCTCGGTTTCGTCGAGACCGCCGAGGCTCTCGTCGGCCAGCAGCAGCTTTGGCGCCGTGGCGAGCGCTTTCGCAAGCTCGAGCTTCTTCAACCCCGCTGCGCCGAGGCCATCGACGCTGGCATGGCGATCGGTCGGCAGGCCGACCATCGCAAGTGACCGTTCGGCCGCTTCCTCGGCCTTGATGCGGCTGTGGCGACCCTGGCCGTAAAAGCCGGCGAGCGCGACGTTCTCGAAGATGGTCAGGCGGCGGAACGGCCGCGGAATCTGGAAGGTGCGGCCGATTCCGCTGTTGATGATCCGGTGCGGTGCGAGGCCCGCGATCTCGGAGCCGCCGAACACGATCGAGCCCGATGTCGGCGCCAGCGTGCCGGAGAGCATGTTGAAGATCGTGCTCTTGCCCGAACCGTTCGGCCCGATCAGGCCGAGGATCTCGCCCTGATCAACCCGAAACGACACGTTGTTGACGGCGGTGAAGCCGCCGAACCGCTTCACCAGCCCACTGACCTCCAGCACCAGACACTCCGCCGCTATTGGTTGCTGTAGGTGGTGCCTTTCGGCAGCGGCAGCACGGCTTCGCGCTGCGCCTGGCTCTTCGGCCACACCACGGAGGATTTGTCGTCGATGTACTGGATCACGACGGGGAACGAGCGCTCGTTCTGCCCGGCCATCGGGCTGCCCTCGCCGTAGAACTTCACGCCGAAGCCGAGCATGGTGCCGCCTTCGGGGATGTCGGTGTCGAGCGCCGCCTTGCGCAGCGCCTCGGGATCGACGCCACCATATTTCTTGATCGCGCGCGGCAGCACGTCGGCCATGAACACGTAAGTGTTGGACGCGCCGATGCCGACATGGGCGGAGCGGATGGCAACCCCGGGCCTGATCTTGTCAAACTCCTCGCCGACCATCTTGATCACGGGCGGGAGCTTCGGATCCATGGTCTTCTGGTTGGCGAGCCAGATCGAGATCGGGTCGGCGTTGAAGATGTAGGTGGCGTCGGCCCCCATGCCTTCCTTCAGCTTCTCATAGACGCCGTAGCCCGCACCATGGCCCATCAGCGCGCCGAACTTCAGGCCCTGCTCGCGGGCCTGGCGGAGCAGCAGCGTGATGTCGGGGTTGTAGCCGGTGTGGAAGATCACGTCGGGCTTGGCACGCTTGAGCTTGGTCACCAGCGCCGATAGATCGGGCGCGGTCGCCGAATAGCCCTCCTTCATCACGACGTTGAAGCCGGCTTTCTTCGCGCCTGCCTCGTTGCCCTTGGAGACGTCGACGCCATAGGCGCCGTCCTCGTGGATGATGGCGACGCGCAGGTCCTTCGGCTCCTTGTCGAACTTCGCCTTGGCGTTCTGCGCGATGAAATCCATCGTCATCATGCCGAACTGGTCGCCGCTCGCCTGCGGGCGGAAGACGTATTTGTAGCCCTTCTCGTTGAACACGGCGGACGAGATGCAGGTCGTCATCCACATGAACTTCTTGAGCTGCTCGACGCGGGCGGCCACCGGCACGCACTGCGCCGAGGAGAAGAAGCCGAGCACCATCTCGACCTTCTCCTGCTCGAGCAGGCGGACGGATTCGTTGATGGCGATGTCGGGCTTGCTCTGCGCATCGGCATAGACCGCCTCGATCTTGTAGCCTTCGACGCCGGTCTTGGCGAAATGGTCGAGGATGATCTTCGCGCCGATATAGCCGAGTTCGGAACCGCCGCCGGCCAGAGGTCCGGTCAAATCAAAAACGACGCCGATCTTGATCTTCTTGTCCTGAGCCTGGGCGGCCACCGCCAGGCTCGTCGCGGATATCGCGATCACCAGCCCACGTACCAATCGGGCAGCCATGCGCAGGCGCATCAAAACCTCCCTGGACGATTGTGCATTGCATTCGTCTTGCTTTTGGTTGCCCCCATCACATGGGCAGAGCGCAGGGATGTCAAGCCTCGCGCATCAGCGCGAGGCGAACTGCCGCTCGATAAAGGCCGTGACAAATCGCGGCATGGTCGGCGTGAGATCACCCGTCCCGCGCACGAGATGAATCGCCGACAATTCCGGCTCGTGCTCACGGGCAAGATTGGCTTCGATCCGGGCGCGAGCCTCGTCGCCGGGCATATCGAGGTTGAGCACCTGCATCATCGCAATCGTGGGGCCGCTGACGACGCAATACCAGTCCGGCTCGGCCCGATAGTCCGCCGCCGTCAAGCCGGTCTCTTCCTGAATTTCGCGGACGACGCTGCCGGGAATGTCCAGCATCCCATCCCTGACATCGTCGAGATCGGGCGTGCCCGACGGGAAATAGATGCGGCCTGCGTTCGCGGTGTGCTCCGCCATCTCGCCCATCAGGAAGGCGCCGTCGGACGTGCGCAACGCGCCCATGCCAAACCCATTGAACACGGGCGCGCCGGGAAAGCCCCAGTCGCGCCAGGCAAGGAAGCTTGCGAAGTCGGTCTCGAAATAGGTCGCAGTGAAATGACCGTCCGCGAATACGGGATCGCGTCCCATCAGGACGCGGCCGTTCCAGATCTTCGGCCGCTCACGCTGCTTTTCGGCGAAGTGCGCCGCGATCTCGGCCCGACGCTCCTCCGCGAACGGCCAGACGATCGGCCGCACGGCAAGAGCAAGCGTCGTGACGCGATGAATGATCGGAGACGTCATGAGGGGGCGACTATCACGCCTTCGCGTCAGCTATTTGGCGTTCCCCGTGGTCTTCTTGGCCTGCTCGACGAACTTGTTGGTGAAGGTCTTGCTGACGTCGATCTTGGCGTTCGCCACCTCGGGCGAGCCGACGCTGAACACCGCGAGCACGGCATCCGCGCCCTTCGGGTCCATCTTGCCGGTCTCCGAGTACATCGGCATCGTGTTCTTCAGCGCGGCGAGATAGAGGTCCTTGTTCTTGCCGACCGTCTCCTCCGGCATCTTCGCCATGATCTCCTCAGGGCTGTGCGAATGGATCCAGGCGAGCGTGGCGAGGATCGCGTTGGTGAGCGCCTGCGTCTCCTTCTCGTGCTTGGCAACCCAGGCCGCGGTCGAGTACAGCGCGCCGCCGGGATATTCGCCGCCGAAGGTCTCGAGCGTGTCCTTCTGCGTCCGCGTGTCGGAGAGGATGCGCAAATCCTTGTGGCTGCCCTGCAGCACGGTGACGGAGGGATCGAGCATCACGGCCGCGTCGATCTGGCCCTGCTCCATCGCGGCGACCGCGGTGGCGCCGAGGCCAACGCCAATCACGGCGGCGCTGGTCGGATCGATGCCGTTCTTCTTGAGCATGTACTTCAGGAAGAAGTCGGTCGAGGAACCGGGCGCGCTGACGCCGACCTTCTTGCCGGCGAGATCCTTGACCGACTTGATGTCGTTGGTGCGCGAGGGCGCGACCACGAGCACGAGGCCGGGATAGCGGTCATAGACCACGAAAGCCTGGAGCTCCTGCTTCTTCGCCGCCAGATTGACGCAATGGTCGAAATAGCCGGAGACCACGTCGGCGCTGCCGCCGAGCACGGCCTTGAGCGCGTCCGAGCCGCCCTTGAGGTCAACCAGCTCGACACTGAGGCCGGCCTTCTCGTATTCGCCGAGCTGCTTGGCCAGCACCGTCGGCAAATAGCACAGGCAGGAGCCGCCGCCGACCGCGATGGTGACCTTGCTTTGCGCCGCGGCAAATCCGGTGGTGAGCGTCAGTGCGAGCAGCGCCGCGGCGAGCCTGGCAATCGTGTTCTTCATTGGTTTCCTCCGTTCGGCCGGCGGCACCATAGAGCAGCGCGACGGGCTTGAGAAGCGTGGCCTAAGGCACTGGCCATCGGCCTTTTGGCGCAATAGCATGCGGGTACAACAACAAACTCGTGATGGGGAGGATCATCCATGAATCGCCTTGCAATCGGGCTGTCGATCGCCGCCGCCTTTGCCGCCGGATGCGGCGCGAACCAGCTGCTCCGGCCGGCGCTGGCCGCCGAGAACATCACCGCGCAGATCATCCACACCGGCGAGATGGAAGGCGATGCGCTCGGCGCCGCCAACAATGTCGGCTACCGCTCAAAAATGTTCGCGAGCGCCGACGGCGCCACGATCTCGATCCAGGTCGGCAATGTGCCCAAGCACATGCATCCCAACACCAACGAGATTCAGTACATCCTGGACGGCACCGGCACGATCTGGCTCGGCGACAAGGAAGTCACGGTCAAGCCGGGCGACCTCGTCATCATCCCGAAGGGCACGCCGCATGGCGGCACCAAGCCGATCAGCGGACAGGTCAAGGCGATCGCGATCAAGACGCCGCCGCAGGCACCCGACGACACCAAGCTGCTGGATTGAGGCTTCGCGATTGGGGCCCGCGCCGATACGCGGGTCCCGCCTCGCGCCTAGCCGCGCCCATCCGACGCCGTCGGCCGCCACACCAACAGGCGCCGCTCCACCAGCGTGACCCCATAGTCGATCAGGATCACGAACGCCGACAGCACGAACATGCCGGCGAACACGCCGGCGACGTCGAACACGCCCTCCGCCTGCTGGATGAGATAGCCGAGGCCCGCTGCCGATCCCAGATATTCGCCGACGACCGCGCCGACCACGGCAAAGCCGACCGAGGTGTGCAGCGAGGAGAACATCCAGGACAGCGCCGAGGGCCAATAGACGTGCCGCATCAGCTGCCGCTCGCTCATGCCGAGCATGCGGCCATTGTCGAGCACGGTGCGGCTGACCTCCTTGACGCCCTGATAGACGTTGAAGAACACGATGAAGAACACCAAGGTCACGCCGAGCGCGACCTTGGACCAGATGCCGAGGCCCAGCCACAGCGCGAAGATCGGCGCCAGCACCACGCGCGGCAGCGCGTTGACCATCTTGACGTAGGGGTCGAACACTGCCGCTACAATCGGCTGGCGCGCGAACCAGAAGCCGACCAGCACGCCGCCGAGCGAACCGATCACGAAGGCGAGGATCGATTCCGCCAACGTGATGCCGAGGTGCTTCCAGATCACGCCGGAAGAGAACCACTTCACGATCTGGCTGAAGACGTCGAACGGGTTGGAGAAGAAGAACGGCGGCAGCAGGATCTTGCCGAACACGGGAACGGTCGACAGCACCTGCCACAGCACGATGCAGACGACCGCGACCAGGACTTGCAGCGCGAACAGCGTCGGGCGCGACATCAGACTGCCTCCGCCGCTTGGGTGGATTGCGCGTAGCCCTTCATCACCTCGTCCTTGAGCACGCTCCAGATCTCGCGGTGGAGCGCATGGAACTCCTTGTCCAGTCGCACCTCGAAGATGTCGCGCGGCCGCGGCAGGCTCACCTGCCAGTCGCCGATGATACGCGAGGACGGCCCCGCCGACATGATCACGACGCGGTCGGCGAGCGCGATCGCCTCTTCGAGATCATGGGTGACGAACAGCACGGCCTTGCGGTCGGCGTTCCAGAGGTCCAGCAGCAGGTTGCCCATCACCTGGCGGGTCTGCGCATCGAGCGGCCCGAACGGCTCGTCCATCAAGAGGATTTTCGGATCGCGGATCAGCACCTGCGCCAGCGCCACGCGCTTGCGCTGGCCGCCCGAGAGCATATGCGGATAGCGACCCGCGAACGCGCCAAGGCCGACCGAGGTCAGCCATTTCTGCGCGCGCGGCAGTGCCTCGGCGCGCGGCGTGCCCTTGATCTCCAGCCCGATCGCGACATTGTCGAGCGCGGTCTTCCACGGGAACAGCGCGTCGGCCTGGAACAGGTAGCCGGCATCCCGGTTCAGCCCCGCGAGCGGCCGGTCGAAAATCCTGACGCTGCCGGCGGCCGGCTTCAGCAGCCCGGCCGCAACGTTGAGCAGCGTCGATTTCCCGCAGCCCGTGGGCCCGACGATGGCGACGAACTCGCCTTGCGCCACTGTGAGGTGGGCCTTTTCCACCGCTGTATAGACCCGCCCGTCCCCGAGCCGGAACGCAACCTTGGCATCTTCCAGCGCCACTGCCGTTGGCGTTGACATATATTCCCTCCGAACTTGGCCCGATGCCTTAGCCGCTCGCGCGGCCAAGTTCAATCAAGCCGCCAAGCGTGCTACGCATGGGCGTCGCCGCGCTCTTACCCTCCCCTGGAGGGGGAGGGTCGGCTCACATGAGCGCCAGCGAAATGTGAGACGGGGTGGGGTGACGGTCTCTCCACGTCCAACACTGCCCGGGTTGAGAGACCACCACCCCGCTCGCGCAGCGCGCGATCGACCCTCCCCCTCCAGGGGAGGTAAGAGAAAAGCGAGCTCACCTGCGATGCCTTCCAAGCCAGCCATCAGCTATGCCCAGGTCACCAAGAGCTTCGGCTCGCTCAAGGCCGTGGACGATTTGTCGCTCGACATCGCCGAGGGCGAATTTGTGGCGATCGTCGGCGGATCGGGCTCCGGCAAGACCACGCTGCTGCGGCTCGCCAACCGGCTGATCGAGGCCGAGGGCGGCACCATCACGGTCGAAGGCGAGGACGTGCAAAGCGTCGATCCGGTCGCGCTGCGGCGGCGGATCGGCTACGTGTTCCAGAGCGGCGGGCTGTTTCCGCATCTGAGCGTTGCCGACAATATCGGGATCACGCCGAAACTGCTGGGCCAGCCGGCGGCCGATATTGCAGCGCGCGTCGACGAGCTGCTGGAGCTCGTGCAGCTCGACCGTGACGCGCATCGCAGCCGTCTGCCGGAGGCGCTCTCCGGCGGCCAGCGCCAGCGCGTCGGCGTGGCGCGGGCGCTGGCGGCAAGGCCCCGCATCGTGCTGATGGACGAGCCGTTCGGCGCGCTCGATCCCATTACCCGCGATGCGCTCGGCGACGACTATCGTTCGCTGCATCGCAAGCTCGGCCTGACCACCGTGATGATCACGCATGACATGACGGAGGCGATCCTGCTCGCCGACCGCATCGCGGTGATGCGCAGCGGACAGCTGCTCGCGCAGGGCACCCCCACCGAGCTCTCGAACAGCAGCGACGCTTACGTGCTGGAGCTGCTGCGTACGCCGCGGCGCCAGGTCGAGCGGCTGAACGCGCTGCTGCCACAAAGCGGTGCGGCATGAGCTTCCTCGCCGATCCACGCTGGGGCGAGGCGCTGGCGCATCTGCCCGATTATCTCGGCAATCATGTGCGGGTCAGTCTCGCCGCGCTCGCGCTTGGCCTTGCCGTCAGCCTGCCGCTGGCGATCCTGACACGCAATCGCCCGGCGCCGCGAGCTATCCTGCTCGCAATCGCCAGCATCGTGCAGACAGTGCCGGGCCTGGCGCTGCTCGCGCTGTTCTATCCGCTGCTGCTGCTGGCCGCCTCGGTGACGCTGGCCTGGTTCGGCGTTGCCTTCTCGGCGTTCGGCTTCCTGCCGGCGATGCTGGCGCTGGCGCTCTATTCGATGCTGCCGGTGCTGCGCAACGGCATCACCGGGCTCAACGGCATCGATCCCGCGCTGATCGAGGCCGCCAAGGGCGTCGGCATGACCGCGCGGCAATCGCTCGTCATGGTCGAGCTGCCGCTGGCGCTGCCGGTGATGATGGCGGGCATCCGCACCGCCGCGGTGTGGGTGATCGGCACCGCGACGCTGTCGACGCCGATCGGGCAGACCAGCCTCGGCAATTACATCTTTGCCGGGCTTCAAACCCAGAACTGGGTGTTCGTGCTGTTCGGCTGCTTTGCCTCGGCGCTGCTGGCGCTCGCCGTCGATCAGCTGCTCGGCCTGATCGAGGGCGGCCTGCGCCAACGCAGCCGCGCCCGCACCGCGCTCGGCGCAGCCGGTATCGCGGCGCTGGTCGCTGCAACGCTGGTGCCGACGATGGGACGCTCGTCGCAGGGCTATGTCGTCGGCGCCAAGACCTTCGCCGAGCAATATGTGCTGTCGGCCCTGCTCAGGGACCGCCTCCAGGCCGCCGGTCTGCCCGCGACGACGCGCTCGGGTCTCGGCTCCAGCGTGATCTTCGGGGCGTTGAAGGCCGGCGACATCGATCTCTATGTCGATTATTCCGGCACGCTCTGGGCCAATCAGCTGCATCGCTCCGACATCAAGCCGCGCGCAGAACTGTTGACGGATTTGAAGGCAAGCCTGGCAAAGGACAACATCACCCTGCTCGGCGAGCTCGGCTTCGAGAACGCCTATGCGTTGGTGCTTCCGAAGAAGCGCGCCGAAGCGCTTGGCATCCGGACCATTGCCGATCTCGCGGCGCACGCATCGACGCTATCGATTGCCGGCGACTACGAGTTCTTCTCGCGGCCGGAATGGGCGGCGCTGCAAAAGGCCTACGGCCTTTCGTTCCGCGCCCAGCGCCAGATGCAGCCGGATTTCATGTATGCAGCGGTTGCGAGCGGCGAAGTCGACGTGATCGCCGGCTACACCAGCGACGGGTTGATCGCGAAATACGATCTTGTCGCGCTCGACGATCCCAAGCACGCGATTCCGCCCTACGACGCGATCCTCCTGCTCGCACCGAAGCGCGCCGGGGACGAGCGGCTCAAGGCAGCACTGCAACCGCTGCTCGGCAAGATCGACATCGCCACCATGCGCGAGGCGAACCTGCGCGCCAGCGGCAATGACGCGAATTCCTCGCCGGATGCGGTCGCGAAGTGGCTGTGGGAGAAGGTGGGCGGGCGGTAGGTTGAGATTTCGTAGGGTGGGCAAAGGCGCGCAAGCGCCGTGCCCACGGTCGCTGGATTCGTGTGAGAGGTGGTGGGCACGCTTCCGCCTTCGCTCTTCGAGCTACGGCGGACAAGTCGCTTTGCCCACTCAGGATGGCGGTAGAGCCTACAGTCCCCTGATGATCCCCGCGTTGATCAGCAGGCGGTTCAGCCGCCGCGCTTCGACGCCGTCCTTGCAGCTGTAGAACACGCCCTTGCAGCGGAGCATGATCTCCTTCTGCTCGGCGAAGGACGGATCGAGCGGGATGCCGGCGGCCTCCTGGATCACCAGCGGCAGATAGGGGCCGTCGATCGTGTCCATCACGGCAGCACTCTTCACCGGCTCGAAATTGACGGCGTCAATCGCGTAATAGGTCGCGTAGAGGCGCGGATCGTAGGCGTCCAGCTTCTTGCCGAGAGCGCCCTCGTCGAGCCCGGGCTCGAGGATAGCAGGCGCGAACTCGGGTTGATGATCGCCATAGCGCACGATCAGGAAGGGCTCGCCCGGGAACGTCTTCTTCAGGCCCGCGACGAACGCCTTGTATTGCTCGGCGCTGATCGCCTGCCGACGCAGATATTCATCGATGGACGGCACATTGCCCGGCGCGCGCCAGTTCGGCAGCAGGTCGGGACGGAAGCGCGTCTCCCAGGGGAAATGATTGGCACCGAGATAGATGAAGGTGAACAGCGGCTTGTTGGGCGGCTGCTGGCCCATCAGCTGGAGCGCCTTGTCGTAGAAGAAGCCGTCGGGCTCGACGTCCTTGGCGCCGAGATCCTTGGCGTCGAGGAAGCGTTCGATGCCTGTCGTCAGCTGGAAGCTGCGCGCGGCCATGAAGCCGCCATGGGCGGGATAGAGCGACATCGTGTCGTAGCCGCAACGGCGCAGCGCCAGCGGCAGCCCGCGCTCGACGCGGTTCGAGGCGATGCGCGTCACGAAATAGGCAAAGCGGCCGAACGAGCGCGAGGAGAGGCCTGCAAGCACGTTGTATTCGGTGAACCAGCTCGGCCCGCCATTGCTCTCGGCCAGGAACGTGCGTTGCTTGCCGTCCCAGGATTTGAAGTGGCTGCCATAGCCCTGCGGCACCTTGATGCCCTGGGCGGCGCGGATGTCGAAGCTCGATTCATCATGGATCATGATGATGTTCGGCCGGCGTCCGGCAGGATGGCAGGAATCGACCAGCGGCATGTTGAGGCGCTCGTTGGTCGCGGCGGCCGATTCCATGAAGCCGTACTGCACGAAATCGGAGACCGAGCTGACGCCGGAGCGGAAGAACTTCGACAGATAGCCGTCGTCGTAATAGCCGCGCCAGGCTTCGTCCGGATGATAGAGCGAATAGCCGACCAGCGCGGCAAGGCAGGCCAGCTTGCAGGCGAACGCCGGCAGACGGCGGATGCGGAACGGATCGAGCCACCACAGCGCATACATCAGCGGCAGCGTGACGAAGCCGGCCAGGATCACCGACCAGCGCAAATTCGGGAAGATCGTGAACAGGAACGCGACGGTGTCGCGGTCGATCATCATCAGGTCGATGAAGTTGACCGTCATCTGGACGACGTCGTGCTTGAGCCGCGACAGCAGCACCAGCACGACGACCATGGTCAGCGACAGCGCGCCTGATAGCGCCGGCCGCCGCAGCAGGGTGATCCAGAAAAAATTGAGGATGCCCCAGGCCAGCGCGAAGGAGAGCCGCGAGCCGAAATCGGTCTCGGTCTGGTACATCAGCGCGAGCGCGGCCAGATGCGGCGCGGCAACCGCGAGCAGCCGCCAGATGCCGAGCGCGGCGACGCTCGCCAGCACGGCGGTCGTGGCAGAAGGACCTGGATTGGGCGCGGACGCCATCGACGACACGCTATACTTCAAGTCCGGCGCGGTGATGCCAGGCCGTCTGGTCCTCGAGACGGTGACGGGGCGTCCGGAGCAGCCGGAAGCCTGCACCGTGTCATAAAACTGTAACGGAACGGTCAAGGACAGGCAACGCATGCGGTGACCCGACCTTCGCTTATTGTTAGTGACCGGCGAAGCCCGCACGGCGGCGGGCCGAGCCGCTCGCTCGGTTAAGGCTTTGCGATGCCGGCGATGAAGAGGTCGAGCACGCCTTCCGCCATCCGCTCGATCGCCCTCTCCTCGACGCCCCAGCGCGGAAAGTGGCCATCGAGATTCATCCGGGCGAAGCCGTAGACCAGGGCGCGGCCGGCGATCTGGATGCGCTTGAGGTCCGCCGACCGCAGCAGGCCCTGCTCCGCCGCCTCGGCCAGGATTCCCTCGGTCAGCGCGATCAACTCGGCATTGTCGCGCGTCAATTCCGCGGAGCTGCCATGGGCGAAATAGCGCCCGGTGGAGATGATCTCGAAATGGGCGGGATTGCGCATCGCCCAGCGCAGGTAAGCAAGGCCAAAGGCACGAAAACGGGCAAGCGGGCCGGCCGCCGGAGCCTCGCTCAGCGCGGCCTCGATCTCGGCACGGAAACGCCGCTGCGCCTCCTCGGCCGCCGCCGCCATCAGTGCATCGCGGTTTGGAAAGTGCCGGAACGGCGCGCCCGGCGACACCGCGGCCCGGCGCGCGGCCTCACGGACGGAGACCTCCGCTCCCTCCGCCGCCAATTGCAGCGCAGCATCGATCAGGACACGGCGGAGGTCGCCGTGGTGATACGGCCTGGCCTGGGCTGCAGGGCGGCGGGCGCGCGGCTTGGACGGCTGGCGGGCGGACATGGTGCTTCCTAGCATCACCCGAACGTGAATGTAAGCGGTGATTACACCATTGACCGCCGCGCGGCGCCGAAATGTAATCGATGATTACATAACGGAGGAAGATCACCATGCCGCGACGTCAAAGCTGGTTCGAAGGCTGGCGGCTGCTCGCCGCCCTCACCCTCAGCCTGATCCTTCTCAGCATGTGGATCGCCTCGATGCGGCAATTGGAGGTCGAGGGCGTGCGGATGGTGATCCGCTTCACCGCACGCAGCTCGCTGCTGCTGTTCTGCCTCGCCTTCAGCGCCGCAGCGATGGCGCGGCTTTGGCCCAACGCATGGACCCGCTGGCAGCGCCGCAACCGCCGGTATCTCGGCCTCAGTTTTGCGGCCTCCCACGCCATCCACGCGGTTGCGATCGTTGTTTTCGCCTGGATGGATCCTGCCGGCTTTGCCGAGGCGACCTCGGCCGTTTCCTACATTTTCGGCGGCATCGGCTATGGCTTCATCGTCGCGATGAGCGCCACCTCGTTCGACCGCGCCGCCGCGCTGATCGGGCGCCGCGCCTGGCGTACGCTGCACCTGGTCGGCGGCTATTATCTCTGGTTTCAGTTCATGGTGTCGTTCGGCAAGCGCGTGCCGGCGATGCCGCTCTATGCCGCTTTCCTCATTCCGCTGCTGATCGTGATGACGCTGCGCATGATCGCGATGGCCCGCCACCCACGCGGGCAGACCGTTGCGGCGGGCTGAAGCGCCCGCCTTTACTGCGGCAGCAGTCCGAGCCGCTTGGCGATGATCCGGTCGACCGTCCGTTTCGGCAGTACGGCACCGATCAGATGGCGGAGCGGGTCGGGCGTGATCTGATAGCGCACCTTGGGGCTCGGCGCGGTCAGCGCCTCGAACACGATCTCGGCGATCCGCTCGGCCGGCAGGCCCTTCGCGCCGAGGTCCATCATGAAGGCCATGACCTTGTTGAGCGCCGGGAGATAGGGCGAGCTCTGGTAGACGGAGAGATCGATCTGCTCGGCCTTGCTCCAGATCGGCGTCTTCACCGCGCCGGGGGCGACGATGATGACGTCGATGCCGAACAGCATCAATTCGCGGCGCAGGCTTTCCGACAGTCCCTCGACGGCGTGCTTGGAGGTGCAGTAGGGCGCCGACAGCGGATTGCCGTTCTTTCCTGCGACCGAGCTGATCATCACGATCCGCCCCTTCGGCCCCTTCAGCGACGGGTCGGCCCCGAGCAGCGGCCCGAACGCCTGCGTCGCGATGACAGGGCCGATGACGTTGATGTCCATCTGGCGGCGGAAATCATCCGCCGACAATTCGAGCACGGGACCGGCGACGGCGATGCCCGCATTGTTGACGAGGCCGGCCAGCGTCTCACCGTTCAGCGCTTCGCGAACTTTTCGCGCAGCAGCGAGGACCGCGGCCTCGTCGGTGACGTCGAACAGCAGCGGCGTGAAATTGGCGCCAAACTCACCCTGAAGCCGGTCGGCATCGGCCTGCTTGCGGACGCTGCCGAACACGCGATAGCCGCGCCCGATCAGGAATTTGGCAGTAGCCCAGCCGATGCCTGTGGACGCACCGGTGACGACGACAGATCGCATGGTCTTCCTCCCCTGGAGTTCCTGCGATCATGCCTTGGATTTTTGCCCATGTCCCGGACAAGCGCAGCGAAACGGAGCGCAGAAGCCGAGACCCAGGAGCCGCAATGGCCCCCGGATCAGCAGCGCACCACCTGCGTGATGCGCTGCGTCCGGGAGACGACTTAGTTCTTCGACTTGTCGACCAGCGCGCCCTTCTTGATCCAGGGCATCATATCGCGCAGCTTGGCGCCGACTTCCTCGATCGGGTGCTGAGCGAGCTTGGCGCGGGTCGCCTTGAACGAGGTCTGGTTGACCTTGTTCTCGAGCATCCAGTCGCGGGCGAACTTGCCGCCCTGGATGTCGGCGAGAACGCGCTTCATCTCCGCCTTGGTCTCGGCGGTGACGATGCGCGGGCCGGTGACGTACTCGCCATACTCCGCGGTGTTGGAGATCGAGTAGTTCATGTTGGCGATGCCGCCTTCATAAATCAGGTCGACGATCAGCTTCACTTCGTGCAGGCACTCGAAATAGGCCATCTCCGGGGCGTAGCCGGCTTCGACCAGGGTCTCGTAGCCGCCCTTGATCAGCTCGACCAGGCCGCCGCAGAGCACCACCTGCTCGCCGAACAGGTCGGTCTCGCACTCTTCCTTGAAGGTGGTCTCGATGATGCCGGCGCGGCCGCCGCCGACAGCCGAGGCGTAGGACAGGCCGAGGTCATGGGCGTTGCCCGAGACGTCCTTGGCGATTGCGATCAGGCAGGGCACGCCGCCGCCGCGCTGATATTCCGAGCGCACGGTGTGACCGGGGCCCTTCGGCGCGATCATAAGCACGTCGAGATCGGCGCGCGGGTCGAGCAGGTTGAAGTGGACGTTGAGGCCGTGCGCGAACACGAGGGCGGCGCCCTTCTTCATGTTGTCGTGCAGGTGATCGCGATAGATGTCGCCCTGGAGCTCGTCCGGGGTCAGCATCATGACGAGGTCGGCCCATTTGGCGGCTTCGGCGACTTCCATCACCTTGAAGCCGGCGGCTTCCGCCTTCTTGACCGAGCCCGAGTCCTTGCGCAGCGCAATGGCAACGTCCTTGACGCCGGAATCCTTCAGGTTGAGCGCATGGGCGTGGCCCTGGCTGCCATAGCCCACGATGGCGACCTTCTTGCCCTTGATCAGGTTCAGGTCGGCGTCGCGATCGTAATAAACACGCATGGGTCGTTTCCTCGTTAGGGGCCAGAATCGGCCGTTGGTCAGGTCCGACTGCTCAAGTCTTGGACGGTGAAATTTGCGGATTTCGGGGGCTGTCTAGAGCATTTTCAGCCGGCTGGGAAACCCGTTTCTGCATGGAAATCCGCGACATCATGCATCCATGAAAACGGGGTAGAGGGAGGCCAGCAGCAGGATCGCCATCAGGATATTGAAGGCGCGGACCAGCCGCTCCGAGGTCAGGACCGGCCGCAATGCCGAGCCGAACAGGGCCCAGACCACGGTCGAGACGGTGCCGACGAGCAGGCTGATCAGGGTCTGGATCGCGATGTTGAGCGGGAATTGGGCGATCGCCGCATAGGCGGTGATGGTGCCGATGACGATCACCCAGCCCTTGGCATTGATCCATTGGAACATCGCCGCGCCCCAGAAGGTCATCGGGCCGCGGCCATCCCCCTCGCCCGGCTTGGTCGGGCCGGACATGGCGATCGCGACGGCAAGATAGATCAGGTAGGCGGCACCGGCATATTTCAGGATGGTCTGGAGGATCGGATAGGCCAGGAACACGGAGCCGAGCCCGAGGCCGACGGCGGCGACCATGAAGGCGAAGCCGAGGACGATGCCGACGATGTGAGGGACGGTGCGCCGGAAGCCGTAGGTCAGGCCCGAGGACAGCAGCATGATGTTGTTCGGCCCGGGCGTGAAGTACATCACGACCATGAAGATCAGGAAGGCATAGAGCAGCGACTGGGACATGCTCACCTCACGCCGTTTTCGGCAACGGTTCTTCGGGTAACGCCTTGGGCCGCTTCGCCAGCACCATCACGGCGATACCGCCGATCACGGTCAGCATGCCAGCGAGCCGCAAGGGTCCGAACCGCTCGCCGAACGCGATGCTGGAGGCGGCCGAGCCGACGAACGGCACCAGCAGCGCAAACGGCACCACTTGCGCGGCGGGATAGTCGCGCAGCAGCCGGCCCCAGAGCCAATAGGCGATACTCGTTGAGATGCCGCCAAGCGCCAGCATGCAGAGAGCCGCTGTCGGCGTTATGTGGCTCAGCGATGTCCATGTCGGCGCAGGGCCATTGGCGATCAGCGCCAGCACGAACAGCGGCACGGCCGCGGCGAGGCACAGCCATGCGAACAGGTCGAACATCGGCACGCCGCGGGCGCCGCGCAGCAGCAGATTGCCGACGGCAAAGCTGATCGGCGAGATCATCAGCACCGCAAACGCGGCGACGCTGAAATCATAGCCGACCGTACCGCAGATCATCAGAAGGCCGATCGCAGCGATACCAACGCCGAGCGCCTGCATCGGCGTCGGCCGCTCGCCAAAAGCGATCGCGGCAAAGCCGATCGTGAACAGCGCCTGGCTCTGCACGACGACGCTGGTCAGCCCCACCGGCACGCCATGGGCGATGCCATAGGCCTGGCTCAGGAATTGACCGAGGAACAACGTAAAGCTGATCGCGATCAGCAGCGACCAGGCGATTTTGGGCTTTCGGATGAACAGGCACGGCAACGCGGCGATGGAAAAACGCAGCGCCGTCATCAGCTCCGGCGAAAGCTCGTCGAGCGCGATCCGGCTCGCCACGAAGGCAAGTCCCCAGATGATCGCCACCAGGATGGCGATGAGGATATCGGCCGGCTTCATTGTTGTTCTCGGTTCTGCCCTGTCGTGCAGCCCTGTTGTTGTCGTCTAGCCTTGCTCGCCGGCTCTTGGTTTGCGCAGCAGATAGGTGCCGTGCATCGGTGCGTGGTAATCGGCCGAGACCAGCGCGAAGCCGACGTCGGTCAGCATCCGCTCCATCACCCAGCCGAAGGTGGAGTATTCGTCGCGCATATGCGTGACGACGCCTTCGCGCGAAAAATCGTGGTTCTTGATCTGGTAGTCGGCCCATTGCTCGACGTCGCGCTCGATCGCGTCGGGCATGGAGGCATAGACGATGTCGCGCAGATAGAAGCTCGCGCCCGGCTTCAGCGCACGATAGATCCGCGACATCGCCACCGCCTTCCAGAAATCCGGCAGGTGGTGCAGCGTGAATTCGCTGACGATCAGGTCGTAGGATTCCGGCCGATAGGCGAAGCTGAGCAGGCCGGCGGACTGTGTGCGCACGGGCGCCTTGCGATCACGCGCGTAGATCTCGGCAAGCGCCAGCATTGCCGGCGAGATATCGATGGCGTCCACCTCCGCGCCCAGCAGTGCGGCTTCGGTCGCCAGCACGCCGTTGCCGCAGCCGATGTCGGCGATGCGCCAGCCGCGCTGGACTCCCAGCATTTTCAGCGCGGCGCGCGCCCGCAGATCGGCATCGTCGTGGGCGTCGTAGATCGAGGCCACAGCGGGCTCGATCCCCATCCGGTTCCGCTCGTTATAGTACCAGTCGCGCGCCAGCATGGTTCACATCCCTTCAGGCCCGCGGCCGATCGCGGCAACGCCGGTGCGCGACACCTCGACGAGGCCGAGCGGGCGCATCAGGTCGATATATTGATTGATCTTGTCCGTATTGCCTGTGATCTCGAACACAAAGCTCTCGGTCGTGGCGTCGATCACCCGGGCGCGGAACGCATCCGCGAGCCTGAGCGCCTCGACCCGATGCTCGCCCTGCCCGCGCACCTTCACCATCGCCAGCTCGCGCTCGATCGAGCGCTTGGTCTGGGTCATGTCGACGACCCGGTAGACCGGGATCATGCGGTCTAGCTGGTGCTTGATCTGCTCGATCACCATCGGCGTACCCGTCGTGACGATGGTGATGCGCGACAGGTGCTTCTGGGCCTCGGTCTCCGAGACCGTGAGGCTCTCGATGTTGTAGCCGCGGCCCGAGAACAGGCCGATGACGCGCGCGAGCACGCCCGGCTCGTTCTGCACGAGCACCGAGAGCGTATGCGTCTCGTTGGGATCGTGGCGATCCTCGATGAAGTAGGCGGATGCGGGCTGGTTCATTGTCGTCCCCTCTTGTCTCTTCCTCACGCCATCGCTGACGCGTCTGTCCCGACCCAACGGCGGAACAGATCGAAATCGATATTGCCGCCGGACAGCACGAGACCGACGCGCTTGCCCTTCAACTTGCTCTTTTCCTGCAGCGCCGCGGCGAGCGCGGCTGCTCCCGCGCCTTCGGCGAGATTGTGCGTGTCGGTCCAGAGCGCACGGATCGCGGCCGCGACCTCCGCGTCGGTGACCTCTACGATGCGTGAGGCACCCTTGCGGATCAGCGTGAATGCCTCGGCGTCCGGAATGCGCGTCGCCATGCCGTCGGCGAGCGTGTTGCTGGTTTCGGTCGTCACGATCTTGCCGGCCGCAAACGACAGCGCGTAGGACGGAGCTTCGGTCGACTGCACGCCGACGATCTCGGTCTTCAGGCCGAGCAGGTCGCGCGCCATGATGCAGCCGCAGATGCCGGAGCCCTGCCCGATCGGCACATAGAGCATGTCGAGGTCCGCCGCGGCCTTGAACAGCTCAAGCGCATAAGTGGCGACGCCGAGCACAAGGTCGGGGTGGAACGACGGCACCATATGGAGCCCGGCAAACTGCGCGCGGCGCTCGGCTTCCTCACGCGCGGCCTGGAAATCCTCGCCATGCTCGACGAGCTCGGCGCCAAAGGCCTTCATCGCGCGATTCTTCTCGGCCGAATTGCCGCGCGGCACGTAGATCACTGCGGGCACGCCGTGGCGGCTCGCCGCGAACGCCAGGCTCTGGCCGTGATTGCCGCGCGTCGCCGAGATGATGCCGGGAATATTCGACTGCTCGCGCTTCAGCCGCTCGAGATAGACCAGCCCGCCGCGCACCTTGAAAGCCCCGATCGGCGTGTGGTTCTCGTGCTTGACCACGACCTGCGCGCCGAGCCGCTCGGCGAGCAAAGGCCAGGCGTGTGCCGGCGTTGCCGGCACCGCCTGCCCCACGATCGCATGTGCGCGCTCGAGCTCGGTCAGGTCGAACATGGTCTCACACCAGCGCCTTGCCGCCGGCGAACGCCTTGGCGGTGGCCTCGTCGTTGGCCTGCTCCGGCAACAGCATCTCGTTGTGCGCCTTGCCCGAGGGGATCATCGGGAAGCAGTTTTCGAGCGCGGCGACGCGACAGTCGAACAGCACCGGGCGCTTGACCGAAATCATCTCCTGGATGGCGCCGTCGAGATCGCCGGGCTTGTGGACCTGGATACCGACGCCGCCATAGGCTTCCGCGAGCTTGACGAAGTCCGGCAGCGCCTCCGAGTAGGAATGCGACAGGCGGTTGCCGTGCAGCAGCTGCTGCCACTGCCGCACCATGCCCATGTACTGGTTGTTCAGGATGAAGATCTTGATCGGCAGCTCGTACTGAACCGCCGTCGACATCTCCTGCATCGTCATCTGCACCGAGGCATCCCCCGCAATGTCGATGACGAGGCTGTCGGGATGGGCAACCTGCACGCCGACCGCCGCCGGCAGGCCGTAGCCCATGGTGCCGAGACCGCCCGAGGTCATCCAGCGATGCGGCTCCTCGAAGCCGAAGAACTGCGCCGCCCACATCTGGTGCTGGCCGACTTCCGTCGTGATGTAGGTATCCCTGCCGCGCGTCGCCTCGAACAGGCTCTGGATCGCGTGCTGCGGCAGGATCACCTCGTTGCTCTTCCGGTAGTAGAGCGAGTTACGGGCGCGCCACTGCGCGATCTGCTGCCACCACGCCTTGATGTCGGGCTTCTTCGCCTCGGCCTTGAACACCTGGAGGATGTCGCCGAGGATGTTGCCGCAATCGCCGATGATCGGCACGTCGACGCGAATGTTCTTGTTGATCGAGGACGGGTCGATGTCGATGTGGATCTTCTTCGAGCCCGGCGAGAACGCATCGACGCGGCCGGTGATGCGGTCGTCGAAGCGCGCGCCGACGCACAGCATGACGTCGCAATCATGCATCGTCATGTTGGCTTCATAGGTGCCGTGCATGCCGAGCATGCCGAGCCAATTCTTGCCCGACGCCGGATACGCGCCGAGGCCCATCAGCGTCGAGGTGATCGGGAATCCGGTGACCTCGACCAGCTCGCGCAGCAGCTTGGTCGCCTCGGAGCCGGAATTGATGACGCCGCCGCCGCTGTAGATCACGGGACGCTTGGCATGGGCCAGCAGTGCGACGGCTTTGCGGATCTGCGTCGCATCTCCCTTCACGCGTGGCGCGTAGGAGCGGTGCACGTCGGATTTGCGCGGCGGATGATAGGTGCCGGTCGCGAACTGCACGTCCTTGGGGACGTCGACCAGCACCGGGCCGGGACGGCCGGAGGTCGCGACGTAGAAAGCTTCGTGCAGCACTTTGGCGAGATCGTTGACGTCGCGCACCAGCCAATTGTGCTTGGTGCAGGGACGCGTGATGCCGACGGTGTCGCATTCCTGGAACGCGTCGTTGCCGATCAGATGCGTCGGCACCTGGCCGGAGATGCAGACCAGCGGGATCGAATCCATCAGCGCGTCGGTGAGCGGCGTCACCATATTGGTGGCACCGGGGCCGGAGGTCACCAGCGCAACGCCCGGCTTGCCGGTCGAGCGCGCATAACCTTCTGCGGCGTGGCCGGCGCCCTGCTCGTGGCGGACCAGGATGTGCTGGACCTCGCTCTGCTGAAAGATCTCGTCATAGATCGGAAGCACCGCGCCGCCGGGATAGCCGAAAATGTCGGTCACGCCATGATCGATGAGCGCGCGAACGATCATCGCAGCGCCGGTCATCTGGTTCGGATCGTGGCTCTTGTCGCTCATTGGCTTGCTCCGGATGCGCTGTTGTCAGCGGCTTCGTTCGTGTCTGGTTCGGGAAATAAAAAAGGCCCCGAAGAGGGCCCATGCACACCGCCTGTCATGTGGATGGCAGCTAGCCACCCCCGGCGGTGTGCCTGGGTACGACGGCGATAAGGAGCTTGGTAATAATGTTACGCATGGCGGGCGCCCGGCTTCCCAAAGGTTGCGCGAAACATAGCGGCCAAAGCCTGGATGTCAAGGCGATGCGGCCGTTCCCGCGCGATTTTGGCAGTGTAGCGGTGTTCCCTGGGTTCGGCGAGAGGTAAATTCGGGAACCCGGACGGAAAAGCGCCTCAGGCGGGGTCGCGGGCCGCGTTCACAAGGGCGGCGAGCCATCCCCTCGCCTCCCCGGGCTTCACCCATTCGAACTCCGGCAATTGGTGCCGGAACCAAGTGAATTGCCGCTTGGCGTAGTGGCGGGTGTCGGCGCGGCCAGTGGTGGCGGCCTGCTCCAGGCTGAGCTCACCGCGTAAGTGCCGGATCAGGGCCGGCACGCCATGAGCCTTCATCGCCGGCAGCAGCGGATCGAGGTTTCTGGCGGCGAGCTGCTCGACCTCCTTCAACGCACCGGCGCCCAGCATGGCATCGAAGCGGGCATCGATGCGGGCGTAGAGCTCGTCCCGTTCGGGTGCGAGAAATACCGCGCGAAAACTGTCCTTCGGCAGCAGCGGCGGCTGACCCTCCCGGTGCCAGTCGAGCAGCGAGCGGCCGGTCGCCTCGACCACTTCGAGCGCGCGCGCGATCCGGGTGCGGTCACGCAGGTTCAATCGCTCGGCCGCACTGGGGTCGCGACGCGCCAGTTCCGCGTGCAGCGCCTCGACGCCGTTGCGTTCCAACCGCGCGCGCACGTCCTCGCGCACCTCGGCAGGGATTGGCGGCACCACGGAGAGCCCCGCCGTCAGTGCCTTGAAATAGAGCCCGGTGCCGCCGATGAAGATCGGCAGACGGCCTTCCGCTTCTGCCTCGTCGAGCGCCTTGGCTGCATCACTCACCCAGGCACCGGCCGAAAAATTCACGGCTGCATCGACATGACCGTACAGGCGATGCGGCGCGCGCGCTTCCTCGCTTTGTGTGGGGCGCGCCGTGATGATCCGCAGGTCACGATAGACCTGCATGGAATCGGCATTGATGACGACCCCGCCCGTGCTGAGGGCAAGCTCCAGCGCCAGCGCCGACTTGCCGCTGGCGGTCGGGCCTGCGATAAGCACGGCCTTGCCAACATGGCTTCTGCTGACTTGCCCCTCGCTCACGAAAACCTCAAATGTCCCTCGTCGCCACGCTGATCTGCAACCCCGACAATCCCGCGCTCGACTCCACCATCGTCGATGGCGCCCGCGCCGTGCTGCCCCAGGCAGCTCCCGCGCACTGGCTGTTCGACGGGGTTGCGGTCGACATTCCCTTCGGCGCCGACAGTAACCTCGAAGCCGACCGTCACGCCATCGAGCAGCGGCTCCGCGAGCTTCGCGGCGACCTGCCCGTCGACATCGTCGTGCAGCCAGTCGGCGCCCGGCGCAAGAAGCTTTTTCTCGCCGACATGGATTCCACCATGATCGGCCAGGAATGCATCGACGAGCTTGCCGATCTCGTCGGGATGAAGGCCCACGTGGCCGCCATCACCGAACGCGCCATGCGCGGCGAGATCGAGTTCGAGCCGGCACTGCGCGAGCGCGTCGCGCTGCTGAAGGACCTGCCCGCCGGCGTGGTCGATGAGGTGCTGGCCAAGCGCATCACGCTGACCCCGGGCGGCCGCGAACTGGTCGCGACCATGCGCAAGCACGGCGCCTATACCTGCCTCGTCTCCGGCGGCTTCACGCTGTTCACGACCGCGGTCGCCGCCAAGATCGGCTTCCAGGAGAACCGTGCCAACGAGCTGGTCGTGCGCGACGGCAAGTTCACCGGCGAGGTGAAGGAGCCGATTTTGGGGCGCGCGGCGAAGCTCGCGACGCTGGTGGATCTGATGGAGTCGTTCGATCTCGACGACATCGATTCGGTCGTGGTCGGCGACGGCGCCAATGATCTCGCAATGATCCAGGCCGCGGGGCTGGGCGTCGCCTATCACGCCAAGCCGGCCGTAGCGGCGGCTGCGGCGGCGCGGATCGATCACGGCGACCTCACCGCGCTGCTGTATACGCAGGGGTATCGGCGGGACGAGTTCGTGGAGGGGTAGCCTCTTGCCGCATGCTCAGCGGCCGTAGGGTGGGCAAAGGCGCAAAGCGCCGTGCCCACGATCTTTCTCCGACGGCGACAGGTGGTGGGCACGCTTCCGCCTTCGCTCTTCGAGCTACGGCGGACAAGTCGCTTTGCCCACCCTACGGCACCGGCCAGCGACTACTGCACGCTCAGCGCCACAAACCGCAGCTCGCCGTCGGCGTTGGACACCAGCAGCAGCACCGACTTCTTGCCGTCCTTCTTGAGCTGGTCGACCCGCTTCTGGATGTCGGCGCCGCTGGAGACGGCCTCCTGCGCGACCTCGACGATGACGTCGCCGGCGGAGAGGCGCTTCTCGGCGGCGTCGGAATTCGCGTCGACATTGGTGACGACCACGCCCTTGACGCTCTCCTTGATCTTGTAGCGGCTGCGCAGATCCTTGTTCAGCGCCGCAAGATCAAGGCCGAGCGCCTTCTGCGTCACCGGCTTCTCGGGCGCGGGCTCGTCGGTCTTCACCGCGGCCTGCACCTTCTCTGGATCCTGGAGGCGGCCGAGGGTGACCTTCTTGGTTTCTTCCTTGCCCTTGCGGATGATGATGACGTCGACTTCCTTGCCGACCGCCGTGTCGGCGACGACGCGGGACAGGTCCTTCGGATCCTTGACGTCCTTGCCGTCGAACTTGACGACGACGTCGCCCGGCTCGATGCCGGCCGGCTTGGCCGGGCCCTTGTCGTCGACGCCCGCAACCAGCGCGCCGCGCGCCGGCTTGATGCTGAGGCTCTCGGCGATCTCGTCGGTGACGCTCTGGATCCGCACGCCGAGCCAGCCGCGGCGCAACTCGCCGAACTGACGGAGCTGGTCGACGACGCCCGCAACCGTCTTCGACGGCACCGCGAAGCCGATGCCGATCGAGCCGCCCGAGGGCGAGATGATCAGCGTGTTGACGCCGATGACGTCGCCATCGAGGTTGAACAGCGGACCGCCGGAATTGCCGCGGTTGATGGAGGCGTCGGTCTGGATGTAGCTGTCATAGGGACCCGAGGAGATGTCGCGGTTCTTGGCCGAGACGATGCCGGCCGTCACCGTGCCGCCCAGGCTGAACGGGTTGCCGATCGCGACCACCCAGTCGCCGAGACGCAGCTTGTCGCTATCGCCGAACTTCACCGCGACCAGCGGCTTGGTCGGCTTGAACTTCAAGACTGCAAGGTCGGTCTTCTTGTCGACGCCGACCAGCTCGGCCTTGATCTTGGTACCGTCGTTGAGGATGACGTTGATCTCGTCGGCATCCGCGATGACATGGTTGTTGGTGACGACGACGCCCGATGTGTCGATGATGAAGCCGCTTCCGAGCGAATTGGTCTTGCGCGGCGGCGGGCCGCCGTCGCCGCGCTCGCCACCCTTGCTGCTGCCGCCCGGACCTTTGCGGTTCTTGAAGAAGTCGTCGAAGAACTCCTCGAAGGGCGAGCCGGGCGGCAATTGCGGCATGGCGTTGCTGCCGCCGCCCTTGGCCTCGACGGTCTGCGAGGTCGAGATGTTGACGACCGCGTCGATCACCTTCTCGGCGACGTCGGCGATGCCCTCCGGTCCGCGCGCATAAGCCGGCGAGCCGAACGCGCTGACAGCAGCGACGGCGAGCGCGGCCAGCCCAATTCGCACACCAAGTCGCGAGCGGGACGGGGCAATGGTGGCAGCGGTCATTGTGATCTCCAGAGAGAGGGATTCGGCGCCAGACTGCGCTTGACGGGGGGACGGCGCAAGCGCGCAGGTTAATGGGCCTCAACACCCCGATAATACGGCGAAAACCGGTCTCTCGCCTTCACTTTGGCGTTGGCGCGCCGCCTAAATGGGGCGCCGCATGACCCAGATCAGGACCAGGCCGACGATGGCCGAACCGATCCCGACCGCCCGCAGGATGTTGTCCGGCGTGGCGATGGCGCTCTTCATGGCCTTGCGCATCCAGTTGGGACTTGCCGCGAACATCAAGCCTTCCAGCACGAACAGGATGCCCAAGCCGATGAGGAAGTCGGCGAACGCAATGGACCTCATCGGATTGGAACCTCCCGTTATGCTGTTCTTGTCTGGACGAAGGGCGGCGAGATCCGCCGCCCTTTGTCTAGCTTACGGCTTCGCCGGCGTCTCGGTCGCCGTCTTGCCGGACGGGTTACTGAAGTACCGGAAGAAATCCGAGTCCGGCCGCAGCAGAAAGCGGGTGTCGTTCGAACGCAGCCCGTTCTCGTAAGCCGTCATTGACCGGTAGAAGGCGAAGAAGTCGGCATCCTTGCTGTAAGCTTCGGCGAACAGGCGGTTGCGCTCGGCATCGCCGGCGCCCCGGGTCTGCTCGGCCTGCGAATTCGCCTCGGCGACGATGACGGTCGCCTCACGATCGGCCTTGGACCTGATCTCCTGGGCCTTCTGGCCGCCCTGCGCGCGGAACTCGGCCGCCTCGCGCTCGCGCTCGGTCTTCATGCGCAGATAGACCGCCTGGCTGTTCTGCTCCGGCAGATCGGCGCGGCGGATCCGGACGTCGACGACCTGGATGCCGTAGCCATCGGCCTCGCGATCGAGCTGGTCGCGGATGCGCTGCATCAGCTTCTCGCGGTCGTCGCGCACCACGTTGATGAAGGAGACCTCGCCCAGCACGCGGCGCAGCGCCGCGTTCAGCAGCGTGGTGAGCTGGATGTTGGCAGCCTGGATCGAGCCGACGCTCTGATAGAAGCGCAGCGCATCCTTGATGCGGTAGCGCGCGAAGGCGTCGACCACGAGCCGCTTCTGATCGGAGGCGATCGCTTCCTGCGACGGGTTCTCCAGATCGAGGATCCGCTTGTCGATGTTGATCACCGAATTCCACGGCGCCTTGAAGTGCAGGCCGGGTGCGGTGACGACGTCGACGGGCCGGCCGAACTGGAGCACGATGGTCTGCTCGGTCTGCTGCACCGTGAACAGCGACATGTAGCCGACGATCACGACCAGCAGGAGCCCAACCAGCGTGACGAAACCTGTGACCGGGGACCTCATCGGTTGCCTCCGCTCGACTGCGGACCGGTGGTAGGCGGCCGCTTGGTCGTCAGTTCGCCGAGCGGCAGATAGGGCACGATGCCCTGGCCCGAGGGCCCGCCGTCATAGACCAGCTTGTCGGCGCCGCCGAGCACGCGCTCCATCGTCTCCAGATAGATCCGTTCACGCGTCACGTCGGGCGCCTTCTTGTATTCCTCGTACACCTTCAGGAAGCGCGCGCTCTGGCCCTTGGCCTCGGCGACCGCCTGCTCCTTGTAGCCTTCGGCGTCTTGCAGGATCTTGGCCGAGCGGCCCCGCGCCTGCGGCACCACCTGGTTGGCGTAGGTCTGCGCCTCGTTCTGCAACTGCTCGAGATTGGCGCGCGCCGCCTGGACGTCGCGGAACGCGTCGATCACCTGCGCCGGCGGATCGACCTTCTGCATCTGCACCTGGGTGACCTGAATGCCGGCGCCATAGCTGTCCAGCGTCCTCTGGATCAGCTCCTGCACGCCCTGCTCGGTGACGTTGCGTGCGCCGGTCAGGATCGGCTGGATCTGCGAGCGGCCGATCACCTCGCGCATCGCGCTCTCGGAGACCGCCTTCACGGTGCCTTCGGGATTCTGGATGTTGAAGAGGAAGTCGCCGACGCCGTCCGGCTTGATGCGCCAGAGCACGGTGAAGTCGACGTCGACGATGTTCTCGTCGCCGGTCAACATCAGGCTCTCTTCCGGCACGTCACGAATGGAGCGGCCGCGCCGTGCCGGATCGTCGATCAGCGTCATGCCGATCGAAATGGTGTTGACGCGCAGCGCTTTGGGCAGCAGCACTGTCTCGATCGGATAGGGCAGATGATAGTTCAGGCCCGGCTGCACGGTGCGAACATGCTTGCCGAAACGGAGCACGACGCCGAGCTCTTCGGACTGCACGCGGAAGAAGCCCGACAGCAGCCAGAACGCGACGATCAGCAGCACGATCAGCGTGATGCCGATGCCGGAGAAATAGCCTCCCGGCATGATCTGCTGGAGGCGGTCCTGGCCGCGCCGCAGAAGGTCTTCCAGATCCGGCGGCCTCGGCCCGACCGGTTGCGGGCCTGAGCCCCATGGTCCCTTCGGACCCGAGCCCCATGGGCCACCGCCCTGATTCTTCCACGGCATTCGACGCTCTCCTCGGCAGGGTGGAATTGCCCCCGCCCGCTTTGTCCGGTCCGGCTTTATAGGGGACAGGCAAGTCCCTTACAACGCAGCGGTGCCCGTCTTCCGAGCTATGCTCGGGCTCGAAAAAGTCAATGTAAACATTGACGAATGCGGTTAATGGCGCGGCCGCCGACGATATGTCACATAGGAGAAGTCGGCGCTGTCCTCGCCTGCGGCAGGATGGCGGACACGTCCCACCTCGTCCCATTCCGCCTTGTCGATGTCGAAATACGTGTCGCCTTCGGGTCTCGCATGCACTTCGGTGATTTCGAGGCGATCGGCGCGATCGAGCCATTGCCGAAAGATCTCGGCGCCGCCGATCACCGCGATCTCAGTGACCGAACGCCGCAGGGCATCGCCGCGCGCGACCGCGTCGGCGTCCGCGGCCGACGTCGTGACGATGGCACCATTGGCGCGATAATCCGCATCGCGCGTGATAAGGATGTTCGTGCGGCCCGGCAGCGGACGGCGGGGCAATGATTCAAAGGTCTTGCGGCCCATGATCACGGGCTTGCCGATCGTGAGTGCCTTGAAGCGCGCCATGTCGGATTTCAATCGCCACGGGATCGCGTTGCCCGCGCCGATGACGCCGTTCTCCGCGATCGCAACGACGAAGACGATCTCCATCACGGCGCACTCCCGGCAAGCCGCGTCAGCGCCGGCCCGGTGACGCGGCACAGCGTCCAATCGTCCATCATCACCGCGCCGAGCGATTTGTAGAACGCGATCGACGGCGCGTTCCAGTCGAGCACCGCCCATTGCAGGCGGGACCAGCCGTTATCGGCGCATTCCTTGGCCAGATAAACCAGCAGCGCCTTGCCGAGCCCCCTGCCGCGATGCGACGGCCGCACGTAGAGATCCTCGAGATAGATGCCATGACGGCCACTGAAGGTGGAGAAATTTGTAAACCAGACCGCGAAGCCGACCGGCTCGCCGTCCCACTCGGCGATCGCGCAATAGAGTTGCGGTCGCTCGCCGAACAGCGCATCGGCGATGTCGGCCTCGGTCGCTTCGACCTCGTGCGAGAGTTTTTCGTATTCGGCGAGCTCTCGGATTAAAGCGAGAACGAGCCCGGCTTCGCCCGGGCGCACACGGCGAATGTTGAGCGACATCGGCGCTAAACCGCGACTTCCGCCTTGATGTGCGGATGCGGGTCGTAGCCGACGAGCTCGAAATCCTCAAAGCGGAAGGAGAAGATGTCCTTCACATCGGGATTGATCCGCATCACCGGCAGCGCGCGCGGCGCGCGCGTGAGCTGAAGCCGGGCCTGCTCCAGATGGTTGGAATAGAGATGGGTATCGCCGAACGAATGTACGAAGTCGCCGGGCTTCAGGCCGGTGACCTGCGCCACCATCATGGTCAGCAACGCATAGGAGGCGATGTTGAAGGGCACGCCGAGGAAGACGTCGGCCGAGCGCTGATAGAGCTGGCAGGACAGCTTGCCGCCTGCGACGTAGAACTGGAACAGGCAATGGCACGGCGGCAGCGCCATCTTGTCGACTTCGGCTGGATTCCACGCCGAGACGATCAGGCGGCGCGAGTCCGGATTGCGCTTGATCATGTCGACCACGTTCGCAATCTGGTCGATGCTGCGGCCGTCAGGCGCCGGCCAGGAGCGCCATTGATGGCCATAGACCGGGCCGAGATCGCCATTGGCATCCGCCCATTCGTCCCAGATGGTGACACCGTTGTCGCGCAGATATTTGATGTTGGTGTCGCCCTTCAGGAACCACAGCAGCTCGTGGATGATCGCCTTCAGCGGCAGCCGCTTGGTGGTCAGCATCGGGAAGCCGGCCGACAGATTGAAGCGCATCTGATGACCGAACACCGAGAGCGTGCCGGTACCGGTCCGGTCGGTCTTCTCGGCGCCGTCTGAAAGAATCCGCTCAAGCAGGTCCTGATACTGGTGCATGTGCGACTGAGCCTTTGGGGAGGCGGCGAACTTAGCGGCCGCCCCCGCGCTGCAACAGCGGCGATTCGCTGTCCGCTCCGATTATACCCGGAAAAGTGAGTGGTCCCGGCGCAAACGACAAGGGGCGGAACCCAGGTCCCGCCCCTTGCCCTATCGGCTTGATCGCACTGCCTAAGTTGCCGGCTTGAGCACCGGGGTCCATTTCGCGATCTCGTTCTTGACGAGGGTGGCCAGCGCCTCCGGCGTCCGCTCCGCAGGGCCCGGGATGACGCTGCCGAGCTCGAGCAGGCGCTTCTTCACGGTCTCGTCGTCGAGCGCCTTGCTGGCCGCAGCGTTCAGGCTGGCCAGAATCGCCGGCGAAGTTCCCTTGGGCGCGAACATCGCATTCCAGGCCTGGGCCTGGAATTTCGGCAGGCCCGCTTCTGCCGTGGTCGGCACGTTCGGCAGCGACGGATTGCGCTCCGGCGTTGCGATCGCATAGGCCTTGATGGCCCCGGCATTGATCTGCGGCACGGCGTTGACGATCTGGTCGCACATGTAGTCGACCTGCCCCGCCACCAGCGCGTTCATCGCAGGTCCCGTGCCGTTGAAGGGCACGCCGACCGGCTTGATGTCGAGGATCGAGTGCAGGAGCTCGCAGGAAACGTGCGAGACCGAGCCGACGCCGGCATGGGCAGCATTCACCTTCTCGGCGTTGGCCTTCACATAGGCCACGAACTCCTTCAAATCCTTCGGCGGAAAGTCCTTGCGCGCGAGGATCAGGATCGGGGTGCCCGCGAGCAGCGCGATCGGCTCGAAGTCCTTCTCGGGATGATAGGCGAGCTTCGGATAGAGCGGCACCGAGGCGGCATGCGTGCCCATATGCCCGGTGATGAGCGTATAGCCGTCATTGGCCGCGCGCGCGGCGCGGGTGGTTGCGGTGGTGCCGCCGGCGCCGACCACGTTCTCGATGATGATGCTCTGTCCCAGTGTCTGCGCGATATGCGCGGTGACGATGCGCGCGACGACGTCGGTCGGGCCGCCGGCCGCAAACGGCACGATCATGGTGATGCTGCGCGTAGGATAAGTCTGCGCCTCAGCCGGCGCAACAAAAGCGCACAGCGAGGCGAGCGCTGCGGCGCATGCGCTCGTGAGCGCGCGAATGAAGGTCATGTCGATCCCCGTCGTTCCCTTGGACACAGCAAAATGCCGGCCCAAAGGCCGGCATTTTCATTTCACGAAGCCGTAACACAAGTCGATTCGACTTCCGAATGCGGCGCGCCGACGCAGGCGGCTTTTCACGTGAGCATGGTCTTTCCGGAAAACCGCCTGACACTTTTCCGGATCATGCCCTAGTTCTCAGACTCGGTGAACACCTGGTCCCGCTTCGACCGCAACACAGGCAGCACCGTGAGCAGCAGCAGGCTCGCCGCGATCGCGAGCAGCACCGCCGACAGCGGACGCGTCAGGAACACGCTCCAGTCGCCGCGCGAGATCAGCAGCGCACGGCGCAGGTTCTCTTCCATCAGCGGTCCGAGCACCATTCCGAGCAGCAGCGGTGCCGGCTCGAAATCGTGCTTGATCAGCCAGTAGCCGACGAGACCGAACACGCCGGCAAGGATGACGTCGACCGGCGCGTTGTTCACCGAGTAGATGCCGATCGCGCAGAAGATCACGATCGAGGGGAACATCAGCCGGTACGGCACGCGAAGCAACCGGACCCAGATTCCGACCAGCGGCAGGTTGATGATGATCAGCATCAGATTGCCGATCCACATCGAGGCGATCATGCCCCAGACGAGGTCGGGCTGCTTCTGCATCACCTGCGGACCCGGCACGATGCCGTGGATGGTCATCGCGCCCACCATCAGCGCCATCACCGCGTTCGGCGGGATGCCGAGCGTGAGCAGCGGGATGAAGGAGGTCTGCGCCGCAGCGTTGTTGGCGCTTTCCGGCGCCGCCACGCCCTCGATCGCGCCGCGGCCGAACCGCGACGGGTTCTTGGCGAGCTTCTTCTCGAGCGTATAGGCCGCGAAGGAGGCGATGACCGCGCCGCCGCCGGGGAGGATGCCGAGGATCGAGCCGAGCACGGTGCCGCGCAGGATCGGCGGCGTCGAGTCGAGCAAATCCTTCTTGGTCGGCATCAGGCCGGTGATCTTCTGCTGCACGAGATCGCGGTTCATCTCGGCGCCATGGTCGAGATTGCGGATGATCTCGGCGAAGCCGAACACGCCCATCGCCACCGTCGCAAAGCCGAGGCCGTCGGCGAGCTCTGGAATGTTGAAGGCCATGCGCGAGGCGCCGGTCTCGATGTCCGAGCCGACCATCGACAACAGCAGGCCGAACACGATCATCGCGATCGCCTTCAGCACTGAACCCTTGGCCAGCACGACCGCGAAGATCAGGCCGAGCACCATCAGCGAGAAATACTCGGCCGGGCCGAACGCCAGCGCGAGCTTGGTCAGCGGCGCGCCGAGCAGGGCAATCAGCACGGTCGCAACGCAGCCGGCGAAGAACGAGCCGATCGCCGCGATCGCCAGCGCCGGGCCGGCACGGCCCTGCTTGGCCATCTGGTGACCGTCGATAGCGGTGACGACCGATGTCGCCTCACCTGGAATATTGACCAGGATCGACGTGGTCGAGCCACCATACTGGGCGCCGTAATAGATGCCGGCGAGCATGATCAGCGCGCCGACCGGCGGCAATCCGAAGGTGATCGGTAGCAGCATCGCGACGGTGGCGATGGTGCCGATGCCCGGGAGCACGCCGACCAGGGTGCCGACCAGCGCGCCAATCAGGCACATGAGCAGGTTGATCGGGGTCAGCGCGACGGCAAAACCGTGAGCGAGGTTGGCAAAGATATCCATCACACCCTCACTGGATCATGAAACGCGGGTACATCGGCATCGGCAGCCCGAGCACGTAGGGAAAAAGAATCGCGCAGCCGATCGTCAGGCAGGCGCCGACGATGGCGGCCTCCAGCCAGCGCGTCTCATGCGACCCCGTCGCGGCGATCATGAAGCTCGCAAAGGCCGTGACCACGAGGCCGAGCGGCCGGATCGCCAGCGCGAAGAACAGGATCGCGGCCATCACGAACAGCGGCCCGCGCCACGAGTAATGGGCCATCGTCGGCCCATCGGTCAGAAGTCCGGTCAGGGCGATGCCGGCGGACAAGGCGACCAGCAGTCCGCCGAACATCCGCGGCGCGGTGCCGGCGCCGAAGGAGAAGCCGCGCATCCCCTGCAGATCGCTCGAGGCCCACAGCGCAAACAGGGCCAGCGCCATCAGGATGACCCCGCCGACATAGTCCTGCGCCGACCTGATGGTCATGAACAGCGTGACGATCGCGACCACGAAGATCGGATAGGAATAGATCAGCGCCAGCAGCACCTCGGACGACGCCTTCTTGGTGTCACCGGTGGCCGCTCCCATCAACGTACTGGGCGCGCCGGCGAGCAACGCGGTGGCGTGGCTGATCACGACCGTGGCCGGGCCGCGTCCCGCGCCCCAACCGAAAATCGTCCCTATCGACCAGATGAATTCGAAAATCTGCGGCGCAATCGCCAGCAGACAGAAGCCGAGCGCCACCTGGGTATTTCGGGTGGCTGTCGCCGTGTGGCCCATCGTATCGGCCATGCATGTCTCCTCCGCGACCGGTAAGTCACGAGCACTGTTGTTCTAAATCGGCTGGAACTGGGTCCCCCGCCCGGATCACTGCCTAGCGATTTTCATTACACAATGCCAGCAAAACCCAACAGTCCCCCGGCGAGCAGAAGCCAGAGTGGATTGATGCGCGAGACCGCGGCGATCACCGCAACCATTGCGGTCAGAAGCACTGCAGCAATTGTGCGATCGGTCGACTGGGCCAGGATCAAGGCACTTGCCGCCATCAATCCGATCGAACGCGGAACCAGTGCAGCCTGGATCAAGCCGGGCCAGCGCGATTTGCTGGGCCGATTCAGGAGGCGGCTGACATAATAGGCAAGCAGCGCCGTCGGCAGGCACATCGCCAGCCGTCGCCGCCAGTGCGCCGGGGATGCCGGCGACGGCATAGCCGATTAAGGTCACGATAAGCACGTTCGGACCTGGCGAGAGCTGCGCGATCGCATAGGCGTCGGTGAACTGCTTGTCGGTCATCCAGTGATGCACCTCGACCGCGATGCGGTGCATCTCGGCCACCGCCGCCGCGGCGCCGCCGACCGCGAACAGCGATATCAGTCCAAAGGTGGAGATCAGCGCCCAGATCGGATTCTCGGGCTTCATGCTGCTACTTTCCGCCGCAGGAAAAAAGTGGCGCCGACACTGACGGGGATCGCGACCAGCAGCACCGCCGGAAGCGGCAGGCGAAGCACGCCGATGGCGAGAAACACGCCGGCCATCAGGATCAATGCGAGGGGATCCGTCCGGCTTCAGCAGCGGCGTCATCATGCGGACCACTACTGCGATCACGAGGCCTACCGCCGCGCAGGAGATGCCGGCGAGGCTGCGGCGCAGCACGTCGCGGTCGCCATAACGGGCGTAGATGATCGCAAGCACCGTCATGATCAGCGTCGGCGGCAGCAACAGGCCTGGCGCTCGGCCGGCCGGTGCGGAATCCTCGGACATCTCAGAAGCTTAGAACGCCGGCCGCGGCGTCGCTAAAGGCCAGGCGCGCCTCCGTCCGGAACCTATCCCAAGGGAACTGCGCGGGAACGTTCAAAACCCCCTGTTTTTCAAACCCTTTGCGCCCTATATTGGGGCTGCCGGTTCGCCGGCTATGGAAATAAACGGTCGTCGCAATAAACCATTCGGACCCGGGGGCGGTACCCGGCGCCTCCACCAAAGCCCACCAACGGGTCATTCCGAAGCGGGCTTTGGCGGGGGCGAAATAGGATCGACGAGGGCGTAAAGGGCGTACTTTTTCCCGGTATTGTTCCGCCGTTATCGGGCTACTGCAATAGTTGCCAACGACAACTTTGCTCCGGTTGCTCAGGCTGCGTAACGCAGTTTGAAAGACCATCTTAAAGTCCTAACGGGTTAAGCTCCGTTAGGCGGGGTTCGGAGGCACCTGGCAACAGAAGCCTCCACTTTACTCTTGATTTCTTCCCCGGCGGGGACTCCTGCTGACCCGTCAGGCGCGGTACTATTGCGGCTTGGCGAGTCGGGTCGGCACGGTCCGGCTTCGGGGATGCAACAGGACCACCATGGCGACCGATCATATCCGATACGATGTGCTGGCCCGCGACGCGCTGCGCGGCGTGCTGCGGAAGGTGCTGACCGATGCCGCGGCCCAGGGCCTGCCGGGCGAGCACCATTTCTTCATCACCTTCGTGTCGAAGGCCGAGGGCGTGAAGCTGTCGCCGCGGCTGCTGGCGCAATATCCGGAAGAGATGACGATCATCCTGCAGCATCAGTTCTGGGACCTGACCGTGCTCGAGGACCGCTTCGAGGTCGGCCTGTCCTTCGGCGGCATTCCGGAGCGGCTGATCGTGCCGTTCAGCGCCATCAAGAGCTTCCTCGATCCGTCCGTGAAATTCGGCCTGCAGTTCGACACGTCCGACGTCGCCGAGGTCGCGCCCGAAACGCTGCCGACAGCTCCCGCGCCGTCGGCCGTCGCCGTGCAGACGCCTGCCCCTGAAACGGCGGAAGGCACGGAGGAGCCGGCGGCTCCGAACCAGGGCGGCGCCGAAGTCGTGCGGCTCGATCGTTTCCGCAAGAAATGATCTAGGTTGGGGCCGGAGCCATCGCGCCCGGCCAAACTGTCTGTATAGAAGAGCACATGAAACGGCCGCGCGGCATTTCGGGCGGCAGGATGGATGTGCTCATGGCCAAAACTGCCCGCTCGAAGACTGACCGCTCGAAGACTGCCCGCCCCGCCACCCGCATCGAGACCGACAGTTTCGGCCCCATCGAGGTCCCCTCCGATCGTTATTGGGGGGCGCAGACCGAGCGCTCGCGCCAGAACTTCCGCATCGGCACCGACCGCATGCCGATCGCGCTCGTGCACGCGCTCGGCATCGTCAAGCTCGCGGCCGCGCAGTCCAACCTCGAGCTCGGCCTGCTCGACCGGCGCCGCGCGGGCGCCATCATCCGCGCCGCGCGCGAAGTGATCGAGGGCAAGCTCGATGACCATTTCCCGCTTGTCGTGTGGCAGACCGGCTCGGGCACGCAGAGCAACATGAACCTCAACGAGGTGATCGCAAACCGCGCCAATGAGCTGCTCGGCGGCGAGCTCGGCGCCAAGAAGCCGGTGCATCCCAACGATCACGTCAACATGAGCCAGTCGTCGAACGATTCGTTCCCGACCGCGATGCATATCGCGGCCGCAAGCCGCATCAATGCCGACCTCATTCCTGCGCTCGATGAGCTGCTCCGCGCGCTGCGCAAGAAGGAGAAAGCGTTCGCAAAAATCGTCAAGATCGGCCGGACTCATACGCAGGATGCCACGCCCCTGACGCTCGGCCAGGAGTTTTCCGGCTATGCCGCGCAGGTCGAAAGCGGCATCGCCCGGCTCAGAAGCGCGGTGAAGGACCTCTATCCGCTGGCGCAGGGCGGCACCGCCGTCGGCACCGGCCTCAACTCGAAGCCGCGCTTCGCGAAGCTTTTCGCCAAGCACGTGGTCGGGATCACGAAGCTGCCCTTCACCAGCGCCGCCAACAAATTCGAGGCACTGGCCTCCAACGACGCCTACGTGCTGGCGCACGGCGCCATCAACTCGGTCGCGACAGGGCTGTTCAAGATCGCCAACGACATCCGCCTCCTGGGATCAGGCCCGCGCTCGGGGCTCGGCGAGCTGATCCTGCCGGAGAACGAGCCGGGCTCCTCGATCATGCCGGGCAAGGTCAATCCGACCCAGTGCGAGGCGATGACCATGGTGTGCTGCCAGGTGTTCGGCAATCACACCGCGATCACGGTGGCCGGCAGCCAGGGCCATTTCGAGCTCAACGTCTACAAGCCCGTGCTCGCCTACAACATGCTGCACTCGATCCGCCTGATGGCGGATGCCGCGCGATCCTTTACCGAGCATTGCGTGAGCGGCATCCGTGCCGACGAAAAGCGCATAAGTGAGCTGATGCAGCGTTCGCTGATGCTGGTGACGGCGCTCGCCCCGAAGATCGGCTACGACAACGCCGCCAAGGTGGCCAAGACGGCCCATGCCAACGGCACCACGCTGAAGGAGGAAGCGCTGCGGCTCGGCTTCGTCTCGGCCGACGAGTTCGATCGCCTGGTACGCCCCGAGAAGATGACCAGCCCGGGATAGAACTCCGAATTCCGATAGCCATCCGTAATGATACGGACGCTCGGCGCCCTAGAAATGTGCGGCTTTGGGGGCGGGATTTGATTACCGTCAATGTTCCGGCAGGACGGCGTGCTACGCAGCCCTTCCGCCCCTCGACGGGGGCGAAATTCATCGTTTGATGGCCCGAGAGGCCGATTGACGAGGACAAGCGAATGGCGATCAAGTCTTGTGGGGCGCAGTGCGGCACCCTGTTTCTGAGTGTTTCATCCTGCCTGGAAAGGATCGGATGATGGAGACGCGGCATGGGGAACGTCATCAACCTGAATCGTTTCAGGAAGCGCGCCGAACGGGAAGCCTCGGCGAAGCAGGCGGACGCCAACCGGACGAAGTTCGGCCGCACGAAGGCGGAACGGTCGGCGCAGGAGACGCGCGCGGACAAGGCGAAGGCGCATCTGGACCAGCATCAGTTGGACCAGCATCAGATCGATCGCGAGGAGCAGCCATGAAGTCGCCCGTCGTGAAACGGTCGATCGTCGTCGCCGGGCACAAGACCAGCGTCAGCCTGGAAGAGGCGTTCTGGAACGGCATGAAGGAGATCTCCGGCTTGCGCAACATGACGTTGTCCGAGCTGGTCGGTGAGATCGACAACAACCGCCAGCAGGGCAATTTGTCGTCGGCGATCCGCCTGTTCGTCCTGGACTACTTCAAGAGCCGGGCCATGGCCCCCCAGCCGGACAAGGTCGCGGCCCAGTAACCGCCGGGGCGCCTTGGACGGCGCTCCGCGATCTGCACTTTAAAATCACTCTAAGGTGCGGTTTCAGCGAGCGCGCGCGCTTGACCTCAATGCCTTGCGTTGAAAATACAGGGCATGACCGACACCAATGACACGCGCCCGCACATGCCGCTGGGTCTGGCCCAGCGCGGCTATACCGGCGTCATCCAGCATCTTTCCGCTCGCGAGGCGGGCTCGGCGCTCTCCGACATCGAGCTCGAGAGCCGCCTGATCGAGCTCGGCTTCGTCGAGGGCGCCCGGGTCGAGGTCCTGCACGAGGGGCTGGTCGGGCGCGACCCGATCGCCGTGCGGGTCGACAGCATCACGATTGCGGTCCGACGCCGCGAGGCCATGGCCATCATCGTCGCCTAGACAGCGACCGGACCTCTGATCCCGGACCAGTGATTCCATGGAATTACCCCTGCTGCATCTCGCCCTGGTGGGCACGCCGAACAGCGGCAAGACCTCGCTGTTCAATGCCCTGACCGGCAGCCGGCAGAAGGTCGCGAACTATCCGGGCGTCACCGTCGAGCGCAAGGAAGGCTTCTTCGTCACTCCGCTGGGACGCCAGGTCTCGGTGGTCGACCTGCCCGGCACCTATTCGCTGCGCGGCCGCAGCCCGGACGAGGAGATCACCCGCGACTTCGTGCTCGGCAAGGCCTCCGGCGAGACCGTGCCCGACCTCGTGCTGTGCGTGGCCGATTCGACCAATTTGCGGCTGACCATCCGCCTGCTGCTCGAGCTCAAGCGCACCGGACGGCCGATGCTGCTCGTGCTCAACATGTTCGACATCGCGGCCCGCCGCGGCATCACCGTCGACACGGAGCGGCTCGCCAAGGAGCTCGGCCTGCCCGTGGTCACCTCGATCGCGGTGCGCAAGGGCGGCACCGCCGACCTCTTGAAGCTGACCGACGAGATCTCGGCAAAGCTCGCCGCCGAGGCCGAGGCGAACAGCTGGCGCGCGCTCAGCGTCTCCGAATTGCGCGCGACCCAGCGCGAGGCCGACCGCATCATCGCCGACTGCGTCAGCCTGCCTGCCAGGCCCGACACATGGACCGCGCGGATCGACGCGATCGTGCTGCATCCGGTCGGCGGCCTCATCGTGCTCGCGCTGATCCTGTTCGTGATGTTCCAGGCCGTGTTCGCCTGGGCGCAACCGGCAATGGACGTGCTCAAGTCCGGCTTCGACGCGCTCGGGGAGCTCGTGCAGGCCACCCTGCCCGACGGCCTGTTGCAGAGCTTCCTGCAGAATGGCGTGATCTCCGGCGTCGGCAGCGTCATCGTGTTCCTGCCGCAGATCATCCTCATCTTCCTGTTCATCCTGCTGCTGGAAGATTTCGGCTACATGGCGCGCGCCGCGTTCCTGATGGACCGCATCATGGGCGGCGCTGGCCTGCACGGCCGCGCCTTCATTCCGCTGCTGTCGAGCTTTGCCTGCGCCATTCCCGGCATCATGGCGACGCGCGTGATCGACAACAAGCGCGACCGGCTGACCACGATCCTGATCGCGCCGCTGATGACCTGCTCGGCGCGTATTCCGGTCTACACGCTGATCATCTCGGCTTTCATCCCTGCGAAGGACGTCTGGGGCTTCATCAACCTGCAGGGCCTCGTGATGTTCGGCCTCTATGCCTGCGGCATCATCAGCGCGCTTCTCGTCTCGTTCCTGATCAAGTTCTTCATGCTGCGCGACTATGCGCCGGCGCCGTTCATGCTCGAGCTGCCGGACTACAAGATGCCCCGGCTGAAATCGATCGTGATCGGCATCTTCACCCGCGCCAAGATGTTCCTGTACCGCGCCGGCACCACGATCTTCTCGATGATGGTGCTGATCTGGTTCCTGGCCTCGTTCCCGCAGCCTCCGGCGGGCGCCACCGAGCCCGCCATCGACTTCAGCCTGGCCGCGATGATCGGCAAGGCGCTCGAACCGCTGCTCGCGCCGGTCGGCTTCAACTGGCAGATCGCGGTGGCGCTGATCCCGGGCATGGCGGCCCGCGAGGTCGCGGTCGCGGCGCTCGGCACCGTCTATGCGATCGAGGGCGGCAAGGAAGCGGCCGAGCAGATCGGCCAGGTGCTGGCGACGAAATGGTCGCTCGCCACCGCGCTGTCGATGCTGGCCTGGTACATCTTCGCCCCGCAATGCGCCTCGACGCTGGCCGTGATCCGGCGCGAGACCGGAAGCTGGACCTGGATGGCCGTGACCTTCACCTACATGCTGGTGTTGGCCTATGCCGCGAGCCTCCTGACCTACAACGTCGCGGTGGCGCTGGGAGCGGGCTAGCAGCCCCTCCAAACAAAATTCGCGAAAACAACCCCATGCACAGTAGACAGGGGTTGTGAAATCAATGGCTTACGCGCGGGCGAGAGTCGTCTCGGCTGCCTGGTCGGGCGAAAAACTGGCACGATGCCATTCTCCCGAAGATCATCGATGCCGCACAGGTCTGGCTCGCAAGTCACGAGCTTTGCCGACGCGCGACCAGACTGCTGCGAAGCTGCGGCAGCGGTCGAGCTGCATGCTGCTACCGAGGCGCGGCATCGTCGGGCAAAGCATTGATCCAGTGACATCCTCAAAGAGTCGCCAGGACCAGGTTGAGATATTTCGCGCGCTTGATCTGGATCAAGCTGCCTCGCGCAACGAGTCGGAAACTGGCGGAACGTCGTCGCAAGCTGGGCCATTGTGGGGGGCACGGAGCGACCGGGATGCCGTTATTGGCCTATTTCTGGAAGGTCGGAGCGGCGTTGCTCGCGCTCCTGTTCGTTGCCGACTTTTGTCTGCCCGGCGCGCAAGTCGCCGAGAGGACGACCGCGGATCGGGCAACCATACGCATTCACTCGGACCGCAAATGGCCCGAGCGTGTGGTCCTCGATATGACCGCGCCAGTGATCGTGGCGGTCGCATCTGCACCTTCGACTACGGAGCCTCCTTCCCTCGCCCGCACAGAGCCGCCGGTCATTCGGGCGGAGACATCCGCGGTTGCCAATGCACTCGCGATGGCGCGCGCGGACTCGCCGCAGCGCGAATCCGTCGAGCACAAGCTGCCGCGAAGGCCGCAACACATTGCGACGCGATCGAAACGACACCCGACGCCGCAGATGGTTCTGGCGGCGCGGCAACCACAGTTCGGGTGGTTTGGCTACCGGGACTGGTGATCGCAATGGCGCTCGTGCGGCACTCGAACGCGCCGCGTGTCTGTTCATCTCCCACGAAAAAGGCCCCGGTCGATGCCGGGGCCTGAGTTCACCGGGAAGACCTGAGATCAGTAGCGAGCCGTGACCGGCGCGCCGTAACCGCCGAAGCGATAGTTCAGCCGAAGTGTGACCATGTCGATATCCTGGGTGACGCCGCTGCCCGTGAGCGCGAGCCCGCCGGGCGTGACCACGCCGGCTGCGAAGGCGGTGTTGTCGCGCCCCATCCAGAGATGGTCGTACTCGACACCGACCGACCAGTTCGGCGTGAAGCCGTATTCCCAGCCGACACCGAGAGCACCGCCCCAGCGCGTGTGACCTGCGGAGGCGAGGCCAACGCCCGTGACGTTGTTGAAAATGTCGAAGCGATTACGGGTCACCGCCGCACCGCCCTTCAGGTAGAACAGCGAGGCGTTCCATGCCCAACCTACCTGGGCCGTGAAGAGCCCGATGCCATCTGTCTTGCCCGTGGTCGAGACCAGCGGATCAATCAGGCTGACACGCGTGTTCTTGATCTCGGCCCAATCGCCCTGCGCTTCCAGGCCGAGCACAAACTGATTGGTCTGCCAGCGATACCCGAGCTGTCCGCCGATCAAGCCGCCGGAGCGATCGGCGCAACCACTTGCGAGCGTCCCTGCGGCCGTCACGAAGTCCACGCAGCCACGGCTCTGCCCCCAGCCGCCGTTGGCGCCGATGTAGAATCCCGTCCAGTTATAGACTGCCATCACAGGTACCGGCGGCGGCGCTGCCTTGACAGCCATATCGGCAGCCATGGCCGGAGCCACCATGCTCAGCGCCGCGAAGCCGATCGCAGCTATCGAGAGCTTCTTCATCGTCGAATCCCCTTTTCCTAGACCTCTGCCGTTCAAAAATTGAGCCTTATGCAGGCTGGCGTGCATATTGCGAACGTCTCGAAGGTTACGCGCGAGGGAGGCTTTGGCCCGTACCAAAATGGCAACACCCAAGCGCCACGTCTGTGCACGACAACGTGCTTACTCGCCATCCATCTCGGAGCGGGAGGTGCTGTCTTGTTCGTCGGCAAGCCAGGCGTGGATGCCGGAGGATGGGATAAGTCGCCTGGGAAGGTGGGGGTTGATCGTGCCTGCAAAGACTGCAAGCCCCTCGTCGAGCCTGGCACGCGCGAACAGCTTGGCTTCATGCTCGGTCGCGAAAGTCTTCGTCTCACGCGGACTCCGCTGTCTCAAAAGTAGCCCCCGTTTTCGAACTTCAAAGGTGACGTACCAAGTCGGAATCATCGCTCACACCAACACCTCGCCAACCAGCCCGGTTGTTGTTGTGGTTTGGCCGTGATCGCAGCGCTTGATGCAGATCAACTCGAATGGCTTGTCGAATTCGCCAGCGAGGAAGGCCAGATGCAGCGCAGCAGCGGCGGGAGCCGCCGCCTTTGGCGCCTATGGCTATCGCCGGGCGTGCGGATATCAGCCGCCCTGCTATTGAGGCGCCGGTTCGAGGGCGCGCAAGCCGTTGAGCTAGATCAACACCGGGCCCCTCTCCGGCGGCAGCGTCGAGGTCTGACCGCGAAGGACGGACCATGAATGCGCTCCTCAGGGAAATCCGGCACAGCCCGCTGCTGTGGCTGCTGATTGTCGTGCCTGTCGTGATCGTGCTCGAGCATCTCATGCCGGACGCGCATACGCTGCTGTTCGTGCTGGCCGTGATCGCCATCGTGCCGCTCGCGAGCCTGCTCAGCCACGCGACGGAGGCCGTGGCCGAGAAGACAGGCGATGCGGTCGGCGGGCTGTTGAACGCCACGCTTGGCAATCTCACGGAGCTCATCATCGCGGTCACAGCGTTGCAGGCCGGTCAATACATGCTGGTCAAAGCCTCGATCGCGGGTGCGATCGTGACCAACTCGCTGTTCATGCTGGGCGCATCGCTGTTTCTGGGCGGATTGAGGCATCGCGTGCAGGAATACAACCGGGCGGGTGGCAGGCTCCATTCCGCGCTGCTGCTGATGGCCACGATTGCCCTGTTGTCACCCTCGGCCGTGGCCGATCTCGACTTTCCCGGACACGAGGCGACGGTGCAGCGCTTGAGCACCGCCCTGGCGGTCCTGCTGATCGCGGCCTATGGTCTCGGCCTGCTGTTCTCGCTGAAAACGCACAAGGAGCTGTTTGCAAGCAGCGACCATGGCGAGGCTGGCGGCCCGATACTGCCGATTGCAATCGCCGTTCCGACACTGGGGATCGTCACCGTGCTGGTTGCGCTCGTGAGCGAAATCTTCGTCGCGTCGGTGCAGAAGGCCGCCGAAACGCTCGGCATGACCCCGGCATTCGTCGGGTTCATCGTCGTTGCCCTGGTCGGGGCCGCGGCCGAGATGGCCGTGGCGTTTTCCGCGGCACGCCGCAACCGGCTCGACATGAGCGTGAGCATCGCGCTCGGAAGCGCCAGCCAGATCGCCTTGTTCGTCGCACCCGTTCTCGTGCTGCTGAGCTACGTTGTCGGGCCGCAGCCCATGGATCTTCAATTCTGGCCGGGCGCGGTAACCATGGTCATGATCGCCGCCGTGGTGACGAGCTTCGTCACCAATGGCGGACGCTCCGCCTGGTTCGTCGGCGCGCTCCTGCTCTGCATCTACGCGATCTTCGCGATGACGCTCTACATGGTCCCGCCCGGCTCGCACGGCCCGGTCTAAAGCATGATCCGGAAAAGTGCGCAGCGGTTTTCCGAAAAGATCATGCTTGAACAACGACCTAAAGCGCCGCGCGCCGGTTGACCTGTCGGGCAAAACAGCGGCACGATGGCATCATCGGCCTCGATAACATCCAGATCGCGACCAGCTCCGGGCGACACTCTGCTTCCATGAATCGCTTCAGTACCGACAACCTGAACGCCGAGCGGCTGAACGAAAGTCACCTCGCCGACCTCGTCGCGCTCCATCTGGATCCTGAAGCGTCGCGCTATCTCGGCGGCGTGCGCTCGGCGGAGGCAACGGAGAAATATCTCGTCGCCAACGTGGCGCATTGGGATCAATACGGCTTCGGCCTGTGGACCCTGCGCACGAAAGACGGCGCCTTTGCCGGACGGGCGGGCATCCGGCACATCCTGGTGGATGACGTCGACGAGATCGAGATCGCCTATGCGTTCGTGCGCGGCGTCTGGGGCCGGGGATTTGCCAGCGAGATCGCGGCTGTGCTCACTCGGATCGGGCTGTCACAGCTCGAGCTGCCGTCTCTCATCGGCATCGTCTATGTCGCAAACGGCGCATCGCGCCGTGTGCTGGAGAAATCGAATTACCTGCTCGAGCGGAGTACGAACCGTCACGGTGAGGACGTGGTGATCTACCGCATCCGTCGATGAGAGCCGCGGGTCCTCCTGCGCGGTGACGACGTAACCACCACGCAAGAGGTTGAGCCGCCCAGCCCCTTAAGGCGCGATGCGATCCGGATGGAGCGTCATCGCGCTTTAGCTTGTTGTTTATGCATGATGACGTCGCCGCGAGGCCTCGCGGATCCTACCTGAAATACCCCAGCACGAGATCGATGTCGGAGCTTCCGGCCACCGTGCCGTTCAGCTCGGCGTCGATGACGCGGCGGCAGGCGTCGATCGCGGCGTGATCGCCGAGGTCATTGGCGGCTTCCAGCACGAGCCAAGCCGCGTCCACCGACGCCTTGTCGGGTGCTCCGCCGCCGAGATCGGCGGTGACGGCGCTGTTGAGGCTCTTCTTGCGAACCGCGGTGCCGAATTGAGGCAACATTGCAAATACTCCCCTTCGAATTCCGGGACGATGCTCAGTGGACCTGAAGCTCGGGCTGACGGCCGCCCGCGGTGGAATCCGCGGTCTTGCGCGACTGGTAGAACTTCAAGACGCTACGCGAGGTCTCGATCTTGAGCCGGCCGAAATCGCGCTCGTTTTCGTGCAGCTCGCGCGCCGTGATCAGATGATCCTTGGCGCCGAGGAACAGCAGCGACATGGTCGTGTCCCAGGAGAAGTCGAGCGCCTTGCACAGCACCAGAATCATCTCACGGTTACGGTCCATCATCGCGCGCTCGATCACGTCGACCGGCAGCGCCGACAGCAGCGACAGGCCGATCTGCACCTCGTCGAAGCGGTGCTGGCGCGCATAGTTCGAGATCGAATCCTGGTTGAGGTTGCCCTGGCGATGCTGCGTCGTCACCACGCGCTTGGCGACGAAATAGCTGCGCGAGGACGGGCCGAACTTGGACTGGAGATCGCCGGTGACCTCGGTCACCGAGCTCTGGATCTGCGCCATCATTTCCGGCCGCTCGGTCTCGAGGCGGCGGCGAACGTCTTCCGACGCCTTCGAGATCAGCTGCTGGAAGATGTGGCGCGGCACGTCCTTGCGCAGGCCAAGCTGCTCGGCGAGGATCGAATCGCCTTCGGCGCGCCGGACCATGTGCAACAGGCCCGAACCGGAGAAGCGCGCGCCCTCGTTCCTGGCCACCGACGTCACGACCTCCTGATCGCCGCGCTTGACCAGCACGTCGGTGACGGCCTCGCCGATCGATTTGCGCTGGGCGATTGCGAGCAGATGCGACTGGCCCTTGGTCATGGCACTCTCGACCAGCATCTTCTCGTCGAGACGAGTGGAGTCGCGCAGCACGGGACCTGCGACCTCGATCTCGTCGTCGAGCGCCAGCTTTTCGATGACGTTGAGCGGCGCGTGATCGCACGCCGACATCAGCTCCGAGAGCTGCGCCCGCGCGGCGACCTCGATCTCGTCGGCGAGCCGCCCGATGACCTCGCCGAACATGCTGATCTCGTCGTCGCTGTAGCGGCCGGTGATCAGAATGTCGGTCGCATGCCACAACGCCTTGGCCCGGCTCTCGTCAGTGCCGCGCGCGATCGCGTCGTCCAGATCCTGTAGAAGCGTTTTCGCCCCGTTCATCTCGATAACCCCAATTCTTGGCAGTTCTTTTGGCGCGCCGCCCCGCCGCTCGTGGCGGGACACCGGATTCCCTGGGAACTGACGCTAGAGATCAAACGCGAGAATTCGGTAAAATCGGCAAATCAGTTTTGCCGGGCAAAATTCATTCAAATGCGAGGGAATGGGTTTACCGGCGGACAAGGCGGCTCGGAAGGTGCGCTCCCTCTCCCGCTTGCGGGAGAGGGTTGGGGAGAGGTTGTCTCAACGGAGAGACTCCCAATGTGGAGAGAGCCCCCACCCGGGGCTTAGTGCCGACCTCCCCCGCAAGCGGGAGAGGTCGCACCGAGCCCGCGGATTCATCTCCCTAAACAAGGGCACCCTTACGGATTCTGCGGCGTCAGCACCAGCGGCGGCTTCGGCTTGGGCTTGGCGGGCGGCGGACCCGGAGCGGGCTTCACGTCGATGGCCGGCGGCAGCGGCGCAAGCTGTTGGGCAAGCGGCGGGCTTGGCGCTGCGGGAGCGGCCTGCGGAGCCTTCGGCAGCGGCGCGGCTTTCGGCTTTGACGGCGCGCGGCGCGGATCCTGGCCCGGCAGCGGCACGTTAACCGGCGCCTGCTCGGGCGCTGGATCCGGAGACACCAGCGTCGGCAGCGCCGCGGTCGCCGGCGGCGGCTCGCCGCGCTCGATGGCGTCTAACCGGCGCGTCTCGCGATCGATCGTGCGCACCGCAAGCCAGGACGACAGCGGCGCAAGGTCGATCGTGCGATTGAGCTTGTCGGGAGGGCCCGCCGCAAACAGCTGGATCTCCGGCGGGGCGCCGGAGAGGCCGGTCATGATCGGCGTCAGGCTGGCGCGGATGTCGGCCTGGTCGGCGGGAATGTCGTAGCCACCGGAGACGATGGCGCGGGCGTTCTTCGCTTCCAGCGGGGTGGCGCCGACGCGCAAGCGTCCGTCGCGGATCGTGAACGGGATCTGCGCCGAGGCCACCGCGATCGGTGCGGCGGCAAGCGCGGGCTCGACCAGCTGCCGCAGGCGGTTGTCGTCGGCGACCTGGCCGCCGTCGCTGGCGCGGATCGCGATCTCGAAGGCGCGCGGATTGAGGCCGCCGATTTCCGCGGAGTCCAGCGTCACCGTGCCGTTGCCGGCGAGCGCACCGGTGAGCGCCGCGACGCTGCGGCCCTGACTGGTCAGCGCCATCTGCACCGAGGCGCGCCCCTTCGGCAGCGCGAGATCGCGGTAGCGCAGCGTCGCCGCATCGACATTGCTGAGATCGATGCGCGCGTTCAGCGCAAGACCATTCGCGCCGTTGCGTGCGTCGAAGCTCGCCGACATCTCGCCGCCACTGAGACCGCCCTTCAATGCATCGAGTGCGAGCGACTGGCCGTCGCTTCGCAGCGTGCCGCCGAACGGGCGCAGCTCGATGCCGCCGGGCAACATCCCGCGCAACGCCTGGAAAGCGATGCGGCCGCGCCAGCCGCCCAACAACCCCGCGCTCAGCGGCTCGCCGGACTCATGCCCGGCGGCGCCGATGGCCATCGCCAGCGCGGGCGCCAGATCGAGCGTATCGAGGCCGACTTCGCCGTCGACGCTCCTTTCCTGATCGAGCGTCACCGCCAGATGACCGCGCAAATGCGAGCCCGCTGCATTGCCATCGAGATCGTCGAAGGTCAGGCGGTTGCCGGAGAGCGTGAGGCGGGAGGACAGGCTGACGGCCTGCATCGATTTGCCGGCCGGGCTGGTCCCGAACATTGGCGCCAGATTGGCGTTGCGCACGCGCAGGTTCACGCTGGCTTTCGGCTCCGACAATTCGACGCTGCCCTGCGCATCGGCGTCGAGCCCGCCGCCGCTGAGCTTGGCGTTCAATTGCAACGGCCGCCGCCATGCACCGGTCAGCTTGCCTTCGAATTGCGACGCGCCCTCGCCTGCGGCCACCACGCGATCGAGCCCGAGCAGCGCCAGCAGCGCGCCGGCCTGCGGCGTCGATATCTTCGAGTCCAGCGTGAAGTCGCTGTTGCGCAATTTGTCGATATCGATGCCGTTGACCGCCGCCACCGGCGTCTGCGCAGTCAGCGTCGCACTGGCCTTGAGCTGCGGCGCGTCGAGGTCGAGCACGGCGCGGGCATTGCTGCGATCGGCATGCTCGGCATTCCTGTCGAGGCTGAGATCGAGCTTGAGGCGGGTCGCGCCTGGTAATGAGGGGATGGCATCGAAACGGGCGCGGACCGCAGGCGCAAACGGCTCGATCAACGCGGTGAGCTCGCGCAGCGCATTGGCCGAGGACTTCAGCGCGAGCTTGCCGGTGGCCTTGGTGCGGTCGAAGCTGCCGCTCGCCTCGGTGGTCACGCCGCTGGCCTGGCCGAAGCGCAGCTGCTCCAGCGACAGCGATGCCGGGCCGTAACCGAGCTTTGCCGCGAACGGCCGCAGCTCCTGGCCGGCGGAGATGGCGCGGCCGATATCGAGCGAGAGCTTTGCCTCTTCCGGCCATTCGCCCTGCGGCCCCGCAAGCGCGCGCACAAAGCTCGCGGCGGCGTCGAGATCGAGCCGGTCGGCCTTGAGCTCGGCGTCGATCCGCGAGCCCTTGCTCGCGCCTGTTTGCACGAAGGCGATGCGGCCCGTGACGGCGCCGCCTTCGATATCGGCCTTCAGCCTGTCGATGGCGAGATGGTTGGCGGCGATGGTCACGTCGCCGGCAAGGCGCAGCGGCCGCGTGCTGCGGCGGTTGACCTCGCTGCGGCCCTGCAACCAGGCCACCAGCGCGTCAGGATCGGAGGATTCGACACTGAGACGACCGCTGAAACTGTCGGCGCCGGGAGCTGCGCCGTTGAGCGAGAGCTGCGTCATGCCGGGCGCGCGCAGCTCGAGCCGCTGGAAGGTCCAGGATCGTCCATCGGTCTGAAGCTCGGCCGCGATGTTCTGCAGCGGGCGGCCGCCGAGCATGATCTGGTCGGAATTGAACTCGATCTGCGCCGGGATCGGAGCCTGCGGAATGGCAGCCAGCCCCGCGCGCAGCGCCGGCAGGATGCGGAGCGGCTCGGCATCATCCTTGCCCGCGAGCCTGTCGGCATCGACCTGGCGCGCCGACAGCACCGCGCGCAGCAGCGGCGAGGCGCCGAATTTGAGGTCGCCGACGCCGCCGAGCTTCAGCGCATTGTCTTCAGCGCCGAAGCTCGCGTCGATCTGCTCGAACTTCGCGCCGGCTGGATCCGCCCTAAGCTTGGTCGTGAGCTTCCACGGCGTTGGACCCGCCTCCCCCCCCTTCTTGACCGCCGGCACGGCCAGCGTCAGCGCACCGTCGAATTTCGGCAGGCGGTTGTCGAAGACGAGCACGCCCTCGAGATCGGCGAGGATGGCGCGCTCGCCGGGATCGATGTTGAGATGGAGACGGGTGGCGCTGCCGTCGGCACTCGGGCCGGAGGAGACGCGGAACGGATAGCGCACCCCGGCGGCGGTGAACCTGCCGTCGCCGCGCACCGAGCCCGCGAGTGAGCGGACGTCGCCGGAGAAGGCGATGTCGTTCAGCTCCAGCGTCGAGCGGCTGGCGGCATCGTGGAGCGCAATGCGGCCGGTGAGATTGACCCGCTCGATGGCAAGCGAGGCCAGATTGAAGGTGCCGCTCGCGGTGGAGGGCAAATCGACCCGCCCCCGGGCATCGAGACCAAGATCGACCGCCATGCCGCCCACCGAAAGCTCGGTGGCGCGCCATTCGCCGCGCATCAATGAGCCCAGGCTGAACTCGACATCGAGCTTGTCGGCGCGCAGGCGGCCGAGATCGTTGTTGCCGCCGAAGGTGACCTGGCGCAGCCGCAGCGTCGGCGCCGGCAACAGACGCGCCTCGAGCTCGCCCGCGACCCGCACCGGCACGCCGATGATCTTGCCAGCCTCCGCCTCGAACTGGGGCCTGAACTGGTTCCAGTCGACGTAGTAAGGCCCGATCAGCGCTGCCAGCAGCGCAATAATGAAGGCAATCGCCAATCCGAGCAGCGTCGTCTGCACGGGTCTCCCCTCGGCCAAACCGGCATCCGGACCAAACCCTGGCCTTAGTGGACTTCAGGCGCGCCGGAACAGCCCCTTATATAGGGGGAAGTGTGGCGAAGTCACAGCGACTGTTGCGCGCGGAGGTTAATGCCAGACCGCCCTCACCAGCTCGCCGGCAGCCGCTTCAGGCCGCGCAGCACGAAGGTCGGCCGCCATTCCGGGTTTTCGACGTTGTCGATGCGCAAATCGGGCAGCCGCCGCAGCAGCGTGGCAATGGCGATCTCGGCCTCGATGCGCGCCAGCTGGGCACCCAGGCAGAAATGGATACCGCCACCGAACGACAGCGGTTTCACATTCTGGCGGGTGACATCGAGTTGGTCGGGCCGATCGGGATAGACCGCGGGATCGCGGTTGGCCGAGCCGAGCAGGCACAGCACGGTCTCGCCCTTGGGGATCCTCTTGCCGCCGAGATCCTCGATCTCCTCCAGCGCGACGCGTCCGGTCATCTGCACCGAGGAATCGTAGCGCAAGAATTCCTCGATCGCGCCTGCCATCAGCTCGGGGCGCGCCTTGAGCAGCGCAAGCTGGTCCGGATTGCGGTGGAGCGCGAGCAGGCCGTTGCCGATGAGATTGACGGTGGTCTCGTGGCCGGCGCCGAACAAGAGGATGATGTTGGCGGTCAGCTCCTCGTTGGTGAGCTTGTTGCCGTCCTCCTCGGCCTGCACCAGCTGGGTGGTGAGATCGTCCCCGGGATTCTTGCGGCGCAGCTCGAACAGCTGCTGGAAATACATCTGCGCCATCAGGTTGCCCTCGTTGCCCTTCCTGATCTCCTCGGCAGTGAGCGGCACGGGGTCGAGCAGCCGCCCGCCGTCACGCGAGCTCTTGTAGAAGACCTCGCGGTGGTCCTCGGGGATGCCGAGCATCTCGCAGATGATGGTCACGGGCAGGCGGAAGGCGAAATCCTCGATCAGGTCCATGTGGCCGCGCTCGATCACGGCATCGATGGCCTGGTCGACGATCTCCTGGATGCGCGGCCGCATGTCCTCGACGCGGCGGGCGGTGAAAGCCTTCACGACGAGGCCGCGCAGACGGGTGTGGTCGGGCGGATCGGCCTGCAGCATCCAGTGGCTCATGCTGCGGAACACCGGCTCGTCCATGATGGCGGCGCTATATCGGCGCTTGGAGCGCTCGACGAAATCCTTGCCGAAGCGCTTGTCGCGCATCACGAGGCTGACGTCGGCGTGGCGACTGGTGACGAACTGGCCGAACGGCGTCACGTGGATCGGATCGTTCGTGCGCAGCCGTTCATAGTGCGGATAGGGATCGCGGATGAAGTCCGGCGACAGCGGATTGAACAGCGGTCCGCCTGCGCCTTGCACGTGCTCGTTCATGGTGACCTCAATCGGTTGCCGATGACACGAATACGCCGATCGCAGCCCCACTGCCCGGCGTAACCCATCCCTGAATTATCAACTCGATACATTGTTGTATCGAGTTGCATTCTGCCCTAACCTCGTCCGATGTCAAGGGTGAGAACCAGACCGACCAGGGACGATACGCGCGACAAATTGTTCGAGGCGGCCGCGCGCGTGTTCGAGCAGGACGGCATCGGCGGCGCCAGCATCGAGGCGATCGCGGCGGCGGCAGGCTTCACCCGCGGCGCGTTCTATTCCAACTTCAAGAGCAAGGACGAGCTGATCATCGCCATGCTCGAAGACCATGTCGAGCAGTCGATCCGGCGCAACCTCGACATCCTCGCCCAGCACGACAATCTCGACGATTTCATCGCGGCGCTGAAGGCGATGGACCGCTCGCGGCAGGATCCCCTCGCCCGCTCGCCGCTGCTGCACATGGAGATGATCCTGTTCGTCGCCCGCGCCGAGAAGCGCCGTCCCGAGCTTGCCAAACGCCTGCGCGCGCGGCGCAAGCTGGTGGCCGACATCGTCGAGGCGACGTTGAAGAGCAACGGACGCAACGACAATCTGAATCCGCCCTGGATGGCCTCCGTCGTGCTGGCGCTCGAAGACGGCTTTCGCCTGCACCGGCTGATCGATCCCGAGACGACGCCTGCGGATAGCTTCTTGCGTGCGATCACGGATTTGCGGCGGAGGACGGGGCTGGCGTCGGACACGGGGGCGTCTTCATAGCGCGCGGTGGCCCCGAGCAAGCGAGCCGCGAGATTTGTCGCAGGATCGGACAAGGCGCGCCCGCTTTGGGAAAGAAGCTCGATCCGCCCTGCGTCACAAACGAGCGCCATCGTTCGAACCCAGGGTTTCGTCCTGCCTCAGTTCCCCAGCGGCGCTGCCACGCCGACGTCTGTTGTCGATGCCCTGAAGGCGGTTGCCGGGCTTCCGCCAAAGGCACGGGTGAGCTTTGCCTGGAGCCAATGCGTTCGCGGCACCTACACCCCGTCGCATCAGGCCGAGGAGATCACCAGATCCCGCAGCTTCACCAAGCCGTCCCGGGTGCTGGCGCGGTTCTCGGCGGACGGCTGCACCCCGGATGCGGTGGTCACTGACAGGTGCTCGCTGCGCGGCTTCAGCTTCCGGCTCGGCAGCGGGGATCAGCGCTCCGAGATCTTCACCCAGAACGCCCCGGTTCATTTCGCCAGAACGCTCGACCAAATGCTGGCGTTCCTCCAGGCGCGCATGCCGGGACCGGACGGCAAGCAGGACATGGCGCAGGTCGAGGCATTCTCCGCCGCCAATCCCGAAACGCTGCATCAGGCAAGCTACCTTGCCGTGCACCCGCCACCCGCAAGCCTTGCGTGCACGACCTATTGGGGCGTGCACGCCTTTCCCGCGACGAATGCAAAGGGCGAGACACGGTTCATCAAATTCAAGGTCGCGCCGGTCGGCGAGGAAGGCAGGCCGCCCGAGGACGCCGCCGCGGCCGAGTCCCCCGGCTTTCTGCGCGGCGAGCTCGAAGCCCGGATCGGGGCACGCGATGTCAGGTTCAGCGTGATGGCGCTGCTGGACCGGCCCGGCGACCCCGTCATGGACGTGACCGAGCGTTGGCCCGATGAGGATGCGCGCGAAGCGGTACGCCTCGGAACAATCGTGATCACGGGCACAGAATCAGACGAGGCGTGCGACGGGTCCGCGTTCAATCCGGCCAATCTTGCCGACGGCATCGGCCACCCGCCGGACGAGATGTTTGCAGCGCGCAGCGCCGCCTATACCATCTCTCAGGCACGGCGCCGTTGAGCGGAAGGCGTCTTGAGCCCGGATCACGTTTCGCTTTCCGGCACGCCCTGCGCCTCGCGGCGCCATATTCCCGGGCTCATCCCGACCACCGAGGAAAATACCCGGGTGAAGTGGCTTTGATTGGCGAACCCGGCCGATATCGCAATCTCCGCCAGCGACAGGTCGCGCACCGTCATCAATTGCTTGGCCGTGTCCACGCGCTGACGCAGCAGCCATTGGTGCGGCGGCAGGCCGGTGGAGACGCGAAATGCACGCGAAAAATGACTGACGGACAGATCGAACTCGGCTGCGATCTTGTCCAGTGAAAGCTTTCCGCGGAGATCGGATTCCAACCTTTCGCAGGCCCGCTTGACCTGCCAAGGAGCAAGGCCGCCGCGCGCCGGCTCGGCGGCGCACCGCAATCCGCCGTAGGTCGTCGCAACATGTGCGGCGAGCGCGAGCATCATGTGGTCGATGAAGAGCTGGTTGGCCTCATCAGGCTGGCGCAATGCCGCCAGGAACGATGCGCCGAGATGGCGGATCGTCATATCGTCATGGCCGACGCCGGGCTGATAGGCGAGTTCGCCAATCCTTGGCGCGCCGCCTTGCCTCGCCATGTCGTCCAGCACTGAACGGGGCAGATAGAACAACAGGGAATGGAAAGGCTTGTCGATCACGTAGCGCGGATCGCGTTTCAGGTCGTACAGATAGGTGCCGCCGGCGCGGATATCGCTCTTGATTACGCAGCGGCCGCGCTCCCAGCACTCGCAATCGGCGAAATCGCGAAATTTCAGGCCAACGAGATAGGCGTCCTCCGAGGGCATCGAATCGGAAAGACGCGGCATGGGATGGTCATCCCGGGTTTCGGTGACGGCGAGCTCCGCGCTGCGCAGCGAACGCGTGGCCAGCGTTGGCGGCGCATCTTTCAGATGCAGAAACCGTTCGACCTTCTGCGCGAAGGCAGCTGCCTGTGTCATGGCCGTGATCTCGTATGAGAGGGGACTTGGGAGCGCGGCGCCATCGCCAAATCACCCCTAATTATCCGACATCGCCAGGCGACGGTCCAGACCAGCGCGTCGGAGCGACAGCCGTATGACGGCCCGCCGCATTATTGCCTCAGATCGCCTTTCACGAGCAATTTCAACGGGTTTTGTTACCTCTCGCGCAATCCCGGCTCAATGCCTCGGCAAGCGCGTCGCCGGCCCATCGTGCGTTTGTGAAAGCGCGCGCCGGCTTGGAGCAGGATCGGACAAAGCATCACCGCTTCAGGAAATACGCGGAACCTTCGCAGCGCATAGAACACGCGCCGACCCGTACAAGTACGGACACTGATCGAAAGCTTGAGCTGATCAGGAGGAGCCACCCAATGACCGGGAGCACTGCACCCATGCGCAATCCCTCGCACCAGGGCTTGCCACCCCCGCCGGGCTCACAGCCGCACGATCGCTCGAGCTCCGAGCGACGCGCCGATGCGGAAATGGCGCGCGTGCTCGGGACCGAGCCACTTCGCATGGCATTGGAGTCCTCCGGTGCCGGGATCGCCCATTGGCAACATGATCCGTTGCACGACGTCGTCGAGCCCATGAGCCACCACGTGATCATGGCCTACAACGGCGTGATGCAACGCATGGAGCGGCGGACGGGAAAATCGGTTGCGATCGGTACGTTTCGTCGCGGGGTCGTGATCATCATTCCGGAAGGATCAAGCTCCCGATGGGACATTCCGAAGCCCGTCGATGTGGTTCAACTGTATCTTCCTGATGCAACGTTGAAGCGCGTTGCCCGCGAAGCCGAGATCACCGGAACGGACGACCTGCTGGAGCGGACGGCGCATCCTGATCCCATTACGTCTCGGCTGCTCCTGAGCGCGGCTGATACGCTGGGAGGCAACGAAGCCCTGGATACGCTGTTTCGGCATCAGCTGACGGATCTTCTGGCCACGCGCCTGCTGGTTGCGCACACAGGTTCGCCAGCCACGCTGCAGCCGACCATGGGCGGGCTGTCGCCGAAGATCCTGCTCCGTGCGATCGAACGATTGCGCTCGGACAGCGATGCGGACGTCTCGCTTGATGCTCTGGCTTCCGATGCCGGATTATCGCGCTTTCACTTCTGCCGTGCCTTCAAGGAGAGCACCGGCCTTTCCCCGCACTCCTGGCTGCGCCAACACCGGCTCGAGCAGGCCATGAAGATGCTGCGCGACAGCGACGAAGCGGTCGTCTCGATCGCCGCGGCGCTGGGTTATTCGTCGCAGACGGCGTTCGCAGCAGCCTTCAGGAAGCTGACCGGCGAGACGCCGAGCGACTGGCGCAGGCGGCACGCGCGCTAACGAGCCCCGCCGATCCGGTCCGTCTTCGGCGGACTGTCAACGACGACACTGAACCGCGCGATCCAGCGCCTGCGGTCCGAAGTCGAGACGGACCTATCACTCGCCGCGCTGGAGTCGGATGCCGGGCTGTCGCGCTTCCATTTCCGCCGCGCGTTCAAGGAAAGCACTGGACTTTCACCGCATGCCTGGCTGCGCCAGCACCGGCTCGAGCAGGCCATGAAGATGCTGCGCGACTCCGACGATTCGATCGTCTCGATCGCAGCTGCGCTTGGCTATTCCTCGCAAACGGCGTTCGCAGTCGCCTTCAAAAAGCTGACCGGCGAGAGCCCGAGCGACTGGCGCAGGCACAAGCGTTAGCAGCAATCGCGATGCAACCGCGGCAATCGCTCTGGCGCAGCGGCAGATTCGATCCGCTAGACCATCACCGTGCCAGACCAATCGACGGAGACCGAAGATGACCTGGAAAAACTTCATCAGCCGGCGGGTGATCGCTTCGCGACGCCGAGGCCTTGCAACCGCAACATTGTACGGACTCTCGCTGGCCGTTCGCTTCACGTCGGCGACGGGCGAGCAGGTCGAGATTCCGGCGCAAGCCATGCATCCGACCTACCCGCTGGTGTCCATCATGACCCGGGATGGCTCCGGTCTTCCCTACCAGGACTGGGGCCCGAGGACGACTCAGCCGGTCGTCTTTCGTCAAGGTTGGCTACGCCAAAGTTCGTTGCACCAAGGCTGGCCATCGAGTTCGCCGCTGTCGCGCTGCGCCGCGCCTTAAGGCCGGCGATTCACTTCACCTCTTCGTGCCGTCACCGAGCAGCGACGGCGCGCGCACGGACTTCGAAACGCAGAGATCGAAACGCAGAGATCAAGGAGTAAACTCATGCGACTGGTCATCATCGGCGCCGGCTTCGCCGGCATGTACGCCGCCCTTTCCGCCGCACGCCTGCGCGAGATCCAGGGCGTCTCGCCAGACCAGCTCGAGATCGCGCTGGTTGCCCCCGAGCCGACGCTCGTGGTTCGCCCGCGGCTCTATGAACGAAAGCCCGAGACCCTGACGGCGCCCTTGCTCGACGTGCTCAGGGCCATCGATGTTACCTATGTTCAGGGCATTGCCGAGACGGTCGACACCAAATCGAGCATGGTCAAGATCGCGACAGTGAAGGGCACGAAAAAGACGCTCTCTTACGACCGCCTCGTCGTGACCACCGGCAGCCGGCTGTTTCGCCCCAACATTCCGGGCCTTGCCGAGCACGGCTTCAGCGTCGATTCGCTCGAGGATGCGATCATGCTCGACAAGCATCTGCATGGCCTCGCCAAGCGGCCGGCCACGAACGGGCGCGACACGGTCGTCGTCTGCGGCGGCGGCTTCACCGGCATCGAGGCGGCCACCGAAATGCCGGCGCGGCTTCGCGAAATCCTCGGCACGAGCGCCAGGCCCCGCGTCATCATCGTCGAACGCAACACGTCGATCGCGCCCGACATGGGCGCGGGTCCCCGTCCCATCATCGAGGAAGCCCTTGGCAAGCTTGGCGTGGAAGCCCGCCTCGGTGCAGGGGTCGCCTCGCTCGACAAATCCGGCGTCACCCTGTCCAGCGGCGAGCACATCGAAACCGAGACCGTGATCTGGGCGGCGGGCATTCGCGCCGCGCCGTTGACGACGCAGATTCCCGCCGAGCGCGACAGTTTCGGCCGGTTGCTTGTCGACCGCTGCCTGCAGGTGACAGGCGTTCAGGGCGTCTTCGCGGCCGGCGATGCGGCGCGTGCGGCCTGCGACGACGAGGGCAATTACGCGCTGATGTCGTGCCAGCACGCCACGCGGATGGGCGCCTTCGCCGGCAACAATGCCGCAGCCGAGCTGCTCGGCCTCACGACCAGGCCTTACCACCAGAAAACCTATGTCACCTGTCTCGACCTCGGCGAAGCCGGCGCGCTGTTCACGCGCGGCTGGGAGCGCAACGTCGAGATGGTCGGCGACGTCGCCAAGAAGACGAAGCGGGAGATCAACACGGTCTGGATCTACCCGCCGCGCGCCGAGCGTGCCGCCGCGCTCGCGTCAGCCGATCCGGAACGCGTGACTGATCTCTAGACGCCCACCTGATGACGGCCGCGCTCCTGCGGGCGCGGCCCGCTGCAGCCCCTCAACAATCCACATGCGAACAGAGGAGTCTCAAAGATGAATCAGATGATCTCTCACGCTCAGAAGGAGACGAACATGAACCTGCACGACACCACACATTTCGACAGAGCGCGGTCCGACGAGCTGGTTCCGTCGCGTTATGCGCTCCGTGTCGGCGAGATCGACGTGATGGTGATCAGCGATGGCGTGCTGACACCGCCCGCGGAGTCGATGGCCACCAACGCCGACCCGGCTGCACGAGGCGCGTGGCTGGACGACATGTTCCTGTCGCGCGACGCGTTCGATTGGGCGCTGAACGAGGTCGTGGTGCGCAGCGGCGACCAGACCATCCTCATCGACAGCGGGCTCGGTGTGGAGTACCCGGAATTTCCGCGAGCCGGGCAGCTCGGCTCGCGGCTCGATGCTGCCGGCATCGATCTTGGATCGGTGACCGACGTGGTGCTGACCCACATGCAATTCGACCATGTTGGCGGACTGCTCGTCGACGGGGTGAAAGAGCGGCTGCGTCCGGACCTGCGGATTCACGTGGCTGCGGCCGAGGTCAAGTTCTGGGCAGCGCCGGATTTCTCCCGCACCGCCATGCCGCCGGCGCTCGCCGACCTGGCTCGGCGAGCATCCAGGCAATTCATGGACGAATACCGCGACCAGCTGCGCACTTTCCAAGAGCAGCACGAAGTGGCGCCGGGAGTGATCGTCAGTCGCACCGGCGGTCACACCCCCGGGCACAGCGTGGTCCGCCTGGCATCCGGCGGCGACCGGCTGATGTTCGCCGGCGATGCCATATTCCCGGTCTCGTTTGACCACCCCGAATGGCACAACGGCTTCGAGCACGATCCCGAGGAGGCGACCCGCGTCCGGATCGGGCTCATGCGCGAGCTGGCGGAGACGGGCGCGTGGCTGGTCGCCACGCACATGCCGTTCCCGTCGATCGGCCGGGTAGCGACCGCAGGCGACCTGTTTCGTTGGGTCCCGACCTGGTGGGACTACTAACCGCGTGTTGGATCAGGTCGCCCCAGAACGCCCCAATCTCCGAACACCTCAAGGCATTGACCGCACTGCCCACGGCAGACGCGCGGTCACTTACTGAACTGCGTCAAGACAGAACGAAGGAGCTTTCAAGATGAACCAGACGATCCGTAACACTGAGGAGACGAACATGAACCTGCACCACACCACACGCCCCGGCGAGCCGGGGTCCCAAGAGCTGGTTCCTTCGCGCTACGCGCTGAAGATCGGCGAGATCGACGTGATGGTGATCAGCGACGGCGTACTGACGCTGCCAGGCGCGATGCTGGCCCACAACGCCGACCCGGCCGTCCGCGCGGCGTGGCTGAAGGACATGTTCCTGCCGCCGGACGCGTTCGATTGGGCGCTGAACGTGGTCGTGGTGCGTAGCGGCGACCGGACCATCCTCGTCGACGCCGGACTAGGATCCGACCCGGACTTGCACTTGCCGCGGGCCGGCCAATTGAGCAAGCGACTGGAAGCCGCCGGTATCGATCTTGAGTCCGTGACCGACGTGGTGCTGACGCACATGCACATGGACCACATTGGCGGGCTGCTCGTCGACGAGGTGAAGGAGCGGCTGCGCCCGGACCTGCGCATCCACGTGGCAGCTGCCGAGGTCGCATTCTGGGAGGCGCCCGATTTCTCCCACGTCTCGATGCCGCCGGGATTCCCGGACGCGCTTCGGGCGACCGCCAAGCGGTTCGCGAAAGAATACCACAACCAGCTGCGTACCTTCGAGGACGAGCACGAGGTGGCACCGGGCGTGGTGGTCACGCGCACCGGTGGCCACACCCCCGGGCACAGCGTCGTTCGCCTGGCATCCGGTGGCGATCGGCTGACATTCGCCGGCGACGCCGTGTTCACTGTCGGGTTCGACCACCCCGACTGGCACAATGGCTTCGAGCACGATCCCGAAGAGGCGGCCCGCGTCCGGGTCCGCCTTCTGCGCGAGCTGGCAGCGAACGAAGAGCTCCTCGTCGCCACGCACATGCCGTTCCCGTCCATCGGCCGGGTCGCGGTCGACGGCGACCACTTTCGCTGGGTGCCAGCCTTCTGGGACTACTGACCGCTCGTCGGGTTAGAGCCGAACCGGGGTGCGTATTCACCGCATGAGTGAGTTCGCACCCTGTGTTCGACGCCGTCCCTAAGCCGACCGCCTCACGGCGTCGCTGCCTGCCGGCGCAACATCCAGCCGCCCCAGCATCGCCCTCGCCTGCTCGGCGCAGTGCTCGATCAGCCAGCGCTCGAACGCGACGGGGGGAAGTGCGGGGGCGTAGAAGAAGCCTTGCACGACGTCGCAGCCGAGCTCGGCCAGGGTCTTGCGCTGGCCTTCGGTCTCGACGCCCTCGGCGACGACGGTCATGCCGAGGCCCTGGCCGACGCGCACCACGGCGGTGGCGATCGCGAGCGCGCCGGCGTCACGCTCGATATCGCGCATGAAACTGCGGTCGATCTTCAATTCGCGGATCGGCAAATGCGCGAGACGGCTGAGGCTGGAATAGCCGGTACCGAAATCGTCCAACGAGAGCCCGACGCCGAGCTCGCGAATCGCGTTCATCGTCTCGAGCGCGGCGACGCCGTCCTGCATGAAAGCGCCTTCGGTGATCTCCAGCATCAAGGCGTCCGCCGACAGATCGTATTCGGAGAGAATGTCCTTGAGCCGCGCGGCCAGCGTGACGTTGCGGAAATTGATCGGTGACAGGTTGACCGACACGCTAGGGATGTTGAGCCCGGCGCGGCGCCAGCTCGCCATCTGCCGGCAGGCCTCGCGCACCGACCACAGTCCGATCTGCTCGATCAGGCCGCACTCCTCGGCGAGCGGGATGAATTTTGCCGGCGAGACGTCGCCGAGCACGGCATCACGCCAGCGCGACAGCGCCTCGACGCCGTGGATGGCGCCGTCGCAGCTGCGGATCTGCGGCTGGTAGCTGAGGGTCAGCGCGCCTTCGACGATGGCACGGCGGAGCGCCGCGATCAGCGCCAGCCGCTGCTCGGTGAGCCCGTTCATCTCGGCGCTGAAGATACGATAGGTCGAGCGGCCGGCCTGCTTGGCCATGTACATGGCGGCATCGGCCTGCTGCATCAGTGTATCGATGTCGGTGGCATGGTCGGGATAGAGGCTGATGCCGATGCTGGCCGACATCGGCATCAGCTTCGATCCGAGCTTCAAGGGTGCAGCCAGCGCCTCCGTGATGTCGGCCGCGACGCGCGCGGCGCTCTCGGCGTTGCGTTGCGGCAGCAGGATGACGAACTCGTCGCCGCCGAGCCGTCCCAGCATGTCCTCGGGGCCGATCTGCTCGCGCAGGCGCTGGGCGAGCTGGATCAGGAGCTCGTCGCCGGCGGCGTGACCGAGCGTGTCATTGACGTCCTTGAAATGATCGACGTCGAGAAAAGCGAGTGCGACATGGCTGCCGGTCGGGCAGGCATCGATCGCCGTGGTGATCAGGTGGCGCAGCTGCGCGCGGTTCGGCAGCCCGGTGAGAATGTCGTGATAGGCGAGCCGCGCGATCTCGGCGCGCGCTTCCTTGCGCTCGATCGCGAAGGCGCCGAGATTGACGCAGGCCTCAACGATGCGCCGGTGCCAATTGCTTGGCGCGCGTGGCTCCCGATAGTAGAAGGCGAAGGTCGCGATGACCCGGCCGTCCTTGGCCTTGACCGGCGTCGACCAGCAGGCGCGCAGGCCGATCGCGAGCGGCATGGCCTTGTAGGGCTGCCAGCGCGGATCGGTCTCCAGATCGGTCGCCAGCACCGGTTCGCCGTAGAAAGCGGCGGTGCCACAGGAGCCGACATCGGGGCCGATGGCCACGCCGTCCAGCGCGCGGGAATAATCATCGGGCAGGCTGGGGCCGCCGAGCGGATGGATCAGGCCCGCGGCATCGACGTGAAGCAACGAGCAGACCACGTGGGGCGCGATCTCCTCGACGCGACGGCACAGCCTGTCGGCGATCTCGCCGATCGGCACCTCGTCGGCGAGCGCGCCCATGATGAGTTGCTGGAGCGAGCGCAGCTGCTTGGTCTCGGTGATGTCCTCGAGCAGCGCGAAGATGTGCTTGACCCGGCCCTTCGTGTCGCGGAAGGCATCGATCCGGGCGCAGACCCAGATCTCCTCGCCGTCCTTGTCGTAGACCAGCACCTCGGCTTCGCCGCGGCGACCGCCATGCATCAGGCGCTTGATGAGCTTCGCGATGGCCTTGCGATCGGTATGCCGGCCGGCGATCAGCTCGCCAGCGCGGCGGCCCTCGGCCTCCGCGTTGGTATAGCCGAACAGCGTCGTGAAGGCGGAATTGACATAGACGATGTTCTGCTCGGTGTCACTGATGATCACCGCCCGGTTGGTCTGGTCGGAGACGGCGTGGAGAAGCCCGATCCTGACGCGGCGCTCGGCTTCGATGGTGACGTCACGCGCAAACAGGATGTAATGATTGGCGCCGCCGATTTTCACGGAAGACAGCGCGATAGCCGCCCTGATGCGGCTGCCGTCACGGCGCACGAGACTGATCTCGTCCCGGAGATCGGCCACCGGATCGGCCTGAAGGCCCTTGAGGGCGAGAATTTCGGCATCGCGACCCAGCACGTCGGTGCGTGCCAACTTCCAGATGCGCTCCGCGGCGGCGTTGAAATAAGTGATGCGATGCGCGTCATCGACGATGACGACGCCATCGTCGGCGCGTTCGAGCGCGGCTCGCAGCACGTCCGGAATTTCAGTGAGACAATCGAAGGCGGACATCGTTTGACCCGGCGATATCGGGAAACTACGGCAAGCGGTCCGACGCTAACGCTCCGATGGTGTCCAAGTCGTTTTTTGCCGCGTCATCGCTCCTCGCCAAGAGGCGGCACTTAACGATCCGCGAAAACGGCGACGGTATCTTGATGGGTGCGGAACTAATCCGCGCCGGTTCCCGCGTGAAGCTTGTGCAGCCGGCCGGCGACGGCCCGCACCTTGCGCGGCGCGGCCTGCCAGATCGAGAGCGCCGACAAGGCGCTCACGATCATCGCGATGGCGAAGGCGAGCGTGTAGTCACCAGTGCGATCGTAGAGGAAGCCGGTCACCCACGGTCCGGCCGCACCGCCCGCCAGCGCCGCCAGCATGATCGTGCCGAAGATGCTGCCCTGGTGCTTGCCCTGGAAAATCTCGAACACCACCGCGCCCATGATCGAGGTGAGGCCGTAACCGAACGCGCCTTGCGTAAACACCATCACGTAGACCAGCCACAGCGACGGCTGGAACTTCAGCGCCATCAGCGCCGCAAAGCAGATCACAAAGCCGGCGCAACTGATCGCCCACACCCATTCCCGCCCGATCCGGTCGGAGACATGGCCGAGCAGGATCTGGCCGGGAATGCCGAGCAGGCTGACGATGCCGAGAGACCACACCGCGACACCGGGACTGAAGCCGATGTCGAGCAGGAACTTGGTCTGGTGCACCTGCACCGCGTACCAGATGTACAGGCCGCAGAAATAGCCGAGTGCGATCCACCAGAATCGCGCGGTCGCGACGGCACGTTTCAGCGTCCAGTCGGTATTGACCCAGACGGGATCGACGACATTGGAGATCGGCTGGGCCGCACCTGCGGCCGGGACGACATCGCCGTCCGGCTCGAGGCCGATATCCTGCGGACGCTTGTGCAGCAGCAGATTGACCGGCACCAGCACGACCAGGATGAGCAGGCCCATCGCGGTGCAGGCGGTGCGCCAGCCGGTCTGCTCGATCATGTGCTGCACCCATGGCAGCAGCGTCACCGAGCCGATGCCGACGCCGGCGAAAGCGATGCCGATGGCGAAGCCGCGCTTGCGGATGAACCAGTTCGGCAGGAACAGCGACTGGCCGGAATAGCCGAGACACACCGATCCTGCACCGACCATGACGCCGATGGTGACATAGAGGTGCCAGGGCGCGCTGGTGAGCGGCGCAAGCAGCAATCCGCCGCCCATCAGCACGACGCCGAGCTCCATCACCGCGCGCGGGCCGGCGCGGTCCATCAGGCGGCCGATCAGCGGGCTGACCACGCCAGACACCACGAAGCCGAAGGAGAAGGCGCCCGCGGTGACGCCGCGCTCCCAGCCGAATTCGGAGATGATGGGAGGAAAGAACAGTGAAAAGGCGGTACGCGCGTTGACGCCGATGGCCATGGTGACGAAGGTCACGGCGACCACGACCCAGCCGTAGAAGAACGGAAGCCGCATGTTGTGCTTATTTCATCCCTAGACGATCCTTCCGACCATCTGGAGATGTCCGGGTCAAGCGCTTTTCGCGCATGCCCCTTGAGCGAGATGCGTCAGGGAGATCTCAGGCGGCGTCGCGCCGCGAGGGTTTGGCCGGCGCGTCGAACAGGATCCGCTCGATCGGCTGCGGGCGGCCGAACAGATAGCCTTGCGCGAAATTGACGCCGAGCGCCTTCAGTCGCTCGTACTCCTCGCGGGTCTCGACGCCCTCGGCGGTGACCGACATGTCGAGCCCGCGCGCCAACGTCACGATCGATGAGATGATGGCGGAGCTGCGCGGCTGCTGGGTGAGGTTGCGGATGAACGACTTGTCGATCTTGATCTTGTCGAACGGGAACGCCGTCAGATAGCTGAGCGAGGAATAACCGGTGCCGAAATCGTCGAGCGCGAGCTCGACGCCGAGCTGCTTCAGCCGCTGCATGAAGGCGTGGTTCTCGACCCCGCGCTCCAGCAGCACGGATTCCGTGATCTCGATCTCCAGCCGCTGGGGCGGCAGGCCGGAATCGGCGAGCGCCGCGCAGATCACCTCGAACAGCCGGGCTTCCTTGAACTGGATCGGCGACAGGTTGACGGCGACCGCGAGATCCGATGGCCAGCCGGCCGCATCCGCGCAGGCGCGCCGCAGCACGAATTCGCCGAGCGGCACGATCAGCCCGGTCTCCTCCGCAAGCGAAATGAACTGGTCCGGCGGAATCAGGCCACGTGTCGGATGCCGCCAGCGCACCAGCGCCTCGAAGCCGCGCCGCGCGCCGCTGAGGGCGTCGACGAACGGCTGGTAGTGCACCTCCAGCTGGCACCGCGCGATGGCGTCGCGCAGATCCCCCTCCAGGGTGTTGCGTGCCTCCAGCTCGGCCGACATCGCCTCGTCGTAGATGGTGAAGCAGTTGCGGCCTGCCGATTTCGAACGATAGAGCGCAAGGTCCGCCTTCTTCAGCAATTGCTCCTGATCGCTGCCGTGATCCGGCGCGATGGCGATGCCAATGCTGGTGCCGATCTCGACGCGGTGACCAGGCAGCAGGAACGGTTCGGTCAAGAGCTTGGCAATCCGCGCCGCCAGCTCGGTCGAGCAGGCGCGCTGATCCTCGCCGGTTTCCTGGATGATGGCGAACTCGTCGCCGCCGAGCCGCGCCAGCACGTCGTTGGCGCGCACGGCGGATTTCAGCCGCTGCGCTACCTGGCGCAGCAATGCATCACCGGCGCCGTGGCCGAGCGAGTCGTTGACGTTCTTGAAGCGGTCGAGATCGAGCATCAGGATCGAGAACGGCAGGCCCCGCACGATGAGCTGGCTGTTCATCTCGTCGAGCCGGGTGAGGAAGAAGGCGCGGTTCGGCAGTCCGGTCAGGATGTCGGTCTGGGCGAGCTCGAGCACCCGCCGGTTCGCCAGCGACAGCCGCCGCGAATTGCGGCTCGCGAGCATGAGATAGGTCGACAGCGACAGCGTCAGCAGCATGCCGACGATCAGCACGGCGCCGGCGCGATCGTAAGTCGTCTCCAGCGGACCGCCGGCGGTTGGAACCGCCCGCACCTGCCAATCGGTGTCGCCGATCTTGAGGCTGCCCGCCCAGTGCAGCGCCCGCGCGACGTCCCGCATCGACTGCGGCGCCGTGGCCGCCGACGAATAATCCGGCAGCATCTGCTCCAGGCTGACGATCTGCGCCGTGAAAGGCGGATAGACGTTCATGCTGACCGCGGGGCTTGCTCCGGTCGTGACGCGAATTGCCTGGATCAGCAGCGGCATGTCGAAGATGCCGACCACGAAGCCGGCCAGATTGCGGCGCCGATCCGCGACCGTGTCGCGCGAGGTCCCCTTGGCGTAGACGGGAACGGCAACGAGGACGTCGGGCAGCCGGCCGCCCTCCTTCGGTTCGAACAAGCGCGTGCGAATGGCTGCGACCTTGTCGTTGTCGCGGGCGCGCTCCAGCACCGCGAGGCGTTCCGGGACGGTGGCGTAATCCATGCCGTACACCGCCGAGGTCTTCGGCTGGGTCGAGTAGAACACCGGAAAATATTCATCGGTCTGCGGCGCCGTCGCAAAGCCCGTGCCCTGGAGCGACTTGATGCGATAGCCGGACACGCCGTCCGCGATCGCCGCGGTCTCGTATTCGGCGCGTTCCTTGCGGTTGACGCGCGGCAACCAGGCGATGCGCAGCATGCCGGGATGGCGCTCGAACAGACGGGCGCTGAAGGTCTCGAACTCGCTGCGGGTGACCTCGTCGTTGGTCGATTCGAACAGCGTGCGCAGCGCGACGAGCCGGGAGATGTATTCGCCCATGCCGTTCTGCATGACGATCGCTTCGGTTTCGGCCGCGTTCTCGAACTCGATCCTGTTGACGCGATCCTCCCACCGCGCCACGGCGGCCGCGCCCACGACCGAAAACAGAAGACCGACGCCGACCGCGACGAGCGCAGGGCGATAAAGCCCGAGCAGCGGCGCGGCACGCCACCATCCGGTCATACGCCTCCGATCCTGATCGTTCTGATCGCGATCGCCCATCTTGAAGCCGCCGTCCCCCTGTCCGCGACGAACCGAACCTCTGGTTGAGGTGCCGGCGCCGCTATCGGAACAAGACCGCGGTTAAGAACTGCACAATTTCGGAACCCCTCCATTCCGCAACGCGTGAATTAGTTAATGAAGTGCCCGAATGATCCGGCATTGTGGAAACAACTTGCCGGTTTTGCCCGGAGTACTACGGGCTGCCGACACGTCGCCGGTTAGCGAGCTATTCAGGCTCGCAGGAATATGTTGCGCAAGGCTCCTCCCCATCATTCGGCAAAACTCCCTGATGTATCGATTTCGATCAGCGACATCCCTCGTCCTGGCCATCGCGCTCCTCGCCGCGACCGTGCTGGCGGCGAGAGCCGACGAGGCCGGCGTCAGCGAGGATGCGATCCTGTTCGGCCAGGCCGCCGCGCTGGAAGGACCCTCCTCCGCGCTCGGACAGCGCATGCGGCAAGGCATCGTCGCGGCATTCACCGAGATCAACGCCAAGGGCGGGGTCCACGGCCGCAAGCTCCAGCTCATCAGCCGCGACGACGGCTACGACCCCGACCGTTCGGTGGCGCAGACGCTGCACCTGATCGACGACGACAAGGTGTTTGCGCTGATCGGCGCGGTGGGCACGCCGACCGCGATGGCGACAATTCCGATCACCAGCGCCAGGAACGTTCCCTTCATCGGCCCGTTCAGCGGCGCCGAATTCCTCCGCGACCTCGAGCTTGCCAACGTCGTCAACATCCGCGCGAGCTATGGTGCGGAGGCCGAGGCGTGGATCAAGCACCTCACCGAGGATCGCCACTTCACCCGCATTGGCATCTTCTACCAGGACGATTCCTTCGGCCGGGACGGTCTGGTCGGCGTCAAGCGCGCGCTCGCCAAGCGCGGCCTCGAGCTTGCCGCCGAGGGCACGTTCGAGCGCAACACCCGCGCGGTCACCGCAGCCTGGCGGGTGATCAGGCGCGCCGAACCCGAGGCGATCGTGATGGTCGGGACCTATGGGCCCTGCGCGGAGTTCATCAAGCTCGCGCACCGCAGCGGCTTCCATCCGACCTTCGTCAACGTCTCCTTCGTCGGCGCCAATGCGCTGGCCAAGGAACTCGGCCCCGAGGGTGAAGGCGTCATCGTCTCGCAGGTCGTGCCGTTTCCATGGGATCGCTCGCTCAGGCTCGTCGCCGACTACCAGGCGGCGCAGAAGGCGTTCGATCCGACGCTGAGGCCGGACTTCGTGTCGCTGGAAGGCTATCTCTCCGGCCGGCTTGCGGCCGCGGCGCTGGAAAGGGCAGGGCCGAACCCGACGCGCGCGAGCCTGCTCCGCGCCATCAACGATGTCGGCCGCTTCGACATCAGCGGCAGCGCCGTCAATGTCGGCATCCGCATGATCGATGCGCCGCCGAAGGTGTTTTTGACGGTGATCCAGAAGGACGGAACGTTCAGGGCGGTGGACCGGCTATGAAGCCGCTCACGGCCGCCGCGTCCAGCGCTCGGCATTGACGGCACCTGACGGGGTCTCGCCCTTGACGATTGCCTCGACCTGCCGAACCGTTTCCAGCGACTGATATTCGATCGCCTGCGGCGTCAGCCCACCGACATGCGGCGTCGCGATGACGTTGGGAAGCTTCGCCAGCTCCGGCGTCGGCATCTGGTCGGGCGCGCGGCCGACATCCATCGCCGCGCCGGCGATGCGATGCTCCAGCAGCGCGCGCGCCAGCGCCGGCTCATCGACGAGATTGCCACGCGAGAGGTTGATGAAGACGGCATGTCTCTGCATGCGGGCCAGCGCCGCTTCGCCGATCAAATTCTCGGTCTGCTCGTTAGCGATCGCGAGGCAGACGACGTAGTCCGACGCGGCGAGGAGCTCGTCGAGACCGACCTGCCGGATCGCCGCGTCGCTGACGGTTGCGAAGGGATCGGAGACCAGCACCTCCATGCGCAGCACCTTTGCGACCTCGGCGAGATAACGGCCGATGCTGCCGTAACCGATAATGCCGATTTTGCTGCCCGCGAGCTGGCGGCCCATCCGCGCCTCGACCTTGCGGCCGGCCTGGTAGTCCGCCGTCGCCCGGGATATGCCGCGGGAGAGATCGACCATGAAGCCGAGTGCGAGCTCGGCAACGGCCTGCACGAAACCGGGTCCGGCGCGGGTCACGAGCACGCCAGCGTTTGAAGCCGCTTCCACATTGACGTTGCGGATATCGACCGCGCAGCGGACGAAGGCGCGCAGACGCGGCAGCGCTGCGAAGATCTCGCCGCGCCCTTCGGTCATGCGGTCTGCGACGATGATGTCGGCATCTTGCGCAGCACGCACGAGGCCGGCGCCGTCCAGGGTTTCGTCGCTCTCGTGCAGGATCACCTCGGCGGCCGCGCGTAGGCCGCTCAGGCTGCGATCGCCATAGTAATTGCGCCGCATCTCCGGTGTGTGAGCGAGCAGAACCTTCACGTCAAAACTCCTTCAGTAGCCGATTGCCCGCGGCAGCGCGGTGCTCAGCCATGGCACGAAGGCGATGACGAGCAGGCAGAGGAACAACAGGCCGAGATAGCCCATGATCGGCTTCACCGTCTGCTCGATCGGCACGTTGCCGATCAGGCAGGCGCCGTAGAGCCCGAGCCCGAGCGGCGGCGCGAACAGGCCGATGCCCATGGCGATGACCAGCACGACGCCGAAATGCAGGGGATCGACGCCGAGCTGCACCGCGACCGGCAGCAGCAGCGGCCCGAAGATGATCAGCGCGGCCGCGCCCTCCAACACCGAGCCCATCACGATCAGTACGGCGATGGCAAGCAGGATGAACAGCCAGACGCCTGAGGTCTTCGACAATCCGAGCATGAAATCGCCGACCGCATGCGGCACCTGCTGCAAGGTCAGCGTGAACGCGAGCGACTGAGCGGCAGCGACGATGAACAGCACGAGACCGGCGCGCGTCGCCGCCTGCACGAAACTATGCGCGGCCGATTTGAAGCTGAGCTCGCGAAACACCACGCTGCCGACCACGAGCGCATAGGCCACGGCAAAGGCCGATATCTCCGTCGCGGTGGCAAAGCCGCTCTTGAAGCCGAAGAAGATCATGAAGATCAGGCCGAACGAGGCGATCGCGCCGCTCCAGAGCCCCGACACCGGCATCTGCGGCTCGACGTCCTCGACCTTGTCCGGCCGCTTGCCGAAGATGATGGACACCGCGATCAGAACCAGCGCCATCAGCGCCGACGGCAAGAGACCGGCGACGAACAGGCCGCCGATCGACAAATTGGCCACAAAGCCCAGAATGATCAGGTTGATGCAGGGCGGGATGGTCTCCGCCATCACCGCGGACGCCGCCAGCAGCGCCACCGCGCCGCCGGGGTTCTGCTTCGATCGACGCGCCGCCGGGATCAGCACCGAGCCGACCGCGGCAACATCGGCCATCTTCGAGCCAGAGATGCCCGAGAACAGCACCATCGACGCCACCATCACGACGTTCAGCCCGCCGCGCATGCGCCCGACCGCGCGCTGCAGCAGCTCGATCAGCCGCACCGACATGCCATTGGCTTCCATGAGGTAGCCGACGAGGATGAAGAACGGGATCGCAAGCAACACGAAATTGTCGATGCCGCGCGCCATCTGCTGGGCGAAGATGACGCCGGGCAGCGCGCCCTCGACCCAGATGAAGATGAGCGCAGCGAGCGCCAACGCAAAGCCGATCGGCAAGCCGCCGAACAGTGTCACGAAGAAGCCGATCAGCATCAAGGTGCCCGCCGACGGCACCGAGGACGGCGACAGATAATCCCAGGCAAGATAGAGCCCGGTGACGACGATGACCGCAACGAGCCCCCTGACGATGTCGGGCAACGGCCTTGCGCAGAGATGGTCGACCGCGAACACCGTCATGAACAGCGCGCCGACGCCCATCGGATAGAAGGTCAGCTCCAGCGGCAGGCCGGAGCCGGTGGTCTGGCCTGCGGTCAACGAGCCCAGCTTGATGGCGTTGTAGGCGACGTAGCCGGAGATCAGCACGACCAGCAGCGCGCCGGCGGCATCGACCGGCGCGCGCAGGCGCAGCGGCAGGAGATCGCGGAAGAACGACACGCCGACATTCTCGCCGCGCGCGAGCGCGCTCGCCGCACCGAAGAAGGCCGAGCCGACCATCAATCCGCGTGCGACGTCGTCGGACCATTCGACCGGCGCGTTGAAGAAGAAACGCAGCAGCACCGAGACGCAGACCACCACGAGATCGGCGGCGAGCAGGATGGCCGCGATCGCATCGCTGAGCCGAAGCAGCAGGGCGATGCTGCCGTGGCGGCCGGCCGAAACGGGCACGGCGGCCGCCACCACCATCTCAGACCTGGCCATCAGGCTTGCGTCGCGCGGATGATGTCGATGACGGCCTTGGACTCCGGACGGGCCTTGATGAAGTTCTCGATCTGCGGCGCGACGCGCTTCTTGAAGGCCTCGCGGTCGCATTCGGCCACGGTCACGCCCTTCTCGGTCAAGGCGGCCAGCGCCTCCTTCTCGACTGCAAGCCCATGCGCACGCGTGTCGGCCGCGGCCTTCTTCGCGGCATCGAGAAAGCCCTCGCGCAGCTTCGGGTCCATGCGGTTGTAGGTCATGTCACTGAAGTAGATCGCAAGCGGAGAGAAATTATGCTGCGTCAGGGCGTAGAATTTGGCCGTCTCGAAGAACTTGCTGGCCAGGATCGTCGGCGGATCGTGCTCCAGTCCGTCAAGCACGCCGGCCTGCAAGGCCGTGTAGATCTCGCCGAAGGCCAGCGGCGTCGCGGCGGCGCCCATCAGCCGCAGGCATTCCGTGATGACGGGGTTCGGCAGCGTCCTGATCTTGAGGCCGGCGAGATCTTCCGGCGTTTTCACCGGCTTCTTCGCCAATACGCTGCGCGAGCCGAAATTATAGGCCCAGGCGATGATGCGGATGTTGCCGCCCTTGAGCAGGGCGTCCTCGATCGGCTTGGCCGCGCCGGCATCGAACGCCTTGGTCTGCTGCGGGAAGCTGGAGAACAGAAAGCCGAGATCGTAGGTGCCGACCAGCGGCACCAGATTGGCCGAGATCGAGGAGCCCGACACCATGAGGTCGATGACGCCGAGCTTCACCGAGTTGATGACGTCGATCTCCTGGCCGAGCTGGTTGTCGGGGAAGAAGGCGACCTCGATTTGCTCGCCGAGCCCGTTGCCCTTCAAATTCTTGACGAGGTTGTCGTAGTAGACGCGACCGTTGGCGAATTTGGGATCGTTCGGCAGCGAGGAGGAGCATTTCAGCTTGAGCGTCGCGGCTTCGGCGCGGCCGATGATGGCGGGGGAGAGCACGAGGCCGGCGGTGACCGCCGCGGATGACTTGATGAACGCGCGACGGTTCACGGGCACGATGGTCATGGTGCGGTCTCTCCCACATTATTTTTGTTCGCCGCGGTCGTTGCCGTGGTCTGTTGCGCGGACTTTATGGCAAGAGCGACGGCGCAGGCAAGCGGGGCGGCCGGCAACCGCAGAGCGCGCGCGAAGTGCGTTGGGCAGTCCGTGAGCGCTCCGAAACGACTACGATTCCCGGGGATTTTGCGATAGTGATCGGCCTGCGGCCATATCCGCGCAATGGGCACCGTCGCGTCGAGCCTGCATCAATCCAATTGGAGCATGGATCAATGCGTGATTCACATGGATGGGGTTAGACCGATGCATCGCGCTTGGGCCGGCGCCTGCCCCATTTTGCCGCAGCGCGCAGCGTGATCCAGCGCACAGACGGCGTCATGGCGCAGACGTAGAAAAGGTGCCATCATCGCAAATATTGCCGATGGAGGTGACACCATGCGCCGTCCAGTCCTTTCCAATTTGCTTCTTGCTTCCGGTTTTCTCGCCCTCGCCCAGTTGATGACGCCGACGGACGCTGCAGCCGAAGCGCGGCTCGCGCTGGTGATCGGACAATCCGCCTATCGCACCGTGCCCGAGCTGCCCAACGCCGCCAACGACGCCAAGGGCATGACGGAGTTGCTCGGCAATGCCGGCTTCACCGTCACCACGGCGGCCAACCTGGCGCAGAACGAGATGCGCGCGGCAATCTCGGATTTCGCTGGCAAGGTCAGCGCCAGCGGGGCCGACACGGTGGCGCTGGTGTTCTATGCCGGCCATGGCCTGCAGATCGACGGCGAGAACTACCTGGTGCCTGTCGATCTCGATCCCAAGCGCGAGGCCGACATTCCGCTCCAGGGCGTGCGGCTGAACGACATGCTCAACACGCTCGGTGCGCTGCCGACGCGGGCGCGCATCTTCATGCTCGATGCCTGCCGCAACAATCCGTTCCCGGCGCTCAGCGGCGCCGGCCACGGCCTTGCGATCGTCGACACCAAGGCCGGCGCGCCGGGCTCCTTCATTTCCTATTCGACTTCGCCCGGCGCCGAAGCCGAGGACGGCAGCGGCATCGACAGCCCCTACACCACGGCCGCGCTGTCCATCGCCAAGCAGCCCAATCTGCCGATCGAGGAAGTGTTCAAGCGCATCCGCGTCGCCGTCGCGCAATCGACCGACGGCCGACAGATCCCCTGGGAAAGCTCCTCGCTGACGACCGACTTCAAGTTCTTCGGCGAGAGCAGCGGCAGCACACCCGCTCTTCCGGGCGCGAACGCGATGGCGCTCGCCGGGGGCACGCGCAGCCTCGAGGACTGGCGCAAGGAATTACGGGGCAAGCCTGCGATGGTCGCGTATGAGCTCGTGATCACCGAGGACACCGTGGAGGCCTATCAGGCCTATATCGAGCTGTACGCGCAGGACACCCGCACGCCGCGCGTGCGCACGGTGCTGGAACGGCGGCGCCAGATGCTGGCCTGGGAGCGCGCAACCGCGATCAACACCCGCGCTTCGTTCGAGGCTTACCTGGCCAATTGGGACAATAGCGACCTCGCCGCGACTGCGCGCCGGCTGCTGCTCCGCGTCCAGAACCGCAATTATGGCGTCCCCGTCGCCGCCGCAGCGACCCCGGTCGCCGTCGCGATGGGCCCGACCTGCCCGTGCTCGACGCCAACGACACCGGCAACCCCGGTCACTCCGAGCGTCGCGCCCGTGATCAAGAAGCGCGTCGACGACACCCCGCCCAAGCGCAAGGTGGTCGAGACGCCGCCGAAGCGCCGCCCGCCGCCCGAGGAAGTGGTCTACGAACGCGCGCCGCCCCCCGGCCCGCCGCCCGGCGCCGTGATGCAGGGTATCGGCATCGGAATCGGGATCGGCATGGGAATGGGCGGCCGCGGCGGCGGCGACCATTATCGCGGCGACTACCGCAGATACTGAGACTGTCCAGCATTGACATAGATCCGGCTCGCGCCCGACGCGCGAGCCGGATCTACTGCGCCAGCGCCGGATAGTCGTGCTGGACGGCCTCCCGGATCCAGCCCGCCTGGATCGCGCGAAACAGGATCTGCGCCGTCTTCATATCATTTGCCTTCACGCAGAGGTCGACGATGCGGCGGACCGCATCGTCACGCATCAGATCGTCCGCGATCTTCATCGCAATCTCCATCGCGACGCGGGCTGCACGTTCAAAGCGCTCACGTTCGCGCTTATCAGCCGGTGCGGAGCCTCCGACAGCCTCCGCGCCCGCTCTCGCAGCCTCGCAGATGTTACGAATGCGCTCCGCCGCGTCGATATCGCCGATCGGTCCCTGGATCGGCTCATCCCAGATGTCGGCCGGCTGCCGCCTTGCGAACCACTTCATTGCCCCCACCCGTGGCCTTTATTGGCTTGCACCGTTCAGGACGTGCGGCGCGGCCCGATCGCCTCGAACTGCGCCTTCTGCTCGTCGTTCAGCGTGGCATAGAAATCATCGAGCGCCGCGCGCACCGACTTGATCCCGTCCAGCATCGCATCGAGCCGTTTGCGGATTGTGGCCATGCGGGCCGGCGGAGTCATCACGTCATTGGGCTCGCAGCCCGCCTTGAGCGATGCGCTGACCTTTGCGCTGGTATCCTGGAGCACCTGCAGCGCCGCGCGCTGGGTGTCGCTCGGACGAAGCCTCTCATCGATCGCAGCAGCAGGCCAATCGAACGCGGCGGCCACATTGCAAGCCTGCACCGACGATTCCCTCGCATTGTTCGATGCCGTCGCACGACCCTGATCCTCGGCGAGCGCATTGAAGCGCGCCTTCTGCTCGTCGTTCAGCGAGCCATAGAACTGGTCGAGCGCGGGCTGGACCAGCTCGACAGCCTTCTGCATCGCCTCGATGCGCTGCTGCATCGCTGCGAGCCGGCCTGGCGCCGTCGCTGCGGCCTGCGTCGGACAGGATGTGCGGATCAGCGCTGCGGCGTCGATCGAGGCATTGCCGAGCGCATCGAGAGCTGTGCCCTGCGCATCCGTCGGCTGCACCGCGGATGCGATCTGATCGATCGGTAGTCCGGCGATGGCACGGCGGTCACTGCCGCAGAGCTGATCGAGCGGTGCGCTGCGCGCCCGCCGCCGTCCCTGCGGCTGCTGCGGCAGATAGGCCGACAGGCGATCATAGCCATAGGGGCCGAAAATGCCGGCATAGATGTCCGGGTAGCCGTAACCCCAGAAGCCGAGCCCGTCGCCCCAGATCGTGTAGTCGTAGAGATCGTTATAGGCGAATGGCCAGAACAGCGGCCCGACCCAGCCATAGCCGCCGCCCGCATGCTGCCACCATCCGCTGCTTGCGCCGCTCCAGCCGGCCAATGCGGCCGCTGCCGCGAGCTGTGCACGCGCTGCCGGATTGCTGATCAGCCGGCCGTTGCGGAATGCGCTGGTGTTCAGGGCATTGCGGAAGCTCGCGGGGCGGATCGCCGCATTGCGGATCTGACCGAAATTGGGCCCGCCGCGTCGCGCACCGGAGGTGAACCGCATGCCGCGATGATGCCCGCCGGCATGCCCATGTCCACCGCCGTGGCCGCGGAAATGTCCGCCGCCGTGATGGCCACCGCCGTGCCCGCCTCCATGGCCACCGCCATGTCCGCCCCCATGGCCGCCCTTGGCCAGAGCCGCGCCCGCCAGCATGCAGGCAAGCGCCATCGCGGCAATTCCAATGACCGGTCGCACCATCGCACCCTCCCGCAGAGCCGCGCCATTGAGGCATCGGAACTTGGCGGGAATTGGAACCGACAGGATTGCCGAAAGTTCCCGCCCGGCCGGGTGGGCGGCATCGGCCTTGCGGCGGCTTTGTTGTGCCGAAGGCCTACGCCTCCGGCACAATCTTGCCGGGATTGAAAATGTTGAGCGGATCGAGCGCCTTCTTCAGCGCCCGCATCGCATCGAGCGCCTCGGGGCCGAGCTCGGCCTGGAGGTATTTCTGCTTGCCCTGGCCGATGCCGTGCTCGCCGGTGCAGGTGCCGTCCATCGCCTGCGCGCGCTCGACCAGGCGATGCATGAACTCCTCGCCGCGCGCCATCTCGGCGGCATCGTTGGTGTCGCAGACCAGCGAGCAGTGGAAATTGCCGTCGCCGACATGGCCGACGATCGGCGACAGCAGGTTGAGCCGCCTGAGATCTTCCTCGGTCTCGCTGACGCAATCGGCGAGCCGCGAGATCGGCACGCAGACGTCGGTCGCGACCACGCCGATGCTGTCGCCAGGCCGCAGCGCCTTCACGGACCAATAGGCATCGTGCCGCGCCTGCCACAGCTTGGTGCGATCCTCCGGCTTGGTGGTCCAGGAGAATTCGCCGCCGCCGCAATCCCTGGCGATCTCGCCGAACGCCTTGGACTGCTCAGCAACCTCGATCTCGCTGCCGTGGAATTCCATCAGCAGCAGCGGCGTCTCCGGCAGCGTCAGCTTCGAATAGGCGTTGCAGGCCTGCACCTGCGCGGCGTTGAGCAGCTCGATGCGCGCCACGGGAATGCCGGTCTGGATCGCCAGGATGACGGCCTGACAGGCCCCGTGCACGGTCTCGAACGACACCGCACCGGCCGCGATCGTCTCGGGGATGCCGCGCAGGCGGATGGTCAATTCCGAGATGATGCCGAGCGTGCCTTCGGCGCCGACGAACAGATGGGTGAGGTCGTAGCCGGCGGACGATTTCTTGGCGCGCGTGCCCGTGGTGATGATCTCGCCGTCGCCGCGCACCACCTTCAGCGCCAGCACGCTCTCGCGGATGGTGCCGTAGCGCACCGCATTGGTACCGGAAGCGCGGGTCGAGGCCATGCCGCCGAGCGAGGCGTCCGCGCCGGGATCGATCGGGAAGAACAGGCCCTGGTCGCGCAGATGCTCGTTCAGCGCCTTGCGGGTCACGCCGGGCTGGATCACGCAATCGAGGTCCTCGGCATGCACCGCCAGCACCTTGTTCATGTCGCGCAGGTCGATCGAGATACCGCCGGCCGGCGCGTTGACCTGGCCCTCGAGCGAGGTGCCGGTGCCGAAAGGAATGACCGGGACGCGGTTCTTGGCGCAGATCCGCACCACGTCCTGGATGTCGGCGGTCTCCTGCGCCATCACCACGCCATCCGGCGGCTGGTTCGGGATCCAGGTGGTGGTATGGCCATGCTGCTCGCGCACGGCCTGCGAGGTGATGAGACGGTTGCCGAAGCGTGCGGCAAGCTGCTCCAGCGCGCTCGCGAGGGCTTTCGGCTCCGGCCGCGGCGGATTATTGGTGATGGTGGTACCCACGGACATTCCTCCCGACAGAAGAACCGTGGCAAAGGATATAAAACCGGTCAAGTCAAGCGACCGGACGCATAGCTGGAAGGAAACATGCCGGAGACTGCCGCCTCAGCGCCTAAAGCCGAGCCGTTCCGCGCCTCGATCATGCAGATCGAGCCGCAATGGATCGACTATAACGGCCATCTCAACATGGCCTATTACAACGTGATGTTCGACCGCGCGATCGACCAGCTCTGGGCCGAGCTCGGCATCGGGCCGACCTACATGAAGGAGCGAGGCGGCTCGACTTTCACTGCCGAATGCCATGTGCGTTACTTGCGCGAAATCCACCTCGGCGATCCCGTGCAGATCCTGGTCTGGCTGCTGGAGGCCGACGACAAGCGGCTGCACACGTTCGAGGAGATGCGGCACGCAACCGAGGGCTGGCTGTCGGCGACGTCCGAGAACATGTCGCTTCACATGGACATGAATGCGCGGCGCGTCGCGCCATTTCCACCGGATATAAGCGAGCGCATCGCTGCGGTCACAAAGGCCCACAGCGCGGTCTCGCGCCCCGAGGGCATCGGCCGGAACGTGGCGATGCCCTCGAAGCGGTGAGCGCTATACTCTGTTGCGGCCGCGGGCCAGGCCGACCACGGCCGAGACCAGGAACAGAACGACCGCGATGAAGAAGATGATCTTGGCGATCTCAATCGAAGCGCCGGCGATGCCGCCGAAGCCCAGGATGCCGGCGATCAGTGCGATAACCAGAAACGTCACAACCCAGCCAAGCATGGTCAAACCCTCGTCTTGATGTCTGTCTGCGTCTGGCGCGGCTGGCCGCGCCACCTGTCCAGACAATCTCGAGGCGGGAACGATGGTTCCGGCCCGGACAGGGTGGAAATTCGCGAGGACCGCTGGAACAAATTGACGTGCCCCGCACGTGGAAAACCTCGTTCCGCCGCCCCATATAGGCACCAATCCCTGTTAGAAGGCTCCCTTCCGCCACCCCGCGGTGCCATCGTGGGGCCCATGATTCGCATGACCGAGCCGAGCAAGATCACGTCCCAGAACGTCCCCGACCACCAGCCCGCAGCCGGCGGCATCGCCGCGCGTGCGCGCGCCTCGGTGGGCCCGAAATATCTGTCCGGGCTCAATCCGGAGCAGCGCGAGGCGGTGGAGACGCTGGACGGCCCGGTCCTGGTGCTGGCCGGCGCCGGCACCGGCAAGACGCGCGTGCTGACGACGCGTATCGCCCACATCCTGAGCCAGGGCCGCGCCCGCCCCGCCGAGATTCTGTCGGTGACCTTCACCAACAAGGCCGCGCGCGAGATGAAGCACCGGCTCGGCCAGATGCTCGGGCACGCCGTCGAGGGCATGCCGTGGCTCGGCACCTTCCACTCCATCGGCGGCCGCATCCTGCGTGTCCATGCCGAGCTGGCGCAGCTCAAGTCGAACTTCACCGTGCTCGATGTCGACGACCAGGTGCGGCTGCTGAAACAGTTGCTGCAGGCCGAGAACATCGACGACAAGCGCTGGCCGGCGCGCATGCTCGCCGGCCTGATCGACGGCTGGAAGAACCGCGGCCTGATGCCCTCGCAGGTACCCTCCGGCGAAGCCGCCATGTTCGCCAACGGCAAAGGCGGCAAGCTCTATGCAAGCTATCAGGAGCGGCTGAAGATTCTGAACGCGGCCGATTTCGGCGATCTGTTGCTGGAGAACATCCGCATCTTCCGCGAGCACCCGGATATCCTCAGGCAGTACCAGCAGCGTTTCAAATATATCCTGGTCGACGAATATCAGGACACCAACGTCGCGCAGTATCTGTGGCTGCGGCTGCTGTCGCAGGCGCCTTCCTTCACCTCTCCCCGCCCGCGGGGAGAGGTCGCATCGCGCAGCGATGCGGGTGAGGGGGACTCTCCGAGCACCGAGCTCGTGGAGACTCCCCCTCATCCCGACCTTCTCAGTGCGAGCGAAGCTCGTCACGACCCCGCATCCGCCTTCGCCAAGGCTTCGGCGGACATGAGCGGGGAGAAGGAGAAGACCAAAAACATCTGCTGCGTCGGCGACGACGACCAGTCGATCTATGGCTGGCGCGGCGCCGAGGTCGACAACATCCTGCGCTTCGACCACGATTTTCCCGGCGCCAAGGTCATTCGCCTGGAGCGCAACTATCGCTCGACCGGCCACATCCTCGCCGCTGCATCCCATCTGATCGCGCACAACGAAGGCCGGCTCGGCAAGACGCTGCGCACCGAGGACCAGGACGGCGAGAAGGTCACGGTCACGGGCTCGTGGGATTCGGAAGAGGAAGCCCGCGGCATCGGCGAGGAGATCGAGCAGATCCAGCGCCGCGGCGAAAAGCTCAACGAGGTCGCGATCCTGGTGCGCGCCTCCTATCAGATGCGCGAATTCGAAGACCGCTTCGTCACGCTCGGCCTGCCCTATCGCGTCATCGGCGGCCCACGCTTCTACGAGCGCGCCGAAATCCGCGACGCGCTGGCTTACCTGCGCGTCATCAACTCGCCGGCCGACGACCTCGCCTTCGAGCGCATCGTCAATGTGCCCAAGCGCGGCCTTGGCGATGCCACCGTGCAGATGCTGCACGACCACGCTCGCAAGCGCCGCATTCCCTTGTTCGAGGCGGCCCGCGCGGTGGTCGAAACCGACGAGCTGAAGCCGAAGGCGCGCGGCTCGCTTCGCGAGGTCGTCGCCCAGTTCGACCGCTGGCGCGCCCAGCGCGAGGTTACCGCGCACACCGATCTCGCCCAGATCGTGTTCGACGAGAGCGGCTATACCGAGATGTGGCAGAAGGACCGTTCGGCGGACGCCGCGGGCCGGCTTGAGAACCTGAAAGAGCTGGTGCGCTCGATGGAGGAGTTCGAGAACCTGCAAGGGTTCCTCGAACACATCTCGCTGGTGATGGACCGCGACGGCGGCGCCGAGGACGACGCGGTGTCGCTGATGACGTTGCACTCGGCCAAGGGGCTTGAATTCGACAACGTGTTCCTGCCGGGCTGGGAGGAAGGCCTGTTTCCGAGCCAGCGCACGCTGGACGAACAGGGCCGCGCCGGCCTCGAGGAAGAACGCCGGCTCGGCCATGTCGGCCTGACCCGTGCCCGCCGCCGCGCCATGATCTATTTCGCGACCAACCGGCGGATCCATGGCACCTGGTCGACCACGATCCCGTCGCGCTTCCTCGACGAACTGCCGGCGGCCAATGTCGAGATCACCGAATCCAAGGGCGGCTCGGCCTGGGGCGGCACCGGCGGTTACGGCGCCTCACGCTTCGACGACATGGAGGCGTTCGGCTCCACCTATTCGACGCCGGGCTGGCAGCGCGCGCAAGCCAATCGCAACCGCGGCGGCGGGCGCAGCGGCGGTGGCGGTGGCGGCGGCTTCGAGGAAGAGGCTTCGACGTTCTCATCCTCCTCGTCGTCCGGCCCCGATTTCGGCAGCTTCTCCTCGCGCCGTCGTGGCCCCCTGACGATCGAAGGCGAGCTGGTCGCCAAATCGACCGGCACGACGTCCGAATTTTCGCTCGGAGACCGCGTCTTCCACCAGAAGTTCGGCTACGGGCGCGTCGCCAAGATCGACGGCAACAAGCTCACCATCGCCTTCGACAAGGCCGGCGAGAAGAAGGTCGTAGACAGCTTCGTGCAGCGGGCGTAAGCGCGCGATATGGCTCAGTATGTCGCCATCATCGAGGACACCGATCCGGACGCTGTCAGCCTGTGGTTTCCCGACCTGCCCGGGTGCATTTCCGGCGGTGATGACGTCGACGAGGCCCTGGAGAGTGCACCCGAGGCACTGGCGTTCTATGCGCAGGAGCTGATCGCGGACGGACGGCAGCTTCCCCCGCCCAGAACATTGGACGAGCTCAAGGCCGACCCTGAGTTCGCCGACGACCTCGGGAAACACACGGTCGCCCTGATCGAATGGCCGCCCCGCGAAGACGCCGCGGAGTGAGGACTGTTCGCCGCACTCCCCTCGCCTTCGACAGTTCTCGTCCGAACAGCCCTTGACCCGCCCGAACTTCCCCGTATCAGATGCAGCCATGGTCCGGGGCTCCATCACACTGATCTTGCTGGCATTGGGGATGCCGTCGCTTGCGGCGGCGGAGACCATGAGCTTTGGCGATTCGATCGGGCTGCTGGCCAAAAGCTGCGGCGCCGAAATCGTCGCCAATTGCCGCGGCGTCAATCCGGATTCGACCCGCCTGAAGGAGTGCCTGTCGCGCAACCGCGACGTGCTGTCCCAGCAATGCGCGAGCGACTATCTCGGCGCGTTCGATGCCATCCAGAAGCGCGTCGCCGCGCGCGTCACGGTGGCGAACGCCTGCCAGCGCGAGATCGTCAAGGTCTGCGGCGGCTCGACCAAGGAGACCAGCAAGTCGATCCCCTGCCTGGTTTCGACGCCCAAGGGCATCAGCAACAACTGCCTGAAGGCCGTCGACGACGCGGGGTACCGCTGATGCGCGCGAGCAGGCTCTTCATTGCCGGAACCGCGGTCGCGCTCGGTCTCGCTTTGCTCGCGGGCACGGCCGTCGCCCAGACGGTGGCACCGACCCGCGACGACATCGTCGGCAAGCTCAACCATTTCGAAGAAGCCGCCGAGGTCGACCTTCCCGCGCTGAAGCAGCAGGTGATGGAGCGCGCCAAGACCAGGATCAAGAACGATCCCGGTCCGGTGAACCGGCCGCTGATCGCACCTGATCTCGCCAAGCTGCCCGCCTTCAATGCGCAGATCCAGTTCGATGCCGACACGCCGATCATCCAGCCGGCGTCCTACCAGACCGTCGGCCGCATCGCGGACGCGCTGGTTCATTCCTCGCTGCTGCCCTACACGTTCCTGATCGTCGGCCACGTCGAATCCAACTCGAAGACGCGCGAGGCCAACGCGATCCTGAGCCAGCGCCGCGCCGACGCGATCCGCGACGTGCTGGTGAACACGTTCAAGATCTCGACCAAGCGGCTGCATCCGATCGGTCTCGGTGAGGAGCAGTTTCTCGACCGGGCGAGGCCGACCTCGGCCGTCAACGGCCAGTTGCAAATCCTGACCTATGCCAAGCTGCCGGAGGACGCGCCTCATACGGCTGCGGCACCTGCGCCTGCGGCGAAAAAGCCCGCCAAGAAGCGCTGAGCGAGCGCAGCTTCGCACCCGACGGAACCCTTTGAAGTCCTGATCGTTTTGTTGCCTGTCCGGGGCGCACAAATACGGTTTCACGCGACAAAAACCCCGGTTTGTGCACCGCCCGGTCCAGTGCTATAGCCTCTGTTCGCCCTTCCCCGACCCCGTGCTGCATGAGACCGAAATGGGTGGCTATTTTCAGCGCCAACTTGCCGTTTATGTCGAGTACCATCGCGACCCCCGGAACACGGCGATGCATGTGGTTGGTATTCTCCTGTTGTTCACCGGCGCCGTGATGCCGCTGACGCTGGTCAGGCTGCCGCTGCTCGGTTTCGATGTCAGCCTCGCCGTGATCCTGGCCTTGCCGGTCCTGATGTACTGGCTGCTGCTCGACGTGGCGCTCGGGATCGGCATTCTGGCGGTCTCGATCGTGCTGTTTTCGGTTGCGACGACCGTTGCGGCGCAAGTCAGCACCGCGACGATGTGGGCGATTTTCGCCGTGCTGGTGGCGCTCGGCCTCGCCGCGCAGGCCATCGGCCACAAGGTTTTTGAGGGCCGCGAAGCCTCGTTGTTCACTTTTCCTTCGCATCTTTTGCTTGGACCGATGTTCGTGATGGCAAAATTATTCATTGCATTGGGCTTCCGTCGCGACCTTGCCGCGATTCTGGCGCCTCTTCCGACCAATTCCCTTTCAACCCGATAGCTCTAGACGCGAAACAGCAACCTTCTGCATGGCTCTCGTACTGGTTACCGGTGGCAGTGGCTTCATCGGACATCACCTAGTCGAAGCGCTCCGCGCCCGTGGGCAGCGGGTGCGCGTTCTCGATGTCCGCGCGCCGGCCGCGGCGAACGCGGATGTTGAATATGTCCACGGCTCGGTGCTCGACGGCGCCGCGGTCGATGCTGCGATCGCCGGGGTCGATCAGGTCTATCACCTCGCCGGCCTGCCCGGCATGTGGGTCGCCAACAAGCAGGACTTTCACGACGTCAACTGTCGCGGCACCGAAATCGTGCTCGCGGCCGCAATGAAGCGCGGCGTATCGCGCTTCCTGCACTGCTCGACGGAATCGATCCTGTTCCCCTATTCCGACCTCAAGGGCGCTGCCGCCGAAGAGGCGCTACAGCCGGCCGACGCGATGCCGGGCGCCTATACGCGCTCGAAGTCGCTCGCCGAGCATCATGCCGCGAAGGCGGCGGCCAGCGGCTTTCCACTCGTGATCGGCACGCCGACCATGCCGATCGGCGCGGCCGACCACAATCTGACGCCGCCGACGGCGATGCTGTGGTACTTCCTGCAGAAGAAGGTGCAGCCGCATCTCAACTTCCTGGTCAACCTCGTCGACGTCCGCGACGTGGCCATGGGCCTCGTGCTGACCATGGAGCGCGGCCGCATCGGCCAGCGCTACATCCTCGGCGGCGACTGCGTCCCGCTCGGCAACATCCTGCGGATGATGTCGGCGATGAGCGGCCGCCGGCAGTTCCCGGTCGTCGTGCCCGGCAAGATCGCCGAGCTCTCGGGCATCATGCTCGAATACCTCGCCGATCGTGTCACGCGCCGGCCGCCCAACGGCACCGCCGAGGGCGTGCGCATTGCGCTCGCCGCAAGCGACCTCTCGATCGGCAAGGCGCGCACCGAGCTCGGCTACGCGCCGCGTCCGATCGAGCCGGTGCTGCGCGAAACCATCACCCATCTGCTCGCCCGCAACGGCCAGCAGCCCTCCGGCGCCATCAAGCATCACGCGCTCTCCTCGCGCGCGAGCTAAAGCCGCCGCCCAACGCAAAGAACCTTCATGTCCTTCGATTTCAGCAAGCTTCTCTCGGTCGCCTGGGGTGGCTGGACCACGGCCTGGCCGACCGAACTCCTGGCCCTGGTCTGGCTCGCCTTTCTCGCCAGCTGGGTCGGCGCCTCGTTCTGGCAGGGGCGGACCAAGAAGCAGGTCATGACGCTGGAGTCGCAGCGCTATCGTCTGCCGATCCTGGTCGGCGGCATCCTGTACACGCCGTGGGTTGCACAGCTGCTGGGCTGGAAGCCGCTTTGGGTGCTCGGCAACACCGGCATCTACATCGCCGCGGTCCTCTCGGCCGCCGGCATCGCTTTCGCCTGGTGGGGCCGACTGCATCTCGGAAAATTCTGGTCGAACACCATCACCCACAAAGAAGATCACCGCGTTATCGACACCGGCCCTTACGGCATCGTGCGTCACCCGATCTACACCGGCTTGATCTTCGGCATGCTCGTCACCGGCATCGCAATCGGCCTCGTAACGACGATCCTCGGCGCGATTCTGATCTCGCTCGGCATGTGGCAGAAGGGCCGGATGGAGGAGGTGTTTCTGTCGAAGGAGCTCGGCGAGGACGCCTACGGCGCCTATTGCCGCCGCGTGCCGATGATCATCCCGTTCCTGTCGCCGCGGTGAGCGCGTAGCAGCTTCCTACTATTTTCTCCGCCTAAGACTGCTGTTGGTCCCGTCATCCTGAGGTACGAGGTTTGCGATGCGAATGCATCGTAAGCCGAGCCTCGAAGGATGCACGGCCGCCAATGCATCCGGGCCCTCCATCCTTCGAGGCTCCCATGCGGCGCGTTGCGCCGCATGGGTCGCACCTCAGGATGATGGGAACGGAATGGCGCAACTCGGAGCATTCAACCAGGAACCGCCCCTCTCCAAGCCCGTTATCCCTCGACAGCTGCCACCTGCGCGAGCATCGAGCCATGTCGGACGCCTACGACTATTTCCGCGAGCACGCGATCGCCGCCGTCCGCAAGGCGCGGGCGCTGCCGCGTGGGCGGCCGAAGCAGAAGCAGCGCACGGTGGCGCGGATCTATCACCTGCTGTCCAAGGAGGCAGCGCTGGTGCCGAACATGCATCACCTCGACGATTTTCGCGCAGCACGGCGGCTGGAGCGGCAAATCTCTCGCTGATCTCCGGGCAAAGGCCATCGGCGTTCGTCCCATGCAAAATCGATCGGCTGCCATTCCACGGGAATAGGCCCGGCCGGCGTCCCCCACAGGTTGACGTCTGCCCCGTCAGCCAGTTGGATGCGCGCGCAAACAGGGGCCCTCTCATGACCTTCTCCAGCGTCTTTGCGCAGTTCGTTGCGCTCCTCGGCGGCATCGCGCTGCAATGGCGGAAGCTGTCGGGCACCGTGCCTGCGCCGGCCTGGGGAGAGAAGCCCGCCATTCCCGAGGCGAAGCCGCAAGGCGCGATCCCGACTTTGAAGATGCCGACCGCGCGCGGCTGGAGCGAGGGCCAGAAGCCGACCGTCGCGCCCGGGCTCAAGGTCAACGCGTTCGCGACCGAGCTCGACCATCCGCGCTGGATCGAGGTGCTGCCCAATGGCGACGTGCTGATCGCGGAGGCGACGCAGATCGCTGGCGCGCCGCGCAGCGTGTTTCACTACGCGATGCAGGCAACGATGCGGCGCGCCGCAGCGCTCGGCGTGTCCGCCGACCGCATCACGCTGCTGCGGGACAAGGACGGCGACGGCGTCGCCGAGCAACGCGGCGCCTTCATGGAAAATCTCAGCCAGCCGTTTGGCATGGCGCTGGTCGGCGACACCTTCTATGTCGGCAATACCGACGGCGTGATGGCTTTCCCTTACGTCGCCAATGCCGACCGCATCACCGCGCCGGGCAAGCGGCTCACGACGTTCAAGCCAAGCGGACACTGGACCCGCAGTCTTTTGGCAAGCCCCGACGGCAAGAAGCTCTATGCCGGCGTCGGCTCGCTCAGCAACATCGCCGAGATGGGCATGGAGGTCGAGGAAGGCCGCGCTGCGGTCTACGAGCTCGACCTCGTTGCCGGCACGCACCGCATTTTCGGCGCGGGCCTGCGCAACCCGGTCGGGCTGGCTTGGGAGCCAAATACGGGTGTGCTCTGGACCGTGGTCAACGAGCGCGACGGGCTCGGCGACGAGACGCCGCCGGATTATTTGACGTCGGTGCGCGACGGCGGCTTCTACGGCTGGCCCTATTGCTATTGGGGCAAGACGGTGGACGACCGCGTGCCCCAGGATCCTGCGATGGTCGCCAAGGCGCTTCAACCGGACTACGCGCTCGGCGGCCACACCGCCTCGCTCGGCCTGTGCTGGATGCCCGCGGGCACGCTGCCGGGCTTCCCCGACGGCATGGTGATCGGCCAGCACGGCTCGTGGAATCGCAGCAAGCTGTCCGGCTACAAGCTGGTGTTCATTCCGTTCGAGAACGGCAAGCCGTCCGGTCCCGGTCGCGACATCCTGTCGGGCTTCCTGTCCCCGGACGAGAAGGAATCCTACGGCCGCCCGGTCGGCGTCGTGATCGGCCCCGACAAGAAATCGCTGCTGATGGCCGACGACGTCGGCAACGTGATCTGGCGCGTCACGGGGGCATAAGGTAGCCAGGCGACACGGGCGCTCGCATAGGCGTCCCGTCATCCTGAGGCGCGAGTGGCGCGATGCGCAGCATCGCGCCGGGAGCCTCGAAGGATGAACGGCCGAGATGCAGCCGGGCCGTCGTCCTTCGAGGCTTGCTCTGCGCCGCATTCGCGTCCCAGAGCAAGCACCTCAGGATGACGGTGATGGAGCGCTTCGATCGCTCACGTCCCCACACACAGCGTGGCGCGCTGCTTGCGCAGCAGCGCAATCACGGACAGCGCGGTGATCAGACCGGTCTTGGGATTCTCGGACGGGATGTTCTCGATGCCCATCGAGAACCGCGCCGAATCCGCCTCGACCTCGATGCGGTGAACGTTGCGCGTCACGGTTGGATCAGCCCAAACCTGGATCTCGGTACGATCAGGCCCGATGCCCGCCAGCGACAACGCAACGGCGACATTGACGTTCGCTGGAAAGCCCTTGGCCGCTTCGCGCGCGCTGCCCTCGAACAGCTTGAGTGGCTCGCGCAGATTGTCGATGTCGATGTTGTTCTGAACGATGAACGGCGCGCCCTTCAGTCCGTCGATCGGCTTGCGCGTCACCATCTTCACGGAATGTATGGTGCCGATTGCGGCGGCGTTGACGGCATCGAGCCCGATCAGCGCGCCGGTCGGCACGATGATGCGGCCGCCATTGGCACGCGCGAGATCGACGAGATCGAAATTGTCGAGCAACCCGCCGACGCTGACGACAACGGCAGCTTTGCCGCGCTTCACCGCGGGCTCGACGATGGAGCGCAGATGATGGCTCGGCGCGCACTCGACCACGATATCGGCGGCCTCGCCGAGTTGGTCGATCGGCAGCACCCGCGGCGGGCGACGTAGGCCGCCAATGAAAGCTTGATGCTTGGCGGGATCGCGCACCGCGACAGCCGACAACGCCAGCCCCTCGATGCCTTGATCGAGCGCGGTGGCGATCTTGGTGCCGATCGAGCCCAAGCCTGCGATGCCGACTCGCAATTCGCCCGACGCTTTTTGTTCAGTCATAGCATCCACCTTTTCACCTAGCACAGGTCTTAGCCCCTCACGCCTCCCGCGCATAGCTGCGCAGGCGCGCCTCGAGCACCGCCAGCATGGCATCGCGAGCCGGATCGCGCGAGCCGCGCAGCCACGCGGCGGCGAGCGGCAGCCGGCCGACCGACCCGCTCTGCCTTGGCCGCAGCGGCACGAAGCGCACGCCCGACACCGCCATCCGCATCGTCCAGCGCGGCACGATCGCAACCCCGAGCTTCGTCGCCACCAGGTTGATGATGGTCTGCTTCTCGTCGGCGACCTGGACGATGCGCGGCGTCATTCCGGCCTGATCGAACAGCTTCACCGTGAGGTCGTGGCTGTGCGGCCGCGAGCGGCGGTCCGGTACCAGCATCGCCTCGTCGGCGATGTCGGCCAGCGTGATCGACTTGCGCCGGGCCAGCGCATGCTGCTGCGGGAAGGCCACGATCGCGGTCTCATGGAGCAGATCGCGGAATTCGAGCCGCTTGTCCGCGCGGCCGGGCGGGCGGACGAAGGCGAGATCGAGCGCACCCGTCAGGATCTTCGGCAGCAGCCGGACCGTCTTGTCCTCCAGGATCTGTACCGCGATATCAGGATGCTTGGCGCGGAAGTCGCGCAAGAGCGGCGGCAGCAGCCCGGCGGCGGCGCTGTCGATGGCACCGATCCGCAGCCGCCGGGCAGCGCCGGCGCGCGAGCGGTTGCGCAAGTTGCTCTCGACCGCCTCGACCTTGGCGAGGATGGCGCGGGCATCGCGCAGCAACGTCGTGCCGTCCTCGGTGAGCGACACCGCACGCGTCGTCCGCGCGAACAGCCGCGTGCCCAGATCCTCCTCCAGCAGCCTGATCTGGCGGCCCAGCGCGGAAGGCAGCATCTGGAGTTGCTGCGCCGCGCGGCCGAAATGCAACTGCTCGGCCGCCGCCACGAAGCATCGCAACTGATGCAATTCCATCCCGGGTCCTCTCGTCTCGCGAGGATTATATCATTTTTTTGTATAAACCAGCGCCAATTGAGTCCGTCCTGCACTCCCGTCTAGATTCGCCGACGACGCAGCCAGCCTGCCGGCCCGATCTCTCTCACGGAGCATTCTCATGCGCACCCATTCGATCGCAGCAATCCCCGCCGACGGCATCGGCCCCGAGGTGATCTCGGCCGGCGTCCGCGTGCTGGAGGCGCTGGCAAAGCGCAGCGGCGACCTCGCCTTCAACGTCAAGACGTTCGACTGGGGCTCGGACTATTACAAGAAACACGGCGTGATGATGCCGGCCGACGGCCTCACCGAACTGAAGAAGTTCGACGCGATCTATTTCGGTGCGGTCGGCGCGCCCGATGTGCCCGACCACATCACGCTGTGGGGCCTGCGGCTGCCGATCTGCCAGGGCTTTGACCAATACGCCAATGTGCGCCCGACAAAGATTCTGCCCGGCGTCGCCTCGCCGCTGCGCAATGTCGGTGTCGGCGACCTCGACTGGGTGATCGTGCGCGAGAATTCGGAAGGCGAGTATGCCGGCATGGGCGGCCGCGCCCACAAGGGCCTGCCGGAAGAAGTCGGCACCGAAGTCGCCGTCTTCACCCGCGTTGGCGTCACCAGGATCATGCGCTACGCGTTCCAGCTCGCACAGTCGCGCCCGCGCAAATTCCTGACAGTCGTGACCAAGTCGAACGCGCAGCGCCACGGCATGGTAATGTGGGATGAGATCGCGGCCGAGGTCGCCGGCGAATTCCCCGACGTCAGCTGGGACAAGATGCTGGTCGATGCCATGACGGTGCGTATGACGCTGCATCCGAAAAGCCTCGACACCATCGTCGCGACCAATCTCCATGCCGACATCCTGTCCGACCTCGCCGGCGCGCTGGCGGGAAGCCTCGGCGTGGCGCCGACCGGCAACATCGATCCGCAGCGCCGCTTCCCCTCGATGTTCGAGCCGATCCACGGCTCGGCCTTCGACATCACCGGCAAGGGCATCGCCAATCCGGTCGCGACGTTCTGGACCGGCGCGCAGATGCTTGAGCATCTCGGCGAGAAGGACGCCGCTGCAAGGCTGATGGCGGCCGTCGAGCGCGTCTGCGCGGCGGGCGTGCTGACGCCTGACGTCGGCGGCAAGGCGACGACGAAGGAAGTGACGGACGCCGTGATCGACGCGATCAACGGGTCGAATGTGTAGCCTTATCGGATCGAGTGTCGCCCAGCACTCGCTGCACCTCTCCCGCTTGCGGAGGAGGTCGACGCGCTCGGCAGCGCAATTGCGCGCCAGAGCGCGGCGGGTGGGGGCTCTCTCCTCTCGGGGGTTCTCGATCGTGGAGAGACCCCCTCCCCCGCAAGCGCCCGCAAGCGGGAGAGGGAGCGCACCGTCCTCTGCGGCAAGATAACGAGCCCTACTTCCGCTTCGTTGGAGCCGGCGGCGGTGTCGCCATCGCGGCCGTGGGCTCGGGCGGTGTCAGATGCCGGGGCACGATGATGGTCTGGCCCGGCGTGAGCTGCGCGTTCTCTGCAAGCGAGTTGCTCTGCGCGAGCGTCCACAGCGGCACGCGATTGGCGGCGGCGATGCTCTCCATGGTGTCGCCGCGGCGCACCGGCACCCGCACGCCGCTGTCCCATAACTCGACCAAGGTGTCCGCGGGGACGAGGTAGCGCAGCGGCACGGCATCGCCCTGGGTCTGCGGCGGAATGCGCGGCAGTTGCGTCACCATCTCGACGATCTGGCGATGGATGTCGTCGGACTTCTCGATGTTGATGTGCGAGACGCGCGCGTTTTCCTTCAGGTCGTAGCTCGCATAATGGCCGCGAAAGCCGGGGACCGCGACGACGTCGCCGCCGCCGAGCACGCTGTCGGACAGGAAGATGTTGATGAAGCGCTCGACATTGAGCGGCACGTCGCCGGTCGCATGCGCGGGATCGATGGCGATGACGAGGCTGATCGGGATGCTCTCCTTGGCCGCCATCTCGGAGATGACGATCGAGCACAGACCACCCATGGAGTGCCCGATCAGCACGATCGGCGCCGCCTTCTCCTTGTAGCTGGCGATGACGCGGTTGCCGATGAACCGGCAGAGGGTGAATTCATAGACATCGGCGGAAAAGCCGGCCTGTGTCAGCTTCTCGCCGAGCCGGTCCATGCCAGTCGAGAAGATCGGGCCCATGGCGCCGCGGAACAGGTAGACGTTCGGCGGCGGCAACGGCTCGAACGGTGGAGGCGGCGGCGCTGCGGGTGCGGCCGCGGTGGCCTTGGACTTGGCAGGTGAGGCGGCGGCCATGCCGGGGCTCAGGGCGAGCAGCGCAACGGCTGCCAGCGCGACTAGTCGCCTCAAATCAATCATCAATCCAGCAGTCCCACGACGGGAGGCGATCACCTCCCCCGCGGGCTTAGTGACGGCCGATTGGGTGGAATTTGGGGCACGGAACCGGCCTCCATCTCTTCCGGGCGCGAACTCTCACCGCACGCTTGGCGGCGCGACCGGACTTTGCGACGATTGGCCTCAGTCCTCGCTCGCGAACGGCTAAAATGGCAGCATCCGGTTCAGCAATTCGAGCAGCGTGCGCTGCTCGGCCTCGCTGAGCGGCGCCAGCATCTTCCGATTATAGGGCTCCGTCAGCCTTGCGCCCTCCGCAATGAGCTTTGTCCCCTTCGGCGTCAGCATGAGCTCGACGGCGCGCCGATCGGACTTCGAGCGGTTGCGCTTGATAAAGCCGGACGATTCCAGCTCGTTCAGGATCTTGATCAGGTTCGGCAGCCGCAGCCGGAGCAGGCTGGCGAGGCTGCTTGGCGGCACGCCGGGATTGTCGCGAATGACGGCGAAGATCGCATAGGTCGCGGGCGTCAGGCCCAAGGCGGCGAACTCCTCGTAGAAGCCTTCGAAGAACTTCAACTGCGCCAGGCGCAGCATGAAGCCGGGGGTGCGCTGCAGCGCGCGCAGGTCCAGCGATTTCTCCGTCTGCGGAGCGGACTTTTGCGGAGTGGATTTGGCTCCGGGTCTTAGAGGCTTCGAGCTCATGATTCTCAATCCTAGGGACGGCCGAATTGACACTCTCAAAAATAGCTATAAAATATAACTATTATTCAGCGGCACCAAGACCGCCCATGGGAGGGATCCAATGAACAGCAAATTCCTGCATAAATTGTGCATCTTGGCCGCAACCCTGACCGCGGCGCCGGCCTTCGCACAGGAGGTCGTGAAGATCGGCATCCTGAACGACCAGTCGGGCCCGTTCGCGAGCTACCAGGGCATCGGCTCGGTCGTCGCCGCCAAGATGGCCGTCGAAGACTATGGCGGAAAAGCCGCGGGCAAGGTGGTCGAGGTCGTCGCGGCCGATCACCAGAACAAGACCGACATCGGGATCGGCATCGCTCGGCGCTGGTACGAGAACGAGAGCGTCGATGCGATCTTCGACCTTCCGAATTCCTCGATCGCGCTCGCTGTCGCCGGCATGAGCGCCGAGAAGAACAAGGTGTTCGTCGGATCCGGCGCCGGGACGGTGCTTCTGACCGGTGAAAAGTGCACGCCGAACACGGTGCACTGGACCTACGACACCTATTCTTACGGCCGCGGTCTCGGCAAGGCGATCGTGCAGCAGGGCGGCAAGAAATGGTTCTTCATCACCGCCGACTACGCCTTCGGTCATGATCTGGAAAAGCAGGCCGCGGAAGCCGTGAAAGCGGCCGGCGGCGAGGTACTCGGCAGCGTACGGCATCCCTTGGGAACGGCGGACTACGCCTCTTTCCTGCTGCAGGCCCAGGCTTCGGGCGCGAACGTCGTCGGCTTCGCCAATGCCGGTGACGACACCATCACGTCGATGAAGCAGGCCGCCGAGTTCGGGCTGACCAAGGACCACAAGCTGGTCGGATTGATCCTGGGCATGAACGGGCTTCCCGCGCTTGGCCTGAAGTTTGCGCAAGGCGCGCAGATCATGAATCCGTTCTACTGGGATCTGAACGACGGCACGCGGGCCTTCGCAAAACGCTTCGCCGAGCGCATTCCGTCGAAGGCCTATCCGAACGACATGCAGGCCGGCGTCTATGCCTCGGTCATTCACTATCTCAAGGCGGTCGACAAGACCGGCGGCGCCAAGGATGGCAAGGCCGTCGTCGCCGCGATGAAGGAGATGCCGACCGACGATGTGCTGTTCGGCAAGGGCTATATCCGCAAGGACGGACGCAAGATCCACCCGCTCTACCTGTTGCAGGTCAAGTCGCCCGAGGAGTCGAAATCAAGCTGGGATCTGCTGAAGGTCGTCGCCACCATCAAGGGCGAGGACGCGTTCCGCTCGGAGAGCGATGGCCAGTGCCCGCTCAGCAAGCCCTAGAAGCGGAGCTGACCATGAGCGGCATCGCCTCCAGTCAGATCGACCCGTTTGCGCCTGACTTCCTGTTGAACCCCTATCCTGCCTATGAGGCGCTACGCGCGCTCGGGCCCGTCTTCGCGCTGGAGCGTTACGGCGTGTGGGCGATGGCGGGCTATGGCGAGGTCGAGCCGGCCTTGAAGGACTGGAAGACGTTCATCAGTGGCGAGGGCGTCGGGCTCAACGGGATGAACCCTGCGCTGCCAAAGCCGCTGACGCTCCAGATCGATCCGCCCGACCACGACAAGGGCCGGCGGGTCCTCGGCCGCACGCTGTCTCCGGGTGTCGCGAGGAAGCTGCGCGAGACGTTTCAGCAGGAAGCGGAGAAGAAGGTCACGGAGCTGATCAACAAAGGCACCTTCGATGCCGTCACCGATCTTGCCGAAGCCTATCCGATGAAGGTGTTTCCCGATGCGATCGGCATCCGGGCGGACGGCCGCGAGAAGCTCTTGGCCTGGAGCACGTTCGTGTTCGACAGCTTTGGCCCCGAGAACGAGATGCTAGCGGCTTCACGCAAGGCAGGCCTCGCCGCCCAGAGCTGGATCATGGACTGCTGCGCACGAAATGCGTTGCGGCCTGACAGCCTCGGCATGATGATCTACCAGGCGGCCGACGACGGCGAGATCACCGAGCACGAAGCGACCCACCTGGTGCGGCCATTCCTCACGGCGGGGATCGACACCACCGTCAACGGCATCGGCAACACCCTGCTCGCGCTCGCCATCCATCCGGATGAATACCGCAAGCTCCACCAACGGCCGGAGCTGGCGCGCAATGCCTTCGAGGAAGGCCTGCGCTATGATTCGCCGGTGCAGACGTTCTTTCGTACCACCTCGCGCGACGTCGAGATCGGCGGCGGCGTGATCCCGGCACACCGCAAGGTGCTGCTGTTCATGGCCTCGGCCAACCGCGATCCGGCGCGATGGGAGAGAGCCGACCGGTTCGAGGTCGAACGGACCGCGACCGGGCATGTCGGCTTCGGCGCGGGCATCCACGCCTGCGTCGGTCAGATGATCGCGCGTCTGGAAGGCGAATTGATCTTCAGCGAGCTCGCAAGGCGCGTGAAGAGCATCGAGCTCACGGCGGAGCCGAAACGCAGGCTCAACAATTCCCTGCGCGGGCTGGAGAGCATGCCGGTCCGCGTGACGCCCGCTTAGGCGGCATCACGCGGGAGGATGCGCAACGGTTCAGTTCCGTGCCGGAGCGGCCGCGGCCGCCGAGCGCGCCTGCCCGGGCGAGCCGCGTTCGGCGACCGGGACAGCCGGTGCGCGCGAACGCATGATGGCGGCGTCGATCTCGGCGATGACACGGCGTTGGATCGCCTCGTTCTTGTCGATCGAGATGTGGCCGACACCGGTGCCGCGCACGTCGACATTGTCGAGCTTGCCGCGGAAACCGTCGGCACGCTTGACCGGCTCGCCGGGGCCGTCGCCGATATAGATGTTGATGTAACGCTCCGCGCCGGTCGAGAGCTTGGTCTTGAACACGGAATCGAGGCCGATCGCGAGCTTCACGGGCACGCCGAGCCGGTTGAGTTTTGCGATCATGTCCGGCAGCGCGGTCGCGCCGGAGGAATGGCCGACCAGGACGATGGTCTTGAGCCGGCCGGCCTTGTAGGCGGTCGCGGCTTCATCGGCGAGCGACGACCAGGACACGAAGTTGGCGACCGTCACCGGGATGCCCTGCGCCTGGAGCCGGGCACCGATGGTGTCGAGGCCGAGCGAGAAGATGTTGAGCACGCCGCGGAGCAGATAGACATGCGTGGTCGCGACCTGGGCCTGGCTCGGGGCCGCTCGGGCCGTGGTCGGGCTGATGGCAACAGCTGACAGCAGGAGCAGGCAGATCGCCCAGACACGGAGGGCGGACAACTGGCTGGCGCCGGCGGTGTGACGGCCGTTCGGTCTCATCGGTGTTTTCCCTGGGGACAATACGCTTTGCGATTGGCCGGAATCGTAGCCATGGCCTGCTCGCAGACGCAACAAAGAGCCGCGTGAATGGCAATCTTAGCCACAGCCCGTGACCATCGCGCAACACCTGCCCGAAACCTGCCACCGAAGCGCCTGTTTTGAGACCATTTTTCTCCGGGCAATTGCGGCCCGGCAAAGGCATTCCTATCTCAGGGCTCCGCTGACCCGCCGTTCCCGGCAGGTTCCAGCCTCGCCTCCCCAGTCCTACCGGCCCTCATGTCCTCCATCATCTCCGTCGCCAACCTGTCGAAGACCTATGGGTCCGGCTTCAAGGCGCTCAAAAACGTCAATCTCGACATCAAGCGGGGCGAGATCTTCGCGTTGCTCGGCCCGAACGGCGCCGGCAAGACCACGTTGATTTCCATCATCTGCGGCATCGCCAATCCGAGCGAGGGCCGCGTCCTCGTCGGCGGCGAGAACATCCAGACTTCCTACCGCAAGGCGCGCTCGCTGATCGGCCTCGTGCCGCAGGAATTGCACACCGATGCCTTCGAAAGCGTGTGGGCGACCGTGAGCTTCTCCCGCGGCCTGTTCGGCAAGCCGAAGAATCCTGATCACATCGAGAAGGTGCTGAAGGACCTCTCGCTCTGGGACAAGAAGGACAACAAGATCATCACGCTCTCCGGCGGCATGAAGCGCCGCGTCATGATCGCCAAAGCGCTGTCGCACGAGCCGCAGATCCTGTTCCTGGACGAGCCCACCGCCGGCGTCGACGTCGAGCTGCGCAAGGGCATGTGGGAGGTGGTGCGCACCCTCCAGCAGTCCGGCGTCACCATCATCCTCACCACGCATTACATCGAGGAAGCCGAGGAAATGGCCGACCGCATCGGCGTCATCAACAAGGGCGAGATCGTGCTGATCGAGGACAAGGCGACGTTGATGCAGAAGCTCGGCAAGAAGCGGCTGACGCTGCATCTGCAGGGCAGGCTCGACGCGCTGCCGGAGAGCCTTGGCCATTACGAGCTGGAGCTCTGCGATGCCGGCGCGACGCTGGTCTACGATTACGACACCAAGGGCGAGCGCACCGGCATCACCAGCCTGCTCGGCGATCTCCGCACCGCCGGCATCCGCTTCAACGATCTCGACACGACGCAATCGTCGCTCGAGGACATCTTCGTCGATCTCGTGAGGACGTCATGAACCATCGCGCCATCCGCGCCATCTATCTGTTCGAAATGGCGCGCACCTGGCGCACGCTGCTGCAAAGCATCGTCTCGCCCGTCGTCTCGACCTCGCTCTATTTCGTGGTGTTCGGCGCCGCGATCGGCTCGCGCATCAGCCAGGTCGAGGGCGTCAGCTACGGCACCTTCATCGTGCCGGGCCTGATCATGCTCTCGGTGCTGACCCAGAGCATCGCCAACGCCTCGTTCGGCATCTACTTCCCGAAATTCACCGGCACGATCTACGAGATCCTGTCGGCGCCGATCTCCTATTTCGAGATCGTGCTCGGCTATGTCGGCGCCGCCGCGACCAAGTCGATCATCTTGGGCCTGATCATCCTGGCAACGGCCGGACTGTTCGTGCCGCTGCATATTCACCATCCGGTCTGGATGCTGGCCTTCCTGGTGCTGACGGCGGTGACGTTCAGCCTGTTCGGCTTCATCATCGGAATCTGGGCCGACGGCTTCGAGAAGCTGCAGATGATCCCGATGCTGGTGGTGACGCCGCTGACCTTCCTCGGCGGCAGCTTCTATTCCATCGACATGCTGCCGCCCACCTGGCGCACGGTGGCGATGCTCAACCCGGTCGTCTATCTGATCTCCGGCTTCCGCTGGAGCTTTTACGAGATCGCGGACGTCAGCATGTCCGTCAGCGTCGGCATGACGCTGGCGTTCCTGGTGATTTGTCTCGTCGTGATCTGGTGGATTTTTCGGACGGGGTATCGGCTGAAGAACTGACGCGTCATCACCGATAACAGTGGAAGCGGTGATACCCGTCATAGTATCCGTGGCAGCGGTGACGGTAGTGACGATGGGGAATGCCGAGCACGCCCTCGACTGCACCAACGGCGCCGCCGACGCCGGCACCGACGACGCCTCCAACCGCGCCGCCCACGGGGCCGGCAATCCGGTTGCCCTCGTACGAGCCTTCCTGGGCGCCGCGGACGATGCCCTGGGCGTGGCCGGCCTGCGGCAGCGCCAACAGCGCGAGCAGGATGGCGGCGGCTGCGAACGCCAGACGGAAGGCTAAACCGGCCGGCGACGGCGCGGCGGCGATGCGGGCTTTGTTCATCTTCGATCCCAAACGGTGAATGGCAGCGAGCGCCGCCTGTCGAGGCAGGTGATCATCAACGCGTCGGACGGCGGAATGGTTGCGCCTTTGTGACGAATTGTCGGCGTTGTGAACGGGGCACCGCTCGCGAAAATGTCAGCTTCGCCGCGCGCGGCGCGGCACAAAGCGGCCTTGCTTACGCCTCGCGCCGCGTTAACGATGGGCAGGCAGGCCGCTGGAACGAAAGCCGGATTGCAGGCATATTGCACGCCGGGGACGGAGAGCCGCGGCGCCTAGCGTGAACAGGCCGGAGGCCAGGATTCAAATGCGTTTCCAGATGCGTTCATTTTTTATCGCTTTCACCTCACTGATGCTTTTGAGCGCAGGCAGCGCGCAAGCCAAGGTCGAGATCACCGTCGACAAGGACAATCAGCAGATGACCGTCGCCGTCGACGGCGTCGCGCGCTATCACTGGCCGGTGTCGACCGGCATCCCCTCGCGCGAAACGCCGAACGGCGCATTCCGCGCCTTCCGCATGGAAGAGGATCACTATTCCAAGGAATTCGACGACGCGCCGATGCCTCACGCGATCTTCTTCACCAAAGTCGGCCACGCCATCCATGGCACCGACTCGGTCGGCCGTCTCGGTTCGCCGGCGTCCCACGGCTGCGTTCGGCTGTCGCGCCAGAATGCTTCGACGCTCTATGCGCTGGTGCAGCAGCAGGGCGTGCTCAACACCTCGGTGACGCTGACCGGCTCGGCGCAGGTGGCGCTGGCGCGCAATCCGCGCGGCCGCACCAACAATGCAGTCGCCCGCGCGCCGCAGCAGCCTGCCGAAGAGCAGTACGCGACCACCGGCGATCCCGTGAACCTGACGCCGCCAGCGCAGCCCGCCCGCCGCTACATGCCGCAGGACGACAACTACATCTATCCGGCCGACGGCAGCGACACCGGCGCGCGCTATCCGGCACCGCGCGGCACACGCCCGCTCTATGATGCGCAGGTCTACCAGCAGCAGCCGCGTCCCTATTACGACCAAGGCTCCGGCCAGCAGGGCTACTACTATCAGCCGCAGCCGCGGCAGGTTTACCAGCCGCGCGGCTATTACTATCAGAACTGAGGCGGCCGCGGCCGCCATCCGCCGCGCTCGCCGACCTGCATGTACAAATAGTTTCCTTTCGAGGCACCATGTCCTTACGTGCCGCGACCATTCTGATCGTGTTCTCCATGCTGATCGCGGGCCCGGCCATGGCCTTTGATATCGAGGCGCATCGCGGCGGGCGGGCGCTGCTGCCGGAAAACACCCCGCCAGCCTTCGCCAACGCGCTGTCGATGGGTGTGGACACGCTGGAGCTCGACGTCGGCGTGACCGCGGACGGCGAGGTCGTCGTCTCGCATGAGCGCGGGCTCAATCCTGATCTCGCACGCGGCGTCGGCGGGACTTACATTGCTCCGCCCGGCACGCCCTTGGTAAAACTGCGGCTGGACGAGGTCAGGACCTATGACGTCGGCCAAATCCGACCGGACAGTGCCTATGCGAAACAATTCCCCGACCAGCGCGCCCTGCCGGGGACACACATTCCCACCCTGAGCGAGCTGTTCGCGCTGGTGCGCAAGTCCGGCAACTCGCATGTGCGCTTTAACATCGAGACCAAGATCGATCCGAACCGCCCCGACGAAACGCTCGATCCGCAAGCCTTTGTCACGAAGCTGCTGGGACTGATCGAGACCGAAACGTTTTCCGACAGGGTCATGATCCAATCCTTCGACTGGAGAACCCTGCAGCTCGTCCAGCAGCAGGCGCCGAAGATACCGACCGTGTACCTGACGCTCCAGCGCGGCACGGGCCAGACAGTCGCGCTGGACAAAGCCACCAATTGGACGGCGGGCTTCAGCCCGGCCGATCACGGCAGCTCGCTGCCACGGACGATCAAGGCGGCGGGCGGCACGATCTGGTCGCCCAATTTCGGCGACGTGACGGCGGCGCTCATCGCGGAGGCCCACGGACTCGGATTGCGCGTCGTGGTGTGGACGGTCAACAAGCGCGAAGACATGACGCGGATGATGGAGCTCGGCGTCGACGGCATCATTTCCGACAGGCCCGACCTGCTGCGGGAGGTTGCCGGCGAGAAGGGCATTGTGCTGCCGGCGGGGACGCCGGTCGAGCCGTAACCGTCGGTCTCGTGTCCCGGACGCGGTGCAGCGCGCAACGCTGCTGCGCTGCGTCCGGGGGCACGGAGACGATTGTCGTGCCGCCCTACTCTCCGTTCTTCAAACGCCGGTACAAGGCGCCCAGGATGTTGGAATAGTCGTCGGTCCACACCCGCACCCTGTCGTCGGCTTCGGTCTGCTCCCAGACCTTCGAGGACGCGAGCCGACCGATGTCGGCCTCATCGCGCGCGGAGATGACGACGTCGGTCGAGAAGATGTAGTCGCCATCGCGCCCGGAATCCTCGTTGAAGACCCAGCTCTTCAAATCATTGGCGTCGGCGATGCCGACCACGACGGTCTCGAGATCGAGGTGCCGGTTGGAGACGTGCATCACCACGGCCCCGTGCGGCGCGAGCTTGTCCTTGTAGATCTTCATCGCCTCTTCGGTGGCGAGATGAATCGGGATCGCATCCGACGAATAGGCATCGACGATGATGAGGTCGTAGGCGCCGTCGGGCTCCTTTGCGAAGGTGAGGCGCGCATCGCCGATCACCGGCTTCATGTCCGGCAGGCAGCTCGAGATGTAGCGGAAATTTTTGGGATCACGCGCAGCATCCACCATCGACTGGTCGATCTCGAAGAATTTCCAGTCCTCGCCAGGTTCGGCGGCGCAGGCGAGCGTGCCCGATCCGACGCCGATCGCGGCGACCTTGAGCGGCGCGCCCTTGCGCTCGCGGATCGCGCTGACGGCCTGACCGATGCCGCCGTCCTTGTGATAGTAGGTGATCGGTTCGGGCCGGCCGGTGACCGGCGTGCCGTCATTGTTGCGGAAGCGCTCGGCGCCGTGGATGGTGGTGCCGTGCATCAGCACGTGGAAATAGCCGCCGGGCGTCACCACGATCTTGTGCACGCCGAAGAAGCTGCGCACCGTCGTAACGCGACCTTCGTCCGCGGGATAAACCCGGATCAACGCCAGCGCGAGCGCGACGGTGGCGAAGATCTTCCAGCGGCCGGCATTGAGCGCCAGCGCCAGCAGCGTGGCGAGCACGCCGACGGCGCCGGCGACCCAGACGCGGTGATCCTCCAACCAGGTCGAGAGGCCGCCAGTGGTGTAGGACGGCGCAACCAGCGCAACCGCGAGCGCGGCGAGCACCAGCCAATACCATTTGACGACACCTGCGAGACGCTCATTCGCGGACGGCCGGCACAGCGCGGCAAGCGCGATCAGGATCGGGTATTCGGCGATCCACGAGAAGGTGAAGGGAGCAACGAGGCCAGCAAAGAGACCGCCGACCATGCCGCCGAACGACAGCGCGACATAGAAACCGGTGAGATATCTGGCGGCCGGCCGCATCCGCGCCAGTTCGCCGTGACAGGCCATGGCGATGACGAAGAAGCAGAGTTGATGGCCGCCGAGTGTCAGCAGCAAATTCTGCTCGCCGCCGAAGGCGAGCAGGACGATGACGCCCGCGATCGCGACCGGCTGCAGCATCAACATCCATTTGTGCGGCAGCAGCGGCCGCGACTGGAACACCACGACCCAGGTGAGCAGATAAAGAGACAACGGCAGCACCCACAGCAACGGCGCCGCAGCGACGTCGGTCGAGATGTGCGCGGTGACCGCGATGAGCAGGCCCGAAGGCACCGCGGCGAGGAAGATCCAGCGCAGCCGCGTCACGATATCAGGCGCCGGCGCGTTGACGTCCTCGGTTCGCGCATCGGCCACCGCCAGCTTCGGCGAGCGCAACAGCAGCACGCCGCAGGCGGCGATCAGGAGGATCAACAGGCCATAGCCACCGGTCCAGAGCCGGTTCTGCGCATGCAGCGTGAACATCGGCTCCAGCAGGAACGGATAGGACAACAGCGCCAGGAAGCTGCCGATGTTGGAGGAGGCGTAGAGGAAATAGGGATCGTGCCCGGCGGGATGGCCGGTGCGAACGAACCAGGCCTGCAGCAGCGGATTGTTGGCGGCGAGCGCAAAGAACGGCAGGCCGATCGAGACCACGAACAGGCCGAGCAGCCAGAACGCATAACCCGAAGCGGGCGGCTCGCCATAGGCGGAGGCTATTCCGAGCGGCAGCGTGGCGAAGGCCGCGATCAGCAGCAGCAGATGCACGGCCACGGGAACGACGCGGCTCCTCGCCTGCATCAACAGATGCGCATAGGCATAGCCCGCCAGCAGCAGCGACTGGAAGAACACCATCGCCACCGACCACACCGCCGGCGAGCCGCCGAGCCGCGGCAGCACCATCTTCGTGAACAGCGGCTGCACCGAGAACAGCAGCAGCGCGCTGACGAAGATCGCAGCGGTGTAGACCGTCAGCAGCAGCCGGTTGCGCGAGGCGGACGGCTGCTCCGTGGCGGCAGGTTGCACGATCGAATCCATGGAAGCTCCAGCCTACATTCCCCGGCGGGCGCCGGACGCGCGCAATGGAGCACAAGGCGCCTGAACGGGCAATAAAGGCACTCGTGATGTTGCAGCGAGGAATGCCTGATATAGAGATGTCATTCCGGGGCGCGCGAAGCGCGAACCCGGAACCTCGAGATTCTCCGGTGCGGAGCCCGCACCATAGTTCGATGCTGCGCATCGCCCCGGAATGACGCCAGGGAAATCATGACCGAAACCGACGTCGTCATCATTGGCGCTGGCCATAACGGCCTCACTTGCGCCGCCTATCTCGCGATGGCGGGCCTGCGCGTGCGCGTGGTCGAGCGCCGCAAGGTGGTCGGCGGCGCCGCAGTCACGGAGGAGTTTCACCCCGGATTCCGCAATTCGGTCGCGGCCTACACTGTGAGCCTGCTCAATCCGCAAGTGATCCGCGACCTCAAGCTCACTGAACAGGGCCTGCGGATCGTCGAACGGCGCGCCCAGAACTTTCTGCCCGCGCCGGATGCCAGCTATCTCCTCACCGGCGAAGGGCGGACAAAGGCATCAGTCGCGCGGCTGAGCGCGCATGACGCAGACGCGCTTGACGGATTTTCGCGCGAGCTGGAAGACATCGCCGACGTGCTGCGGCAGTTCGTGCTCCGCGCGCCGCCGAACCTCGTCGACGGCTTCGGCACAGCGGCCGTTCGCGAAGGCGTCAACGCCTGGAAGACCGCCAACATCCTGCGTGGTCTCACGCTGGAACAGAGCCGGAGCCTGCTCGATCTCTTCACCCGCTCGGCCGGCGAGATGCTGGACGAGCGCTTCGAGCATGATCTGGTCAAGGCCCTGTTCGGCTTCGACGCCATCGTCGGCAACTATGCCAGCCCCTACGCCGCCGGCTCGGCCTATGTGATGCTGCATCACGCCTTCGGCGAGGTGAACGGCAAGAAGGGGGTCTGGGGCCACGCCATCGGCGGCATGGGCGCGATCACGCAGGCAATGGCGCGCACAGCGCGTGATCGGGGCGTCATGATCGACACCGATGCCGGCGTCCGTGAGATCATCGTCGAGCGCGACCGCGCCGTCGGAATCGTGCTGGAGAACGGTTCAACCATCCGCGCCAAATATGTCGCGGTCAATGTCAATCCAAAGCTGCTTTACACGCGGCTGGTCGCGGCCGACGCGCTCCCTGCGGACTTCCTCGCCCGCATCCGGCACTGGAAGAACGGCTCCGGCACCTTCCGCATGAACGTTGCGCTGGACCGCCTGCCCTCCTTCACGGCGCTGCCGGGCGAGGGCGATCATCTCAGCTCCGGCATCATCCTGGCGCCGAGCCTCGGCTACATGGACCGCGCTTATCTCGATGCGCGGGCGCAGGGCTGGAGCCGGGAGCCGGTCGTCGAGATGCTGATCCCCTCGACGCTCGATGACACGCTGGCCCCAGCTGGAAAGCACGTCGCCAGCCTGTTCTGCCAGCACGTCGCGCCGGAGCTTCCCGATGGAAAGTCGTGGGACGACCATCGCGACGAGGTCGCCGATCTCATGATCGCGACGGTGGACAAATACGCGCCGGGTTTTGCGGCGAGTGTGCTGGGCCGCCAGATCCTGTCCCCGCTCGATCTCGAACGGCAGTTCGGCCTCCTCGGCGGCGATATCTTCCATGGCGCGCTGACGCTGAACCAGCTGTTCTCGGCGCGGCCGATGCTGGGCCATGCCGATTATCGCGGGCCGTTGAAGGGCCTCTACCATTGCGGCTCCGGCGCCCATCCCGGCGGCGGCGTCACCGGCGCTCCCGGCCATAACGCCGCGCAGACGATCTTGAGAGATCACCGGTCGCTGTTCGGAAGCCGTGGATAGGTCTGTGGATGAGCTGTGGACTGGCCGTTGAATGATCTGTGGTCAGACCGAGGATACATGGGCCAGAACGCCGGGACTGAACTTGGGGAAAGCCGGTGGACAATCGCGGGACAAGCGGGTGGACGGCGTCCCGGCAAGCGGTGGACAATTTGTGAAGATCACTGAGAACGCTCGCCCGAAAACGACCTCGCCCGCCAGGGTATCCCCTCGCGGGCGGTGATCAGGAAAAACCTCAAAGAAAAATAGCCCCCGCTGGGAAATGGAGGCGGAAATTACTTCAAGGAGCTGCTAATCGAAGTGAACTTGTCGTTCAGGGTGACGCCCAAGCTGTTCACCACGGTGATGATCGCCAGAGCGATACCTGCGGCAATCAGGCCGTACTCGATCGCGGTTGCGCCGGACTCGTCCGACCAGAACTTTTGAACCATGCGCTTCAAAACTCGCCTCCGTTTCAATTCCAAGCTGTGTTGGTTGGTTTCGACATCCGCAAAGATACGGGGCGCAACCTACAGCCCGGTTAACCGGGAACCGCAACTTATGCGGAAAAATGGCGACGAAAGCTCCAAAAATTGAACTCAACGGAACCCTGAATGCAGCCTTCTCCCACCCATCGCGCCAGCTTTTCGATCGGCAGCGAGGCCGACGCCAGGCGCGTCGTCGACGTGCTCACCGAGGTGTTTTTCGACGGCGATGCGGCGGTTGCCGCCTTCGAGCGGCCCGACGGACCATGGGACGTCACGCTCCATTTCGCCGAGGCGCCCGATCAGGCTTGGCTACGCGAACTCGTTGCAACTTCAGCAGGAAATGCGATCGCCGCGACGCTTCTCTTCGACACGGTCGAGGCCAAGGACTGGGTCAAGGCCAGCCTGGAAGATCTCGTCCCGGTCCCGGCCGGGCGCTTCGTCGTACACGGCAGCCATGACCGCGACCGCGTGGCGCCGAACAAGCTCGCCATCGAGATCGAGGCGGCGCTCGCCTTCGGCACCGGCCACCACGGCACCACCCGTGGCTGTTTACTGCTGCTTGACCATGTCCTTAAGAGTTCCCGTCCGAGGAACCTGCTCGACCTCGGTACCGGAACCGGCGTCCTCGGCATCGCGGCGGCGAAGGCGCTGCATCGCGCGGTGCTCGCCTCCGACATCGACCCGCCGTCGGTGCGGGTGGCGGCCGAGAACGCGGTAATGAACGAGGTCGGCAACCAGGTCCGCGTAATACGCGCCACCGGCTTCGCCGCGCCGGATTTCGAAAAGGCCGGCCCATTCGACCTGGTGCTGGCCAACATCCTCGCCAACCCGCTCAGGCAACTCGCGGGCCCGATGGCGCGGCATCTCGCGCCCGGCGCACACGTCATCCTCTCCGGCCTGTTGACGCACCAGGCCCCGGCCGTGATCGCCGCCTACCGCGCGCGCGGCCTCGTGCCGTTGAAGCATCTGCGGATCGAGGGGTGGAGCAGCCTGTTGCTGCGGAAGATGTCGTAGGGTTGGTTAGCCCTGCGATTGCGCAAAAGCGCAATCGCTCGGCGTAACCCACCTCTTTTGTCACCGCGGGCAGAGACGTGGTGGGTTACGCCTTCGGCTAACCCATCTCACGAAATTCCGCCGCGCTACTCCGCGGGCTTCTCGTCCCGCCGCATCGGAGGCTCGTCCTGCAAGCTACGCCTCGCGCGACGCTCGGCGATACGGTCGATCATCTGGCGCATGACGCCGCGCGGCTTCTTCGGTGCCGCCGCAGTCGGGGCGCGACGCACCGGCGGCGTAATCTTCTCAAACGTGAACGCTGGCATCGTGTGTCCCCTCGCCGTTGAGATGAACCACCTGCTCGAATTTCCCTGTCATCCGGACGAAGCGCAACTGCCGCATCCTTTACTCCACTCAATTCGAATGGAACCATTCAAGCACAGTCCATGCCAGATGCGATGCGAATGCGTCCAGATTGCGGACTCGTCCCCATGATCCTAAAGTGATCCACCATGTTCGAAGCACACTTCCAGACATTCGAGGAGCCGGAGGCCGGCGTCGCATTGACGGCGCGGCTCGCCGCCCTTCGCGAAGAACTCGCCCGCCGCAAGCTGACCGGCTTCGTGATCCCGCGCGCCGATCAGCAGCAGAACGAATATGTGCCGCCGTCCGAAGAGCGGCTGGCCTGGCTGACCGGCTTCACGGGCTCGGCGGGACTCGCGGTGGTGCTGACCCAGGAGGCCGCATTGTTCGTCGACGGCCGCTATACGCTTCAGGCCGCCAAGCAGGTCGACACGAAGGCCTGGGCCGTGGAATCGCTGATCGATCCGCCGCCGGAAAGCTGGGTGTCCGCGCATCTGAAAGCCGGTGACCGCCTCGGATTTGATCCGTGGCTGCACACTTTTGCGGCAGCCGAGCGCCTGTCCGCCGCCTGCGCCAAGGCCGGCGCCGAGCTGGTCGCCGTCGACAGCAATCCAATCGACGCGGTCTGGCAGGACCGCCCGCAGCCGCCGATCGCCCCCGTCGCCGTGCACAGTCTGCAGAATGCCGGCGTCACTGAAGCCGAGAAGCTGACGCAGATCAGAGCCGAGATCGTCAAGCTCGGCGTCGACGCGCTGGTGCTATCGGACAGCCACGCGGTGGCCTGGACCTTCAACATCCGCGGCGCCGACGTCGCGCACACGCCGCTACCGCTGTCCTATGCGCTGGTGCCGAAGGACGGTCGCCCCACCATCTTCATCGACCATCGAAAACTCTCCAACCTCACGCGCGACCATCTCGAGCAGTCCGCCGACGTGCGCGAGCCCGATGCGATGGTGCCGACGCTGATGGCGCTGGCCAAAAGCGGCGCTGCGATCGCGCTCGACGGTGCCACAGCGGCCGATGCGCTCAGCCGCCTGATCGCGGGCGCCGGCGGCAAGCCGGTGCGCGGCAGCGATCCGATTGCGCTGCTCAAGGCAGTCAAGAACGCGACCGAGATCAAGGGCACAAAGACGGCCCATGTGCGTGACGCCGTGGCGCTGGCACGCTTCCTCGCCTTCATCGACCGCGAGGCCGCAAGCGGCAAGCTCACCGAGATCGACGCAGTCGAGGCGCTGGAGACGTTCCGCCGCGACACCGGCGCGCTCAGGGACGTGTCGTTTCCCACCATCTCCGGCACCGGCCCGAACGGCGCCATCGTGCACTACCGCGTCACCCGCAAGAGCAACCGGCGGATCGCGCCCGGCGATCTGCTGCTGATCGATTCCGGCGCGCAGTACGAAGACGGCACCACCGACGTCACCCGCACCATGGCCGTGGGCGAGCCGACGGACGAGATGCGCGACCGTTTCACCCGCGTGCTGCGCGGCCATATCGCGATCGCGCGCGCCGTCTTTCCGGACGGCACCACGGGCGCGCAGCTCGACACGCTGGCGCGGCAATATCTCTGGGCCGCCGGCGTCGATTTCGAGCACGGCACCGGTCACGGCGTCGGCAGCTATCTCTCGGTGCATGAAGGGCCGGCGCGGATCTCGAAGCTCGGCACCACGCCGCTGAAGCGCGGCATGATCCTCTCCAACGAGCCCGGCTACTACAAGACCGACGGTTTCGGCATCCGCATCGAGAACCTCGAGCTGGTGGTGGCCGCCGACATCAAGGGCGCCGAGAAGCCGATGAACGCGTTTGAGACGTTGACGCTGGCGCCGATCGACCGCCGCCTCATCGATGTCGCGATGCTGAGCCGCGACGAGCTCGGCTGGCTCAACGCCTACCACGCGCGCGTCCGGGCCGAGGTACGGCCCGCGCTGGACGAGGCGACACAGACCTGGCTCGATCAGGCGACGGCAGAGCTGAAGGCGTAGGGTCACCCTGCCGCAGCGCGCATGGCGCTACGCCGTTTGCGCAACGCTGTTTTCCCGACACGGAGGCTAAAGCGAATATCGCGCCTCCAGCATAACCATCCCGGAATCCGTATAGCCGCATTCCGAAACGCCGATATCCGTCTTGCGCGAGCGCGCTACAGTCGATTCGAACTCGAAAGACGGACACCAATGCACGGCATGATCAGCAAGCCGCCGGGAGCGGCGGCCAACCTCGCGACATCGCACCTGGTGCTGCTGTTGCTGGTCGTGATGACCGGGATCGCGCCGATCTCTCTTTATATCCTGGTTCCGGCACTGCCGGTGCTGGCGACGAATTTCGGCAGCGACATCTCGATCGCGCAGATGACGGTGTCGCTCTACATGGTCGGCATCGCGCTGTCGCAGCTCATCATGGGACCGCTGTCCGACCGGTTCGGACGACGCCCTGTGCTGCTCGGAGGGCTGGCGCTGATGGTCGTGGCAAGCGTCGCGTGCATCTTCGCCGAGACCTTGCCGCAATTGATTGCCGCGCGCTTTTTCCAGGCGCTCGGCGGCGCCTCCGGCATGGTGATCAGTCGCGCCATCATCCGCGACATCTACGAGCGCGACCGCGTCGCCTCGATGATCAGCCTCGTGGTCGCGGCACTGATGATCGGGCAGATGGTTTCGCCGCTCACCGGCGGCCTGATCGAGACCGCGTTCGGCTGGCGCGCGATCTTCTACGCCATCACCATCGCCGCGATCATTGTCGCCGCCGGCATCGCGGTGGCGCTGCCCGAAACGCGGCGCAGCCGCGCCGCCGGCAGCGGCTTCCGCGGCGACGTCGGCATCTTGATCCGCAACCGCGCTTTCGTCGGCTATGTGATGTGCCAGGTGCTGGCCTCGCAGATCATCTTCACCTTCGCGGGCGGCGGCCCCTACATCGTGGTGACGCAGATGGGCCGCAGCAGCGCCGAATACGGCGCCTGGTTCGCGACCTCGGGCTTTGCATTTCTCGTCGGCAATCTGCTCTGCGTACGCTTTGCGCCGCGGCATTCGCTGGAAAAGCTGATCTGGTTCGGGCTCGCCCTTCAGCTCGCCGGCAGCCTTGCGAACCTGCTCTGGAGTTTGGTCGGCTGGAACGAGGCGCCGGCCTGGCTGTTCGGCACGCAGATGATCGTGATGGCCGGCAATGCCTTCGTGATGGCGAATTCGGCCGCCGGCGCCATCAGCATCCGCCCCGAGGCCGCCGGCACCGCGTCGGGTGCGATGGGCTTCCTCCAGCAGGGCATCGGCGCGCTGATGTCGCAATTCGGCGCCTATCTCGGCGGCCACTCCGCAACGACGCTGCCACTCACCGCCGCAGTCCTCGCGATCTCGCTGCTCTGTGCTTGCGTGATGATCTTCGTCGTCCCCCGCCGCGAGATGACGGTGAGCGAGACGCTGATCAAGCAGGCGGAAGAGGAAGAGAGCGGGATGATGTGAGGGAGGCTATGCGCGTTACCCTTCCCCTCTGCCCTTGTGTGAGAGGGTGGCTCGCCGCGGAGCGGCGAGACGGGTGAGGGGTCTCTCTCCACGCAGATCACTCTCAGTCGAGTTTGTGGATACGACCCCTCATCCGGCGCTTCGCGCCACCTTCTCCCACAAGGGGAGAAGGAAGAAACCTCACTCCCCGATCAGCGTCAGCCACTCGTCCTCAGTCAGCACCTTGACGCCGTGCTTGTTGGCCTCTGCAAGCTTCGAGCCCGCGCCGGGGCCGGCGACGACGAGATCGGTCTTCTTCGACACCGAGCCCGACACCTTTGCCCCTAAGCGCTCTGCAGTCGCCTTGGCCTCGTCGCGCGTCATCTTCTCCAGCGAGCCCGTGAACACCACCGTCTTGCCGGCGACGGCCGAGTTGCTCTTTGGCTTCTCGGCGTCGACGATCTCGACTTCCTTGGTCAGCCGCTCGACGATGCCGCGGTTGTGGCTCTCGCCGAAATAATCGGCGATGCTCTTGATCACGGTGTCGCCGATCTGGTCGAGCGCGTCCATGTCGGCCATCGCCTCCTCGTCGCCGTGAGCGATCTTGAGGCAGGCGTCGTGGAAGGCGTCCCAAGAGCCATAGCCGCGTGCCAGCGCCAGCGCCGTGGTCTCGCCGACATGACGCATGCCGAGCGCATAAATGAAGCGTTCGAGCGCGATTGTGCGCCGGCTCTCGATGGCGCCGAACAGATTGCGCACCGAGGTGGCACCGTAGCCCTCGATCTCCTCGAGTTTCAGCTTCGCGTTGCGCTTCTCCAGCGTGAAGATGTCGGCGGGCTCCTTGACCCATCCCTCGTCGAAGAAATACTGCAGCTGCTTCTCCCCTAAACCGTCGATGTCGAACGCACGGCGCGAGACGAACAGCTTGAGGTGCTCGACCTTCTGATAGGGGCAGGCGAACTCGCCGCTACAACGGGCGCGGGATTCCTCCTCGCCGGCTGCGGTTGCGCCGCGGACGACGTCGGTGTGCAGCGGGCACGGGCACTTCTTCGGGAAAGAGAATTCCCTGGCGCTCTTCGGCCGCTTGTCGAGGACGACATCCACGATCTGCGGAATCACGTCGCCGGCGCGCTGGACCACGACGGTGTCGCCGATCCTGATATCGCGCCCCTCGCGCAGCACCTCGCCCTTGTTGCCGATGCCCTTGATATAGTCCTCGTTGTGCAGCGTGACGTTTTGCACGATCACGCCGCCGACGCCGACCGGCTCGAGCTTGCCGACCGGCGTGAACGAGCCGGTGCGACCGACCTGAATCTCGATGTCGCGCAGCACGGTCATGGCCCGCTCGGCCGGGAATTTGTGCGCGATGCCCCAGCGCGGCGTGCGCGAGACGAAGCCGAGCCGCTCCTGCCAGTCGATGCGGTCGACCTTGTAGACAACGCCGTCGATGTCGTAGTCGAGCTCGGCGCGCTCTTCCTCGATGCTCTGGTGGAACGCGATCAGCTCCTCGACGGAGTGACACAGCTTGGTCAGCGGATTGGTCTTGAAGCCGCAGCGCTCGAACCAGTCGATCATGCCGCTCTGCGTCGCTTCCGGCATCGCGCTCATCTGCCCCCACGCATAGGCGAAGAAGCCGAGGGGACGCGAGGCGGTGATGGTCGGGTCCTTCTGCCGGAGCGAGCCGGCAGCCGAATTGCGCGGATTGGCGAAGATGGTATCGCCCGCCGCCTTCTGCCGCTCGTTGAGCGCGAGGAACGCCCTCTTGGTCATGTAGACCTCGCCGCGGACCTCGCAGATATCGGGGATGTTCCGGCCCTTCAGCTTTTGCGGTACGTCTTCGAGCGTGCGGATGTTGGCAGTGACATCCTCGCCGACCGCACCGTCCCCGCGCGTCGCCGCAGTGACGAGCTCGCCACCCTCGTAGCGCAACGACATCGAGAGGCCGTCGATCTTCGGCTCGGCGGAGAAATTGACCTTGTCGTCGTCGAGCTTCAGGAAGCGCACGATGCGGCCGACGAAGTCGCGCACGTCCTCCTCCGCAAAGGCGTTGTCGAGCGACAGCATGGGAACGGAATGCCGGACCTTCTTGAAGCGGCCTGACGGCGCTGCGCCGACCTTCTGAGAGGGCGAGTCCGCGGTGACGAATTCAGGAAAGCGCTTCTCGATCGCATTGAAGCGTTGGCGCAGCGCGTCGTACTCGGCGTCGGTGACGGTGGGCGCGTCCTCCTGATAGTAGCGCTCGTTGTGCCCCTCGATCTCCAGCGCCAGCCGCATGTGCTCGACCTTGGCCTGGGCCTTGGTGAGGTCGGCGACGTCGCGAAGCGGTGTTGTTTTGGATTTTGCTGCTCTGACCATGGTGCTTGGATACGACGGAGCGGGTAGCACGGTAAAGGCGTGTGGAAATCTCGTGCCCCGGACGCAGCGCAGCGCTCCCGGCGATGCGGAGCATCATCCGGTGCGGTGCGCTGCAGAGCCGGGGCCCACGTGGCAGAAATCTGGGTCCCGGCTCTGCGGAGCAGCGCTACGCGCTGCGCCGCGTCCGGGACACACAATCAAGCCGTCGCCGCCTTCAGCAGCCTCTCCGCCGCCGCCCTCGCCTCGGCCGTAATCTCTGCCCCCGCCAGCATGCGCGCGATCTCCTCGCGGCGGTGGTCGGCGGCCAGCGCATTGACGCGGGTGGCGACGCGCTTGCCCTTGTCGAGGGCATCCTTGGAGATCAGGAGGTGCTGGTCGGCGCGGGCGGCGACCTGTGGGGCGTGGGTCACGGCCATCACCTGCACCTTGCCGGCAAGCCGCGCCAGGCGCCCGCCGATAGCGTCGGCGACCGCACCGCCCACGCCGGTGTCGATCTCGTCGAACACCAGCGTCGGCGCCGAACCGCGGTCGGACAGCACGACCTTGAGCGCGAGCAGGAAGCGCGACAGCTCGCCGCCGGAGGCGACCTTCATCATCGGTCCTGCCTTGGTGCCCGGATTGGTCTGCACCCAGAACTCGACGCGGTCGAAGCCTTGCGGGCCCGGAGCTGCCTCATCGGTCGCGACCTGCGTCATGAACCTGGCGCGTTCGAGCTTGAGCGGCGCCAGCTCGGCGTTGACCGCCTTGTTGAGCTTCTCAGCCGATTTCTGCCGCACCAGCGACAGCTTCTTGGCGGCGGCGGCATAGCGGCTATCTGCCTCGATCGCGGCCTGCTCCAGCTTTTTCAGCCGCGAGGCGCCGGCATCGATCAGCACGACGTCGGCGGCGTATTTGGCGGCCAGCGCGGCTAGCCCGTCGACCGGCGTCGAATATTTGCGCGAGGCGGCCCTCAGCGCGAACAGGCGCTCCTCGATGCGTTCGAGCTCGGCCGGATCGAAATCGGTCGCGGCGAGTGCCGCCTGCAGATGCTGGTCGGCTTCCTCCAGCGCGTTGATCGCCATGTCGATCGCCTTCACGGCCGGCTCGACCAGTGCGGGCGAATTGACGCCGCGGCGTTCCAGCCGGCGTACCGCCGCCGACAGCGTCGAAACCGGCGAATGGTGGCCACCGACAGCCTCCTGCGCCTCGCGCAAATCGGAGGCGATCTTCTCGCCCTGCATCATGGTGGTGCGGCGGTTGGCGAGCGAGGTTTCCTCGCCGTCCTTGGGCGCGAGCTGCTTCAGCTCGGCGGAGGCGTGGCGCAGATAGTCGGCCTCCCGCGCGGCGCGCTCCATGGCGGAGCGATGCTCCTCCAGCGCGGTGTTGGCGGTGCGGCGTGCGTCCCAGAGCGTTTCGACCGCGGCGACGTCCTTCTCCAGGCCGGCGAACGCGTCGAGCAGGCGGCGGTGGGTCGCGGCATCGACCAGCGCACGCTCGTCATGCTGGCCGTGGATCTCCACCAGGGCGGCGCCGACCGCCTTCAGCGTCTGCACGCTGATCGACTGGTCGTTGATGAAGGCCCGGGTGCGGCCGTCGGCGAGCTGCACGCGGCGGAGAATCATCTCGCCGGTGTCCTCGAGGCCGTTCTCGGCGAGGATTTTCGTCGCGGGGTGATTCTTGGGGACATCGAACACGGCGGTCACCTGCCCCTGCTCCACGCCGTGGCGCACGAGGCCCGCGTCGCCGCGGCCGCCGAGTGCCAGCGCAAAGGCATCGAGCAGGATGGATTTGCCCGCACCAGTCTCGCCGGTCAAAACCGCAAGGCCGGTGGCGAATTCGATATCGAGCCGTTCGATCAGGACGATGTCACGGATCGACAGACGCGCCAGCATGGAACCAAATTTCCTAGCCGAGACCCATCTTCTTGAAAGTCCGGCTGATCCAGGACCCCTGATTCTCGCTCGGTTCGAGACCGCCGGATTTTACAAGATTATAGGCGTCCTTGTACCAGCGGCTGTCAGGAAAATTGTGCCCAAGCACGGCCGCCGCGGTCTGCGCCTCGCCGACAATGCCGATCGCCATATAGGCCTCGGTCAGCCGGAACAGCGCTTCCTCGACATGGCGGGTGGTCTGGTACTGCGTGACGACGGTCTTGTAGCGGTTGATCGCAGCCGTGTAGTCGCGCTTCTGCGCGTAATAGCGGCCGACATTCATTTCCTTGCCGGCAAGCTGGTCGCGCGCACCCTCGATCTTGGCCTTGGCGGATGTCGCGTATTCCGAGTTCGGATATTTGCGCACCACCTCTTCAAGGGCGGCGATCGCCTTCTCGGTGCGGGCCTGATCGCGGCTGGTGTCCGGGATCTGGTCGTAATGGGAGGCCGCGATCAGATATTGCGCATAGGCCGCATCCGGGCTGCCGGGATGCAGCGTGACGTAGCGGGTGGCAGCGCCGATGCAGCCGTCGAAGTCGCCGCCCTGGTAGGACGCATAGGCCGACATCAGCAGCGATTTACGGGCCCAGTCGGAATAAGGATGCTGGCGGTCGACCTCTTCGAACTTCTTGTTCGCCGCCTTCATGTCCTTCTTCTCGTTCATGAGGTACAGGCCCTCATTGTAGATCTTGTCGGCGGGCTCCTCGACGAAGGTGTCGTCCTTGGCGGTGAACTTGTCCCAGAGCGAGCCGGTGCCGCAGCCGGCCAGCGGCACCGCGAGCATCATGAAGGTGACGGCCTGAAGCAGCCCGCGGGCTCGCGACGAGACCGAGAAATATCCGCGCGTCGTACGCTGTGCCGACATGAGTTTAAGCCCTGACGCCCTGTGATGCGGTGCCGCCAGCCCATGAACCCCGTCATGGGCGCGAAATGTAACCGTGGTGCCTTGCCATGCGACCACGCCGATGTATCCGAAAAGCGATCTTTAACCAACCGGATAGGCAGGCATTTCGCCCGGATTAAGGCGAACGTGCCGCAATCCTAGCCGATCGTGGTTACCAGGAGTTTCCCGGGGTAAGCCGCTGCCTGAGGCAGGCGGCAACAGCTCTGTTCAGGACACGTCCGGCCCATAGGCCGCAGCGATCCGGCCGCCGACGATACCGCGACCGACCTCACCCACGGGGCGCGTGGTGCGGCGGGCTGCCTCGCCCTCGACCACCCGCCAGGCGGTACGGTCGGCGAGCAGCGCGGTCAGCACAGCGTGGTTGAGCTTGTGGCCGCCACGCACCGAACGGTAGGCGCCAAGCAGCGGCAGGCCGGCCAGCGACAGGTCGCCGATCACGTCCAGCACCTTGTGGCGGGCGCATTCATCGGCGTAGCGCAGGCCCTCGGTGTTGAGCAGCCGCTCGTCGTCGAACACGACGGTGTTGTCGAAGGAGGCGCCGAGGGCATAGCCCGCGCTCCAGAGCCGCGCGACGTCACTCATCAGACCGAAGGTCCGGGCTCGGCCGACTTCGCGGCGGAAACGCTCCGGGTTGAGCTCGAAGGCGTAGCTCTGCTGGCCGATGACGGGATTGGTGAAATCGATCTCGACCTCGACGCAGAACCCATTGGCGTAGGGCCTGATCTCGCCGAAGGAGTCGCCGATCTTGACCGAGATCGGCTTCAAAACCTGGATGAAGCGGCGCTGCGCCGGCTGGGTAACGATGCCGGCCTGGTCGATCGCCGCAATGAAGGCCGCCGCGCTGCCGTCCATGATCGGCACTTCGGGACCGTCGATCTCGATGGTGGCGTTGTCGACACCCATACCCCGCAGTGCAGCAAGCACGTGCTCGGCGGTGGACACCAGCGGACCGTTGCGATCGCCGAGGACGGTGGCGAAGTCGGTCGCGATCACCTGCTCGGCGGTCGCCTGAACTTCGCGGTCACTTCCCTCGAGGCCGGTGCGGACAAAAATAAAACCCGCGTCGACAGGCGCAGGCCCAAGGGTGAGCGTGACGGGAAGACCGGAGTGAACGCCTACGCCTGCCACGGAGGCTTGCGCACGAAGCGTTGTTTGCCGGCTAAATTTCATCAGGAACCCGCCCCACTACGACCCACTGCGACTTATACTGGACTCACTTGACCGGCCAGTGCCGGGCCCCTGCGAATCCGTATCCCCAAGTCACGCCAAACCATAGTCACTGCCTCAAACAGCGCCAACTCACGCTTTTTTACCGATTGTTACCCCAAACCTGCCGTATTCGCGCCAAGGCTTAACCAAATTGCGCCGAGGTTTTGGATCGCTTCCGGCAGTTTGACTGAACACCCAAACACGTAATTAATGATTTAAAATCAGTTGCTTGTCTGCGCAATCCGGACATGCACGGGACAAAAGGAAAGGTCCCGGCAAGCTTGTTGCCGGGACCTTTTTTCGTCTGCCTTATTGTAACAATCCTCAGGTCGCCTGCCGCCGCAGGAAGGCCGGGATATCAAGATGGTCGTCGCCCTGTGGCGCCGGCGCAACAGGCGCCGGACGGCCGTGCATGTCCAGACCCTGCGGCGCGGGGCGGCGGGCATACTCAGATACCGGCTCGCTCGATGCGATCTGCTGCGCCACGGTCTTCTGCTGGCGGCGCTCGGGCAGCGGCGGCATCGCGGGACCGGCGGTGCGGGCAGCGACCGGCGGCTCGCTTTCCTCGTCGCGACGGCCGAGGCCGACATTGGCGAGGCGCTGCAGCAGCGACAGGCGGGTCTTCTGCGGGGTCTCCTCCTCGACCTCGCCGCGGGCCTGGCGAATCTCGGCCTGGGCCGGCATCGGCAGCTCATCGAGGCGCGGCATCCGCGGCGCACGAACCGGCGCACGCTCGGCCTGCGGCGGAATGAAGTTCTCCGGCGTCATCGGCTCCTGCATCGCGATCGGGGCCATGTCGGGTTCCGGGAACAGCGTCGGCTTCTGCGCGATCGGGCGCACGGTGACGTCACCATAGGTCTGCATCGGCGCGGGCGCCTGCGGGACCTCCGCAACAGCGGCGGCGATGGCGGCGAGCGCGGCACGCTCGACATTCGGACGGGGCGCCATCGGCGCGGCAGCGACCGGGCCTGCGGCCGGAATCTGGCCTTCCAGCTTCTGGGCGCGCTCAGCCATACGCTGATTGTCGGCGCGGAGCCGCGCGGTCAGGTCGGCCAGACGGCTCTCGGCGGCGACGGCGGGAGCTGCGGGGGCCTGCTGCGCCTGCGGCGCCGCGTTCGCAACCGGGGCGGAGGTCGCCTGGCTGTTGCGGGCGATCGCGGCCTGCTCGATGCCGGTGGCAACGACCGAGACGCGGATCAGGCCGTCAAGCGCTTCGTCGAAGGTCGCGCCGACGATGATGTTGGCGTCCTGGTCGACTTCCTCGCGGATACGGGTCGCGGCTTCGTCGACCTCGAACAGCGTGAGGTCCTTGCCGCCGGTGATGGAGATGAGGAGGCCCTTGGCGCCCTTCATCGAGCTGTCGTCGATCAGCGGGTTGGCGATCGCGGCTTCCGCGGCGGTCAGCGCGCGCTTGTCGCCGGAGGCTTCGCCGGTGCCCATCATCGCCTTGCCCATCTCGCGCATGACGGCGCGGACGTCGGCGAAGTCGAGGTTGATCAGGCCTTCCTTGACCATCAGATCGGTGATGCAGGCAACGCCCGAGTACAGCACCTGGTCGGCCATCGCGAAGGCGTCGGCGAAGGTGGTCTTCTCGTTGGCGACCCGGAACAGGTTCTGGTTCGGGATGATCAGCAGCGTATCCACGACCTTGTGAAGCTCGTTGATGCCGGCTTCGGCCGTGCGCATGCGGCGGCCGCCCTCGAAGTGGAAGGGCTTGGTGACGACGCCGACGGTGAGGATTCCCATGTCGCGCGCGGTCTTGGCGATCACAGGAGCTGCACCGGTACCGGTGCCGCCGCCCATGCCCGCGGTGACGAACACCATGTTGGCGCCCGAGAGATGGTCGCGCAGCTCGTCAATCACCTCTTCCGCCGCCGCCGCGCCGACGTTCGGCTGCGAGCCGGCGCCGAGGCCTTGCGTGACCGCCGTGCCCATCTGCACGATGCGCTGCGCCTTCGACATCGTCAGCGCCTGCGCGTCGGTGTTGGCGACCACGAAATCGACGCCCTGAAGGCCCGCCGTGATCATGTTGTTGACGGCGTTGCCACCGGCGCCACCGACGCCGAACACGGTGATCCGGGGCTTCAGTTCGTGAATATCAGGAACATTGATGCTGATGGTCATGTTTGCCTCTCGATCACGCGCGCGTGGGTTCGCCCCGGCCGGCGGCCGCGGGAGTTGGTGAAAGTCGGGAATTGCGGAAATGAATCATCAGAAGCCCTCGCGTAGCCATCGTCCGACCTTTCCGAAATAACCGCCGGTCCCTGTCTTGACCTGCTGCCGCGTATGCCGCGGTTCGACATGTTCGTGGTGAACATATTGCGGGTAGACGAGGAGTCCGGCCGGCACCGCGAACGCGGCGTTCTTCGCCTCGTTGGGCAGCCGGCCGAAGCCGAGCGGACGTCCGACCCGCACGGGCCGGCCGAGAATCTGGGTGCCGAGTTCGACGAGGCCGGTCAGCTGCGAGGCGCCGCCCGAGAGCACGACCCGGCCGTTGGGCTCTGAGGCGAAGGGCGAATCCTTCAGCTTGTCCCGAACCATTTCGAAGACTTCCTCGGCACGGTGCTTGACGATGTTGGCGATGGTGGCGCGGGAGACGATCTGCGGCAGATCCTGCTCGTCACCGGCTGTCGGCACTGACATCAGCTCACGCGAGTCCGATCCGCCGGTGATGACGGTCCCGTATAACGTCTTGATTCGCTCGGCATCGGCAATGGTCGCGGAGAGTCCGCGCGCAAGATCCATCGTGATGTGTTGCCCGCCGACCGCAAAACCCGCCGCATGCACGAAACGGCCGCCTGAATAAACGGCAATCGTAGTGGTGCCGGCGCCCATCTCGACAACGGCGGCGCCGAGATCGGCCTCGTCGTCGGTCAGCACCGACAATCCGGCGACGTAAGGGCTGGCCGCCATGGCTTCGACATTGATGTGGCAGCGCTCCACCGCCAGCATCAGGTTCCGCGCCACGGTGGCGTCGCAAGTAACGACGTTCATGTCGACGCCGAACTGATGCGCAACCATGCCGCGGGGATCGCGGATGCCCTTGACGCCGTCGAGCGTGTAGCCGACCGGCAGCGCGTGCAGCACGGTGCGGCCTTCGCCGGTGGCGTGACGCATGCCGGTCGAGGTGACGCGGCTGACATCGGCCTGCGTCACGGCGCCACCACGGATATCTGCGGCGGCTTCGACCAGTTGGCCGGAAAGCCGGCCGCCGGAGACCGAGAGCAGCACGGACTCGACCCGCACCTTGGCCATTTTCTCCGCGAGCGCGACGGCCTGGCGCACGGCCTGCTCGCATTCGGTAAGGTCGATCACCGCGCCGGCCTTCATCCCGCGCGACTGGATCTGGCTGTAACCGATCAGTTCCACCGCATGGGTGCGGCCGCGCAGCGCCTCGCTCGGCGGCGACGGCTTCAGCCGCGCGATCATGCAGGCGATCTTGCTGGTGCCGATGTCGAGGCAGGCGACGAGGCCGCCGCGCTTGTGCGGCATCGGGCGCGTCTTCGGGGTCTGGGTGCGATCAAGACCGGTCATGCGGAATCCCCGGCCTTCTTTTTCTTCTTGTCCTTGAACAGCTCTTCGCGCGCCTTGGCGGCGTCCTCGGACAGCTGCACCACCAGGCGATCAGGCAGGCGCATGTCGACGGCGACGATGTCGCGCGAGAACAGCCTGTCCTCCTTGTCGAGCTTGGACAGCATCGCCAGCGCGTTGCCGACGTCCTGCTCGGGCAGACGGATGTCGAGACCGTCCTTGAGCCTCAGGTTCCAGCGCCGCTCACCGACGAAGATCGCGGCCTTGGTGATCGAGTTGACCTGCGGATAGCGCGCCAGCAGCGCGAGGAAATCGCGGGCCTGGGTCTCGGCGCCCTTGCCGACCACGAGCGGCAGCGACAGGAAGCGGCGCGAGACATAGGGTTCGAGCACGGCGCCGTCATCGGCGATGACCGAGAGCCGGCCGGCCTCCTGCCACAGCGCGAATGCCTTGCGCTCGGTGAGCTCGATCATCAGCTGGCCCGGATAGAGCTTCAGCACGGTCGCATCCGCGATCCACGGATTGGCCTTGAGCTTGTCGCGCACCGCGTCAGCATCGAGGAACAGCAGCGAGGAACGGCCGCTGACGCCGCCGATGGCCAGGATCTCGTCCTGGGTCAGATGCTTGCGGCCGTTGATCACGACGGAAGTGATGCGGAACCCGGCGGAATTGGCCAGCGCGTTGCGGGCATCGCTGACCGCGGTGATGAAATCCTGGAGATGGCCGCCCTTGACGATGCCGAAGCCGGTGCTGCCGATCAAAAGCAGCACGGTCATGCTGATCCCGACCCGGCGGGGCAGATAGCGCTCCACCAATGCGACCACGCGCGGCGGCGGCTCACGCTCGATGATGGCCTTGGCCTTGATCTTGGCGGCAGCACGCGCGGCGTGAAGTCTTTGCTGGCGCTTGTCCTGCAGCCACTCGCGCAGAAGCACGACCGCTCCGACAGCGGCCGCCTTCAGGTCAGCTTGGGGCCTCAGCGATCTGAAAAACGACCGGGTGAGGCTTCCTGCTCCATCCATTGCACGAGCTCGTCAACAGTTTGCCCGCGACATCGCGCGGATCCTGGCGAACATGACGTCTTCGACGTGCCGGGCCGGGTGCTGGTCTTCAGCAGAAGAAGCCTCTCCCCTTCAAAGCGTTCGCTGGAGGTGACATCACCCCCGACAGCTCACGCGCCGGCAGCCAAAGCGCCATATGCGCCGCCAGCGTTAACCTTCGGACGTCCTGGTAAACAAAAGGTAAAGTTCGTTAACGTCCGGCGCATTTTGCCCCGCGACGTGAGGCATTTATGCCGCGATGTCCGGCATTTTACCGGTTTTGGACCCCAAACTGGCCCGTTTGGCCGATTCGGCCGTTAACCAGTCCTAATTATTTCCGCACGCGCTGCCCGGCGAGCTCCACCAGGCCGCGCAGGAAGTCGACGAATTCGATGCCCTCGGCTTTCAGCGCCTTGGGGTAGAGCGAGGACTTGGTCAGCCCGGGCAGCGTGTTGGTCTCGAGATAGACGAGGCCCTTGTCCGAGACGATGAAGTCCGACCGGGAATAGCCGGCGCAGGACATCGCGCGGTGCGCCAGCATCGCCTGCGCCTGCAGCGCCGCGGTGATCTCGGGTGCGAAACGACCGGGGCAGATCTCCTGGGTCGACTTCAGGAGATATTTTGCAGCGTAATCGAAATTGCCGTCGCCCGGAATGATCTCGATCGGCGGCAGCGACATGATCGAACCATCGGTGCGCTCCAGCACGCCGCAGGTCGCCTCGACGCCGGCGATGTAGGGCTCGATGACGTACTCTTCGTGCTTGGCCGCGTTGCGGACGGCGACGAGATCCTGCTTGGCGTTGACGAAGATCAGGCCATAGCTCGATCCATCGCGCGCCGGCTTTGCGATCAACCTTCCGTATTGGGCAAAAGCCTCGTCGATGTTGTCGAGCGCAATGTTTGCCGGCGGCGTCACGCCACCGAGCGCGGCGAAATGCTTGGCCGCGATCTTGTCGAAGGCCAGATGCGAGGAGGCCGAGCCGGAGCCGGTGAAGGGCACGCCGCGCGCTTCGCACATCACCTGCAATTCACCGTTCTCGGCGCGCCCGCCATGCAGGCCGAGCACCAGCACCCGATCCTCGGCCTTGGCCTGGTCGAGCGCCTGCGCAAGCGGGATGCCGCGCGTTCCGGGCAAGAACTCGTCCTCGAAGGGGCGGGCATGTTCGAGCAGCTGCTTGGACTGCACCACATGCACCTTGTCCTCGACGTCCCACCACCACAGATCAGCCTCGGGCAATGCCTGATGCAGGGCCTGGGCCGAGGCGACCGAAACCAGGCGCTCGCGGTTGGAGCCGCCGAAGAGGATGGTGATGCGCATTCGCTGCCTCGTGCTTTGTCATTCCGGGATGGTGCGCAAGCACCAGACCCGGAATCTCGAGATTCCGGGTTGCGCCGCGCGCCCCCGGAATGACTGTTAGGGGGAAACCCCAATCCGCTTGATTTCCCAGTGTAGCTCAATTCCGGAATTTGCCTTCACGCGTTCGCGCACGGTCTCGCCCAGCGTCTCGATGTCGTGTGCGGTGGCATCGCCCGTGTTGATCAGGAAATTGCAGTGCATCTCGGAGACCTGCGCGCCGCCGACGCGCAAGCCGCGGCAGCCGGCGGCATCCACCAGCTTCCAGGCGGAATGGCCGGGCGGATTCTTGAAGGTCGAGCCGCCGGTCTTTTCGCGGATCGGCTGCGCGGTCTCGCGATGGGACTGCACTTCCGCCATGCGCGCGCGGATCGCCTCACTATCCCTGATCTCGCCGCGAAAGCGCGCGGAGGTGAAGATGATGGAGGGATCGACGCCGCTGTTGCGGTAGACGAACTTCATGTCGGCGTTGGAGAAGGTGTGCTTGCTGCCGTCTCGCCCGACGCCGCGCGCCTCGATCAATACGTCCTTGGTCTCGCCGCCGTTGGCGCCGGCATTCATGCGCAACGCGCCGCCGATGGTGCCGGGGATACCGAAATAGAATTCGAGCCCGCCGATATTGGCGGATGCAGCCACTTCCGCCACGCGCTTGTCGAGCGTGGCTGCACCGGCAGCGACGATATCGCCGCTGGCGCTGGCCTCGCCAAAGCTGCGCGGCGCCAGGCGGATCACGACGCCCGCAATGCCGCCGTCGCGCACGATCAGATTGGAGCCGACACCGACGACATAGACCGGAACGTCGGGAGAAAGATGCGCGAGGAAGTAAGCGAGATCGTCCTCATCCGCCGGCGTGAACAGCACCTGCGCGGGACCGCCGACGCGAAACCAGGTCAGCTCGGCCAGCGACTGGTTGGCCAGCAGCCGCCCGCGCAGCTCCGGCATCGCGGCTTTGAGAGCGGGAGTGATGTCGGGGAAGGTCATGCGTGAACACTCACCTCGTGTGAGGGACGCAAGCTTTCTCCATTCCCTCCTCCCTTGTGGGGGAGGGGCAGGGAGGGGGGTAGCCCCAAGCGAGATCGGAGTTTGTGGCTACCCCTCTCCCCCGCCCTCCCCCACAAGGGGGGAGGGAGCGCAGTTTGCCGTGCGGCTGCCTGCAAGCCTCCCATCGGCATTCTCACCCCAGCGCCTTCAACTGATCCGGCAAGGCATATGCCCATTGCGTGATGTTGCCCGCTCCCAGGCACACGACGAGATCGCCGCTCTTGGCGATGCCGTGGACGATATTGGCCAGCTCGCCGGCATTCGGCAGCGGGACCACCTCGCGATGGCCGTGGGCGCGCAGGCCCGTGACGAAATGATCGCGGTCGATGCCATCGATCGGCGCTTCGCCGGCGGCATAGACGTCGGCGACAACGACCGCATCGGCATCGTTGAAGCAGGTGCAGAATTCCTCGAACAGCGATTGCAGGCGGGTGTAGCGATGCGGCTGCACCACGGCGATGATCTTGCCGCTGGTGGATTCCCGCGCCGCCTTCAGCACCGCCGCGATCTCGACCGGATGGTGGCCGTAATCATCGATCACGGTGACGCCGTTCCATTCGCCGGTCTTGGTGAAGCGGCGCTTGACACCGCCGAAGCCGGCGATCGCCTTGCGGATTGCTTCGTCGGACACGCCGAGCTCGCGCGCGACAGCAATCGCCGCCGTCGCGTTGGAGGCGTTGTGACGTCCCGGCATCGGCAGCATCAAATCCGGAATCTCGTGCACGGCTCCGGTCTTGCGATCGCGGAACGCGACCTTGAATTTCGATCCGCCGCCCATCGGGGTCAGATCGACGAGCCGCGCATCGGCCTGCGGATTCTCGCCATAGGTGATGATGCGGCGGTCCTCGATCTTGCCGACGAGGCTCTGCACAATGGGATGATCGATGCACATCACCGCAAAGCCGTAGAACGGCAGGTTCTCGACGAAATGACGGAAGGCGTCCTGCACGGCCTCGAAGGTCTTGAAGTGATCGAGATGCTCGGGGTCGACATTGGTGACGATGGCGACATCGGTCGGCAGCTTCAGGAAGGTGCCGTCGCTCTCGTCGGCTTCCACCACCATCCAGTCGCCCGCGCCAAGGCGCGCGTTGGAGCCATAGGCGTTGATGATGCCGCCGTTGATCACGGTGGGATCGAGCCCGCCGGCATCGAGCAGCGTTGCGACCATCGTCGTCGTGGTGGTCTTGCCATGAGTGCCGGCGATGGCGACGCAGCTCTTCAGCCGCATCAGCTCGGCCAGCATCTCGGCGCGGCGCACCACGGGAATGCGCCGTTCGCGCGCGGCCATCAGTTCCGGATTGTCGCGCTTGATCGCGGTGGACACGACCACGACCTCGGCGCCGTCGACATTCTCGGCCTTGTGGCCGACCGAGACTTTCGCGCCCTTCTTGCGGAGGCGGTCGAGATTGTAATTGTCGGAAGCGTCCGAGCCCTGCACGGCATAGCCGAGATTGACCAGCACCTCGGCGATCCCACTCATGCCGATCCCGCCGATCCCGACGAAGTGGATGGGTCCGATCTCGCGCGGCAGTCTCATGCTGTGTTCCCTGACCTCGCCGCCTTGCGCAGGCGGCATCTGGCGAAGGTCACGGCCAAATCAGCCGCGCGCCTTTCCTACTGGATGCCCCGCTTTAGAAGGCGAAGACAAGGGCTTTTTCGCGTCAGATTCCCGCGACCTTGACCACCAGATCAGCCAGTCGCTCGGCGGCGTCGAGCCGACCGGCGCCGCGGGCGGCCTGCGCCATGGCGGCAAGGCGCGCAGGCTCGGCGGCGAAGGCGGAGATTTCGGACGCCAACCGGTCGGAGGTGAACTCGGTCTGCGGGATGCGGATCGCGCCGTCGACCTTGACCAGCACGCCGGCATTGGCGAACTGGTCCTGGTCGATCGAACCCGGCAGCGGCACCAGGATCGAGGGCCGGCCAATCGCTGCGAGCTCGGCCACCGTGCCGGCGCCGGAGCGCGATACCACGAGATGGTTTGAAGCGAGCCGTGCCGGCAAATCGGTGAAGAACGGCGCCAGCTCCACCTTGATCTTGAGCTTGTCATAGACTGCGCGCACACGCGCCATGTCCTCGTCCCGCACCTGCTGGGTCAGCATGAGCCGGCTCCACAGCGCAGGCTCGAGCCGCTCGATCGCACCGGGCACGATATCGGCCATGATGCGCGCGCCTTGACTGCCGCCGACGACGAGCAGCCGCAGCGGGCCGTTCACCTCGGGCGCAGCGTAAGGCACGGCAGCCGCGGCGAGCACCGCCGGGCGCATCGGCGTGCCGACCGTCGTGGTCTTGCCTGATAGCGCCGGATCGCGGTCGAGCACGCCGGGCAGCGACGTCGCGATCGCGCGTACGCGGCCCGAGAGGAACCGGTTGGCGCGGCCGAGCACCGCGTTGGCGTCGTGAATAATGCCGGGTACGCCGGCGAATTTGGCAGCGACCAGCGGCGGCAGCGTCGGATAGCCGCCGAAGCCGACGACGGCGACCGGCTTCAAGCGCTTGATCAGGGCGTAGGCTGACAGCGTGCCGGCCGCGAGCGTGAGCCCGGCATAGGCGAGCTGGAGCGGATTGCGGCCGCGTGCGGTCTCGCTCGAAACGACGTCGATCATGTCCTTGCTGAACAGCCCGCTGTAACGTAGCGCGCGCTCATCCGTGACGAGGCGGACGCGAAAGCCGCGCCGGATCAGTTCGACGCCGAGTGCCTCGGCCGGAAACAGATGGCCGCCAGTGCCGCCCGCGGCGAGAAGAATCAGGGGGGAATTGTCCATGGTCGGGGAGTTTTACAGGGAGTTTTCAGTCATTGCGAGCCGGCCACACGATGCTCGTGCCCCGGGCGCAGCGCAGCACGCCGCCCTTCACAGCGTGGTGCGCTGCTGACCGGGGCCCAATCTGCGATATGGGTGCGGCATTCTGGGTCCCGGCTCTGCGCTGCGCTTGTCCGGGACACGAGAGCAGCTACGCGTAACTCCGCATCGCGTCGGCATGGCCGCTGGCCTCGACCTCTGTGCGTGGGCGAAGCCGCGTCAGGGCCAGCATCATGCCGACGCCATAGGCGAGCGACACGATCGAGGAGCCGCCATAGGAGATGAACGGCAGCGTCATGCCCTTGGCGGGGATGAGCTGGAGGTTCACCGACATGTTGATCGCGGCCTGCACGCCGAACAGGATCGCAAGACCCGAGGCGGCGAAGCGCGAGAACATGTCCTCATTGGCATAGGCGCGCGACAGCGTGCGGATGACGACGAAGGCGAACAGCGTCAGCATCGCCAGGCACAGGATGATGCCGAACTCTTCGGCCGCGACCGCGAACACGAAGTCGGTGTGGCTGTCCGGCAGGCTGCGCTTGGCGATGCCCTCGCCCGGCCCGAGCCCGAACCAGCCGCCGTTGTAGAAGGCCTCCATGGCGGTATCGACCTGGAAGGTGTCGCCCGAGGCCGGGTTCATGAAGCGCTTGATGCGGCCTGCGACGTGCGGGACGAACAGATATGCGCTGAACAGGCCGGCCGCCCCGAGGCCCGCCAGGCCAAACACCCAGATCATGCGCATGCCCGCGATGAAGAACAGCGAACCCCACACCATCAGGATCAGCATGGTCTGACCGAAGTCCGGCTCCATCACCAGCAGCGCGACCAGCATCATAAGCAGCACCAGCGCCATCGAGGTCGCCGGCATCTCCGGCCGCTTGGTCGATTCCGCGAACAGCCAGGCGGCGATCACGACAAACGACGGCTTCGCGATTTCGGAGGCCTGGATGTTGACTCCGAGCAGCGTGATCCAGCGCCGCGAGCCCTTCACCTCCGGGCCGATCGCGAGCGTGAGCACGATCAGGATGATGCTCGCCGCGAAGATGATCAGGGCCGAGCGGCGGATTGCGCGTGGCGACAGGAAGGACACCCCAAGCAGCACCAGGCAGGACGGGAGCAGGAACAGGACGTGGCGGCTGAAGAAATGGAACGGATCGAGCCCGATGCGGGTCGCAACCGGCGGACTTGCCGCCAGCGACAGGATCACCCCGGTCAGCATCAGCGCCAAAATGGCGCCCATCAGCGGCTTGTCGACGGTCCACCACCACTCGGAAAAGGGGGTGCGTTCTTCACGGGAGAGCATGGGCGGCCGCTTTCGGACAGAGGTCCGTCCATTGGTCGCCGAGGTTGGTTACCGCAGGGTTAAGGAAGTCGATAACATTGGAGATAGTGCGCAGCACCACCACACATGCTCGTCATGCCCCGCGAAGGCGGGGCATCCAGTACGCCGCGGCGGTCGACGTCTTCTCGATGGGCCTCTGGAATACTGGGTCACCCGCTTTCGCGGGTGACGACAGCGGAGAACGACGTGCCGGCGCGCCTCACACCACCGGCTTCACGCCCGGCAGCGCCTGCACCAGCTCGCGGAACTTGGCGCCGCGGATTTCGAAGTTGCGGTACTGGTCGAACGAGGCGCAGGCCGGCGACAGCAGCACGACGGCATCCGCGAGGCCCGACGCTTCCGCATCGCGCGCGGCATGCTCGACCGCGACGTCGAGGGTCTGGCTGACCTCGTGCGCGACTGTGCCGAGCGTGCCGGAAAACTCCTGCGCGGCCTCGCCGATCAGATAGGCCTTGCGGATGCGCGGGAAATAGCCGGTCAGGCCAGTGATGCCACCGGCCTTGGGCTTGCCGCCGGCGATCCAGAAGATGTCAGCGAAAGATGACAGCGCGTGCGCCGTGGCATCCGCATTGGTGCCCTTGGAATCGTTGACGAACAGCACGTTGCCGCGGCGGCCGACCTGCTCCATGCGGTGCGCAAGGCCTGGAAAGCTGCGTAGGCCGTTCTGCAGCACGTCCTGGCTGACGCCCATCGCCAGCGCAGCAGCGGCGGCGCAGGCTGCGTTCTGCGCATTGTGCTGGCCGCGCAGCGAGCCGATGCCGCCGAGCGCGGCGATTTCGCTGCGGGCGCCGCCCGCGGTGCGCACGATATTGCCGTGCTCGACATGGATGCCTGAGGCCAGCGGATTCTTGACGGAGATCCGCACCACGGTCTTGCCGGCGCGGTCGAGCCGGTCGGCGATGTCGCGGCAAAAGCCGTCATCGACGCCGACGATCGCCGTGCCGCCAGCTTGCACGCCGGCAACGAGGCGCTCCTTCACCGCAGCGTAGTGCGCGATGGTGCCGTGGCGATCGATATGGTCCTCGCTGACATTGAGCAGGATGCCGACGGAAGGATCGAGCGAGGGCGTGAGGTCGATCTGGTAGGACGACATCTCGATGACGTGGACGCGGCCCATGCGCGGCGGCTCCAGCGACAGGATCGCTGTGCCGATATTGCCGCCCATCTGGGTGTCGTAACCGGCGACTTTGGTCAGATGCGCGATCAGCGCCGTCGTGGTCGACTTGCCGTTGGTGCCGGTGATGGCGACGAACGGCGCATCCGGCGCGTGGCGGCGCCGCTCGCGGCAGAACAGCTCGATGTCGCCGATCACCTCACAGCCCGCCTCGCGCGCCTTCAGCACGCTCCAGTGCGGCACTGGATGGGTCAGCGGCACGCCGGGCGCGAGCACCAGCGCGGTAAAATTCGCCCAGGACACGTTGCGCAGATCGGCAGTGATGAAGCCGGCCTGCGCGGCCTTGGCGACATTCTCGGCATTGTCGTCGGCGGCGATTACCTCGGCACCGCCGGCCTTCAGCGCGTGGCAGGAGGCGAGCCCCGAGCCGCCGAGGCCGAACACCGCGACCGTCTTGCCGGCGAAGGACGTGACGGGGATCATCGACCGATCACCGCAGCTTCAGCGTGGAGAGACCGGCCAGCGCCAGCATCACCGAGATGATCCAGAAGCGGATCACGATCTGCGGCTCGGTCCAGCCAAGCTGCTCGAAATGGTGATGGATCGGCGCCATCCGGAAGATGCGCTTGCCGGTGAGCTTGAACGACACCACCTGCACGATGACGGAGACCGCCTCCAGCACGAACAGGCCGCCGATCACCGCCAGCACGATCTCGTGCTTCACCGCGACCGCGATGGCGCCGAGCATGCCGCCGAGCGCGAGCGAGCCGGTGTCGCCCATGAAGATCGAGGCCGGCGGCGCGTTGAACCAGAGGAAGCCGAGGCCGGCGCCCAATAACGCACCACAGAGCACCGCGAGCTCGCCGGTGCCGGCGACATATTTGATCTGCAGATATTCGGCGAACACCGCGTTGCCGGCGAGATAGGCGATCATCGCAAAGCTCGCGGTCGCGATCATCACGGGAACGATGGCGAGGCCGTCGAGCCCGTCGGTGAGGTTCACCGCGTTGCCGGAGCCGACGATGACGAAGGCGCCGAAGATGACGAAGAACCAGCCGAAATGCAGCACGGTGTCCTTGAGGAACGGAATCGTCAGCGCGGTCGATGCGGGATCGCGGTTCAGCCGCACCAGCGCGTAGCAGGCCACCAGCGCAATCGCCGCCTCGATCAGCAGGCGAAGCTTGCTGCCGAACCCGGTCGTGGTCTGCTTGGTCACCTTGAGGTAGTCGTCATAGAAGCCGACGAAGCCGAAGCCGAGCGTCACCGCCAGCACGATCCAGACATAGGGGTTGAGCGGATTGGCCCACAGCACCGTGCCGACCGTGAGGCCGGACAGGATCATCAGCCCGCCCATCGTAGGCGTGCCCTTCTTGGCGAGATGCGATTGCGGACCGTCGGTCCGGATCGGCTGGCCCTTGCCCTGGCGGATGCGCAAATGATCGATGATCCAGGGCCCGAACAGGAACACGAACAGCGCGCCGGTGACGACGGCGCCGCCAGTGCGGAAGGTGATGTAGCGGAAGACGTTCAGGAAGGTGCGAACGGCACCGAAGCCCGGAAATGTGTTGGAGAGCTCGATCAGCCAGTAAAACATTCAGACGGTCCTATGGCGCCTTTGCGCACGCGGTCTTGGCCTTGATCTTCTTGAGCTTGGCCTCAACGTGCCTTACGCGCATTCGCTGGTCTTCATCATGGTCGCGCGACCTCCGGGAAATCGGACGGCTTCGCGCCGCAAAGGGTGGGGTTCGGGAACAGCGCCTTCCAAGCAGTTTACGCCTTTGCCTGCAAGGCGGCCACCAGGCCCGGCACAAACTTGTTGACCCAGAACATCTTCTTGCTGCCCTTGACAACCACGACGTCGCCTGCCTTCAGCAGGTTCGCGACCTCACTCGGCTTCAAGGTGGCGGGATCGTCGTGCCAGCCAAGGCCCTTGCCGGCCGGGAGCACATCATAGAGATGGCGCATCAGAGGGCCGACGCAGTAGATCCCGTCGATCCCGTCGAGATGCTTGGCAAGGCCGGTGTGATAGCCTGGTGCATCATCGCCCAGCTCCAGCATGTCACCGAGCACGGCAACGCGACGGCCGCCGGTCACATTGCGCGCCTGGAGGCTTTGCAGCGCAGCGGCGACGCTGGCCGGATTGCCGTTGAAACTGTCGTCGATCACGGTGATACCGCCGACCGCCTGCTCGACGCCGCGGCCGGTCATGATGCCGACCCGATCGAGCTTGATCGCCAGCGTCGCCGCATCGAGGCTCGCGGCGCGGATGGCGGCGAGCGCGGCCAGCGCATTCTGCACGCGGTGCGGCGCGCCCGGCGTCAGGCTGAAGGCGATCTGCTTCTTGCCGATCATGGCCACGACCTGCCAGCTCTCGCCATGCGGCGCGTGCGTGACCTCGTGCACCTCGGCATGCTCGCCGAAGCGCACCACCTTGCCCTTCCATTCGGATGCCTTCAGCCCGGCCGGCAGCACCAGCACCCCGTCCTCGGGCAGACCGAGCGCGATCGACACCTTCTCGCGGCGGATGGCTTCGAGCGAGCCGAGCTTTTCCAGATGCACGGGCTGGACGTTGACGACGAGTGCGACGGTGGGCCGCGTCAGTTCGCTGAGCCGCGCGATCTCGCCTTGCTGGTTCATGCCCATCTCGACGACCCAGAGGCTGGCATCTAGCCTGGCATTGCACAGCGTCAGCGGCACGCCCCAGAAATTGTTGAAGCTCGAGGGGCTGGCATAGGCGTTCGGATAGGCCGCCAGAAATTCCTTGGTGCTGGTCTTGCCCGCGCTGCCGGTGAGCCCGATCACAGGCCCGCGGAAGCGGGCGCGGGCGGCGCGCGCGAGGCCCCAGAGGCCGTCGATCAGCGTGTCCTTGACGACGATCTGGGGGATGCGAATGCCCGCGATCTCGTGCGGCACGATCATCGCGACCGCGCCGGAAGCCTCGGCCTTGTCCGCGAACTCCCAGCCGTCGCGCGCGCTGGCGAAGGCCGAGACGAAGCCGCCGCTCGGCGTGCCGCTCAGCGCAACGAACAGGCTGCCCGGCTTCACCAGCCGGCTGTCCTGGGTGACGAAATCAATCGGCGTATCCGGAAATGATCCGGCAGCGCCCAGCGCGCGCGCGACTTCGGCAACCGTCCATATCGGCGCGCTCATGCAACCCTCGACGCTAATGCGGCGGCGACCGCCTCGTGATCACTGAAGGGCAGCACCTCGCCGCCGACGATCTGCCCGGTCTCGTGTCCCTTGCCGGCGACGAGCAGTGCATCGCCTTCCTGTAGTTCCTCGATCGCGGTTCGGATTGCCGCGGCACGGTCGCCGATCTCGCGGGCGCCCTTCGCCGCGGCGAGGATCGCGGCGCGGATGGCTTCCGGTTTCTCGCTGCGCGGATTGTCGTCGGTGATGATGACGCCGTCGGCATTCTCGGCCGCGATCTCGCCCATGATCGGACGCTTGCCGGCATCGCGGTCACCGCCGGCGCCGAACACGACGACCAGCTTTCGTTTCGCATAGGGCCGCAGCGCCTGCAGCGCCTTGGCGAGCGCATCGGGCTTGTGCGCGTAGTCGACGAAGATCGGCGCGCCATTGCGCTCGCCGACGCGCTCGAGCCGGCCCTTGGCGCCTTCGAGATGCTCGAGGCTTGCGAACACATTGGCGGCATCGCTGCCGGTACCGATCGCAAGTCCGGCCGATACCAGCGCGTTCTCGATCTGGAATTCGCCGACCAGCGGCAGCCGGACGGCATGGCGCTTGCCGCGATGCTCGACCGTCAGCTTCTGAGAAAATCCTTCGACCTTGGCGTCGGCAAGACGGATACCATCGCCTGCCCCGTCGCCTTTGCGGCCGACTGCCATCACGCGCAGGCCGCGTGCCTTCGCAGCATCGATCGCTTCCGCCGAGCAATCGTGATCGGCCGAGATCACCGCCGCGCCGCCCGGAGAAACGAGTTCCCGGAACAGGCGGAGTTTCGCTGCAAGATAATGCGCGACGGTCGGATGATAATCCATGTGGTCGCGCGACAGATTGGTGAAGCCGCCGGCCGAGACGCGCACGCCGTCGAGCCGGTACTGATCGAGCCCGTGCGAGGACGCTTCGAAGGCGAGGTGCGTCACGCCCTCGCGCGCGATCTCGTCGAGCTGCCGGTGCAGCGCAATCGGATCCGGCGTGGTCAGCGAGCCATAGACGGTGCGCTTGGGCGAGACGAGGCCGATGGTACCGATGCTGGCGGAGGCGTGCCCCAGCCGCTCCCAGATCTGGCGCGTAAACGCTGCGACCGAGGTCTTGCCGCTGGTGCCGGTCACCGCGGCGATGGTCGCGGGCTGCGACGGGAAGAATTTTGCCGCAGCCAGCGCCAGCGCGTGACGCGGATTGGCGACAGTGATGAACGGCACCTTGCAGGCAGCCGGCGCGTGGTCGCCGACGACGGCCACGGCGCCTGCGGCCGCCGCGGCATCGATGAAGCGCGCACCGTCCGTCTTGCTGCCCGCGAGTGCGAAGAAGAGGTCGCCGGCCTTGACCACGCGGCTGTCGAGCGCAAGGCCCGTCGCCTCGAGCGCCGCGATTGCGGGCTCGATCGCGGCATCATTGCCTAAGAGGTCGCGCAGCTTCATGGTCTTCCAGTCGCCGTACCGAAAGCCGAATCTTGAGGGAAATCCCCGACTCAGCAACGGCTACGGCCCACCCGATTGATTACTGGGTTGTCCTGGATGCTGCAAGAATAAGGCGCTCGGACGGCGGCAGGTCGAACCGCGGCTCGACGCCCAGAAGCGGCGCGATCCGCTCGATCACCTTGCCGCCGGTCGGCACCGCGTTCCAGCCGGAGGTGATGAAGCCCTTGGTTTCGGGAATCGCCTGCGGCTCGTCCAGCATGATCAGGATCTGATATTTCGGATCGTCGCAGGGCATGATGGCGGTGAACGAGTTGAGCACGCGCTTCTTGGCATAGCGGCCGTTGATGACCTTCTCGGACGTGCCGGTCTTGCCGCCGACATAGTAGCCCTTGACGTCAGCGGTCTTGGCGGTGCCGATTTCGGCATTGAGCCGCATCAGGAACCGCATCTTGTCGCTGGTCTCCGTCTTGATCACGCGCTTGGCCATCGCCGCCGCTTCGGATTCGCTGCGCTTCATGAAGGTCGGCGGAATCAGATAGCCGCCGTTCACCAGCGCGTTGATGCCCATCACCGCCTGCAGCGGCGCCACCGACATGCCCTGGCCGAACGCGATGGTGACCGTGTTCAGCTCACCCCAGCGGCGCGGGATCAGCGGAGCCGCGCTCTCCGGAAGTTCCGTGCGCAGCCGCGTCAGCTGGCCCATCTTGGCAAGGAACGCCTTGTGCGCTTCCACACCCTGGCCGAGCGCGATCCGTGCAGCGCCGATGTTGGACGAGTAGGTGAACACTTCCTTGGTGTTGATGAAGCGTCCGAGCGGGTGACTGTCGTGGATGGTGAACTTGCCGTAGTGCAGGTTTCCGCGGGCATCCCACGATGTGTTCAAATTGATCTTTCCGGAATCGAGCGCCATCGCCAGCGTGAACGCCTTGAAGGTCGAGCCCATCTCGTAGACGCCGGTGGTCAGGCGGTTGATGCGGTCCGGGTCGTGCGCTTCCTTCGGATTGTTCGGATCGAAGTCCGGAAGCGAGACCATCGCCACGATCTCGCCGGTCTTGACGTTCGAGACGATGCCGGAGGCGGCCTTGGTGTGGAACTTCTCCTTGGCCTTCAAGAGCTCGTCCCGCAGCGCGTGCTCGACGCGCAGATCGATCGAGAGCTCGATCGGCTTTTGCAGCCGGTCGGTGGCAAAGCCCGCGCGATGGAGATCGGCGAGGCCCTGGTTGTCGAGCCACTTCTCCATGCCGGCGATGCCCTGGTTGTCGATGTTGACGAGACCGATGAGGTGGGCGACCTCGTTGCCGGTCGGGTAGACGCGCTTGTTTTCGCGCAGGAAGCCGATGCCGGGAATGCCGAGCTTGTGGATGGCCTGCTGCTGCTTCGCCGTGACCTCGCGCTTGAGCCAGACGAAGCCCTTGCGCGTCCTCAGGCGCTCGCGCACCTCGGCCTCGTCGAGGTCGGGCACGGTCGCGGTAAGAAGCTCGATCGCCTCGTCCTTGTCGATGATGCGGCGCGGCTCGCCGAACAGGCTCGCCGCCTTGACGTCGGTCGCAAGAATGGCACCGTTGCGGTCGACGATGTCGGGGCGTGCGGTCGCCACCACCTCTTGCGCCGCGGCGCGGCGTGCGCCATGGGCATCGGCGCCGATCGCGAACATCACGAGCCGCCCGCCGATCAGGGCGTAGACCGAGGCGAAGGCGAGCATGGCAAGACCAACGCGCGCGCGTGCCTTCGCGGCGCGGTCGACATTGCGCCCGTAGAGCAGGCTGCGGATCAGCCGCTGGCGCCAGGGTTCCGTCGTTTTGGCCGGAATCGCACCGCTCATTGCTTGTCCTCGGGCTGAGGCACGGAGCCCGTCACATTGTCAGGATCGCTCGCGGCTTCGATGGTGTTGAGCATGGCTCCGATCGGATCGGGCTCGCCCGGCCTGAACATCCGCGGCGGACGCTCCGGCAGGTTCTTGAGCTGGTCATATTGCGTGCCGTTGACCGGCTTGAGCTGCAGATGCCGGTCGGACAGGCCCTGCAGCCGATGGGGCGCATCGAGCTTGGCCCATTCGGATCGCAGCGAAGCGATCGCGTCGCGCTGTTCGCGGATCTCCGCATGCAGCCGCAGCACCTTCTCGACGCGCGCCGTGGAGTCCATCTTGATCCGGTAGACATAGGCCGCCGCGAAGATCAGCGCGCCGATGACGAAGAGGTGGATGATGCGCATGCGCTAGCCGCCCCTCATCACGTCGGAGAGTTTTGGCCAGGACGATGGTTCGCCATCCTGATGCGCGGGCGCCGAGGTGCGCTCGGCGGCGCGGAGCTTTGCGGAGCGCGCGCGCGGGTTATGCGCGACTTCGTCCTCACCGGCGATTACGGGCCGCCGCGTCAGGAGCTGGAAGCTCGGCGGAACCTGCGCCACCTCCGGTAAATGCCGCGAGCCGCCGCCGGTCTTGGAACGCTCGGAGAGGAAATTCTTGACGATGCGATCTTCCAGCGAATGGAAGGAGACCACGACGAGGCGTCCGCCCGGCTTGAGCACGCGCTCGGCCGCAGCGAGCGCGGTCTGAAGTTCCTCGAGCTCTTCGTTGACGAAGATGCGCAGGGCCTGGAACGTCCGCGTCGCCGGATGAATATCGCCGGGCTTGGAGCGCACCACCCTGCCGATGAGGTCGGCGAGCGCACGCGTGGTCGTGAACGGCGTCTCCTGCCGGTCCGCGACGATGGCGCGGGCGACGCGGCGCGAATGCCGCTCCTCGCCGAGGAGATAGATGATGTCGGCGAGATCGGCTTCCGAGGCGCGGGCGACGACGTCCGCCGCGGTCGGCCCCGCCTGCCCCATCCGCATGTCGAGCGGACCGTCGAGCCGGAACGAGAAACCGCGACCGGCCTGGTCGAGCTGCATCGAGGACACCCCGACGTCCATCACGACGCCGTCCACGGCGTCCACGCCTTGCGCGGCGCAGACCTCGGCAAGATTGGAGAATCGGTCCTCGACCAGCATCAACCGGCCCGCGGAGCGTTCGACCAGTTCGGCGCCGCCGGCGATGGCGGTGCTGTCGCGGTCAATGGCAATGAGCCGGGTTCCCGGAACGTCGAGGATCGCGCGGCTATAGCCGCCGGCGCCGAAGGTGGCATCGACATAAATACCGCCATCGCGCGGGGCGAGATGGGCGATGGCCTCAGGGCCAAGAACGGGAATGTGCGGAGCCGGGCTCATGCGCCAGACCTGCTGGAGGCCCAGCCTGACGTCCAAGCGAGATTGGGGACGAACAAGCCCATGACGCCTCGAATGACTCCGTATCGCGGCGGTTCCACGACCGCACCGTCCAGCATGGTTACCGAGCCCGGTCGTCCCGGGCGGCAAACCCAATGTTCCCAGCGGAATTTGTCGGGCAGCCATGGGATTTCGAGCCAAAATACGCTTTGGCCGCCTCCGGACGCGGGTCGGCTCTTCATCCCTCAGTAACGGCCCTTAGCGTTAAGAAAGCGTTGCTCGGCTGGTGACAAGTCGAAAAGCTGATGCGGCGGTGATGCTTCATCCACACACTTGCGCCAAAATGCATCCGTTAACCGCGCTGCGCGATTGCGCGGGGTGGAGGGTAAAGGAATAGTAAAGAGAAGGGCTTGGCCCACTCTCCGTCCCACCTTGGTTTGCCTATGCCGCCGTCCGGTTCGTCCACACCGTCTGGATCTGATTCGAAGCGTCAACGCGTTCTCCCCGTTCCCAAGGCCGCGGCGAGCATGAGGGCGTTCGAGCCGGATTCCTCGATCGTGTCCGACATCATCCCCTCGCCGAACTATGGCGAGCGCAGCAAGGCACGGCAGCCCGATATGATCGTGCTGCACTATACCGGCATGCCCGATGTCGAGGGCGCGCTGGCGCGGCTGTGCACGGCCGGGACCGACGTCTCGGCGCATTACGTCGTGCTGGAGGACGGCCGCATCGTGCAATGCGTGCCCGAAACCAGGCGCGCGTGGCACGCCGGCGTCTCGTCCTGGGCCGGCGAGGACGACATCAACTCGTGCTCGATCGGCATCGAGATCATCAATCGCGGCCACGACTGGGGCTATCCGGAATATCCGCTGCGCCAGATCGCCGCCGTGATCGCGCTGTGCCGCGGCATCATGCTCCGCCGCAAGGTGCCGGCCCACCGGGTGCTCGGCCATTCCGACGTCGCACCCGCGCGCAAGAAGGACCCCGGCGAAAAATTTCCGTGGCACTCGCTGGCCAATTCCGGCGTCGGTCATTGGGTGACGCCGGCCCCGGTCGTGCGCGGCGAGACCCTGATGCTCGGCACCATCAGCGACGAGGTGCTGAGCCTGCAGCAAGCGCTCGCCAGATACGGCTACGGTGTGCCGCTGACAGGCAAATACGACGCCGCGACCATGGAAGTCGTCACCGCCTTCCAGCGCCACTTCCGCCCGGCGCGGCTGGACGGTGTCGCGGATCATTCGACGCTGTCGACATTGCAGGCGCTGCTGGCGAGCCTGCCGGCAGAGGAAACGACCGTCGCGTCAAAGTAACGGCGCTAGTTATTCATCTCCCTCACCCGCCGCGCATAGAGCCGCCGCAACGGCTCGAGCTGCGTCGCCTCCGTCGCTGCCCGATACGCCTCGCATGCTTCATCCTTGCGCCCCATTCGCCGCAACAGATCCGCGCGCACTGCGGGCAACAGCTCATAGCCGCGGAGCCCGCCTCGGGCGCTGATCGCATCGACGAGATCGAGCGCACGTGCCGGCCCGTCGACCATCGACACGGCGGCAGCGTGGTTGAGCTCGATCACCGGAGAGGGAGAGATGCGCAGCAACACCTCGTAGAGCCCGGCGATCTGCCGCCAGTCGGTCTGCTCGAAGCTCGGCGCGCGGGCATGCAGCGCGGCGATCGCGGCCTGCACAGCATAAGGCTGCGGCCGTCCGGGCACGCGCAGCGCATCCTCGACCAGGCCCAAGCCCTCCTCGATCTGCCCGCGATCCCACAGCATGCGGTCCTGCTCCTCGAGCAGCACGATATCACCGGCCGCGGTCTCGCGTCCGGCGCGGCGCGCATCGTGCAGCAGCATCAGGCCCAGCAGGCCCTTGATGCCGCCGCGATCCGGCATCAGCCGATCAAGCAAGCGGCCGAGCCGGATGGCTTCGGCCGCAAGATCAGGCCGCATCAGATCCGCGCCAGCGGTCGCGACATAGCCCTCGGTGAAGACCAGATAGATCACAGCGAGCACGCCATCGAGCCGCGGCGCCAGCGCCTCGCGCTCAGGTACCTCGTAGGGGATACCGGCGAGCCTGATCTTCTGCTTGGCGCGGACCAGCCGCTGCGCCATCGCCTCCTCGCCCACGAGAAAGGCGCGCGCGACCTGCGTGGTCGACAGCCCGCAGACGGTGCGCAGCGTCAACGCGACTTGGACCTCTGGCGCGAAGGCCGGATGGCAACAGGTGAAGATCAGCCGCAGCATGTCGTCGTCGAGCGTTGTCGCCGGCTCGTCGACCGTTTGCGCGTTGAGCTCGATCTCGTGCAGGAGCGCCTGCTGCTTGCCGCGGAAGACAGCCTGGCGCCTGACACGATCGATCGCCTTGTGCCTGGCGACGTTGACCAGCCAGGCGCGCGGATTGTCGGGGACCTCGCACGCCGCCCAGCGTTCCAGCGCGACGGCAAAAGCATCCTGAAGCGCGTCCTCGGCGAGATCGAAATCGCCGACGAGGCGGATCAGCGTGGCCAGCGCCCGCCCCGCCTCGTCGCGGAAGATTTTGTCGATCTCGCCTGGGGTCATGCGGCGACGCGCGGCCCGGCCGTCACTTGTCGTAGACCCAGATCGGCCGCACCTCGATCGAACCGACGCGCGCGCTCGGAATCCGCGCCGCGATCTCGATCGCGGCGTCGAGATCCTTGGCCTCGATCAGATAGTAGCCGCCGAGCTGCTCGCGGGTCTCCGCAAACGGTCCATCGGTCGTCAGCATCTTGCCGTCGCGCACACGCACCGTCGTCGCGGTCGTGGTCGGTCGCAGCCGATCGCCGGCCTTGAAATTGCCGTTCCGGATGATGGATTGCGTGAAGGCTTCATACTCCGCCGACATCTTCTGGCTGGTTCCGGTGTCAATCTTCGCGTACTCGGCCTCGTTCTGGTAGATCATCAGCAGATATTGCATCGCTTCACTCCTGTTGTTCGGCTGTGTCGCCGACATCCAGTCGAACGGGGCACGCAGCAAACGACATCTTCAGGATAAATTATTTCGGGCCGATCGCGGGCCGCGATATCGGCTTGACGAAACCGTCACAAATGCCCATGCGTTGTCAGTCAGTCGGCCGGACGGCCGCTCCGGCAGGTGCCGAAAGGCCGCCGGGGAGGAAAGTCCGGGCTCCCTTGACATACGGTGCCGGATAACGTCCGGCGGGGGCGACCCCAGGGAAAGTGCCACAGAGAACGAACCGCCCGCCTTCGCCCCTACGGGGCTTTGGCGCGGCAAGCCCTCGGGCCTGCCGCGTCGTAGCAGCGAGCGCTGCGTAGACGGGTAAGGGTGAAAAGGTGCGGTAAGAGCGCACCGCGGGTCCGGCAACGGAGCCGGCATGGCAAACCCCACCGGGAGCAAAACCGAATAGGGACGGCGTAGCGGGCTGTTCGCGCAAGCGATAACGCCGCGGGGCGATGTCAGGCCCGCCGTCCGGGTAGGTTGCTCGAGGCCATGTGCAAACATGGCCCCAGAGGAATGGCCGTCACGTATCGTTCGCGCAAGCGGACGATGCCTTACAGAACCCGGCTTACAGGCCGGCTGATATTCTAAAGCGTTTTCGAGCGAAGTGGGTTTCCGGTTCGCGTGAAGAAAACGCGTCTTGCTAAGGAAGCAACGAGGGGTTCGATGCTGACCGCATCGAACCCCTCACCATTTTCAGGAACGCCTTAACGTCGCCGCGCCTGTGTCCGCTTTTACCAGCACCGGCACGAGCGCATCGGCTTCACGCCGCTGCTTGCTCACTTCAAATCCGTGCATGCCGATCTGCCATTGCAGCCCGACGATGGCGCCCTTGGTCGGCTGCAGCAACGCGAGCGAGGCGAACAGCGTCACCGGCAACCACACCGCGAGTTGCAGCCAGACCGCCGGCGCATACGCGGTCTCGACCGCCAGGATCGCCGGCACCACGAGATGGCCGACCAGGACGATCACGAGATAGGCGGGAAAGTCATCGGCGCGCTGGTGGAACAGCTCCTCGCCGCAATGATCACAGCTGTTTGCGACCTTTAGGAAACGGCCGAACAGATGTCCTTCGCCGCAGTTCGGGCACTTGCCGCGAAAGCCGCGCCACATCGCCTTTGCCAGAGAGACTGAATCGGCCGCCATGACCACACCTCTTCCTTTTCGACGATCCATACAATAATATCTTGCATCCATACATTCAAAGGATATGGGCCTAAATTGCATGGATTGGACCCCGACAATCTCGGAGCTATCAGGGCCGCGCTACCAGCGCATCGTCGAGGCCATGGAAGCCGACATCGCCGCCGGCCGGCTCGTGCGTGGCCAGCAACTGCCGACGCAGCGCGCGCTTGCAAAGGCGCTCGACGTCGACCTCACCACGGTGACGCGCGCCTACACCGAGGCGCGGCGTCGCGGAATCATGGAGGCGCGGGTCGGACAGGGCTCGTTCGTGTCGGAGACCAGCGCGCGGCGCGCGGTCGACCTGCCGCATCCCGTCGCGATCGATCTTTCGATGAACGTGCCGCCGCATCCGCTGGAGGCGCAGCTCGACGAGCGCATCATCGCCGGGATGGAAGCGATCCGCGCGCAATCGGGCCTGACGGCGTATCTCAACTATCAGCCGCCTGGCGGCAGCGCGCATGAGCGCGAGGTCGCCGCGCGCTGGATGCGCGCACGGGTGCCGCACGCGCATGCCGACAGGCTCGTAGTCTTTCCGGGCACGCAGACGATCCTGTTCAACCTGCTCGCCCATCTGGCGCGGCCCGGCGACATCGTGCTGACGGAGGCGCTGACATTCCCCGGCATCAAGGCCGCAGCAGCGCGGCTCGGCATCAAGCTCGTCGGCATCGCCATGGATGACGGCGGCATCCTGCCCGATGCGCTGGCAAAGGCCTGCCGCGTGCACAAGCCGAAGGCCGTCTATCTCATCCCGACGCTGCACAATCCGACCACCGCGACGCTTGTCCCCGAGCGGCGCGGCGCGATCGCAAAGATCATCGGCGATACCGGCACGATCCTGATCGAGGACGACGCCTACGGCCTGCTCGACCGCTCGGCATCGCCGATCGCCAATCTCATTCCGGAGCGGACTTATCTTGCGACCACGCTGTCAAAATGCATCGCGCCGGCGCTCCGCGTTGCCTATCTGGTGACGCCCGACAGCGGCGCGCAACGGGACATGCGGACATATTTGCAGGCGACCGTGCAGATGCCGGCGCCGCTGATGGTCGCGCTGGTGACGCATTGGATCGAAAGCGGCATTGCCGATCGCATCATCACCGCCATCCGCAGCGAGGCGGTCGGCCGTCAACAGCTCGCGCAGCGCGCATTGAAAGGCTTCCAGTTCCTGGCCAAGCCGGCGGCGCATCATCTGTGGCTGCGGCTGCCTGAGGACCGGCCCGATGTCGCGGCGCATCTGTTGCGGAACGGACTTGCGGTCGTCGCCGGCGATGCCTTCACGATCGATTGGACACCGCCGCATGCGGCGCGCGTCTCGCTGGGCGCGGCACGGAACAGGTCTGAATTGACGGAAGCGCTGCGCATCCTGGTCGGCGCGCTGCAGAAGCCCGCCGACACCAGACAGATCGTCTAGATCATCGACGATGACGGCGATGGGTCGAGCGCACGACCGGTGCCCCAGGCGACGGATAGGCCTGCAAAGCATATGCATCGCTGGGCGCGCCCCGCTGACCGAGAGCCGCACGCGCCGCAGGCGTGAGCTGGCCGCCATTCAGCACGTCGCGGTCGGGATGGGCGGCCTGATAGGCCGCAGGCTCTGAAAGCTGCGCCTGGGCCATTGTCGGCATCAAGGCGGCCGCCAACAGCGCGGCTGCAGCGGCGATTTCAGCGCGGGTCATGGTCATTCTCCATCGTCGCTTTCGGGGGCCGTCCGATCCGAGCGCAGATAGCGGCGGCGGGACCCGATTTGAAGTACGACCGTCATGTAGGCGTGTCTTTCGCGAACGCCCGACGCCGCAGATCACGCTTGCGTGCAGGGCGGATTGACTTGCACAGCAGCAAGCATGCTATGCGGACGACGGCGATCAACAGTTCGGGATCGCCCCGGCGACGAGGACATCCTGTTGGAAACGCTCACCTACGCGCTGCTGTTGCTCGGCGCATTGGCCGGCGGCTTCGTCTCGGGCCTGGCCGGGTTCGGCACGGCACTGATGGCGCTCGGCATCTGGCTCTACGTGCTGCCGCCCTCGCTCGCGGTGCCCCTGGTGCTGATCTGCTCGGTGATCGCGCAAACCTCGACGCTGCCCTCGATGTGGAAGAGCTTCGATCTCTCGCTGGTCTGGCCGTTCCTGATCGGCGGTCTGATCGGCGTGCCGCTCGGCACCATGCTGATCGCCTCCGCCGATCCAAAAGTGTTCAAGCTGAGCGTCGGCATTTTGATTCTGGTCTTTTCGAGCGCGCTCTATCTGAACAAGAGGCCGCTCGCGATCAAGTTCGGCGGCCGCCTCGCCGACGGCGCGATCGGCTTTGCCGGCGGTATTCTTGGCGGCCTCGCCGGGTTGTCCGGGCCACTGCCGATCCTCTGGGCCAACATCCGCGGCTGGAACAAGCATGAGCGGCGCGGCATCTTTCAGCTCTTCAATTTCACGGTTCTCGCGACAGCACTGGTGCTGCAGACCGCATCGGGCCTCGTCGAGCTCAAGGTGGTCTGGCTGGCAATGGTCGCGTTTCCCGGGACTTTGATCGGCGCCTGGGCCGGCGCGCGCGTCTATCACGCCCTCAACGACAAGCATTTTGGCGACGTCGTGCTCGGCCTGCTGTTCCTGTCGGGCCTGACCCTCGTTTGGAACAGTCTCGGCGCACTCTAATTCTGCGTCTTCCTGCCAAGCGCCATGCCGCCGGCGATACCGACGCCGAGGACGTAGATCCAGCCCGGCGTGAAGTCGAACAAATGCGTGTTGAGCAGCGAGGTCAGCATGTTCTGCACCACGACCAGTAGGCCGATCCAGCAGGCCAGCCCCGCGCCGCGAAACAGCGAGAGATGCGCAAACCAGAGCGCGTAGAGGATCAGGACACCGACGAAGCCCCACTGCACGGCTACGCTGAGGGTCTGATTGTGCGGGTTGCTGACGACCTCGCCGCGCAGCGGATCGATCTTCGCATCGGCGGCCACGCTTGCGAACAGGCCGCGGATCGAGCCGGTGCCATGGCCGACCAGCGGCGCATCGGCGATGAAGCGAAGGGACTTCCTCCAGTATTCCAGACGTGAACCCATGCCGCTGACCTGACGATCCTGCACGCTCGTCTCATAATCGGCCTGAAACTTCGCAACCGTCATGCGCAGATGCGGCGACACGCCAAAGAGCAGCACGGCCAGCAGTCCCATCGCGCCCGCGGCAAGCAGCGCCGCACGCAGGCGCAGATACAGCAGCGCGAACAGCACCACCAGGATCGGCAGCGTCACCAGCGCCGTGCGCGAGACCACGACGAAGATCATGTTGGCGAGGAATCCGACCGCGAGCACCGCGAACAGCGCCGCGGCGGCGGCGCGGCGTTGTCGCAGCAGCGACACGATCGGATAGACCAGCGCGAGCGCACAGAGCGCGAATTCCTGGCTCTGGTCGATATAGTTGCGCACTGCGATCCCGCTTTCGACCCTGAAAGGCCCACGCGACAGATAGAGCTTCAGCGAGAGTGCGGGGTCGAAGGCGACGGCGAAGGAATAGAGCATCAAGGCCGCGCAGGACGCCAGGAAGGCGGAAAACACCCAATGGCCGTAGGGCCAGCGCTCGAACTGGTAGATCAGGAGCGGAATGACCAGCAGCTTCGCCGCCGGCCCGATCGCATGGATTCGCTCCGGCCATGGCGCATCCGACCAGAGCGTTCCGACGGCGGCGAGCGCGACCAGCGCGATCGGCAGCAGGCAGATCGGGCGAAGCAGCGAACGTGGAAACGCGCGAAGATCGACGAATGCGAACGCGATCAGCCAGGGTATGAGCGCGAAGATCAGCCCGGTCGTGGTCCACGGCAGCAGCAGCGCGATCAGCGCAACGAAGCGGGCTGGCGTGCGATAGCGCGCCGCCCAGATCGCGGAGAGCCATGACGCCGCCCGCGGCTCGTTCGTCACTCCGGTCATTGGCCCTTCTGCAGCCCACCATCCTCAACCGCCCGGCAAGTTAGCCGGAGCAGCCGGGATGGAACAAGCCACCGTTACGCAGGCCCGCGGGCGAGAGGCACAATGGGTTCGGCGCTCTCCTGCTCTGGGGCCTTCTCCTTCGGCGCCGGAGTCAGGCGCTTCCTGAACTCGCGGCGCAGCAACCACAGGCTCAAGCCCGCCTGCAACATTGTCGCCGCGACCGACAAATACCAGACGTACTCCATGCGAAAGCCCGGCCGCGTCGACAGCCAGATCGCCGGAAGCGAGTAGGTGAAGACGCGCGTCGCCGAGCTCAAGAGCACCGGCCTGGTGTTGCCAAGGGCCTGGAACATGCTCGAGCAGGTGAAGATCAGCCCCTGTGCGACCATGTTGAGCGAGATGATCCGCAGGAACAGGTAGGCGATGTCCATGGTCTCGCGGTCGTTCGAGAATCCGGCGAGCAGCAGCTCCGGCTTCACCTGCGCAAGGATCATGAAGCCGGTCATCACGATCGTGACGATCAAGGCGGCCTTGACGAAAGTTTCCCGCACGCGCGCAGCGTTGGCTGCGCCGACATTCTGGCCGGCGATCGGCCCGGCCGCCAGCCCGACCGCGAGCGCCGGCATGTTGATCAGGCCGAGCACGCGCTGCCCGATGCCGAAGCCGGCCTGCGCCGCCGCGCCGAAATCGCGCAGCACGTAATAGACCACCGCCATGAAGATGAACATCATCGCGAACTCGCCGCCGGCCGGCAGGCCGACATTGAGGATGCGCTTCAAATGGTGCGGCTGCGGGCGCCATTGCGCCGGATTGAAAGCGACATAGCGCTCGACCTTGCGGAAATACGCCAGCAGCACCAGCACGCCGATGGCGACCGCGATCGAGCTCGCCAGCCCCGCACCGGCGACCCCGAGCGCATGACCAATGCCCCAGCCCGTGATCAGGACCGGCGCCAGCGCGATATTGATGGCCACAGCAAACGCCTGCACCAGCATGGTGGGACGCACGATACCGGTCGCGCGCAACGCAGCCCCCATGACTTGGGTCGCGAACTGCAGCGCGAGCGCCGGCATGAACCACAGCAGATAAGTGGTCCCGGCCTCAATCGTGGCCTGGTCCGCTGCGATCGAACGCATGTAGGCGCGCGACAGCGCGGCACCTGCGAGCAGGGTCGACAGTCCGAACAGCACCGACAGCACGATCGCCTGGTTGAAGATCAGGTTCGCATCCGGCCGGTCCTTGCGTCCCACGGCATGCGCGATCAGTGCCCCCGCGCCGACACCGAGCACCTGCATCAGCCCGTTGACGAGAAAGCCAGCATTGCCGGCCGCGGCGACGCCCGCCACGGCGGCATCGCCCAGGCCCGACACGAAGTACAGATCGACCAGTTGGCAGATCATGATCGAGATCATGCCGGCCATGATCGGAGGTGCCATGGCCAGGATGTGTCTTACGATGGAGCCGTTCGTCAGGTCTTTCATCTCATTCCATCCTTGACGCATTCCTTGACGAATTCCTTGGCGGCGTGACAGCGGGACGTTCGCCCCGCTGCCGCCCCCTCACTCCGCCGCTGCGACGCGCCCGAGCTCCACCACCTGGCGCTCGAACAGGCCGCGATAGATGCCTGCAGGCTTGCTCGCGAGCACGGCGTGGGTGCCCTGCTCGACGACCTCGCCGCGGTCGAACACCAGGATGCGATCGAGGCTGCGCACCGTCGACAGCCGGTGCGCGATCACGATCGAGGTGCGGCCCTTCATCAGCCGCTCCATCGCCTCCTGGATCAGCGCCTCCGATTCCGAATCGAGGCTCGAGGTCGCCTCGTCCAGGATCAGCACCGGCGCATCCGCCAGGAACGCGCGCGCCAGCGCCACGCGCTGCCGCTCGCCGCCCGACAGCTTCACGCCGCGCTCGCCGACCAGCGTGCCGTAGCCCTTGGGCAGGCGCAGGATGAAGTCGTGCGCGTTCGCAAGCCGCGCCGCCTGCTCGATCGCCTCGAGGCTGGCGCCGGGCCGGCCATAGGCGATGTTCTCGGCGAGCGAGCGGTGAAACAGGATCGGATCCTGCTGCACGATCGCGATCTGGCTGCGCAGCGATTGCTGCGTCGCCATAGCGATGTCCTGCCCGTCGATCAGCACATGGCCGCCGGTGACGTCGTAGAGCCGCTGCACCAGCTTGACGAAGGTCGTCTTGCCGGAGCCGGAGCGTCCGACGAGGCCGACACGTTCACCGGCCCGGATCGTCACCGACAGCCCGTCATAGAGCGGCGCGCGATGGCCGCCATAGTGGAACGTCACGTCGTCGAACACGATCTCGCCGCCCTCGATCGCGATCGGCCGCGCATCGGTTGCATCGGCGATGCCGATGGGCTCGGCATGGATCGCCACCAGCTCGTCCATGTCGTTGACCGAGCGCTGGAGGTTGTTGATGTGCATGCCGACGTCACGCAAATAGGCGTGGATGATGTAGTAGCTGGTTAGCACATAGGTCACGTCGCCAGGCGAGGCGCGTCCCGACATCCACAACAGCACCGCGCCGCCGATCACGGACGTGCGGAGGCAGAGCAGCAGCGACAGCTGCGCCATGGACGTGTAGTTGTAGCGCAGCCAGGTCCGCCGCACCCGCACGCGCCATCGGTTAATGACGCGGGCGAGCCGCGTATCCTCGCGCGCTTCCGCGCCGAACGACTTCACCACCGCGTTGCAGGTCAGGGCATCCGCAAGCGTGCCGCCGACCTTGGTGTCCCAGGCATTGGAGACTCGGGCGGCCGGCGCGATGTAGCGCGTCGAGAACACGACGGTGATGGTGACATAGAAGAACGCGCCGACCGCGATCACCACGCCGAGCGAGGCCCAATGCAACCCGATCAGGACCATCGAGCCGATCAACACCAGCAGCGAGGGCGCCAACGCCATCAGGATGGTGTCGTTGAGCAGGTCGAGCGCCCACATGCCGCGCGTGATCTTGCGCACGGTGGAGCCCGCGAAGGAGTTTGCGTGCCAGTCGGTGGAGAAACGCTGCACACGGATGAAGGCCTCCTGTGCGACGTCCGACATGGTCTTGAGCGTGAACGGCACGATCGCCTGCAGGCCGGCCAGCCGCAGCGCCACGGAGGCAGCGCCCAGCGCCACGATGGCGCCGAAGGCAACCAGGGCGGCATGCCGCGCATCGGGATCGGACGGGCCACGCGTCAGCGCATCGACCAGCCGGCCCGAGAAGACCGGCATGAACAGGTCGGCAATGGTCGCACCCAGCAGGCCGCCGGCCACGATGAGCCCCCGTCCCGGCTGCTTCAGCCAGTGCCGGAATACGAAGGGCAGCACCAGGCGGATCGCCGCGGGCTTTTTTGACAGAGCGGTCATGACATCATCCGGCCGCCTTTGGCGCGGGCCGGCTCCATCGATGGACGCAGGCCGGCCGCGAGGGCCGAGACGGCGTCACTTAAGGTTGGCTTTGGCTTGGGAAAGAAAGCGATCGGGACGCTTGGTCGAAAACTTGGCCCAATCGAAACTGGCGGAGGAGGCCTCTAACAGGCCGCGTACATACCGAACCAGAACATCATCGAGCGCGGGCGTACGATCTGCGAAAGCGACGAAATCATGCAAATCTCTCCCCGGTTCGAGTGAATGAGGTACGCTTTATAGATGTGTCGTTTGCGACTTGCAACGGGGCTCGCGCGAGATCACGGATGAGTGTTGCAATTTGGTGCGCGCGGCCTTGGTGCGCTCCACAGCCGCCCCGCCCTCCGCCGTGATGCTCCGCGAAAGCGGGGCATCCAGTACGCCGCGGCGGATGTGGTGAGAGCGAGTTCACCAACGCGCCTCTGGAAAACTGGATCGTCCGGTCAAGCCGGACGACGACACCGCGTGTGTGGCAGGCTCAATGCGCGTCGCCGCCGCCGGTCAGTGGGGCCGGCTTGCTCAGCAGTGTCACCAGCAGGCTGAGGCCGAGATAGAACAGCGTCAGCACGAAGAAGGCATCGCCGAAGCTCATCACGACGGCCTGGCGGTGCACGAGCTGGGAGAGCTGCTTCATCGCCATCAACGTGGAATCGCCGAGGCCCTGGAACTTCTGCATGAACATGGTCAGGGTTTCAGTCGCCGACGCATTGCCCCAGGTCACGCGCTCCTGCAGGCGGGTGATGTGCAAATCGGTGCGGTCGTTGAGCACGGTGTTGATGACCGCGAGTCCGACCGCGCCGCCGAGATTGCGCATCAGGTTGAACAGGCCGGAGGCGTTCTTCACCCTATCAGGCGCCAGCGTGCCGAGCGCGATGTTGTTGGTGGGCACCATCGCGAACATCATGCCAATGCCGCGCAGGATCTGCGGCACCAGCAGCTCGTAGAAATCGTAGTCGCGCGTGATCCAGGTCATCTGGTAGGAGCCGATCGCGAACACGACGAGGCCGAATGCGATCATGTAGCGCATGTCGAGCTTCACCATGAGGCGGCCAACCAGCGGCGCGACCAGGAACATGGTGATCCCGGAGACGAACATGGTCTCGCCGATCATCAGCGCGCTGTAGCCGCGCACTTCGGCGAGATAGCGCGGATAGATGTAGGTCAGGCCGTAGAGGCCGATGCCGATGCAGAACTGCAGCACGCAGCCGATCGCGAAATTGCGGTTGGAGAAGGTGCGCAGGTTGACGATCGGCTCGGCCGCCGTGAAGACGCGCCAGAAGAAGGCGATCGCCGAGATGGCGCAGATCCAGGCGCAGATTGCGACCGAGGTATCCTGCATCCATTCATATTGCGGCCCCTCCTCCAGCACATATTCCAGCGTGCCGAGGAAGCCGGCCATGAACAAGAGACCCCACCAGTCGAAGCGGTCGAGCAGCTCGAAATGCGGCTCGTCGAAATCGACCAGCGCCAGCACGCCCAGGGTGATGCCGATGCCGGGTACGACGTTGATGAAGAACAGCCAGTTCCACGACATCAGGTCGGTGATGTAACCGCCGACCGTCGGCCCGATGGTTGGGGCCAGCGTCGCGACCAACCCGATGATGGGACCGACGATGTGAAATTTCGTGCGCGGGAACACGGTGTAGGCCGAGGCGAACACCGTCGGGATCATTCCGGCGCCGAGGAAACCCTGCAGCGCGCGCCAGAGGATCATCTCCTCGATGGTGGTGGCGAAGCCGCAGAGCAGGCTCGAGGCGGTGAATCCGGCCGCCGAGATTGCGAACAACAACCGCGTGCCGAAGGCGCGCGACAGGAATCCGGACAGCGGGATCGCAATGACCTCGGCGATCAGATAGGCGGTCTGAACCCAGGAGACTTCGCTGGAGCTCGCTGACAATCCGGCCTGGATTTCGCTCAGGGAGGCCGAGACGATCTGGATGTCCAGGATCGACATGAACATCCCGAACACCATGATGATGAACGCGAACAGCCGCTTCGGCGCGATGCGCTCCGAAGCGGGATCGGCCATCATGGCGGGCGAAGCGGTGGTGGCGTTGGCCATGGTCTGACCTCGCAGCGCTCAGGCTGTGGCTACTGCGGGTGGATCGCGGTGGGATCGTCGAGGTCGACCTCGCTGTCGGCGTCGGCCGCGCCCTTGTTGGTGTCGACGGTTGCATAGACCGACATGCCGGCACGAAGCAGGTTCTGCTTCGCCACCGACTTCGGCACGCGGATGCGGACCGGCACGCGCTGCACGATCTTGGTGAAATTGCCGGTAGCGTTGTCGGGCGGCAGCAGAGTGAACACCGAGCCCGCACCCGCCGCAATGCTGTCGACGACACCGGAGAACTTGCGCATGCCGTAGGCATCGACCTTGATCGTCACCGACTGGCCGGGACGGATGCGCTTGAGCTGCGTTTCCTTGAAATTGGCGTCGATATAGACGGCGTCCAGCGGCACGATGTTGCCGAGGCGCTGGCCGACCGCGACGAAGTCGCCAGTGTTGACGAGGCGATTGGAGAACGTGCCGTCGACCGGCGCGCGCACCGCGGTGAAGGCGAGGTCGCGCTCGGCCTTGGCGAGCGTGGTCTTGAGCTCGGCGAGCTGGGCCTGCGCTTCGGCCTGCTGCGCCTTGGCGACATCGACATTGCTGATTGCAACGTCGTAGGCGGCCTGCGCGGCCTTGACCGCAGCGGCGCCCTGGTCGCGTCCGGCTTCCGAGCTCTCGAAGGTGGCGCGCGAGGCAAACCCCTTGTTGCTCAGGGCCTGCTGGCGCTCATAGTCGAGATCGGCGCGCTTGAGGCCGGCCTCGGCCGAGACGAGCTGTGCCTTGGCCTGCGCCACCTGGCTGTCGAGCGCGGCGACCTGGCGGCCGATGCGATCGATGGTGGCCTGCTGAGTCGCGATCCTGGTCGCGGCGGCATCGACCGCGATCTTGTAGTCACCCTCGTCGATGCGGAAGACAATGTCGCCCGCTTTCACGGTCGTGTTGTCGCCGGCAAGGATCGAGGCGATGTGGCCGGAGACGCGCGCGCCCAGCATGGTGTTGTTGGCGCGGACATAGGCGTCATCGGTGGAAATGTAGAAGCGGCCAACCAGCGTGTAGTAGCCGGCATAGCTCGCGGCCGCGAGCGCCAGCAGGAGGCCGACGCCCATCAGGACGAACTTGCGCTTGCCGGATTTGGGAGCGCCGGCAGCGGGTGCCTCCGGCGCAGATGCGGCCGGCTTGTCGGTCGCGGGCTTCTCCGGCGCCTCGGCGGTGCGGCGCTTGGCTTCCTCGGCCACGTGAGCGCGCAATTGCTCGGCAAGGGGGGCAGCGTTCTCGATCGCGGCATCACCGTCCGCGTGCTCCTCTACCGGATCCTGGCGAAGGACGCGCGCGGCCTGGTCTCTCGATACGGCCATAAAGGCCTCCCCAAAAAAGCGCGATCAAAGGGGCACCCGGCGCGCGGCCTGTTCCCTCTCGCTAATCCAAATATCATTGACCGAACGGTTCGGTCAATATACATAATAATCCCGGCCGCACCCTACTGACGAGAATCCTTTATTCGGGTTTCATGGCCGCCGACCCGACTCAAAAACCTGTCGAGACCCTGAACCAATGGTTGTAGCCGGCCGCGATCATCTGCACGTCATCCAGGAGGAGGACGGCTCCAAACGTCGCCAGATCCTGGATGGCGCCCGCAAAGTGTTCATGGATCTCGGCTTCGACGGCGCCAGCATGGGCGAGATCGCGCGCGCCGCGCAGGTCTCCAAGGGCACGCTCTACGTCTACTTCGCCGACAAAAGCGCGCTGTTCGAAGCCATCCTCGAGCAGGAGGCGCTCCAGTTCGGCCAGGTCGTGTTCAATTTCGATCCCACGCGCGATGCCGAGACCACACTGAAGGAGTTCGGCCGGGCCTACATCCACTTGCTCTGCCGGCCCGGCGGCGGATCGGCGATCCGCACCGTGATGGCGATCGCCGAGCGCATGCCCGATGTCGGCCGCCGCTATTATGCGCGAGTGCTGGACAAGACCATCAACCGCCTCTCCGATTATCTCAAGATCCATGTCGCCTCCGGCGATCTCAGGATCGACGATTGCGACCTCGCAGCGTCGCAGTTCATGGAGCTGTGCAAGGCCTCGCTGTTCCTGCCCTTCGTGTTCCAGGCCGCGCCCGCGCCGTCGGAAGAGCGCATGACCGAGGTGGTCGACAGCGCGACGCGGATGTTCCTGGCCGCGTATAAGGCGAAGTAGCGGCGCGTTGCGCGGACCAGTCAGGCGGCCCTATATTTGCGGCCATGTCCCGTGATCTTCGCCCGCCCGTCGATATCCTCCATTACGAGATCGTCCAGGAACAGGCCTCCGCGCTTGGACGAATGGGCCGCTCACTCGAACAGGCGCTGACGCGCTTGCGCGAGTTCGACGCCGCGCACCCCTCCTCGGAGGCGCCGGCCTCGCTGCAGCCGGCCAGGCGCAAGCTGGTGGCGGAAGCCGGCCAGGCGCTCTGGATGTTCGTGGTGCAGCGTGAGGCGTCCGGTCTGCGCGACAGCCGCCATATCATGCGAACCTACAACGTGCCGGGCGAGGTGCAGCTCTGCATGGGGCTGGTCCCCGCACCGGCGAAGCCGAAGTAGATCGTAGCCTCCGTGAGCGCAGCTACAAGAGCAACTGCTCCGTCTAATCGTCGGCGTAGTCGTCTTCCTCGCGCTTGTGCCCCGTGCTCTTGCGCGCACCGAGCGAGCCGGTCACGGAAGGCTCGCGCGCATTCGCGTACGGCCTGCGCGACTGCGCACGCGAGGCGACCTCTTCACCGGAGACGGCGGCGGGCTGACAGATCAGACGGCGGCTGGCACGGCGCATCAGATCGACGTGGATGTGATCGTAGTGATAGACGTTCGACCCCGGCGCGAGCACCGTGGTGAAATGCGCGCAGGCACCCGACTGCACGTCGCGCAAAAATCCCTGCTCCTCCGGCATGCCGCGCCAGCCATCCTTCACGGTAACGCGGCGGCCGTCGGCTAGCACGAAGGCGGAGATGTCGAGCGCGTTGCCGAAGGCGTGTTCGGAGATGTGAGAATGCGGATTGCCGTTCATGCCGCGGCAGGAATAGGCGGAGATCTGCTTGATCTCGGCGACGCGGACGCCGAACCAGCGCATCGCGGAGGGCTGCACGGTGTCGGCGAGCCAGCGGTCGAGCTCGGACACGATCGGACAGGCGAGCGTCGCGGTCGGCTTGATCGCGACCGGACCGACGGCCGTGACGGGATTGCCCTGCGCCGGGCCAAGGCGCGGCGGCGGCTGCTGCGCAGGCGCCTGGGAGTAAGGTGCAGGCCGCGCCGGATAGCTCGGCGCATTCATGTAGCGTGCCGCTCCCGCGGCGTCGGTGCCATCGGGCGGCAGGTCGATCTCGTCCTCCTGCGCCGCCACGCCGGGCGCGTTCAGTGACACCGGCCCGCTTGAGCTGCCATAGCCGGAGGGTTGGCGCACCGCGCTTTCGGGATAGTTCTGCCGTTGCGGATAGGACGATGCCGGATAATTCTGGCTCTGCGGGTAATTCGACCGCGGCTGCGTCACCGGCCAGCGCGGCTGGCCGCCGATGCTGCCCGGCGGGCGCAGCTCCTCGTCGGCAAAGCCGTAACTGCTCGAGGCTTCGCCGATGGCGGCGACCTTGAGCGGAAACTCGGCGCCGCACATGCCGGGCCCGGAGATCGGGTCGATGCGGACGAGATCCGGCCCCTCTTTCACCGCGCCCGATTTCAGGCATGCGGCTTCGGCCTCGGCCCGCCACGGTTCGCGTTCGGCCTGGAAGAAGCCGCGTCCGCAACCCGCTAGCGAAACAAGGACGATGGAGCCGACGAGATACAAACGAACTCCGCGCGTCATGCACGCACGTTCGGTGAATTTACTTAAAGACTCTTCAACACGTTGATTTCAGAGTTCTTTAACCATACGGGCCGGTGCGCGCCCGGAGCCGGCAGGATCGAGCGACAGCAAGCCTGACTTTTTCGCGAGGAGACTCTCTGTTAACCATAATGCCCGCGCGCAAAGCGGCGCGCACGGAGGGAGCGACCTCATGACGTTCGCCGGGAGACTGAGCATAGTCACCGCGTACCTCGCCATGGCGTTCGTTGGCGCCATCGTGCTCGGCATGATCTAGCATCGATCAACCACATCGCGGCCGCTTACCCTCCCCTGGAGGGGGAGGGTCGGCTCACATGAAGCGCAGCGGAATGTGAGACGGGGTGGGGTGACAGTCTCTCCTCATCGAACAGTGCCCGAGTGGAGAGATCACCCCACCCCGCTCGCGCTTTGCGCGATCGACCCTCCCCCTCCAGGGGAGGGTAAGAGAAACGCTACGACCGCGCACTCCATTGCCGCGATGTCGTGATCAGTTGCTCTCGCGGCGCCTCGATCCGCGTCCAGTCATTGCCGGAGCACCAGAAACGGCCGAGCGCACAGGCTTCGACGTGGAGCCTGCCGGAGCTCTTCAGTGTCATGGTCGCGTAATAGGTGTTGCCGCTGGAGCGGCTGTAGATGTTGCCGGTCCAGACGTCGTGCGACTTCGGCTTCATGTTGACGAGCACGCTCTCGCCGCGGCTCGACGCCTCCGTCAGCGCGTAACCGCACAATGCAGGACCACAGCGCTCGATGCGGACCGTGCCCTTGGCGCCGGGGCTCTCCCATTCGCCGAGCGGCATATAGGCCGGCTCGTCGTCGCTGGGCTGTGCGATCGTTGCGGTCTGCTTGATCTCGGGGCTCGGGAAGGGCGGCGGCTCCATGCGCGGCGGCAGGTCGACCCGCGGTGGATTGAGGTTCGACGCCGCGAGTGTCGGCGTCTCGACCCCGGTCGGCGGCACGACAACGGGCTGCGACGTCATGGCGGCGACAACAGGGCCGGTCGGCGCTGGCGATGCCGCGACGACGCTCGCTTGCGCCGGTTTGACCGGCGCCGGGGGATAGGCCGGCTGCAGCGCCGCGACCGCAGGCGGCGCGGCTGACGTCGTGTTGACGTCCTCTGTCGGTCGAAGGCTGCGGCTGGACACCGAAACACAAGAAGCAGACCGGCAATTGCGCGGCGACTCAACGCGGAAGCGGTGACCGCCGATCGAGAAAGAATAGGAGCCGGCCACGGCCGCGGGCGTGATCGCCATCAGTGCGATCAAGGTGCCAAGCGAAGTCGCAAGCCGTTTCATCCACACCTCCTTGAGTGTCGCCACGAGCTTACGCAGAGGCGTTGCCGCTGAATGTGCGCTGCCTCACCCAGACGGCGCGCATCGTTGTGACCCCCATCACAGAACGCCCGGCCGGTCCGGCGTAGGGTCGAACCACGCTTCATCCACCAGCGACTTCAGTCCATCGGGATCACGCCATTTTCGGAGGTTGTCATGAACAAGCTCACCGTCGCCGCCGCCGCGCTCTTTCTGGCGTCGACCGCCGCCGCCCAAGCCGGCGGCAACACGATCTCGTTCCAGATCGAGGGCCAGCACATCCGCATCGAGACGCCGCGCAACTGCGCCTCGCTCAACTGCGTGACCATCGTTGCGCCGGGCCTGTCGGACAAGCCGATCAAGCTGAACAACATCAACCTGAAGGGCCTCGGCGGCTCCAAGGACGATGACGTCGACACCACGCCGGCTCCCGCCACCACCGCGCAGCCCGCCCCGGCGCCGCAGCCCGTGCAACAGGCGCCCGTGCAAGCGATCGCGCCGGCCGCCCCCGTTGTTGCTCCCGCGGCCCCTGCGACGACCGTCGCCGCCGCGCCGTCCATCGATGCGACGACGCAGCCCGCGCCCGTTGCGGCTCCTGCTCCGGTCGCCGCTGCGCCGGCTCCTGCTTATGTGCCTGCTCCGGCTCCGGCGGCCGCCGCGCCCGTGCAAGCCGCCAACACGCCGATCGGCGTTTGGGCGACCGAAGAGAACAAGGGCAATGTCCGCGTCGAGCAGTGCGGCGCCAATCTCTGCGGCTATGCCGTGAAGACCAATGCGCGCATCCTGATCAACATGAAGCCAGAGGGCTCGAAGTGGAGCGGCCGCATCCACGATCCCGACTCCGGCCGCAATTACGACTCGACCATCGCGATGAAGGGCCCGAATGCGATGCGCGTGCAGGGCTGCGCCTTCGGCGGCATGTTCTGCGGCGGCCAGACCTGGAAGCGCGTGAGCTGACATTATCCTCGTCATCCCGGGCGATGCGAAGCATCGACCCGGGATCTCGCGCGACAGCCTCACTCTATCCCCTCACCCTGAGGAGCCTGCATAGCAGGCGTCTCGAAGGGCGAGGCCCGGATCGACAGCGGGCCTGCATGGTTCTCGCGGCGACGCGCAGCGTCGTCCGCCACGCGCGCAAAGGGGCGCGCTCCTCCACCATAAGGAGAGAGAGCGCCGTTTGAATGTTCGGCCCTCCTCCTGCCACACACGTTCATCCGCCATTCAGGTCCTCCCGGCTGATATCAACCGATCTCGCCTCGCGTTCTCACCGGGACTTCCTCGTGACATCAATGCTGGCTTGGCGCCGCTTCGTGTTCGCGCTCGCCCTGCTGGCCCTGCCGCTGGCCGGCGCGAGCGTTGCGATCGCATCCGATGCGATCGAAGTCGCCCAGGCCCAGCCACAAGCGCAGCCGGCGCCAGCGCCCTCCCCGGCGCCGTCAGCTTCACCGACACCGGCCGCGGACGCACAACCCGCCGCCGTCGAACCGATCGGCAACGTCGTGACGGTGACAGGCATCGCGACCGTGATCCGTGACAAGAATTCCTATCCGCTGCGCGTGCGCGACGACATCTATCTCAACGACGTCGTGCAGACCTCGTCGAACTCCACGGTTGGCATCACTTTCGACGACGCCACCACGTTCAATCTTTCAGCCAGCTCGAAGATCACCATCGACAATTACGTCTATGAGGACGGCGGCAAGCAGAACTCCGCGATCTTCGACGTCGGCAGGGGCACGGTCGCCTTCGTCGCGGCTGCGGTGGCTAAGACCGGCAACATGAAGATCACGACGCCGACCGCGACGCTCGGCATCCGCGGCACCACCGGCGTCGTCGACGTGCCCGAGGGCGCGGTAGCGAGCAACGCGCGCAACGTCAACATCAAGCTCTATCCCGACGCCGACGGCCGCGTCGGCCACATCGACGTCGACGACCGCAGCAGCGGCGCTCGGCTCGGCGCACTGACGCAAGGCGCGAGCGGGTTTGCGATCCGCCCCGGCGCGGGCATTGCCGGCGCGATGCGCTTCGCCGCGGTGCCGATCACGATTCCCGCGCAGCAGATCGCGCGCGACCGCGGCTTCGTCGGCCAGGTGCACCTGGCGCAAACCACGGGCCGCCAGATCGTTACCGAGCAACGCGACTTCCGCCGCGCCAATCCGACCGCGCTCAGCCGCATTCCGCGGCCGGTCCAGCCGCCGCAGCAACAACAATTGCGGCCGACGACCGCGCCGGGACAGCAGCCGCAGCGACCGAACGGCCAGCCCGGCCAGAACAACCGTCCGGGTCAGCAGCAGCCGGGCACACCAAGCCGGCAAGGCACCCAGCCGCCGCAACGGCAGGGACAAGGTGGCGCGGTGCAGCCGGGTGGCCAGCGTGCGGGCCAGGGGCAGCAGCCGCGAGGCCAGCAGCAAGGCCAGCCGCAGCGCGGCGAAGGCGCCGGACGTCCACGTGCACCGCGCGAAGGACAGGGCGCAAAGCCAAACGGCACGCCGCAAACACAGCCGCAGCGTGGTGGGCAAATTCAGCCCGGTGGAGTCATGCCGTCACAGCCGGGCGGGACTCATCCGCAGCCGCAACTGCCGCGCACCGGGATGCAGCCGGGCCAGCCGCCCGCAGCTCAACAGCCGGGCATGCAGCGCCCCGGCGGCTTCCAGCAGCGCCTCCCTGCCCCGCAACGCCCAGCCGCGCCGCGCAGACCGGCGCCGGCTCCGAAGGAGAAGGAGCGGCGGTGATAGCGCCGCCCTCGCCGCGCCGCTTTCTCCTTCGTCATTGCGAGAAGCCCTTGCGACGAAGCAACCCAGGATCTTTCCGCGGAAGGATCCTGGATTGCTTCGCTGCGCTCGCAATCACGATGTGGAGGGAGTTGGCGCTCGCCCAACCGCATTAACTCGCGAAAGCAGCGCGCTTGAACTCACGCCTCGCCGCGCAGCCAGGCCTTCACCTTCTGCAGCAGACCATGCCGCAGCTCCTCGACGGATGCGGCTTCGGCGGGTGTCAATGTCTGCAAGGCGGCATCGATGTCGTCGCTCGACGGTACCGGCTCGGCCGCCGGCGCGGACGCCAACCCCGCGGCCGCAAGCGCGATCGGGCCGATCTGGGTCAGGAAGGCGCGCTCACATTCCCGCGACAGGCGCGCAAGCGCGTCGTCCAGCGGCAGCCAGTCGACCGCCTTGATGTCGTTCATCAGCTTGCGAACCGGACCGCCGTCGGCTTCCATTCGCCAGAAATGCACGACTTTTGAGCGGCCGCCGGACTGGTAGACGAGCGTGCCCAAAAATTCGTGGATCGCGACGTCGTGGCCGGTCTCCTCGAGCACCTCGCGGTGCGCCGCTTCCTTCGGCGTTTCGCCGTCGTCGAGCTTGCCCTTGGGCAAGACCCATTCATTGCGCTTGCGCTGACGCACGACTGCAACCAGCGGCACCGCTCCCCGCCGCAGCACAATACCACCCGCCGCCATCACCGGCGCTCGCGCCATCACTCACATCCGTGTCGATCTATGCATCCCCGAAGGACGATATAGGCGGCGGACGCGGCGGATTGAAGGCTATCCTCTCCTCAACAGCGCCTCTCCTGCACGAATGCGCGTGCCCTCGGCGATGCCCTCGCAAAAGGTAAAATCGCCGGGCGCGAGGATGATGATGGTCGAGCCGTGCTCGAACCAGCCGAGCTCCTCGCCCTTGGCCACGTTGACGTCGCAGGGGAAATTGACCGGCCCGCGGGTCTGCGCGTTCAGCACCATGTCGAGGAAGTGCAGGCGGATGCTCGCGACCAGGATCGCGGCGACCGGCACCAGCGTCACCGCCTCGCCGGTCGAAAGATGCGTCCGGATCACCGCGCGCTCGTTCTTGCAGAAGAGACGCTCGACCCGCTTCAAGGCGATCGGGTTGACGTTCCAGACATCGCCATGGATCAGCGTGACGCGCTCGATATGCGCGTCAAACGGCGCATGGAAGCGGTGATACATGCTCGAGGTCAGCCGCAGCGTGACGAAGGAGCCGTTGCGGTGCTGGTCGACCAGCGCGGAATCGCCGAGCAGGTCGAGCAGCGAATAGGGCGCGCCCTTGACCTGAAACAGCTCGGTGTCGGCGATCTTCCCGTGGGCACCGACGATGCCGTCGGACGGGCTGGCAACGACCGCCGGGTCCTGATTGAACGGCCGCAGGCCCGGCTTGAGCTCCCGGGTGAAGCAATCGTGCAGACTCCTAAAATGCGTCTTGCGTGCCTCGGACAGATCGAGGTCGGAGAACAGCTTCCACAGCGCAATCGAGAAGTCTCGCACGAGCGGATTCTCGATCTTGGAGAACCAGCCCATGAAGCGGGTCAGGGCCGCGCGCGGAATGCGGTTGGTCAACAGGAAGTTGAGGTCTTCCTGCTGGGTGAAAGAGGCGATGAGGGCTTTGACTGTCATGAATCTGTCAGCTCACAGTATTAGCGCTTGTTGTCATGGAAACGACACTCCCGATTCTCTCGATGTCCGTGGCCGCCGCAGCGTCTGCTGCCGCCGTCTTCCCGAAGATCAAGGCGCGGGTCGAACTGTCCCGCGCCAAGCACCGCTCGCTCGCAGGGCACTCCAAGATGTCGCGCCGGGTGGCAAAGCTGCTCCCGTTCTACGAGTTCAGCGGGGATCAGTATTTCGGCTGCGATGGCGCGCCTGATCACGTCGTGACGCAGCGCAAGGACGCCTTCTTCCGCCTCGCCAAACTCTACGCCGAGCGCTATCCCAAGGGACGCGCGATGACGAAGGAAGCGGCGGAAAAGATCTCCGACCTGCACTTCACCGAGACCTACCGCGTGCCATTCCAGTTCTCGCGTCTCGTCCGCGAGCACCTGGGCACCTCGACCTTCATGGAATCGTCCAGCGGCGTCACCGTCACGGATGTCGACGGCAACACGTCCTACGACCTCACGGGATCCTACGGCGTCAATATCTTCGGCAACGACTTCTACAAGGAGTGCATCGAGGGCGCCGAGAAGCGCGCGCATGCGCTCGGTCCCGTGCTCGGCCCCTATCATCCCGTCATCCTCGAGAACGTGCAGCGTCTGTGCCAGATCTCCGGCCTCGACGAAGTCTCGTTCCACATGTCCGGCACCGAAGCCGTGATGCAGGCGGTGCGGCTTGCGCGCTATCACACCAAACGCACGCATCTGGTTCGTTTCGCCGGCGCCTATCACGGCTGGTGGGGCGACGTGCAGCCCGGCGTCGGCAACCCGATTCCCGCGCACGAGACCTACACCCTCGCCGAAATGTCCGAGAAGACGCTGCACGTCCTGCGCACCCGCAAGGACATCGCGTGCGTGCTGGTCAATCCGCTGCAGGGCCTGCATCCCAACGCCAACGCGCCCGGCGATTCCTCGCTGGTGGATTCCTCTCGCGGCGGCAATTTCGATCGCGCGGCCTACACCGAGTGGCTCACGAGGCTGCGTGAAGTCTGCACCGAGCGCGGCATCGTGCTGATCTTCGACGAGGTCTTCGTCGGCTTCCGCCTCGCCGCTGGCGGCGCCCAGGAATATTTCGGCGTGCGCGCCGACATGGTGACCTACGGCAAGAGCCTCGCCGGCGGCCTGCCGGTCGGCGTGGTCTGCGGCAAGCGCGAGCTGATGCGCCGCTTCCGCGACGACCGGCCCGCCGACATCTGCTTTGCCCGCGGCACCTTCAACTCGCATCCCTACGTCATGACGGCCATGGACGAGTTCCTGAGCCGGCTCGCCAGCCCGAACTTCCGCGCCATTTATGGCGGGCTGGACGCGACCTGGAATAGCCGCGCGCAGAAGCTCAACCAGATGATGACCGACGCCGGCCTGCCGGTGCGGTTCGCCAACTTCTCGTCGATCTGGACGGTGAAATACACCACGCCGTCCCGATACAACTGGATGCTGCAATATTACCTGCGCGCCGAAGGCCTGTCCTTGAGCTGGGTCGGCACCGGACGGCTGATCTTCAGCCTGAACTACACCGACGCCGACTTCACGGAAGTTGCCGAACGCTTCGTCCGCGCCGCCGAGAAGATGAAGGCGGACGGCTTCTGGTGGCACGACGGCGTGCTCACCAACAAGCAGATCAAGCGGCAGATCCTGAAGGAGATGCTGGCCAAGCGCTTCGGGCGCTGAGGCCACACTGCGCGGGCTTGCTCCGCCTCTCCCGCTTGCGGGAGAGGCCGACGCGCCCCGGGCGATGCGAAAGCATCGTCCCGCGCGCGGCGGGTGAGGGTTCTCACCGCACTGGGGCATCCTCGGTAATCCCCAACAATCCCGACGCGGAGACACCCCCACCCCAGCCCTCCCCCGCAAGCGGGAGAGGGAGCCCGCTGCCTTTGCCGCTGCACTGTGTGCACCATATGCGATTGTCCGACCGCAAGCGGGGAGAGGCGAAGAAGAAGCCCCCAAGACGTGGATGCCCGGGACAAGCCCGGGCATGACGCAACCATTAGACATCGGAGTGTGTCGTGTACGCAGCGCGCTCAGGCGTGCTGCTCTTCGAGCGTGGGCTCGCCGATGAGGCCCAGCGTGTGCTCGGGGTTGAGGTGCAGGCCGGGGTCCATCAGCTCGCCGCGCATCAGGGCGAGCGGCGCGCTGCGATAGAGCATCAGATCGTGGAAGGGATCGGTCAGGATTTTGGTCATCCAGACGAGGCCGGTTTCAACGTCACGGATGAAGAACAGGTGCACGGTGCGGAACAACAGACCGCCGCCGCCGACCACGAGCCAGATCTTGGCAACCTGCCGCATGAAGTCGGTCGCGCTCGCCCAGGGTGTGAACAGACCGAACAGCGTCGGATCGGCGAACAGCACCAGCGGCGAAGCCGCCCAGATCGCCATCAGCACCACCTTGCGCTGAAGGTTGTAGCCGACCTTGATCTCTTCCTTGTGCTCGTGGGTGGCCTGGTTGATGTGGTCGTAGCCGTGCGGCTCGAAGAAGAAGTGACCGGCCTGGCGCGAGGTCATCGAGACCAGCCAGCCGACCAGCGCGGAGACGACGGGATCGATGAACAGCCAGACATAGGCGAAGAGAAAGCTCAGCGCGCTGACGAAGTGCAGGCTCTGGTTGATGCGGCTGTGGTGATAGTAGCGATGGTCGTCCCAGCGCTGGATCCGCAGCTGCTCGAGATAATTCTTGATCATGCTCTCCCCCAAAATGCTTTCGGGTACGGGATTACAGGGATTCGATGTAGGCCGTGTGACATCATCATTTTGTCATGTGACGATGTGCAGCGGCGCGATGACGCACTTAACGCGTGAGCTTCAGCTCACGCCGCTTTGGCGACGTCGACCTTGCGGAAGCGCACCAGCGAGAAATGGCCGAGCGGCGGAATCAGGCGGCGCTCGGCGAGCTCGATGCCGTGGGCGCCGGCCAGCCATTTTGCATAGCGCGACCAGGCGAACTCGGCGGTGCGGAAGCCGAGCGGACGCACCACCGGCTGCAGCTTCTGCTCGATGAAACGGCGCATGCCGGCGTCCGCGCTGACGCGGGTGAGGATGATCAGCTCGCCGCCGGGACGCAGCACGCGGGCGAATTCGTCGAGCGCCTTCTCCGGGTTCGGCACGGCGGTGACGACATATTGCGCCATCACGACGTCGAAGGAATTGTCGGGGAATTCGAGCTTCTCCGCATCCATCACCGCGAGCCCCTCGACGTTCTTCAGCTTGCCCTCGGTGACGCGCTGGCGCGCCTTGTCCAGCATTGCTTCCGAGATGTCGGTGCCGAAGATGCGCAGATTCGGTGCATAGAGCGGCAGCGAGATGCCGGTGCCGACGCCAACCTCGAGCACGCGGCCGCCGATCTTGTTGGTGGCCGCGATCGCAGCCTGCCGGCCCTTGGCGAACACACCGCCGAACACGAGATCGTAGACGGGCGCCCAGCGGTCATAGGCCTGCTCGACCGTGCCACGCGTGAGGTCGAGCTGCTGGGTTCCGTCAAGGTTCATGATCTTAGCCATCGATGAGGTTCTCGCTGTGGTCAAATGAAAGATCAACCGCGCACCGGCCGCCGCGCCATGCGAGGCGAGGCGCGCAGGACGCGGCTGGGCTGAAGTGAGGTGAGATTGCCGACGAACTGGCGCGCGCTGTTTTCCCAGGAACGCTCCAGCGCGAAGTTGCGGCAGGTCTCGCGCGACATGGTGAGCGCGCGCAGGCACGCGGTACGCAGATCGTGGTCGATCGCGCCGATCGGGTGATCGGCGATGACGTCCTTGGGGCCCGTCACCGGAAACGCCGCAACCGGCGTGCCGCAGGCCAGCGCCTCCAGCTGCACCACGCCAAACGTATCGGTCAGGCTCGGGAATACGAACACGTCGGCGGCGGCGAGATGCGCGGTGAGATCCGCGCCCTTCTTCTCGCCGAGGAACACCACGTCCGGATATTTCTTCTCGAGCGCCGCCTTCTGCGGGCCGTCGCCGACGACGACCTTGGTGCCGGGCAGATCGAGCGAAAGAAACGCTTCGAGATTCTTCTCCACCGCGACCCGGCCCATGGTCATGAAGATCGGCCCCGGCAGATCGAGCCGTGCCGGATGATCGGGATGAAACAGCTCGGTGTTGACGCCGCGGGTCCAGAAGCCGAGCCGCTTGAAGCCGCGCTCGGAGAGCTCCTGCCGCAGCGAGGGTGTCGCCACCATCGTCATCGCGGCGGCATCATGAAAGTGGCGCAGCACGGCATAACCGACGGCGGCGGGAATGCCGGTCCGCACCGAGACGTATTCGGGAAAGCGCGTCGTGTAGGACGTGGTGAAGGCAAGCCGGTTGCGGCGGCAATAGGCCCGCGCCGCCCAGCCGATCGGACCTTCGGTCGCGATATGGAGCGCGTCCGGTGCTGCCTTCTCGATCCGCCGCGCGATCTCCTTTCCGCTCGGCAGCGCGATGCGCAGGCCCGGATAGGTCGGCAGTGGCCAGGACGGAAAGCCGTCCGGCGTCAGGAAGTCGATCTCGACATCGAGGGCCTTGGCGGCATTCGCCAGCGAGGTCAGGGTGCGGACCACACCGTTAACCTGGGGATGCCAGGCGTCAGTCGCGATTAATACCCGCATGGGGAAATCCCGAGAGTTTGATGATTCTCGGTTTCCGACCATCAACGAAGGATATTTCAGGCGTGTGACGTCACAGAAGTGTCGGCCCACCGTTTTGTTCGTTAACGGGCGCCTGCGGCCACGAAACTGTCATGAAACAATCCTTGCCGCCGTGAAACCGTTTTCGGTTTTCCGCGCAAATGTCCCGAAACGTTTTGCCGTTAGTGATCTTGCGCAACGGAGCACCGCAACGGTGCCGCGGTGGCCGAGACCACCGAGCAAACAGGGGCGATCACATGTTCAATCTGGACACGTTCAAGACGTTTTCGCGCGCCGTTGCTTTTAGCGCAGTCGCGGTCTCCGCGATCGCATTCGCAGGCGCAGCCAAGGCCGCGCCGGTGCAGCTCTTCCCCTTCTTCCAGCCGCTGCCGCCGTTCGCCGCGCCGCAGCCGATCCAGCCCTATCAGCCCTACCAGGCGCCGACCTATCAGACCGAGCCGTCCGAAGATCAGGATGCCGTGGAGATGCCGGCACGCTTCCGTCGCCAGACCGTGTCCTACGCGACGCGTGAGGCCCCGGGCACCATCATCATCGATACGCCCAACACCTATCTCTATTACGTGCTCGGCAACGGCCAGGCGCTGCGCTACGGCATCGGCGTCGGCCGCGACGGCTTCACCTGGTCGGGCACGCAGTCCGTCACCAGAAAGGCAGAGTGGCCGGCCTGGACTCCGCCGCCGGAAATGATCGCCCGCCAGCCCTATCTGCCGCGCCACATGGCCGGTGGCCCCGGCAACCCGCTTGGCGCCCGCGCCATGTATCTCGGCGGCACCATCTACCGCATCCACGGCACCAACGCCCCCGACACCATCGGCAAGCGCGTCTCCTCCGGCTGCATTCGCCTGACCAATGATGACGTTTCCGACCTCTATTCCCGCGTCAACGTCGGCACCAAGGTGATTGTGCTGCCGATGACGGAACGGAGAGCGGAGCTCGGAACCGCGACGCGCTGAACTGACAGGACATTGTGACGCAAACGGCCCCGGAACATCCCCGGGGCCGCTTTCGTTTGCCCTCGACATTCCGGCGCGCGCTTGCTGCGGCGCGGGTCCCCGATGGAGGCGCAAATGCAATCACGCCTGCAGACGTCACGAAGTTCATCGCTGCGCACGATTGCGGCCGCCGGAGCAGTGACACTGCTTCTCTCGACCCCCTCGCTCGCGCAGCAGCCTGCGGGCAACGAGGCAGCCCACCAAGCCTTCAACAATTCCTGCCGCACCTGCCATTCCGTGAAGGAAGGCGACAACCGTCTCGGCCCCAACCTCAACAAGATTCTGGGACGCAAGGCCGGCGCGCTCCCGGACTATAATTATTCCTCTGCGATGAAGGATGCCGGTTTCGTCTGGGACCAGGACAAGCTCGCGCGCTTCATGGTCAAGCCGGACGAGGTCGTTTCCGGCAACAAGATGCAGCCCTATGGCGGCATCTCGGCGGAGGAAGCGGGGAAGATCGTTGCTTATTTGCAGGCAGGCGGGACGCCCTAACGAATCCGCCGCTCCGCAATCAACCTCAGCCACGCCGCCGAGTGAAACGCGCTCATCAAGAAATACATCGGCACCATGCCGCCGAGCACAGATCCCTGCCCGGCGCCGCACAGCATGTCTGGCCCACCCCCGATCATGGCCGTCAGCACGGCCATGATCGCGAAGGCTGGCGTCGCCGCCAAGGCCAGCCACTTGGCGAGATGGCGCGCAGCCACCACGCCATCGCGACCGGCGCCGGCCGTTGCGTTGAGCGGACTAGTCACGTCCTTCCGCGGCCTCGTCGCGAAAGGCCTTCTCGCCGGCGTCGGAGATCTCGACCCATTTTTTGTCGGGCGCCGCGCCTTCGGTGTAGCTGTCGTGCCAGTTCCACCATTTGTAGGTCGGCGTCTGCGGATAGCCCTTCGGCGAATCCTCCCAGACCTCCTGGCGGCCGAGCGGCGTGATGTCGAGATAATTCCAGGTGCCGCCCATCTGCTCGTCGCCGCGGCTCTTGACGAAATAGGTGCGGAAGATGCGGTTGCCGTCGCGGTAGAACACGTTCGTGCCATGCCACTCGTCGACGCCGAAATCGGCGTCAAAGCTGTCGGTAACGGTGACCCACGGCATGGTCCAGCCCATATGCTGCTTCAGCCTGACGATGTCGGCTTGCGGCGCCCGCGAGGCGAACACCAGCGTGGTATCGCGGGCGTTGAGATGCGCGACATGGGCGACCTGGTCGGCCACCATGGAGCAGCCGCGGCAGGCGTGATCGGGCCAGCCGAACACGCCGGGCTCGAAGAAGGCGCGGTAGACGATCAGCTGCCGTCGGCCCTGGAACAGGTCGAGCAGGCTGACCTTGCCGCCGGGCCCCTCGAACGCATAGGTTTTGCTCACTTCCATCCACGGCATGCGCCGGCGCTCGGCGGCCAGGGCGTCGCGGGCACGGGTATGCGCCTTTTCCTTCACGAGCAGTTGCTGACGGGCGGCCTCCCAGTCCTGCGGCGACACCACCGGCGGTGTTTGCATGCCTGCCTGTCCGTTGTTCCGTTCGTTTTGAGCTAATGTCATCATGACTCTCCGAATCTCTTGCTTGACGTCTTGCCTGGGTGATCACTCCGCGTCTCGCGGAACCGCTCGCCCGTCACCGCACCTTGTCGGCCGTCAACGAATTCTGGCACCTCGCGGTTGCGCGGTGGGAGTAACAAGTGTGGCGGGATTGACATGGAGTCGCTGATCACCGCCGCCGCGCGCGCGCTCGAGGCCGGCGATCCGCTCGGCGCTCTGAACCGCGTCGCGCTGCGCAACGATGCGCCGTCGCTGGCGCTGCGCGGCATCGCGATGGCGCAGCTCGGCGATCTCGCGAAGGCGAAGACGCTGCTGCGAAGCGCGGCGCGCGCGTTCGGTCCGCGCGAGGCGGTGGCGCGCGCCAGATGCGTGGTGGCCGAAGCCGAGATCGCGCTGGTCTCGCGCGATCTGAGCTGGCCGGCGAAGACGCTCGCGGCGGCACGGACGACGCTCGAAAAGCACGGCGATGTCGCCAATGCCACGCATGCGGGCCACATCGAGGCACGCCGTCTTCTTCTCGTCGGACGGCTCGACGACGCCGAGCGTATTCTCGCCGAGCTCGGTACCTCTCCGCTTCCGCCTGCCCCGCAGGTCGTCCGCGAGCTCGTGGTCGCCGGCATCGCAATACGGCGGCTCAGAACCAAAGACGCGCGCGCGGCGCTTGCCCGGGCGGCCCACGCAGCGAGCCTGGCGGGCATCCCTGGGCTGACAGCCGAGGTCGAGAGCACGAACCGCGTGCTCGATACGCCCGCAGCACGCCTGATCACGGATGGCAACGAACGTCCGTTGCTGCTGGAGCAGGTCGAGGAGCTCGCGACCTCGGACGCGCTGGTCGTGGACACGTTCCATCATTCGGTGCGCAGGCGAGGCACGATCCTATCGCTCGGGACTCGCCCGGTGCTGTTCGCGCTCGCCCGCCTCCTGGCGCAGGCGTGGCCTGTGGACGTCTCGCGAGAAAAGCTCATCACCGGGGCGTTCGGCGCCAGGCATGTCGATGAATCGCATCGCGCGCGCTTGCGCGTGGAGATCGGCCGCCTCCGCGCCAAGCTCAAGCCTGTGGCCGACGTGACTGCGACGAAGCAGGGTTTTGCACTGACGCCTCGCAAGACGCGGCAGGTCATGGTGCTGGCGCGGCCCGTCGAGGAGAAGCACGCCGCTGTCCTCGCCTTCCTCTCCGATGGCGAGCCGTGGTCGAGCTCGGCGCTCGCGCTGGCGCTGGGAACCAGTGCGCGCACGGTGCAGCGCGCGCTCGACGAGCTGGCGCGGTCGAACAAGGTGCAGTCGTTCGGACATGGGCGGGCGCGGCGCTGGATGACGCCGCCCGTCCCGGGTTTCCCGACAGGCTTGTTACTCCCCACGCCGCTGCTGAAGACGTAAGGTAGGAGCACATCACAGGGAGCGAGACATGAAGCGTTCAGCCGCCGAAATCGTCAGGGAGTACGGGCCGTTTGAGGGCGTTGAGGCCGTGCACGGCGTCACCTATGATGGCAGCCATGTCTGGTTCGCATCCGGCGACAAGCTGAATGCAGTCGATCCTGATAGCGGCAAGGTCGCGCGCTCCCTCGATGTCGCCGCGCATGCGGGAACGGCGTTCGACGGAAGGCACCTGTTCCAGATCGCCGAGGATCGCATCCAGAAAATCGATGCGGCCTCGGGCAAGGTGCTCACCAGCATTCCGGCGCCCGGCGGCGGTGGCGATTCCGGCCTGGCCTGGGCCGAGGGCTCGCTGTGGGTCGGACAATATCGCGAGCGCAAGATCCATCAGGTCGATCCGGACACGGGCAAGGTCCTTCGCACCATCGAAAGCAAGCGCTTCGTCACCGGGGTGACCTGGGTCGACGGCGAGCTCTGGCACGGCACCTGGGAGGGCGAGGATAGCGATATCAGGCGGATCGATCCCGCCACAGGCAAGGTGCTCGAGCAGCTCGACCTGCCTGCCGGGACGATGGTGTCAGGGTTGGAGTCCGACGGCGGCGACCGCTTCTTCTGCGGCGGTGGCCCTAACGGCAATGTGAGAGCGGTCCGCCGTCCCCGGCGCGGCTAGCCCCCGACGATGACCTGAATGCACGGCAGCGATGCGGTCGCTGCCGTTAACCCATTCGCCCCAATTCCACCCCATCGGTGCGCTCTAGCGCCCTTCTCGCCTGCCCTGTAGACTTCTGCCCCGGGGCGGCCTGGGGGATTGATGCGACTGACGTTAAACTTGAAGACCATCACGATCGCCGCCGTAGTGCTCGCGGCGTCGTACTTCATCAGCTTGAAGGCCATGGACTGGCTGTCGCCGCGCGCGACGAATTCCGCGCCGCCGGTGGCGCAGCTGCCGCCGTTGCCGCCGGTCGCGAAGAGCTCGATCGTGGTAGCACCGGTCGCCATCGCGCTGTCGGCGATCCGCGACCAGGCCGAGAAGGCCGCCCCGCGCAATTTCGCAGGAAAGGCCGACAACCCGATCTCGCAGATCCTGGAGAACGCCGACATCGGCTGGACTGCCGTGCGCGGGCCGATGGCGACTGCCGGCGACAAGGACGTGCTGACGATCTCGACACCGCTGAGCGGCAAGCTGAACGTGACGGGCTCGCTGTCCTCGAAGGCCACAGGCGCGCTCGGCGACGCGCTCGGCAGCGTGCTTGGTGGTGACGCAGCGAAACGGATCGGCGCAGTCAACATCAAGAATTTAAACGCCAGCGCGGAGATCAAGGGCAACGTGGTCGTCACCTCGCGCCCGAAGCTTGCGGCCAACTGGCATCTCGAGCCCAATCTCGGCGCCCAGGTCAATCTCGGCGATACCAATCTCAACGTCGCCGGCGCCAAGGTCAACGTGCCGGCGCAGGTCAAGCCGCTGATCGACAAGAATGTCGGCGAGCAGATCAACATCGTCTCCGAACGCATCCGCAACGATCCCTCGCTGCGCGAGAACGCGAAGCTGCAATGGGCCAAGGCCTGCCGCTCGATCCCGCTGCAGGGCTCGGGCTCGACCGCGCTTCCGCCGCTCTGGCTGGAGATGAAGCCGATCCGCGCCATTGCCGCGCAGCCGCGCGTGGACGCGCAGGCCGTGACCTTGCTAATGGGCCTGGAAGCGGAGACGCGCGTGACGTCGACGCAGACCAAGCCGGACTGCCCGTTCCCCGACAAGATCTCGATCGTGCCGCCGACCGGGACCGGCGTGAACATCGGCGTGCCCATCGACGTGCCCTTCACCGAGATCAACAAGCTGATCGCCGCGCAGATGGTCGGCCACACCTATCCCGAGGACGGCTCCGGCCCGGTCGACGTCACCGTCAAGAGCGTCAACGTGGTCCCGTCGGGCGAGCGCCTGCTGATCTCGCTTTTGGTCCGCGCCAAGGAAAAGAAGAGCTGGCTCGGTCTCGGCGCCGAGGCGACCGTGCACATCTGGGGCCGGCCGGTGCTCGATCAGGCCCAGCAGACGCTGCGGCTCACCGACATCCAGCTCGCAGTGGAGTCGGAAGCCGCTTTTGGCCTCTTGGGTGCCGCGGCGCGCGCGGTGGTGCCGCAGATGCAGCAGGCGTTGCTGCAGAGGGCGACGCTCGACCTGAAGCCGATTGCGGCGAACGCGCGTGAGAAGATCGCTGGCGTCATCGCCGACTTCCAGAAAAGCGAGGATGGTGTCAAGGTCGACGCCAAGATCGACAGCCTGACGCTGGCCGACATCGCCTTCGATTCCAAGACGCTGCGCGTGGTCGCGGAAGCCGGCGGCACGCTGAATGTGTCGGTGACGAAGCTGTCGGGGATGTAGCTCGCCTTCGCTCGCCGTATCTGGGCGCCTCTTGATCGGTTGCGCCGCTGGCATTCTGATCGGAGGGTGCTAAGCTGTTCCTCGCAACCTCGAATGAGGTGCTGACAGCACTGTATTGGGTAACGCGAGGGACAAGATGGAAGCCGGCATGGTCACGCCTGCGCCGGCACTGGTGCGCTTCTCCGGCATTCAGAAGACCTATGATGGCGAGCATCTCGTGGTGAAGAACCTCGACCTCGACATCAGGAAGGGCGAGTTCGTCACCCTGCTCGGCCCGTCGGGCTCGGGCAAGACGACCACGCTGATGATGCTGGCCGGCTTCGAGGTTCCGACCCATGGCGAGATCTACCTGTCAGGCCGGCCCATCAAGAACATGCCGCCGCACAAACGCGACATCGGCATGGTGTTCCAGAACTATGCCTTGTTTCCACACCTGACGATCGCGGAGAATATCGCCTTCCCGCTCTCCGTTCGCAAGACGAACAAGGCGGACGTGCAGGAGCGCGTCGGGTCGGCGTTACGCATGATCAAGATGGAAAACCTGGCGCACCGGCGGCCCGGACAGCTGTCCGGCGGCCAGCAGCAGCGCGTGGCATTGGCGCGCGCGCTGGTCTTCAATCCGCAACTCGTGCTGATGGACGAGCCGCTAGGGGCGCTGGACAAGCGCCTGCGGGAGCAGATGCAGTTGGAGATCAAGCAACTGCACGAGACGATGGGCATCACCGTCGTTTACGTCACCCATGATCAGAGTGAAGCGCTCACCATGTCGGACCGCATCGCCGTGTTCAATGACGGCATCGTGCAGCAGATCGACAAGCCCGACGCGCTGTACGAGCACCCGGTGAACAGCTTCGTCGCCCATTTCATCGGCGAGAACAATGTGCTGGCCGGCACCGTCGAGACGGTCGACAAGGATTATTGCCGCGTCGCGCTGGCTGGCGGCGGCACTGTCACCGCGCGGGCGATCAACATATCAGGCGCGGGCGCATCGACCTCGCTGTCGGTGCGGCCGGAGCGGATCACTATTATTCCGGACGGCAGCTCCAGTGACGGACCGAACCGGCTGCCGGCCAAGGTGCAGAACACCATCTATCTCGGCGACCACGCGCTGGCCGTGCTGGATGTCTCGGGGAATGCCGAATTCATGGTCAAGCTTCAGCCCGGCGCACATGACAGCCTGACACATGGTGCAAACGTGTTCGTCACCTTTCGCCCCGAGGACTGCCTCGCCCTCGATCCCGTCTGATCCAGCGATCGAACTCAATGCAACGCATATGAAGAAGGAACAATGACCATGCTGAAGATTGGCAAGATTGCTCTGGGTTTCGCCGCGGCCTTCACCGCCAGCGCCGCGCTGGCCACGGTCGGGCAGGCGCGTGATCTCACCGTCGTGTCGTGGGGCGGCGCGTATCAGGATGCCCAGAAGAAGGTCTATTTCGAGCCGTTCAAGAAGGCGGCCGGAATTGCCATGAATGACGAGTCCTGGGACGGCGGCGTCGGCGTGCTGCGCGCCAAGGTGCAGGGCGGCGCCGCCACCTGGGATGTCGTACAGGTCGAGAGCGACGAACTGGCGGTCGGCTGCGAGGAAGGTCTGTTCGAGAAGATGGACTATTCCAAGATCGGCGGCGAGGCCGCTTACATCCCGCCGTCGGTCAACGCTTGCGGCGTCGGCGCCATCCTCTACGATTTCGTGCTCGGTTACGATAAGGACAAGCTGAAGCAGGCTCCGAGCGGCTGGGCCGACTTCTTCGACACCAAGAAGATTCCGGGCAAGCGCGCCCTGCGTCAGGGCCCGAAGACCACGCTGGAGATCGCGCTGATGGCCGACGGCGTCGCGCCGAAGGACGTATACAAGGTGCTGGCGACCGACGAGGGCGTCGACCGCGCGTTCAAGAAGCTCGACACCATCAAGAGCGACCTCGTCTGGTGGAAGGCCGGCGCCCAGCCGCCGCAGCTGCTCGCCTCTGGCGAAGTCGCGATGACCTCGGTCTACAATGGCCGCATCGATACCGCGAACAAGAACGAGAAGAAGAACTTCGGCATGGTCTGGGACGGCGCGCTGTTCACCCTCGACAGCTGGGTGATCCTGAAGGGCAGCCCGAACAAGGACGCGGCCTACAAATTCCTGGATTTCGTCGGCAAGGCGGAGAACCAGTCCAAGCTTTCCGAGAACATTGCCTACGGCACCTCGAACAAGGACGCCGCCGGCAAGCTGCAGCCCGCCGTTCTGAAGGACCTGCCGACGGCGCCTGACAACATCAAGAACGCGGTCGAGATCAACGTCGGCTTCTGGCTCGAGAACATCGACCGCCTGACCGAGCGCTTCAACAAATGGGCCGCGAAATAGCGCGCGCCGCAAGGCTCGCCCCATGACGGATGCGCTCTTGACCGGCGGCAATGCGTCGACCGAGGTGCCGCTCAAGCGCCGATTGAGGCGCGCGGAGCGGACACGCCAGGTCAAGGCATTGGCGCTGGTCCTGCCGCTTCTCGTCTTTCTGCTCTTCACCTTTGCAGGCCCGATCGCCGGCATGCTGTGGCGCGCGGTCGATGACAGGGAGGTGCGTCAGGTTCTGCCGCAGACCGTCGCGGCTCTCGCCGATTGGGACGGCAAGGACCTGCCGGACGAAAAGGCGTACGCTGCGCTGGCAAGCGACATCGTGGCGGCGCGCGCCTCTGGCACCATCGCGATTGCGGCGAAGCGGCTGAATTACGCACTCAACGGTTTTCGCACGATCCTGACCAGCACGGCACGCAATCTGAAGACGATGCCGGAGCCAGGCTCGGCCAAGGAGACGCTCGGCAAGATCAATGCGGCCTGGCGCGAACGCGCCACCTGGACGACCATCAGGGACGCCAGCGGCCCCATCACGGGCTTCTACCTGCTGGCGGCGCTCGACTTGGTCAGGAACGTCGACGGCGCGATCGTCGCGGCCCCGCCGGACCAGGCCATCTATCGCAGCCTGTTCACCCGCACCTTTATCATCAGCCTCAGCGTCACCGCGCTCTGCCTGATCCTCGGCTTCCCGGTCGCCTACCTCCTGGCGACACTGCCGCCGGGACGATCGAACCTGCTGATGATCTTCGTGCTGCTGCCGTTCTGGACGTCGCTCCTGGTTCGCACCTGCGCCTGGATCGTGCTGTTGCAAAGCAAGGGCGTCGTGAACGACAGCCTGCACTGGCTCGGCATCATCGACGAGCCGTTGCGCCTGATCTACAACCGCTTCGGCGTCTGCGTGGCGATGACCCACGTTCTCCTGCCCTTCATGATCCTGCCGCTCTACAGCAGCATGAAGGCGATCTCGCCTGCTTACATGCGTGCCGCCGCCTCGCTCGGCGCGCCGCCGTTCACCGCTTTCTTGAGGATCTACCTGCCGCAGACGCTGTCCGGCATCGGCGCAGGAAGCCTGCTCGTCTTCATCCTCGCGCTCGGCTACTACATCACACCGGCCCTCATCGGCGGCGCCGCCGATCAGATGATCAGCTACTTCATCGCGCTCTACACCACCGAAACAGCCAATTGGGGTGTTGCTTCGGCGCTCGGTGCGGTGCTGCTGCTCGCCACCATTCTGCTGGCATTGGTCTACGGCAAGCTGGTGCAGGGCCAGCAGGTCACGGGAGGCATGAAGAATTGAGCGACAATGCTTCCCTCCGCACGCCGAGCCAGCGCATTGCGTGGACCGCAACCATCATTGTCTCCGCGCTGGTGTTCATCTTCCTGATCGCGCCGATCCTGGCGATCATGCCGCTGTCCTTCAGTTCGGGCTCGTACCTGACCTATCCGCTTCCGGGCCTGTCGTTGCGCTGGTACCACGACTTCATCAGCTCGCCGCGCTGGATGAATTCGCTGAAGAACAGCATGATCATTGGCGTCGCCTCGACGCTGCTGTCCATGGTGCTCGGCACGCTCGCGGCGCTCGGCCTGGCGCAGTGGAAGAGTAGGTTCAAGCCGCTCGTGCTGGCCTTCGTGCTGTCGCCGGTCGTCGTTCCCGGCGTCATCACCGCGGTCGGCCTGTATTTCTTCTTCGCGCCGATCGGGCTGACCGGCAGCTATCTCGGCTTGATCCTGGCCCACACCGCGCTGGCGACGCCCTTCGTGGTGATCACTGTCGGCGCGACGCTGCAGAGCTTCGACACCAATCTTTCGCGCGCCGCCGCCTCGCTCGGCGCCTCGCCGCTGGAGGCGTTTCGCCGTGTGATCCTGCCGCTGATCCTGCCCGGCCTCGCTTCGGGCGCATTGTTCGCCTTCGCAACCAGCTTCGACGAGGTGGTGATCGTTCTGTTCATGGCAGGTCCCGAGCAGCGCACCCTGCCGCGCGAAATGTTCAGCGGCATCCGCGAGAACATCAGCCCGACGATTACGGCAGCGGCGGTGATCCTGACGGCGGTCTCGGTGATCCTCCTCGCCACCCTCGAAGGCCTGCGCCGCCGCAATGAACGGCTCAAGGGTGGCGACTGAGCGCTCTTCCTTCTCCACGATTGCAGGGTGAGGGGAAGTCTTCGCAAGGACGACGGCAGTATCGTAGGGTGGGCAAAGCGACTTGTCCGCCGTAGCTCGAAGAGCGAAGGCGGAAGCGTGCCCACCATGTCCCTCGATCATGCTGAGATGGTGGGCACGGCGCAAGTGCGCCTTTGCCCACCCTACGATCCTGAGCTCGCTGATCCTGCTGAGCCTCATCAGCTGCGGGGAGAGGCGAAGGGAACACTGCCCGCCCCTTCTCTTTTTGCATTCCGCTATGGCGCGCATCGCTTAGCTGCCGCGGTCGATTGTCGCTAGAACAGTCCCCGCAACAAAGCCCGAACAACAACACGGGGAGAAGAACAACCATGCAAAAACTCATCGCCGCCGTCGCGGCCGGTTTCGCCCTCGCCGCTACGTCCGGCGCGGCGCAGGCGCAGATTTCCGACGATGTCGTCAAGATCGGCGTGCTCACGGACATGTCCAGCCTCTACGCGGACGCGACCGGCAAGGGCTCGCTCGCCGCCGTCGAGATGGCGGTCGCCGATTACGGCGCGAAGGTCGCGGGCAAGCCCGTGCAGGTGGTCGCCGCCGACCACCAGAACAAGCCCGACGTCGGCGTCAACATCGCCCGCAACTGGTACGACAACGACAAAGTCGACGCGATCTTCGACGTGCCGACGTCATCGGTGGCGCTGCCGGTCTCGGCGCTGACGCGCGAGAAGAACAGGATCAACATCAATTCCGGCGGCGGCTCGTCCGACATCACCGGCACCGCCTGCTCGCCCAACACCGTGCACTGGACCTACGACACCTATGCGCTGTCGAACGTCGCCGGCAAGGCGATGGTCAAGCGCGGCGAGGATAGCTGGTTCTTCGTCACCGCCGACTACGCCTTCGGCATGGCGCTGCAGCGCGACGCCGCCAACGTCGTCAAGGAGAGCGGCGGCAAGGTGCTCGGCGAAGTCCGCCATCCGCTCAATTCGTCGGATTTCTCCTCGTTCCTGCTCCAGGCCCAGGCCTCCAAGGCCAAGGTGGTCGCGCTGGCCAATGCCGGCGGCGACACCACCAACGCGTTGAAGCAGGCGTCCGAGTTCGGCCTGACCCAGGGCGGCCAGAAGATGATCGCGCTCCTGCAGGAGATCACCGACACGCATTCGCTCGGCATCAAGGCAACCCAAGGCCTGATCGTCACCGACGCCTTCTACTGGGACATGAACGAGGAGACCCGCGCCTTCTCCAAGCGCTTCAACGAGAAGGTCGGCCACATGCCGACCATGATCCAGGCCGGGCTCTACTCGGCGACCATGCACTATCTGAAGGCGATCGACGCCATCAAGAGCGACGAGGCGCCGAAGGTGATGGAGCAGATGCGCAAGACGCCGGTCAACGACTTCTTCGCCAGAGGCGGCAAGATCCGCATCGATGGCCGCATGGTCCACGACATGTATCTGTTCGAGGTCAAGAAGCCCGAGGAATCCAAGGGAGAGTGGGACCTCTACAAGCTGATCGCCACCGTGCCCGGCGACGAGGCCTTCCGCCCGCTCGACAAGGGCGGCTGCCCGCTGGTGACGCACTGAGAGCCGTCTCCCTCGCCCCGCTAGCGGGACGAGGTAAGAAATAGACACGACAGCGCGCCCGGCGAAAACCAGGCGCGCTTCGTTTAGGCAGTTACGCGGGCTGCATTACTCCGCGTACTTGAACTCCGGCATGTTCTTCAGCTCGTCCTTGCTGGCATTGAACACGGCGTGGTCCGGATACCACTTCGAGGTGGACGACGTCGTGGTCGCAGCCGGCCTGTCGGTGCCGGTCGCAGCGCCTGTCGTGGTGGATGCGGCGGGCTTGGCGCCCGGGTTCGTGCCAGTGCCGGTATAGGCGACGGCTTCGTTGACGAACTTCAATTTCTCATAGGGCACGGCGACCAGATGCTCGCCCATGCCGAGGAAGCCGCCGACGCCGATCACGGCAATCTTGACGTTGCCGCTCTTGTCCATCAGCAGCTCGTTGATCGAGCCGATGTTCTCGTTGGCCTCGTTATAGACCTTCAGGCCCGACATCTTCGACGTACGCCACTCGCCGGAAGCGGTCGTGGTGGCCGTCGTCGCGGTTGCCGCGGTCGGCGCCTTGTCGGTGGTGGCGGTCGGCGATTGCGCGAACGCAATGGTCGCAAGCAGTGCGGTGCCGGCGAGGCCGGCGGCGATGGATTTCGTCAGCATGTTGTCCTCTCCTTCACAGAAAAAACTCGTGTGGAGAAAACAGCGCTGATCACACGCAGTTCCGTGCGCGCCGCAATTTCGTCGCGCGATGCGCGAGTGCGGAAACCTCGCAGGGACTGTTCCTGCGTCACCCAGGAACATTTTGCGGCGCACGGTTCCCCGCCGACGATCATGCGCCCTGGGTGAAGCACGATCGTGGCGAGGACTCGCGCCGACCCGCGTCGCTCAGGGTCAGCTCTTGTAGTCGATCAGAAGCGCGGAGAGGTCGGAATTGCCGGACGAGCTGCCGTTGGCGCCGTAGGACGAGCTCGATGATTGCGACTGCTGCAGCGCCTGCAGGAACTGCTGGAGAATCTCGGCCGTGGAGGCATCGGTCGACGTGCTGCTGGTCGAGTCCGCAGACGACGCCGAATCCGAAGCGCTGTCGTCCGGCGGCGGACCGGGCGGAGGTCCGCCTGCACCGGCGGCGCCACCCGGCCCGCCCGGACCGCTCGCGAAGGCGGACTGAAACACGCCCTTGAGCGCTTCGGCCTGGTCCGAGGTCAGCGTGCCGTTCGACACCTCGTTCGAGATGAGGTCGTCGATCTTCGACTTCATGTCCTCCTTGGAGGGACGCGTGCCGCTCGACTGGTCGCTCGAGCGGCTCTGCTGGAGTGCCGTGTCGATGTCGGTCAGCGCCGTCGAGAGCGCTGACTGGTCCGACGACGAGATCGTGCCGGCGGACACTTCCGATTGCAATTCCTGCTGCAGCCGCTGCAGCGGCGAGGGGTGGTTGTTGGCGGAGGCCGCCGAAATCGAGGTCATGATGGCTCCGTGGATTTTGCGGGGTTTCGTCGCGGACCACGCCACGCTATGGTTAACGGCCTTAACGAGACCTTGCCGCTTCGCGATGGCGCGATTGCCGCCTGTTGCGGGAAGCCCGGCAGAAACAATCCGAAACAAAAATCTTCGCCATTTGGCCCGAATCCTGGACAAACAAAGCGCATGGCCGTTCCCAATCCCAACATCCTGGTCGTCGAAGACGACCGCGAAACCCGGACGTTGATTGCGAAGTACCTGCGCAACAACGCCTGCAACGTCACCGCCGTGAGCGACGGCCGCGAGATGTCGCGCGCCATGGCCGATCACCGCGTCGACCTCATCATCCTCGATGTCATGCTGCCGGGCGAGGACGGCCTCAGCCTGTGCCGCAAGGTGCGTGCCGAGGCGCAGACGCCGATCATCATGCTGACCGCGCGCGGCGAGGACGTCGACCGCATCGTCGGCCTGGAGATGGGCGCGGACGACTATCTGCCGAAACCGTTCAACCCGCGCGAGCTGCTCGCCCGCATCAACGCGGTGCTGCGCCGCCAGGCCGCGGCCCAGGCGGCGAGCTCGATCGAAGGCGCCTCCACGCTCACCTTCGAGGGCTGGCACATCGACCTGCGCCTGCGCGAATTGCGCAATCCCGAAGGCGCACGCGTCGCGGTGACCAGCGCCGAATTCGATCTCTTGCGCACGTTCTGCGAACGGCCCGGCCGCGTGCTGTCGCGCGACAGCCTGCTCGACCTCACGCAAGGGCGCAGCACCGGTTCGTTCGAACGCTCCATCGACGTGCTGGTCAGCCGCATCCGCCGCAAGATCGAGCCCAATCCAACCGATCCCACTCTCATCAAGACGGTGCGCTCCGGCGGCTATCTGTTCACGCCGCGAACGCAGGTGGCGAGTCCTCAAGGCACTCAAGCAGCGAGCATTGAAGCGGTTGCGGCGCCCCTGAGCAGTTGAAGGGGACGCCAACGATGAAGCCGATCGGATTCTTCCACCTCAAGGGGATCGGCGGGCAGATCGCCGCGCTGGTGCTGGCTTCGACCGTCGCGCTCCATCTCGTCGTCACCACCGCCTTCCTGATCAGCCGGCCCGACCGCCCCGACACGCCGCCGGACGGAGCGCATCAGCTGACCGATGCCGCGCTGCTGCTCGGCTCGGCCGAGGCCGGCGAGCGTCCGCGCCTCGTCGCCGATCTCGCGCGCGCCTTCCCCAAGCTCGGCATCGAAATGCTCGCGCCTGGCACCGCAAGCGTCGCAGAGAGCGACAATCAGCATCTGCGCGGGATGCGCCGTCATCTCGGACGCGGCTACAGGGCGGTCCAGCTGACCTCGGGCGGCACAGCATCCCGCGTCGGCGTCGAGTTGCCCGACGGCACCGTGATCGCCGGACATGTCGAGGGCGGCCCGCGCCCGTGGTTCTGGGGCGGCCCCTGGCTGACGGCGCTGATGACCGCCTTCATCTGCGTCAGCGTGCTCGGCCTGTGGGCGGCGCGCGCGCTGGCAGCACCGCTATCGTCTTTCGCCAAGGCCGCCGAGAATTTCAGCGTCGACGGCGAGGCGGAGCCGCTGCCGGAGCGCGGCCCGGAAGAGATCCGCTCGGTGGCGCGCGCGCTCAACCGCATGCATGAGCGGATCGCCCGGCTGATGTCGGATCGCACCCGGATGCTCGCCGCGATCAGCCACGATCTGCGCACGCCGATCACGCGGCTGCGCCTGCGCGCCGAATTCATCGAGGACGAGGGCAACCGCAAGCGCATGCTGATGGACCTCGACCAGATGCGCGCGATGCTGGAATCGGTGCTGTCGCTGCTGCGCAACGACCGCAAGGTCGAGGCGGTCACGCTGGTCGACATCGCCAGCACGCTGCAGCTCGTCGCCGACCAGTTCGGCGACATGGGCCATGTCGTGCATTATGACGGGCCGGCGTCCGCGACCGCCGCCGCGCGGCCCGACGATCTGCATCGTGGCGTCACCAACCTGGTCGAGAACGCGGTGCGCTTCGGCGCCGAGGTGACGATCCGCCTCGACATCTCGGGCACCACGCTCGTCATCGACGTCGAGGACGACGGCCCCGGCATTTCGGATGCGCGAAAGCAGGAGATGCTGGAGCCGTTCGTGCGCGGCGACGATGCGCGCACCATGGACGAATCCACCGGCTTCGGGCTCGGCCTGTCGATCGCGCGCGCCATCGCGCTCGCCCATGGCGGCGAGCTGTCGCTGCACGACCGCAACCCACATGGACTGATCGTACGGATGCAATTGCCGCTCTGGCAGCAGCCGCGGCTCGCCGCCTGACTCAAGCCGCGAGCGGCGGGTGCTCGATCGCGGTCTCGTCGAAGATAGCCACGGCCTCGAAGCGATAATTGCAGGCGTGGCAATTCCAGAGATAGGAGACGCGTCCCTCGCCCGGCTCGATCCAGTCAGGCTTTGGAATCGGCGTGCCGCATTGAGCACAGGGGTTCTGTCTGGGGATGTCGCCGAGGTTTGCTTTTGTCATGGCACCTCTCCCGATTTGCAGCGTCTTCTTACTCGCTTTCGCTGGCACGCGCGAATAGACAGGCGTGCTGCCGCGAGCGGGGATCGTCCGTCCCCGAAGCTCTCTTGCGCCAGCTTTGAGTCGTAACCGCGGCTCGGCACCGCAAAATCGGGCGATGGCGGCGTTTGGTCACATCATCGCCGCGTTCGGAAGGCCTAACGGCGGCTGGGCGCAGGTCACCTAGGGGACCTCAGGGATATCTGATGAAAATTTTATGCATTGCCGCGCTGCTCGCGGCCGGATTGACATTGCCGCAGGCCGCAGTTGCGGGCGAAGCCGAATATGCCGAGATGGTCGCGGCACATGCCCGCGCCAACGGCGTGCCGGAAGCGCTGGTGCATCGCGTGATCATGCGCGAGAGCCGCTACCAGCCGCACCTCGTCGGCCGCGGCGGCACCATCGGGCTGATGCAGATCAAGCTCGCGACCGCCCGCGGGGTCGGCTACACCGGCGACGCCGCCGGCCTGCGCGATCCCAACACCAACCTCACTTATGCCGTGAAATACCTCGCCGGCGCCTATCGCGCCGCCAATGGCGACCATGCCCGGGCCGTGCGTTATTTCGCCGGCGGCTATTACTACGCCGCCAAACGCCAGCGGCAGCAGGCCGTGCAAATCGCCAATATGGGCGATACCAATATGGGCAATATGGGCCAACCCTGGCTCGAGCCCAACGGCAACCCGCAGCCGATGTTCGGCGCCACTCCGCACAGGAAGCTGGCCCAGCGTGTCCGCAATGCGCGGGCGCAAGCCTCGCAATAGCCGCTCGTGTCCCGGACGCGCTGCAGCTCGTAGCGTTGCTGCGCAGAGCCGGGACCAGCATCCCTGCATCAGCATGGGCCCCGGCTCAGCAGCGCAGCACTGCGTGATGCGCTGCGTCCGGGGCATGAGGGTTCCCGCAACACGCGTTGACCACCCCGCCTCCGTGGCATACATTAGAGCCGTTCCGAGGGGTGCTCCGAGGAGGAGCTGAGATACCGCTAAATGGGCAATACCGCCCAGGACCGCGGTGACCCTTTGAACCTGATCCGGGTCATGCCGGCGAAGGGACAGGGATGTTGCAAACGACCAAGCGACCGGATTCACCGGTATCCATCATCGGCGCAGGCATCGCCGGAGCCTGGCAAGCCCTGCTGTTCGCGCAGGCCGGCCATGCCGTGACCTTGCACGAGCGCGGTGACGAGGCGATGACGGACGCCACCAGCCATTGGGCCGGCGGCATGCTCGCGCCCTATTGCGAGGCCGAGGTCGCCGAACCCATCATCAGCCGCCTGGGGCTGCGCTCGCTCGACCTCTGGCGGCGCGAGCTGCCCGACACGCCCTTCAACGGCTCGCTGGTCGTCGCCCATCCGCGCGAACGCAACGATTTCGAGCGTTTTGCGCGCATGACCGAGGACCACCGCCGGCTCGATGCCTCAGGCCTCGCCGCGCTCGAACCCTCGCTGGAGGGCCGCTTCCGCGACGCGCTGTTCTTCCCGGCCGAGGGCCATGTCGAGCCGCGCCGCGTGCTGCCGCAGTTGCACGATCGCATCCGCGCCGCCGGCGGCACCATCAAGTTCTCCAGCGACGTCGCAGCCGGGGATCTCGACGGCATCGTGATCGACTGCCGCGGCCTTGGCGCCCGCGACGAGCAGAGCGAGCTTCGCGGCGTCAAGGGCGAGATGATCCTGATCGAGACAGACGAGGTGCAGCTGGCGCGCCCGGTGCGGCTGATGCATCCGCGCTGGCCGCTTTACGTGATCCCGCGCGAGGACAATCTGTTCATGCTGGGCGCGACCTCGATCGAGGCCGAGGACACCGGCGTCAGCGTCCGCTCCGCGCTGGAGCTACTGGGCGCCGCTTACGCCGTGCACCCCGCCTTCGGCGAGGCCCGCATCGTCGAATTCGGCTCGGGGCTGCGTCCCGCCTACCCCGACAATCTGCCGCGCATCGGCATTCGCGGTAAGACGATCTCCGTCAACGGACTCTACCGCCACGGCTTCCTGATCGCGCCGGCGCTCGCCGAGCTGACGCTCGCCTATGTCGAGCGCGGCCAGATCGACAACGAGGTGATGCGATGCGTTTGATCGTCAACGGCGAGCAGCGCGAGGTGACTTCGGGAAGCGTCGATGCGCTGCTCTCGGAGCTCGACTACGAGGGCACGCATTTTGCGATCGCGCTGAACTACGACGTCGTGCCGAAGAGCCGCTGGGCCGAGACGGCGCTGAAAGCCGGCGACGAGATCGAGATCATCACGCCGCGGCAGGGAGGGTGAGGTGATGCCTGTCGCCACAAACGACGCCGTCATCCTGAGGTGCGAGCCGTCTTCGGCTCGCCTCGAAGGATGGCCGCAAGCGGCGCTGTCATCCTTCGAGGCGCGCAAGTGCGCGCACCTCAGGATGACGGTCTGTGCAAGTCGCCCGCAAGGAAATTGAAGCCATGGTGACCTTCTACGGCAAATCCTTCGCCTCCCGCCTGCTGATCGGCAGCGCGCTCTATCCCTCGCCTGCGATCATGCAGGAAGCGATCCGCGCCTCCGGCTCGAACATCGTCACGGTGTCGCTGCGGCGCGAATCCGCCGGCGGCAAGACCGGGGACGCGTTCTGGAAGCTGATCCGCGAGCTCGACGTCACCGTGCTGCCGAACACCGCGGGATGCCGCAGCGTGCGCGAGGCCGTGACCACGGCAAAGCTCGCGCGCGAATTGTTCGGGACGAGCTGGATCAAGCTCGAGGTGATCGCCGACAACGACACGCTGCAGCCCGATGTCGTCGGCCTCGTCGAAGCCGCCACCATCCTGATCAAGGACGGCTTTGAAGTGTTCCCCTATTGCACCGAGGATCTCTCGGTCGCCAACCGCCTGATCGATGCCGGCTGCAAGGTGGTGATGCCGTGGGCAGCTCCGATCGGCAGCGCCAAGGGCATCACCAACCGTGACGCGCTCAAGCTGCTGCGCGAGCGGCTGCCCGACATCACGCTGGTGGTCGACGCCGGCATCGGTGCGCCCAGCCACGCGGCCGAGGCGCTGGAGCTCGGCTATGACGCCGTGCTGCTCAACACCGCGATCGCAAAAGCCGCCGATCCCGTCGCGATGGCGAACGCCTTCCGCCTCGGCTGTGATGCCGGCCGCACCGCTTATGAAGCCGGGCTGATGAACGCCCGCGACTTCGCCTCCCCCTCCACCCCTGTCGTTGGGACTCCGTTCTGGCATGCCGTATCCTGATCGATTTTATCCCGTCGTCGACAGCCTCAAATGGGTCGAGCGACTGACAAAGCTCGGCGTCGGCACCATCCAGCTGCGCGCCAAGGAGCTCAACGACGCCGACGCGCTGCAGATCGTCACCGACGCGCTGGCGATCACCAAGGACACGCAAGCCAGGCTGGTCGTGAACGACTATTGGCGCGCCGCCGTCGTCGCCGGCGCGAAATATCTGCATCTCGGCCAGGAGGATCTGGCGGAAGCCGACCTCAAGGCCATCCGCGAGGCCGGCCTTTCGCTCGGCATCTCCACTCATGACGATGCCGAGCTTGAAACCGCACTCGAGGCCAAGCCCGACTATGTCGCGCTCGGCCCGATCTTCTTCACCACGCTTAAATCGATGCGCTTCGAGCCGCAGGGCATTCCGAAGATCACCGAATGGAAGAAGCGCATCGGCGCCATTCCGCTGGTCGCGATCGGCGGCATCAAGTTCGAGCAAGCCGCGGAGATCTTTGCGGCGGGCGCGGATTCCATCGCGGTGGTGTCCGACGTGACGCAAAACGCCGACCCCGATGCCCGCGTGCGGCAATGGCTCGGCCTGTCCACGGAGGCTGCGTGATGCCCCCACTCTCTCCCCACACCCCACTGTCATCGCCCGGCTTGACCGGGCGATCCAGTACGCCGCGGCTTCTCGGCTCTAGCCGCACTGCCGCGGAATACTGGATCCCCGCTTTCGCGGGGATGACAGCTGCATTTGCCTCTCGCGCAGCGAAACTAACGAATTAAACCGGAGGATCCCATGAACATCCGCTCCAATCCCGAGAAAACCGTCCCCGCCGTCACCACCGGCCCCCTGCCCTCCTCGCGAAAAATCTTCGCCTCGCCGGACGCTGCGCCCGATCTGCGCGTGCCCTTGCGCGAGATCATCCTGTCCGAAGGCGCGGGCGAGCCGAACCTGCCGGTGTACGACACCTCGGGCCCCTACACCGATCCGAGCGTGACGATCGACGTCAACGCCGGCCTTGCCCGCAATCGCAAGCAATGGGTGCTGGAGCGCGGCGGCGTCGAGGAATATCAGGGCCGGCAGATCAAGCCGGAGGACAACGGCAGCGTCTCCACCGACAACGCCGCGCGCGCGTTCAGCGCCTATCACCAGCCGCTGCGCGGCCTCGACGGCCACAAGATCACCCAGCTCGAATTCGCCCGCGCCGGCATCATCACCAAGGAGATGATCTACGTCGCCGCCCGCGAAAACCTCGGCCGCAAGCAGCAGCTCGAGCGCGCGGAAGCAGCCCTCGCCGACGGCGAGAGCTTCGGCGCTTCGGTGCCCGCCTTCATCACCCCGGAGTTCGTGCGCGACGAGATCGCGCGCGGCCGCGCCATCATCCCCTCCAACATCAACCATTCCGAACTCGAGCCGATGATCATCGGCCGCAACTTCCTGACCAAGATCAACGCCAATATCGGCAACTCGGCGGTGACGTCGTCGGTCGAGGAAGAGGTCGAGAAGATGGTGTGGGCGATCCGCTGGGGCGCCGACACCGTGATGGACCTGTCGACCGGCCGCAACATCCACACCACGCGCGAATGGATCTTGCGCAACTCGCCGGTGCCGATCGGCACCGTGCCGATCTATCAGGCGCTGGAGAAGTGCAACGGCGATCCCGTCAAGCTGACCTGGGAGCTCTACAAGGACACGCTGATCGAGCAGTGCGAGCAGGGCGTCGACTATTTCACCATCCACGCCGGCGTGCGCCTGCAATACATCCACCTCACCGCCAGCCGCGTCACCGGCATCGTCTCTCGCGGCGGCTCGATCATGGCGAAGTGGTGCCTGGCGCATCACAAGGAGAGCTTCCTCTACACGCATTTCGACGAGATCTGCGACCTCATGCGCAAGTATGACGTCTCGTTCTCGCTGGGTGATGGATTGCGCCCCGGCTCGATCGCCGACGCGAATGATCGCGCACAATTTGCCGAACTCGAAACGCTCGGCGAATTGACAAAAATCGCGTGGGACAAGGGCTGCCAGGTCATGATCGAAGGCCCCGGCCACGTGCCGATGCACAAGATCAAGATCAACATGGACAAGCAGCTCAAGGAGTGCGGCGAAGCCCCGTTCTACACGCTTGGACCGCTGACCACCGACATCGCGCCGGGCTATGACCACATCACCTCAGGGATCGGCGCGGCCATGATCGGCTGGTTCGGCTGCGCCATGCTCTGCTACGTCACGCCGAAGGAGCATCTCGGCCTGCCCGACCGCAACGACGTCAAGACCGGCGTCATCACCTACAAGATCGCAGCCCACGCTTCCGATCTCGCCAAGGGCCATCCCGCCGCGCAACTGCGCGACGACGCCCTCTCCCGCGCGAGGTTCGACTTCCGCTGGAGCGACCAGTTCAACCTCGGCCTCGATCCGGATACCGCGAAGAACTTCCACGACGAGACCCTGCCCAAGGAAGCCCACAAGGTCGCCCATTTCTGCTCGATGTGCGGCCCAAAATTCTGCTCGATGAAGATCACCCAGGACGTGCGGGACTACGCGGCGACGCTGAACGATCCGAACAGCGTGGGCATGTCGATCAGCGGCACCGCCGAGGACGGCATGGCCAAGATGAGCGCGAAGTTCAAGGAGATGGGGAGCAGCGTTTATCTGGATGCGGAGAAGGTGAAGGAGAGCAATCGGGTGCTGTGAGGGGCTTCACGCGCTTGTCGTCATGCCCGGGCTTGCCCCGGGCATCCATCCGAAAATTGAGAGGCCGGGCAAAAGCCTGGCCTCTTTTAATTTGGCACGGCGTCGATCAAACAAGATGCTAGAAACATGCGGCCAGCGGTTAACATTGGGTGCGCCGACCTTGGTACTCTTGCTCTGTGAGGTCCTCTGGATCTCGATCTCCGATTGCAAGTGACCAACCCGTTCTCTGGATGACCGGATCATTTTGGCGACCGCCGAGGAACCACCAGGACCTAAGCTCTGGATTATCGTAGATGGATAGCACGTCTCCATTTTCAAACATGAGATCGAGCTGATCCTTGCTGACAATCCTCGTCTCGACGATTTTCGTTCGTAGAATGCGATCAACATTCAAGGATTTTTCGTTGCCGTAGATCTCGTAAGAGAAATTGACCGCACCATCGGAGGATCGAAACGAGAAACGGTCCGCGACATTCAACAAGGCATGCTCGTCCTCAAACCAGAACATGATGTGATACTTGTCGATCGTCACCTGATAGAGTTCCCATCCTATGATGGGACCAAAATCAAAGCGTTCGCTAAATCCAATTGCCATTTCTATCGTCTTCCCGTTTTACCGCCGGTAGGCAAAGCTGGATAAGCGTAGCGAGGTCTGGTGTCTTTGTCGTCCCGCATATCGCTCCGCTCATGCGGGCTACACGTGGATCATTGACATTGCCCGGGCCCACTCCCCACCGCCTCCCCGACCAACTCCGCCCCAACCTCCGCCTCGTCTTCGTCGGCACTGCCGCCTCGACGCGCTCGGCTGAGCTCGGGCATTACTACGCCCATCCCGGCAACCGTTTCTGGCGGGCGATCCATGAGGCCGGGATCACGCCGCGGCGCTATCAGCCAAGCGAGTTTGCGGAGTTGATCGAGCTCGGGATCGGCTTCACCGATCTCTCCAAGTCGGGCGCGGGGATGGATCACCAGATCGCGGCGGAGGCGATCGACGTGCCGGGCTTCAGGGCGAAGATGGAAAAGTACCGGCCGCGGACGATTGCGTTCACGAGCAAGAAGGCGGCGAGCCTGTTTTACGGCCGGCCGTCGGCGTCGATTGCGCTGGGGCGGCAAGAGCGGGATGGGAGCTGGCCGGAGATTTTCGTGCTGCCCTCGCCGTCCGGTGCAGCGTCGGGGAGTTGGACACTGGAGCCGTGGCGGGAGTTGGCGGCTTGGATCGCGGCGTAGGATCGGCGAATGATAGCGCGTCACACTCCGCCGTCGTCCCGGCGCAGGCCGGGACCCATAACCCCAGGGAGGAGTTTGGCGAAGACTGGTCGCCCGGTACTACGACCATCCGCAACACATAAATCACGCGGTATGGGTCCCGGCCCCCGTGCGCAATTACGCACTAAGCCGGGACGACATCGTGGGTTTGACTCGAGGTCCTGCTCAAACACGAAGCCTCGTAGGGTGGGCAAGGCGCGTCAGCGCCGTGCCCACGATTTCTTCGCGAGTCCCAGCAGTGCGTGGGCACGGCGCGAAGAGCGCGCCTTTGCCCACCCTACGGCACCGTCGCCTCACCCCGCATACGCCTTGTCGAGCTCCGCGATCACGATCTTCCGCATCCCCATCATCGCCTGCATCACGCGGTTCGCCTTGGTGCGGTCGGGGTCGCCGAGATAGCGGCCGAGCGCCGTCGGGATCACCTGCCAGGACAGGCCAAATTTGTCCTTGAGCCAGCCGCACCTCGATTCCTCGCCGCCGTCGGCGGTGAGCGCTTGCCAAAAGTAATCGACCTCCTCTTGCGTCTCGACGCTGATGAAGAACGACACCGCCTCGTTGAAGCGGTAGTGCGGCCCGCCATTGAGCGCGTGGAAGCGCTGGCCTTCGAGCTCGAACACCGCCATGAAGTCGCTGACGGTCTCGACCTTGGCATTGGGAAACACCGATTTGTAGAACGCGACGGCCTCGGGGACGTTGTTGTCGAACCAGAGAAACGGCGTGATCGAGGTCATGAATGGGGCTCCTTTCGGCTCGGGCGCGGCGCCGGTGTCCCAAGGACGAAAGAGCGCGCGGCATTCCGACAGGGAGCCCCACTTTTTCCACTCCGCCGTCGTCCCGGCGAAGGCCGGGACCCATAACCACAGGGAGGAGTTTGGCGGAGACTGGTTGCTCGGTACTGCGACCGTCCGCAACACGGCGATCACGCGGTATGGGTCCCGGCCTTCGCCGGGACGACACCTTGGGTGGAGCAAAAAGCTGCGACTAAAATGAAAGCGGGCGCATTGTCGGAATCCGCCCCCACCATTCGTCCTTTGGACCAACACCGCAACCACCCCGGAGCCTCCCATGCCCACCATCACCGCCTTCGAAAACTCACCCGACCGCGGCCGCGGGCAGGCGCGCGACATGCGGGTTCGCTGGGCGCTGGAGGAGGTCGGCCAGCCCTACGATGTCCGCCTCGTCTCGTTCGCGGCGATGAAGCAGCCGGCGCATCTGGCGCTGCATCCGTTCGGGCAGATTCCAACCTTCGAGGATGGCGATCTCGCCCTGTTCGAAACCGGTGCGATCGTGCTGCGCATCGCCGAGTGTCATGCCGGATTGCTGCCTGATGACGCCAACGCCAGGAGCCGCGCGATCGCGTGGATGTTTGCCGCGCTGAACACGCTGGAGCCGCCGATCGTCGAGTCGGCATGGCCATGCTGTTCGAGCGCGACAGGAGCTGGTACGCGGAGCGGCTGCCCGGCTTGCAGGATCGCGTCCGCACCAGGCTCGGCGAACTGTCCCGCCACATCAGTGAAGCCGACTGGCTCGACGGCGCCTTCAGCGCCGGCGATCTCATGATGGTGACGGTGCTGCGGCGGCTGAACACATCTGGCCTGCTGGACGAATATCCTGAGATCGCCGCCTATATCGCGCGCGGTGAAGCGCGGCCGGCGTTCCAGCGCGCCTTCGATGCGCAGCTTGCGGTGTTCAAGGCTGCATCGCGTTCGTAGGGTGGGTTAGCCGCGCGGCTGCGCAAAGCGCAGGCCGCGTGGCGTAACCCACCGCTTCTGTCGCCGCGGATGCAGACTTGGTGGGTTACGCCTTGCGCCGGAATCGTGTTGGGAGATCGAGTTTGTGAACGGCTAACCCACCCTACGAGAGCTTCGAACGACGCACCTGCTCCGTCTTCTCCCCATTGCATGCACCCCAGCGCCCCTTCATGCTGGCCTCCGCCACCCCAGGGAGCCCGCCCATGCTGACCCTCTATTCCTACCCGCAACTGTTCGGCGTCGCCGACAACAACGGCTACGGCCTCAAGGTCTACGCCTTCCTCAAGCTCGCAGGCGTGTCGTTCGTGCACGAGCATATCTTCGATGCCTCGGCCGCACCGCGCGGGCAGCTGCCTTACGTCGTCGACGACGGCGAGACTATCGGCGACAGCGAGACCATCATCGCGCATGCGATCGCGAAATATCGCCTCACCATCGATGCCGGACTTTCACCGGAGCAGCGTCGCACCAATCTCCTCGTCACGCGCATGCTCGACGATCTCTATTGGGTGATGTCGTATTCGCGCTGGAAGGACGAGCGCTTCTATCCGGCGTTCCGCGACGGCTTCATTGCGCAGCATCCGCAAGTGAGTGCGGAAGGATTCGAGAAGGCGAAGGCGTATAATGCGCAGCGCTATCATTACCAGGGCATCGGCCGCTATACGCCGGAGCAGGCTTACGCGCGCGGGCTCGCCGATTTGCAGGTGCTGGCCGAGATCGCACCCGCCGCGGGCTTCGTGCACGGCGCGGCGCCAACGAGCGTCGATGCCGGCATCTACGGCTTTGTCGCGAACATCTATTATTTTCCGATCCCGACACCGCTGAAGGCGTTCGTGGATGCGCAGAAGAATCTCGTCGCGCATTGCGAGCGGATTCATGCGGCGGTCGGAAAATCGTAGGGTGGGTTAGCGCAGCGGCTGCGCGAAGCGCGGGCCGATGCGCGTAACCCACCTCTTCTCTTTCCGCGGTGACAGAAGTGGTGGGTTACGCCAAGCGGCTAACCCACCCTACGGCACCCTGGCCTACCGCATCGTGATCGCGAGGCCGCTGAGATCCGCATTCGCCATCAACCCGACCTGCGTGCCCGTCAGCTCCAGCACGGCGCCCTTCTGGTTGGTGAGCACGATGGCACGGGCGCCGGCGCCAACGGCGAGGCCCGCCCCGGCGGCGCCGTAGACCCCGGCGACATCGGAGGGACGGTTGATGTTGGAGACGCGGCCGCGCAGCACCGTCTTTGAACCGCCGAAGACGAGGCCGTAGTCGAGGCCGCCGGTGGAGAGCCCATAGGTGCGGCCGCGGAAGTTGAGCACGCCGCTCCCGCCTGAGCCGCCGATGATCCAGCCGGCCTTGTAGATCGTCAGCGTCACGAAACCGCTGTCGGCCATCGCCGAGGTCGAGAGCCCGGCCAGGGCGGCAATGGCGACCAGCGCGGCGCGGAAGGTGGATGCAATCTTCATGGGCGTCTCCGGGGGCTATTTTTCAAGGGGGATTCGAATCAGACGCATCGAATCTATCCGATCGATCGCGGCGGCAACATGATGGGACTGCCCTGAGACACAAGGTGCAGCGTCGCACTCAACAGTCATCGCCCGGTTCAACCGGGCGATCCAGTACCAGAGGCGGCGGTGATTGAGCCGAGAGGCCGCGGCGTACTGGATGCCCCGGTCAAAGCCGGGGCATGACGGCGGAGGCTCGGGCACAAGGTCGCGCATCGCCATCATCCCATTCTGCCCTTGTTTTGCCCGACGGAGCAACTTGAGTGTTTAGCCTTTATCGAATTATAAAAAACTCAATGATCTCCGCATGATCTCTACTGTGCATGGGGTTGTTTTCGCGTTTTTGTTCTTGCCCGTCTCCGCAACCCGATTGCAAGTCTCCCGCATGTCGCTACGCTCATGCGGGCTACGCGCCCGCTCCTAATTCGAGGTGATGCCATGCCGATCCAGCATTTCGCGCCCCCGCCGCATGTTAAGGCGCCGCCGCTGTCCTTTGCGACGCGCGTCGGTGATCTCCTGTTCGTCTCGGGCATTCCGGGCTTCGATGCCAATGGTGCGCTGCCCGACGGTTTCGAGGCGCAGTTCGCCAATGTCGTCGTCAACATCAAGCGCGTGCTGGACGAGGCCGGCGCCGGTGTCCGCGACCTCGTCAAGGTCAACGTGCTCTTGACCCGCGCCTCCGACGTCGCCGCCATGAACGCGCTCTATGCCGGCGCCTTCGGCCCGCCGCCCTATCCGGCCCGCACCACCTGCGTGGTGCAGGCCCTGCCCGATCCGAAGATGCTGATCGAGATCGAGGCGGTGGCCTCGCTGGCGAAGTGAGCCACGGAGCGTGTGGCTTGCCGGGCACGCGGCCGAACCAAATGCTTGGGGAACAGCTGACATGTCCGTGAACGGCAGCTCACCAGCTTGCAAAGGGCCTGCTTTTACCGCACGAATTTTTGCGTCCCACTTCCCCACAAGGAGATATTTCATGCGTCGCGTTCTCGCCCTCTGTGCCGTTGCCGGCATCGCAAGTTCCGTGTTCGCCGTGCCCGCATCCGCCAAGGTCGGCTATTACGTGATCCGCTGGGACAACACCGGCATCTGCCAGGTCTGGAACGAGGACCTGCAATACAAGCCGCTTCAAATTGGGGTGTCGACCTACAAGGTCGTCAGCAAGCCGCTCCCGACCTTCCAGGCCGCTTCCGACGTCCAGATCAAGATGCGCACCGAGCGCCGCTGCACGCTCTGAGCTTTTGCAACGGACCGGATTTCGAGGGCGGGTCGCGCGAGCGATCCGCCTTCTTCTTTTGGCGGGACCCGCGCGCTTTCCGGCCGAATTCAGCCATGTCCCGCCCGCGCGCTTTGAACCTGACCGGCCTGCGGAACTACTCACATCTTGTCCGGGGCGCATTCCCCAAGACGTCCCGCACCAGCCCTCCCCGTCATTGCCGGGAGGCACATCACATCATTCATTTGAGGAGCTGATCATGCGTCGTATTTCCGTGCTGTGCGCTGCCGCCGGTCTTGCCGTCACCGCCTTCGTCGCGGCGAGCCCTGCGGAAGCCAGCTATCACCTGATCCGCTGGCAGGACACGGGCCTGTGCCAGATCTGGGACGAGAGCATCTCGACCACACCGTGGCCGGCCGGCTATCATCGCGCCAGCGCATCCGTGCCGACCTTCATCGACGCCCTCGCGGTGAAGGATGCCGCGCTGAAGAACGGTCAGTGCACCTGGTAAGATTTTCGATCGGCGGACGAAGAGCGGGCAAGGACCATGCGTCCTTGCCCGCTTGTTTTTCCGAGATGCCGTAGGGTGGGCAAAGGCGCGGACTTCGCGCGCCGTGCCCACGCCTTTCAACAACGGGCAAATGGTGGGCACGGCGCTTCGCGCCTTTGCCCACCCTACGAGATATCGTCAAGCCCGCTCACGCATCCTTATGCGCGCCGGGATGGATCAGGACGTCGCGCGCGGCGGCGAGGTCGATGAAGGCTTGCGCACTGCCGCCGTGGTCGGGATGCATGCCCTTGGCGGCGCGGCGATAGGCCTGGTTGATGTCCTCGCAGGTGAGCTGCACCGCGAGCGGCAGACCAAGCATCTTGCGGGCGCGATCCTCGCTGGACAGCTGTTTCGGCATGGCGTTGCGGCGGCCGAAGCGCGGCGCGGTCAGATCATGAACGACTTCGAGAACGACGCCGATGCGGCGCTGGGCCGCCAGCGTGACGCCGTGATCGTCATTGTCGACCGCCTGGCGCAGCACCGGAAGCGCCTGCTCGGCGGCCTGTCGCAGCGTGGCATCGCTGCTCATCCGCGCGATCTCGGCCACGAGCCGGCCCGCCTCGGCCCAATCGGCCGATTGCGCCGACCGCAGGCGTTCGAGGGCGGGTTTCCAGGAGTCGAGCCGGGAGTCGAGCCGTTCCATCATGCGCGCAACGTTTAGCAATGAATATCAGTATGCCAAGGCTGCCGTTTCCGACCCCTTAATTTCGAGTTAGCGTTTCGTGAAACTTCGAAACGAAATCGGGAGGAAAATGTAATGGCATTGCTCGCAAACCACATCGCCGTCGTCACGGGCGCCGGTTCCGGCATCGGCCACGCCATCGCCGCCGGCTACGCCCGCGAGGGCGCGCAAGTGGTGCTGCTCGACGTCAATGCCGACACGGTCGCGGAGGCCGCCCAGGAGATCCGCAAAGCGGGCGGCAGGGCCGAGAGTTTTGCGCTCGACGTTGTCAGGCGCGAGGACTGTTTGGCGCTCGCCAAGCAGGTCGCGGGCGAGGTCGGGCAGGTCTCGATCCTCGTCAACAATGCCGGCATCACCCGCCGCAACGCCTTCACCGCGGAGACCGAGACGGTGGCGAAGGACTGGAACGACATCATCTCGCTCAATCTCAACGGCGTCTTCAACATGACGCAGGCCTTCCTTGCACCCTTGCGCGCGAGCAAAGGCCGCATCGTCAATATCGGCTCGATCCAGTCCTTCGTGCATCTGCGCACGCCAAGCTCGGCGGCTTACACGACCTCGAAACACGGCGTGCTCGGCTTTACCAAGGCGCTCGCGGTCGAGCTCGGCAAGGAGGGCGTGCGCGTCAACGCGATCGGCCCCGGCTTCATCGAGACCAACATCAACGCCAATGTGCGCGCGACCAATCCGGCGCTGGTGCAGGCCTTCGTCGACCACACCCCGCTGGCGCGCACCGGCAAGCCCGAGGATATCGTCGGGCCCGCGATCTTCCTCGCGTCGGATCTGTCGGCCTATGTCACGGGAACGATCGTGATGGTGGACGGCGGCTATCGGACGGTGTGAGGCGCGACTCACTATCCCGAAGCACGAGATCATCGTCCGCCTTGTAGGCAATTGCGCCACTGGACCGGACGATGACACCGCGTGTGTGGAGGAGATAGTCCCGCATCACGATGCATCTGGCGCAAATCGCGGCGGCTTAGCGGCATTCCTGAGGTCAATTGGTGCGATCGTCCGCGATTAACCTTTCATTAACCAAACCCGCCCACCGTGGATCTACGGCTTGGGGGTCGTTGGTTCTCGATCCGCTTCCAAAGATGGCAGCGGGCGTTGATCGGGAGGTGTGTTGATGACCACTGTTCATGTCGCCGCGTCCGAGTCGGGCGCGCAATTCCTTGCTCCTAACCAGATCGTTCCGCTTCTGATCGGCGCCACCGTCGACGAGGTCGAGCGCGAGCTCGTGCTTCAGACGCTTGCGCGCTGCGACGGCAACCGCACACGCGCGTCGCGCGTGCTCGGCCTGTCGGTGCGTACGCTGCGCAACAAGATCAAGCTCTATGCCGCGTCCGGCATCGAGGTGCCCGCCTATCAGGATTAGCGTCCGAGGACGCACCGCTGGATCAGTCCGCCGATGATGACCGCGAGCGCGATCATCACGACCGAGGCTGCGATCATCTCGATCGCGCGGAGGAAGAAGGCCGTCATGACAGCCCATGACGGCTGCGGCTCCTCGGCGAATGCGACCGGCACGACGTCGGGTACCAGCTGGTGAGCGAGGCCAAGCGCCGCCGCAAGGACGACAGCGAACAGGCAGAGGATTTTCCACGCTGCGCGCATCGGTCGCTCCTCGCAACAGTTCTGGCCGCACGATCGATGACACAGCGGCGCGTGCCGCCGATTGATGTTGATCAAGCGTTCTGAGCTGTCCCGGCGGAATTGCTGCTGTCGTCAAACGCCGCTAAGTAGCTTGCTTCCGATCATGGGGAGCAGTGGCGTGGCAGACGATCAGGGACGACGGCAGGGATCTCAAGGGCCGCGCGGACGGCAGGGTGAACCGGGACGGCCGGGACCGCAGGGTCATCCCGGCAGGCGCGGTCCCGACGGCGCGCGCGGCAAGCCGGGACCGCAGGGCAAGCCGGGGCCGCTCGGAAAGGCGGGACCTCAGGGCAAGCCCGGTCCGCAAGGCAAGCAGGGTGAGGCCGGCCCGCGTGGGGCCGCCGGCGCGCAGGGGCCTGCCGGACCACAAGGGCCGGCGGGACCGCAAGGCCCGCGCGGCGAGGCTGGGCCTGCCGGTCAATTGCCCTCGATCGAACAGCTGCTGCCGTGGCTCGAGCAACTGTTCGACGCCTGGGACGAGCGCCGCCGCCAGCGCGAGCGCGACGCCGCCGAACGCGAGGCGCTGGAGGCCGCCGTGCAGGAGCCCGATGAGGCCATCGTCGACGACGCGAGCGACGACAGCGAAGGCGACGCGCACAAGAAAAAGAAGAAAAAGAAGAAGCACGGTCACTAGGATTAGTGGCGCGCCCGTGCCCCGACGCAGCGCAGCACGCAGTGACGCGCTGCTGGGCCGGCGCCCATCTGACCAAGAGCTTTTCTCGCGATTTTCTGGGTCACGGCTCTGCGTCGCAGCGCTGACGCACTGCGCCGCGTCCGGGACACGAGCCTCGGTTTAGGAAACCGATGAATCATCCTTGCGCGGCAGCATGCCCATGCGCTCGAATTGCCAGCGCATGGCGCGATACCAGAGATAGCCCACCGCTGCGCCGCACAGGGCCAGGATGATCACGTTCGCGCTCGAGAACGAGCCGCTCCACCACATCATCCACGCGGTCCATAATAGCGTGAGGACGATGGCACCTGCTTTCAGAGGAAGAAGGGGGCGGCTCATGGGTCGTGCTCCGGCTGTCAAAACCCCGGCACACATCATTGCAGGAGGAGACGCCCCCGTACCGTGAGCCAGATCACGGAACGATTACTCGAGGCCACTAACCGAAGCGCAGCCGCAAGCGCTCCCTGGCCCTTTCCGCCTCGACCTCACGGTCCCGCGCCGGCGCATGGGTGTGCAGCGAGGTCAGGAGATTTCGCGCGGCCTGCGAGACCTCCGCCACTGCGCGGTCGAACGCCGCCTCGTTGGCCTGCGACGGCTTGTTGAAGCCGGACAGTTTTCGCACGAACTGAAGCGCGCTGGCATGGATCTCATCCTCCGTCGCCGGTGGCTCGAAGTTGAACAGCGTCTTGATGTTGCGGCACATGCAGGGGCCTCTTCCGGATGTTTCCTTGAAGACGATCGGCGGAGCCGAAATCCTACATCCTTCTGTGCATTTCTGCTAAGTCCCGCCGCAACGCGGCCGCCGACCATGAGCCGCAATGGGGAGAAAAGCATGAAGGCTTCCTGCGCCGCGCTGTCGGCTGCCCTGCTGTCCTTTTCAATACCGGGCCTGGCCGCGGATTATCCGGCACCGAAGCAGGGCGACTGGATCGCCAGGGATTTCAAGTTCCACACCGGCGAGACCATGCCGGAGCTGAAGCTGCACTACACCACAATCGGCGAGCCCTCGGGCCAACCGGTGCTGGTGCTGCACGGCACGGGCGGCTCGGGCGCAAGCATGCTGTCACCCGCCTTCGCCGGCGAGCTGTTCGGCGCGGGGCAACCGCTCGACGCCTCCAAATACTACATCATCCTTCCCGACGGCATCGGTCATGGCAAATCGTCGAAGCCCTCCGACGGGATGAAGACGAGCTTCCCGAAATACGATTACGACGACATGGTCGAGGCGCAGCATCGCCTGGTGACGGAGGGCCTCGGCGTCAAGCATCTGCGGCTCGTCATCGGCAATTCGATGGGCGGCATGCACAGCTGGCTGTGGGGCGCGAAATATCCGAACGCGATGGACGCACTGATCCCGATGGCCTCGCAGCCGACCGAGATGGCGTCGCGCAACTGGATGCTGCGGCGGATCATGCTCGACACCATCCGCAACGACCCGGACTACAATGGCGGCAATTACACCAGCCAGCCGCGCATGATGAAATATGCCATCACCGCCTACGGCATGCGTCTTTATCGATTCCATTGGCTGGAGGCGGCCCGATCGGCTAGCTTGCCGCCAAGCTGAAGCGGAGGCATGCCGTTGACCGATCTTTGCGCCGAAGACCTCGCCACCATCTATGCCAAGCCGAGCCCGCGCGTGATCGCGAAAGCGCGGCCCGCGATCGATGCGCATGCGAAGAAGTTCATCGAGATGTCGCCGTTCTGCGTACTCGCGACGTCGGGCGCGGACGGCAGCGTCGATGCCTCGCCACGCGGCGGCGGCACCGGCTTTGTCCACGTCGCCGGTCCCAACCAATTGCTGATGCCTGACCGCTCCGGCAACAACCGGATCGACAGTTTTCGCAACGTCGTCGAAGGCTCGGGCTTCGTGCACCTGTTGTTCTTCGTGCCCGGGATTGACGAAACGCTACGCGTCGGCGGACGCGGCACGCTGTCGGCCGATCCGGATCTGCTCGCCGCGATGGTCGAATTCGGCAAGCCGCCGCGGGCGGTGCTGAACGTCGCTGTGAGCGAAGTCTATTTCCATTGCGGCAAGGCGCTGATGCGCTCGAAGCTGTGGTCGCCAGAGAAAGTGCAGCGCTCGGTGATGCCCAGCATCGTCACGGTCATTCACGACCAGACTGGCCTCGGCGAACCGGCGAGCCAGGAAACTGTGGAAGAGATTTACAAGACGCAGTTGTAGTTGGGACGACAATCACGGTGTCGTCCCGGACAAGCGCAGCGCAGATCCGGGACCTCCGCGCGAGCGCTTGCGCTCGTCGCGATAACCACAGGGAGTGGTTTTGCGAAGACTAACAGTGAAGAACTCGTGCCCCGGTGCTCATACCGGCGCATCCAGATAGATCACGCGGTATGGGTCCCGGCCTTCGCCGGGACGACACCGAGTACGCAGCGACGCCCGAGCTTAATGCCCCTCGCCCTCGAGCCCGCCGACGTGCTTCTGGGTGTAGAGCTCAAGGCCGATGCGGCCGATCAGGTCGAGCTGGGTTTCGAGGAAGTCGATGTGATGCTCCTCGTCGCTCATCAGCTTCTCGAACAGGTCACGCGTGACGTAGTCCTTGGCGCCGTGGCAGTAGGTCGCCGCTTCCTGGTAGAGCGCACGCGCGCTCATCTCGGCAGCGAGGTCGCACTCGATGATCTCCTTGACGTTCTGGCCGATGCGCAGGGGATCGAGCACCTGCATGTTCGGAAAGCCGTCAAAGAACAGGATGCGCGCGGTGAGCTTGTCGGCGTGCTCCATCTCCTCGATGGACTCCTTGCGCCAGACCTTGGCCATGTCGAGGAGGCCCCAATTGTCGAGGAAGCGGTAGTGCAGCCAGTACTGGTTGATCGCAGTCAGTTCGTGACGCAGTGCCTTGTTGAGATAGTCGATGACTTTTGCGTCGCCCTGCATGGTTCACTCCAGCTCTTGCAGTCCAAATCGGCCCAAAACCGAATTTAGAATGCTTCTAAGTCAGTTTACGAATGAGGGCAACTGGCTACGGCGGCGCAGCCGGGGAAAAGCTCAGCTGAGCTGGCGAAGGCTTTCAGCAGGCCGCGAGGGCAAACTGGGCGGGCTCGGCCGCCTCGTCATTGGCAGCCACGGTGTGGTTGTGCGGGCAGCCGGCACAGCAGGACTGGGCGCAAGGGCCGAGAGCTTCGTCGATGATGGTCTTGATCGTCCGGGCGCAGCGGCCGCATTCGGCGCTACAGCCGAGGCATCCATAGACCTGCTTGGCATGGCGCACGGCGTCGTCGGACTCGGCGACGGCGGCGCGGATGTCGTCATCGCTCAGCACGTTACAGGAACAAACGATCATGGAAGCGGCAGGCCCTTCGGTGATGCGGCATCATCGATATTTAACGGGCCCGCCGGATGCAAAAGGAAAAAGCGGTATTTGAAGCTATTCCAAACTGGCCCAAAAGCAGCCTAGAACGGCCCTAAATTTCAGGGTTGCGCTGGATCAAGATTGGAGCGGATCCTAATCGCCGCCACCGCCTCCCCCACCGTCACCGCCGCCACCGCAATCGCCGCCACTGCTGCCGCTATCGCTGCTGGAACAGCTGCCGCCGTCGGCCGGGCTGCCCGAACTGTCGCTGGAAAACCAGCTTCCCAGCGAGAAGCCGTTATTGCTGCCCGAATAGGTGTCGCCGCTGCTGCTGCCGTCGCCGCCCGCCCCGGCGCGGGAGCGCCGCTGGCCGCGGTTCTGAAGATGGGTGATCCAGCCGTAACCGATCGCGGACACGACCCCGGCCGCAATCAATGCATTGATCATCGCGTTGCCCATCATCGCCTCCCTGGCCGGGCCTACGGTCCATATCAATTGGTCGCCCGCCCCCAAGGTGCCGTTCATTGATCATTCAAGCGAAGTATGGAACTCTGGCCCCAAAGGGTTCCCGCGTGTTCGTACGAAAGGTCAAGCCAATGAAGAAGCTGCTCCTGACGGTCGCCGCCGTCGCCTCCCTGGCCGTTGCGGCCGGATCCCCGGCCCATGCCCAGCGCGGCGTCGCGGCAGGCGTGGCGGCCGGCATCATCGGCGGCGCCATTGTCGGCGGCGCGCTGGCCTCTCCGTATTACTACGGACCTGGCCCCGGCTATTACGAACCCGGCTATTACCCGCCCCGTTACTATGCGCCGGGTCCGGGCTATGTCTCTGACGACTATTACGGCGGCGGCTGCGTCTGGCAGAAGCAGCGCTTCTGGGACGGCTATGCCTGGCGCGCCCGCCGCGTCAGAGTCTGCGGCTGAAGCGACTCGAACCCGGTCCATCGCGACTGCTTCGCTGGCCGGTTCACTACGGGTGCGCCGTTCATCTCCGGGCCTGAAAAAGACCGCTTTTTCTCGTCACAGCTCCGTGTGCGTTTACCGTGGGTTGACCAATTGCGCGCTTCCTAGCTGCACGGCCAATTCCATCAGCGTGTGCGTGAACCTTTGAAACCCGGGCGCCTCTAACAAGAGGAACCCATCTCCCAGGAGAGCCCTGAGCATGAAGAAGACTCTTGTTGCCGCCCTCACGGTTGCGACGATCGCCGGTTCGCTGGTGACTGCCGCTCCGTCCGCCAAGGCGCATGACGGCAGCATCGGCGCCGGCATTGCGGCCGGCCTGATTGGTGGCGCGATCGTCGGCGGCGCCATCGCGTCGAGCCGTCCGGCCTATGGCGGCCCCGTTTACGTCGCCGAGCCCGGCCCGCCGCCCCCGCCCTGCTACTGGCAGCGTCAGCGTTATTGGGACGGTTACGGCTGGGTCGTTCGCCCGGTTCGCGTCTGCTACTGATCTGATCGCACCGGCGCTCGTGAGCGCCGCGATCGAAGCCCGGCCGAGACCTCGGCCGGGCTTTTTCTTTGGTCGCGCGCTATCGCGCCGCCTGGATCGAGCGCAGCACCTCTTCGCTCGGCCAGCAATCGACCTTGAGACCCGCCGACTTCTGATAGGCACCGAGCGCGGCGCGCGTCTGCATGCCGGCCTTGCCGTCGATCTTGTCCTTGTAGAGCCCGACGCGCGTGAGCCCACGCTGCATGGTCTCGACATCCCTGGTGCGCAATTGCTTCGAGGCCGCCCATGGCGTTGCGAACGGCACCGGGCTCGTCATGCGGTCGGCAAGGTGGCCGACGAACAGCACGTAGAGATCGGAGAAATTGTATTCCTTGATGACGAAGTAGTTCTTCGTCGTCAGGAACGATGGGCCATAGATGCCTTCCGGCTGCAGCAGCGAGGCCGGCTGCGCCTGCTCTGCGGCACTCAGCTTCTGCCCGCGCACCGGCACAAAACCTTCGCGCAACCACTGGCCGAGCGGCTTCGTCACCTCGGGCACGCCGGTGGTGCAATCGACCTTCGCGGGTGCTTGCACCTCGTATGCCCAGCGCACACCGCCCTGCCAGCCCTTGTTGACGAGTTGCTGCGCGGCCGAGGCCAGCGCGTCCGGCACCGAATGCCAGATGTCGATGCGGCCGTCGCCGTCGAAATCGACGCCGTGCTTGTAATATTCGGACGGCAGGAACTGCGTCAGCCCGGTGGCGCCCGCCCAGGACGAGCGCATGTCCTTGCGCGTCACCACGCCTTCGCCGAGGATCTTCAGCGCGAGGATGAACTCGGTGCGGTATTGCTCCTTGCGGCGCCCGACATAGGCCTGCGTCGCCAGCACGCGAACGAGATCATACGGCAGCGTGTAGCGGCCGTAATCGGTCTCGCGGCCCCAGATCGCGAGCATCACGGTTGCCGGCACGCCTGACTTCTTCTCGATCTCGCTCAGCGAGGCGCGATATTTCTGCAGCAGCCGCTGCCCCTCGCCCGCAAGCCGCGCGATCGAGGCTTCCTTGACGTAATCGGCCGGCACCTGCACGAACTCGGCCTGCGACGGCGCACCCAGCGCGGGCCGTCCGGGCAGGATCAGATCGGGCAGCTTGTAGTCGGGCTCGAGCCCGCGCGTCTGCTCGTCGAACGTCTTGCGCGAGACGCCTTCTGCCTGCGCCTCCGGCCACAGCGAGGCGATGAACTGGGTGAAGGCGGCATCGGCGGCGCGCGCGGACGTCCAGCCGCAGGTGACCACGATCACCGCAGCGATGAGCGCCCGCCGCATCATGCCGAAATCACCGCGTCAGCTTCTTGTACTTCACGCGGTGCGGAATGATGCTGTCCTGGCCGAGCCGGCGCATCTTGTCCTTCTCGTAATCCTGGAAGTTGCCTTCGAACCATTCGACGTGGCTGTCGCCTTCGAAGGCCAGGATGTGGGTCGCGATACGGTCGAGGAACCAGCGATCATGGCTGATGATGACGGCGCAGCCGGCAAAATCCTCCAGCGCCTCTTCGAGCGCGCGCAGCGTGTCGACGTCGAGATCGTTGGTCGGTTCGTCGAGCAGCAGCACGTTGGCGCCGGACTTCAGCATCTTGGCGAGATGCACACGGTTGCGTTCGCCGCCGGAGAGCGCGCCGACCTTCTTCTGCTGGTCCGCGCCCTTGAAGTTGAAGGACGAGCAATAGCCGCGCGAGTTCACTTCCTTCTTGCCGAGCAAGATCAGCTCGTTGCCGCCGGAGATCTCCTCCCACACGTTCTTGCTACCGTCGAGCGCGTCGCGCGACTGGTCGACATAGCCGAGATGCACGGTCTCGCCGACCGTGATCGTGCCCTTGTCCGGGGTCTCCTGCTTGGTGATCATCTTGAACAGCGTGGTCTTGCCGGCGCCGTTGGCACCGATCACGCCGACAATGCCGCCCGGCGGCAGCTTGAAGGTGAGATCGTCGATCAACAGGCGATCGCCATAGCCTTTGCTGAGGCCTTCGAAATCGACCACATTGGCACCGAGCCGCTCGGCGACGGGAATGATGATCTGCGCGGTCTGGGTCTGCTTCTCGCTCGCCTGCTTGAGTAGCTCCTCGTAGCGCTGATAGCGCGCCTTGGACTTGGCCTGGCGCGCCTTCGGCGAGGACGCGACCCATTCCTGCTCGCGGGCAATCGTCTTCTGGTGCGCGGCGTCTTCGCGTCCTTCCTGCTCCAGCCGCTTCTGCTTCTGCACCAGCCAGGACGAGTAATTGCCCTCGTAGGGAATTCCCTTGCCGCGATCGAGCTCGAGAATCCAGCTCGTGACGTTGTCGAGGAAGTAGCGATCGTGGGTGACGATCAGGATCGCGCCGGGATAGTTGCGCAAATGCCCTTCCAGCCACGACACCGACTCCGCGTCGAGATGGTTGGTCGGCTCGTCCAGCAGCAGCAGATCGGGCTGGTCGAGCAGCAGCTTGCACAGCGCCACGCGGCGGCGCTCGCCGCCCGAGAGCTTGGTGACGTCGGCATCGTCAGGCGGGCAGCGCAGCGCGTCCATGGCCTGGTCGACCTTGCTGTCGAGATCCCAGAGGCCCTGGGCCTCGATCTCGTCCTGCAGCTTGGTCATCTCGTCGGCGGTTTCCTCGGAGTAGTTCATCGCCAGCTCGTTGTAGCGATCGAGGATGGCCTTCTGCTTGGCGACGCCCAGCATGACGTTCTCGCGCACGCTCAGTGCCGGATCGAGATGCGGCTCCTGCTCGAGATAGCCGACACGGGCGCCCTGCGCGACCCAAGCCTCGCCGTTATACTCCTTGTCGAGGCCAGCCATGATCTTGAGCAGCGTCGACTTGCCCGAGCCGTTGACGCCGAGCACGCCGATCTTGGCGTCCGGGTAGAACGACAGATGGATGTTATCGAGCACCTTCCGGGTCGGGTAGCTCTTGGTCAGGCCCTGCATGAAATAGATGAACTGGCGCGCCATAGGTCCCGAAAACCTTCGATTTGAGGAAATTTGCTTCGCCGCCGATGTAACGATCCCGCCCCCAAAGGGCAATGTTTTCCGTCCGTTCACCACGGATGAATACGGGACGGACACCATCCGGCCACCGATCCGGACAATTGAAACCATCTTTTAATAAATCAGGCCGAAAGCTCGGTTTCGCGCGGAAACAGCGCCACCCGCTCAGAACGAACGGGAGCACAGCGAGGCCGCATCATGGCTCTGATCGAGACCAACTCACTTCCTGTTCCGGCAGAAGCCGGCCACGTCTCCGGGCTCGTCTCGGAGGTCACAGGGTTCTGGAAGCGCTTCTTCGCCACCGCCTTCAATCCCTACCGGCCCGAACTGCACTACATGCGTGGCCCTGGTCCCGCCTGGCGCGCCAAGCACGGCATGGATGCGCCGTTCCGGCTCAAGCCCAGGGATCTCTGAGCGCCTCCTTCCTATCGGACTTTTGAAGACGCAAGCGGCTTGCGCGCCGTCCTGATTGCGCGCAACCATGGCCTGATTCCGACGGCGGCGCTCGCCCAGCGCCCTCACCTCTCGCCATCAACTCTGGCCCCGGATGAACGCTGATGAGCCGGCTGCGCTGTGCAATTCTCGACGACTATTTCAACCTCGCGCTCGACGTCGCCGACTGGCAGAAACTGTCCGACCGCCTCGACGTCACCGTGTTCAGCCATCCCTTTGCCTCCGAGCAGGCAGCAGCCAGCGCGCTGGCTGATTTCGAGATCATCTGCGCGATGCGCGAGCGGACGGCCTTCCCGAAGAGCCTGTTCGAGAGCTTGCCGAAGCTGAAGCTGCTGCTCACGTCAGGCATGCGCAACGCCGCGATCGACACGGAAGCCGCAAAGGCGCGCGGCGTCACCGTCGGCGGCACGCAATATTCGCGCGATCCCACGGCACCGCTGACCATGGGCCTGATCCTGGAGCTGACCCGCGGCATCGGCCGCGAGAACGCGCGCATGCATGCCGGCGAGCCCTGGCAGACCTTTGCCGGCGTCGAGATCGAGGGCATGACGCTCGGCATTGTCGGGCTCGGCAAGCTCGGCAGCAGGATGGCCGGGATCGCCAAGGCGTTCGGCATGAACGTGATCGCCTGGAGCCCGAACCTCACGCCGGAGAAATGCGCGGCCGCCGGCGTCGGCTACGCTACCAAGGAGGAGCTGTTCGCCAAGGCCGACGTCGTCACCATCCACGTGGTGCTCAGCGAGCGCTCGCGTGGTTTGGTCGGCGCTGCAGATCTCGCGCGGATGAAGCCGACGGCCTTCCTCGTCAACACCGCGCGCGGGCCGATCGTGGACGAGCAGGCGCTGCTCGAGGCCTTGCAGCAGCGCAAGATCGCGGGCGCCGGCATCGACGTGTTTTCGGTCGAGCCGCTGCCGGTCGACCATCCCTTCCGCAAGCTCGACAACCTCGTGCTGACGCCGCATCTCGGCTACGCCACCGAGGACGGCCTGCGCATCCATTACGGCCAGATGGTCGAGGCGATCACTGCCTTCACCAAAGGCAGCGAGCTGCCGCGCAAGCTGGCCTGAATGACCAAGCTCGCCTGAATGACAAAGGGCGTGCCGATGGCACGCCCTTTTGCAATCTGAATATTCGCGGCGCGCTTAGCGCACGGTGACCGGTGCGGGCAGCGGCGGCACGACCGTCGGCTGGGTGCCGGGGACCGGACCAGCCTGGGCGGCCATCGGAGCCGGACCGGCGGCAGGACCGGGCGCCGGCGCAGCGGACGCCGTCGCCGTTCCCGGCGGCGGGCCACCGGGCATCACCACCACGCGGGTGCCGACCTTGACGCGATCGAACAGGTCGGAGACGTCCTCGTTCAACATGCCGATGCAGCCGGACGAGACGAACTTGCCGATGGTCGAGGGCTGGTTGGTGCCGTGGATGCGGTAGACGGTCGAGCCGAGATACATCGCGCGGGCGCCGAGCGGATTGCCGGGGCCGCCGGCCATGAAGCGCGGCAGATAAGGCTGGCGCTCGATCATCTCGGTCGGCGGATGCCAGTCCGGCCACTCGGCCTTGCGGGTGATCTTCTGCACGCCGGTCCAGGTGAAGCCGTCGCGGCCGACGCGGACGCCGTAGCGGATCGCGCGGCCATTGCCGAGCACGTAATAGAGATAGGTGTTGGGGGTATCGACCACGAGGGTGCCTGCGGGCTCCTTGGTCTGGAACGCGACCTCCTGGCGGCGCAGGTTCTGCGGCAGCTGCACCGGCGCAGCATCGGGCTGCTCCTCGGGCGGCAGCGCGGCCATCGTCATCGGTCTTCCATCGGTGCCGACGGGCGGCTGGCCGGCCTGGACCGTACCGGTCGCGGCGGGACCACCAACGGCTTCCGGCGGACGCATGCCGTCATTGGCGGGGGCCTGACCTTGACCCGGGCGATTTGCGTAGATCACCGGCGGCGGACCGGCGGGCCGGCCGTAGCGGGGATCGTCGGGCGACATCACAGGGCCCTGCGATGGCGGGGCCGAATAGACCGGCGGAGCGCCAGCCGGACGGCCATAACGCGGATCATCCGGCGACATCACCGGACCCTGCGGCGGCGCGGCGGAGTAGACCGGGGGAGCGCCGACCGGACGGCCATAGCGCGGATCGTCGGCCGGGCCGGGCGGCGGCAGCGATGCCTGCGGCATCGCGTCGTCGTCATCGTCCAGCGCGTCGAAATTTGGCGTGCGGTCGCCGGGCCGATATTCGGCCGGGGCGCCATAGCTCGGGGCCTGCTGAACCGGATAGCTTTGAGCCTGCGCGAGCGAGGTTCCCGCCGCAGCGACTGTCGCGGCAGCGCATATCGTCAGAAAGTGTTTGATCATCATCGCTCTTGTATAGTCCCCAAGCCCGATCGGACCGTTAACGGCCAGATGGCCGAAGATAGCGGCACATTCAAGACATATCAGGCTTATTTGCGCCGGACCTGCCGATTTGTGATCCGCAAGACTACCGTTGCCCCGTTGCATCACGGGGCGGAAATCAACTCATGACGTCAATTGCCGGAGTCTTGGGCCCCGTTTTTTGCGGAACGGCTCGGAATCGTTGCGGTATGTTCGAATCAGCCTGATTCGCCGCCCATTCGAGCTCCCGATCCCCGCGTGGCGAACGCGGCAAACAGTACCGTCACCGCGTTCAGATGGCTCTTGGGCCCTGGCCTCTTCGCCGCCGGGGCGGAAATTCGCAACCGCTCGATGCTTCCCGGCTTTCGCTTCCTGTTTGCCGCCATCCTGCTGTCAGTCTCCATCCTGGTGTTCGGCCTGGGCGCCGCCGCACTGCTGCGGGCGAGCCATGAGCAGTATGTCAGCAACCCCTCCTGGCGGAACGGCCCGCAGGAGCAGGTGTTCGCGCAGGCTCCCGAGCCGGCCCAGCCGGTGCTCGCGGTCCTTCGCGCCGAGCCGGAGCTGACCGCCGAGCCCGAGCCGTCGCTACGCGACCGGGTGCCGACCATTGGACTGCCCGAAAGCGAGCCCGAGCAGGTCGCCGCCCTGACGACCGAGACCGAGCCTCAGCCCCAGGTCGCGGCACCTCCGGCTGATGTCCCCGTCGCCGAACCGGCCAAGGCGGAGACGACGACGGAGGCCGCAGCGCCAGCGCCCGCCGATACGCTCACCGCTGCCGACGCCACGGCGTCGATCCCCGCGACCGAGCCTGCCGCGACCGCCAGCGAGCCGGCGCCGGTCGATCCCAGCGCGGCCCTGGCCTCCTCCGCACTCGATGCCGCCTCGGCCAAGCTGGCCGCTCTGAACGAGCCGGCGACGACGGCCGTGAAGGATGCGCCGGCGAAGGCCAAGACCGAGAGCAAGGCAGATACCAAGGCCGACGACAAGGCGACCAAGCGCAAGGCGAAGGCCAAGAAGCGACACCGCGTGGTGCGACGTCCGCCGCCTCAGCAGCTGCAGCAGCAGCTCGATCCGTTCGGTCAGCCGCAGACCTTTGCGACGACGACCACGCGCGCGCGGTGATGCGCTTGCTTCACCTCGCCCCGCTTGCGGCGAGGGAGCGCACCGTCACCGTGGCGCTCACGCCGGCCCGGTTGCGATGGCCGGGCCGCCCTCCTGGCCCCATTCCGACCACGAGCCGTCATAGAGCGCGGTGTCGGTGATCCCCAGGCGATAGAGCGCGAGCGTCAGCACGCCGGCCGAGACGCCCGAGCCGCAGCTCGTCACGATCGGTGCATCGAGCTTGACGCCGGCCTTCGCAAAGGCGGCGCGCAGATCCTCGAGCGGCTTCATCGTGCCGGTCGCGGCATCGAACAGCTGATTGTAGGGCACGTTGCGCGCGCCGGGGATGTGGCCGGAGCGGATGCCCGCCCGGGGCTCGGGCGCACGGCCCTCGAAGCGGTCGGCGGCGCGGGCGTCGATCACCTGCTCCTTCCTGCTTTCGACATTGGCGATGAGCTGCTGCATGCTGCGCACGCGCTTCGGATCGTAGCTCGCCTTGAACGTCGCCGGCTTCGGCTTCACCTCGCCGCTCTCGACCGCTCGCCCCTCGGCGCGCCACTTCTTCAAGCCGCCATTGAGGATGCGCACATTGTTATGGCCGAAGGCCAGGAGCATCCACCAGGCGCGGGGCGCTGCGACCCAGCCGCCGGCATCGTAGAGCACGACGGTGTCGGCGTTGGAGATGCCGAGATTGCCGATGTCACGGCCGAACTGCTCGGCGCTCGGATACATGTGCGGCAGCGGGTTGGAATGATCCGACACCGCATCGACGTCGAAGAACGCAGCGCCCGGCAGGTGTGCGGCGAGATAATCATCCTTCGGCAGCGGCAGCACGCCCGGCAGCTTGAAGCTGGCGTCGAGCACCTTGACGTTGGCATCGTTGATGTGGGCGGCGAGCCATTCGGTGGAGACGAGGGGGTCGGTGGCGATGGTCATGCGATTTCTTCCTTGTCATTCCGGAGCATGCGCCGCGCGAGCGAGACTGAAGCAGCGCGCGTCGCACTCCGCTGTCATCGCCCGGCCAGTGCGCAATTGCGCACTAGGAACGGGCGATCCAGTATTCCAGAGGCGGTTGTGATGGAACCGAGAGGCCGCGGCGTACTGGATTCCCCGCCTTCGCGGGGAATGACAGCAGAGCCCGGAGAGATAGCGGAGCACCCCTCACCCCTTCTTCTTCGGCTCCCACTGCTCGGTCGGCCCGCCGGCATCGCGCCAAGCGGCGTAGCCGCCGGCGATGTGGGCGACGGGCTTGAGGCCCATGTCCTGCGCAGTCTTGGCCGCGAGTGCGGAACGCAGTCCCCCGGCGCAGTGGAAGACGAACTTCTTGTCCTCCTGGAAGACCGGCTTTGCGTAGGGGCTCTGCGGATCGATCCAGAATTCGAGCATGCCGCGGGTGCAGGCGAACGCGCCGGGGATGCGGCCGTCGCGCTCGATCTCGCGGGGGTCGCGGATGTCGACGATGACGACATCGCCGTTCTTGGAGATCTCGATGGCGTCCTTGGCGTTGAGCGTCTCGATCTCGGCATTGGCCTCGTCGATCAGCGCCTTGATGCCTCGGGTGATGTTTTGGGGCATGTGGTTCTCCCTCTTGTTACGTCATCGTCCCCAAGCGAACTGCCTGAGGTGGGGTCACCTCTCCCGCTTGCGGGAGAGGTCGCAGCGCGCCGGGCGATGCGAAGCATCGTCCCGAGCGATGCGGGTGAGGGCTCTCTCCTCTAGGGGACTATCCCGTTGTGGAGACTCCCTCCCCCGCAGGCGGGGGAGGGAGCGCAGTCCCGTTACCTATCGAGCCGGGCTCACTCACGCATCAGTGCGTCAATTCCTTCATTGCACCTTCCAGCCCCTCGATCGTGATCGGGTACATCCGGTTGGCGAAGATGCGTTTGATGATGGTGGTCGATTCCGAATAGTCCCAGTGCTTCTGAGCGACCGGATTCAGCCACACCGCATGCGGATAGGTGCGGATGATGCGGTCGAGCCAGACCGAGCCCGGCTCCTCGTTGACGTGCTCGACCGAGCCGCCGGGCACCATGATCTCGTAAGGGCTCATCGAGGCGTCGCCGACGAACACGACCTTGTAGTCGTGCGGGTATTTGTGCAGCACATCCCAGGTCGGGGTGCGGTCGGTGAAGCGGCGCTTGTTCTGCTTCCACACGCCTTCATAGAGGCAGTTGTGGAAGTAGAAATACTCCATGTGCTTGAACTCGCTCTTCGCGGCCGAGAACAGCTCCTCGACCTGCTCGATATGCGCGTCCATGGAGCCGCCGATGTCGAAGAACACCAGCAGCTTCACCGCATTGCGCCGCTCGGGGCGCATGTGCACGTCGAGATAGCCGTGATTGGCGGTCTCGCGGATGGTGGTGTCGAGATCGAGCTCATCGGGCGCGCCGGTGCGCGCGAATTTGCGCAGACGGCGCAGCGCCACCTTGATGTTGCGGATGCCGAGCTCGACATTGCCGTCGAGGTCCTTGAACTCGCGCTTGTCCCACACCTTTACGGCGCGGTTGTTGCGGTTCTTCTCCTGGCCGATGCGCACGCCTTCGGGATTGTAGCCATGGGCGCCGAACGGCGAGGTGCCGGCGGTGCCGATCCACTTCGAGCCGCCCTGGTGGCGGCCCTTCTGCTCCTCGAGGCGCTTCTTCAGGGTCTCCATGAGCTTGTCCCAGCCCATGACCTCGATCTGCTTCTTCTCTTCGTCGGTCAGGTATTTCTCGGCGAGCTTCTTCAGCCACTCCTCGGGGATCTCCGCCTTCTCCATGGCGTCGAGCAGGTTTTCCAGCCCCTTGAACACCGTGCCGAAGACGCGGTCGAACTTGTCGAGGTTGCGCTCGTCCTTCACCAGCGAGGTGCGCGACAGGTAATAGAAATTCTCGACCGAATAATCCGACAGATCGGCGTCGAGCGCCTCCATCAGCGTGAGGTATTCGCGCAGCGTCACGGGGACCTGCGCGTCGCGCAGAGAGGTGAAGAATTGCAGGAACATGGGTGACAGATTGCCCGTCGGGTGGCTGACGTCAAGGGGCGGAGACCGCCGCGGGGTGCTGGACCGGGAAGCTTTTTGCTCTAGAATTGGGGCTCTCACGGGGTTGTTTTGGGGACGTTTGCAATGGGAATTGTCGCAGCGCTCATCATCGGCGCGATCGCAGGCTGGCTTGCGGGCAAGATTGTCCACGGGGCGGGATTTGGACTGATCGGCAACATCGTCGTCGGCATCATCGGCGCGCTGGTCGCAAGCTGGGTGTTGCCCCAGCTGCACATTCAGCTGGCAACAGGCACGGTCGGCGCCATCGTGGACGCCACCATCGGCGCGGTGATTGTGCTCGTCATCCTTTCGCTGATAAAACGGGTCTGAAAGCCTGACCGAACCGGGAACGGCCGCCACGAGCGGCCGTTCCCTTGTCGCGACCGGGGCCATGACATTGGCAAATGCCTCGCGCCGACGATTACCCAAGGACACGCAATGAAATTTACCGGCACCAAGGACTATGTTGCGACCGACGATCTCAAGGTCGCCGTCAATGCCTCGATCGTGCTGGAGCGCCCGCTGCTCATCAAGGGCGAGCCCGGCACCGGCAAGACCGTGCTAGCGGAGGAAGTGGCGAAGGCGTTGAACGCGCCGCTTTTGACCTGGCACATCAAGTCCACCACCAAGGCGCAGCAAGGCCTCTACGAATACGACGCGGTGTCGCGCCTGCGCGACAGCCAGCTCGGCGACGCGCGCGTGTCCGACATCAAGAACTACATCAAGCGCGGCAAGCTGTGGGAAGCCTTCACCGCCGAGCAGCGCCCGGTGCTCTTGATCGACGAGATCGACAAGGCCGACATCGAATTCCCGAACGATTTGCTGCTCGAGCTCGACCGCATGGAATTCCATGTCTACGAGACCGGCGAGACGATCAAGGCCAAGCAGCGCCCGATCATGATGATCACCTCCAACAACGAGAAGGAGCTACCGGACGCCTTCCTGCGCCGCTGCTTCTTCCACTACATCAAGTTCCCCGATGCCGACACCATGCATCGGATCGTCGACGTCCACTTCCCCGGCATCAAGAAGCGCCTGGTGGAAGAGGCGCTGCGCATCTTCTTTGAAGTGCGCGAGGTGCCCGGGCTGAAGAAGAAGCCGTCGACCTCGGAATTGCTCGACTGGCTCAAGCTGCTGCTCAACGAGGACATGAGCGTCGAGCAGCTGCGCGAGCGCGACCCGCGAAAGCTGATCCCGCCGCTGCACGGCGCGCTGCTCAAGAACGAGCAGGACGTTCATCTGTTCGAGCGGCTGGCGTTCTTGAGCAGAAGGGAAGTATGAGACGCCTCGTGTAACGCACGGTGCCGTAGGGTGGGCAAAGGCGCAAAGCGCCGTGCCCACCATTTGCTTCTGGTGGGCACGCTGCGTTTTGCCCATCCCTACGATGTTCGCGCATGTGGCAACAGCTTCACCATTTCGGTCGCGTTTTGAATCGCAGACACGCCTTCGCGTCCTCGCGGCGCATCTCGCCCGAGCTTTGCTTCAATCGCTCCGCCCTCCAAGAACGAGGGCGCAGGGAAGGCCGGGTGCTGACCTCGCACCCGCGGTCTGCTGCGCAAAAGGCACACGCAGAAAACCGCACAGCAGCATACAGGTGGTGCCGAACACACGGCCTTCCCTGCGCGATGGTCGGACGGCTTATGCCGTGATCTCCCGGGAGCCGAACTTTCCCTCTGGCCTCCCTCGCCCCTGCGAATTGACAATGCCGTCTGCCCGGTTGGGCTCGCGCGCATCTCCGCAAAGGGCTTGACCGTAGCAACGACGGACAGGACCACACGGTTTTGCCGTACGCGCTCAGCGCCGTTCGTCTACACGCGGCCGCGAACTCACAGGGAATACCCGCCCTGCCCGCTACCGTCTCGTGCCGACGCTGCCGCGTCCACCGCAACCCGGCCCGCGTTTCGAACGACTCGCGAACCGCCCCTCTTCGTCGGGCCGGGCTGTTTCAATGTATGCCGCAATTCCGAATTTCGGTAAAGTGGAATATTTTTGCGCGCAGGGGTTGACGAGCGGCGACACAGCAAGCTTGTAGGGTGGGCAAAGGCGCACTTGCGCCGTGCCCACCACCTCTACAATGTCTCAACCGAAGGTGGGCACGCTTCGCTTTGCCCACCCTACGAAGCCCTACGCCACCGCGGCGTCCGGAATCCTTGCGGCTTCCATCGGCTGCTTGCCGCGGATCAGGTCCGAGGCGCGGTCGGCGATCATCATCGTCGACGCGTTCAAATTCGCCGAGATCATGCGCGGCATGACCGAGGCGTCGATGACGCGGAGGCCTTCGAGGCCGTGGACGCGGAGTTGGTCGTCGACGACGGCCCAGGTCGAATCCGCCGGGCCCATGCGGCAGGTGCAGCCGGGGTGGAAGGTGGTGGTGCCGCGCTCGGTGGCGGCTTGCAAGAATTCGTCGTCGGTGTTGACGTTAGGGCCGGGGAAATCCTCGTAGGCGTAATAGGGCGACAACGGCGCGGACTTCAAAAGGCGCCGCGCGAGCTTCATGCCGCCGACGATGACGCGGCGGTCGAGCTCGGCATCGAGATAGTTGGTCTGGATGATCGGCGGTGCGAACGGATCGGACGAGCGGATGCGGACATAGCCGCGGCTCTCCGGGCGCTGCTGCCAGGACGCCACGGTCATGCCGGGCTCGTCCTCGAGCTGGCCCTGCACGCCTTCCTTGTAGGACGCCGGCGTGAAGGTGAGCTGGAGGTCAGAGCTCTCGGCGCTCTCGCCGGAATGCCAGAAGCAATAGACCATGGTCGGCGACAGCGAGAGCAGGCCGCGGCGCGCGGTCGCCCATTTCAGCGCCTCGATCCACAGCGAGAAGCCGCGGCGAAGCTCGTTGATGGTCTTGATGTCTTTGACGCGCGCCACCGTGCGCGGGGCATAGTGGTCCTGCAGGCCCTCACCGACCGGCAGCGCGTGACGCACCGCGATGCCGTGCTGCTGCAGCAGATCGGGCGAGCCGACCCCGGAGAGCTGCAAGAGCTGCGGCGAATTATAGGTGCCGCCGGAGAGGATGACTTCCTTGTTGGCGCGCACCTCCACCGGCGTGCCGCCGCGGCCGCCCTTGGTGTAGCGCACGCCGACGGCGCGCTTGCCCTCGAAGATGATCTCGGTCGCGTGCGCATGGGTGTGCACATGCACGTTGGGCCGCTTCATCGCCGGTTTGAGGAACGCGGTCGCGCCGGAGACGCGCAGGCCGTTGTTGATGGTGCGCTGGCAGTAGGAGACGCCTTCCTGGGTCTTGCCATTGTAGTCGGGATTGCGGGGAATACCGAGCGAGACCGCGCCTTCCATGAAGGCTTCGCACAGCGGGTCGCGCCACTCCATGGTGGTGACGGTGAGACTGCCTTCGCGGCCGCGATAGGTGTCCTCGCCCTCGCCCACGCGTTTCTCCAGCCGGCGGAAGTAGGGCAGCACGTCGGCATAGCCCCAGCCGCGATTGCCCATCTGCGCCCAGGTGTCGAAATCCATCCGCTGGCCGCGGTTGTAGATGTGGCCGTTGATCGAGGACGAGCCGCCGAGCGTCTTGCCGCGCGGCGCATAGATGCTGCGCCCACCGGTCCAGGGCCCCGGCTCTTGCTGGTAGGCCCAGTTGATGCTCTTCATGTGGAAGGTCTTGATGAAGCCCGCCGGCAGATGGATGTAGGGATGCCAGTCGGACGGGCCGGCTTCCAGCACGCAGACGCTGGTGTTGGGGTCTTCGCTCAGCCGGCTGGTGAGCACGCAACCGGCAGAGCCCGCGCCGACGATCACATAATCAAATCTGTCCATGATGAATCGCGTCCTTAGCGCGCAATCAGTATTGATCGAATGGTGCTGGCCACAAGCACGCTCCACCTCTCCCGCTTGCGGGGGAGGTCGGCGCGAAGCGCCGGGTTGGGGCTCTCTCCACGCGGGGAGTCCCACCGCGGAGACACCCCCTCCCCAACCCTCCCCCGCAAGCGGGAGAGGGAGCGCAGCTCGATCGCGGATACATCGAACTCAGTCTCGTGCTCATCGCTAGCGCGGCTTGTCGTTGAGTTGAAATTCCAGATGCGTCTTCACCGTCGGCCATTCGGCGGCGGTGATGCTGTAGACCACGGTGTCGCGCAGCGTGCCGTTCGGCGCGACCTGGTGGCTGCGCAGGATGCCGTCCTGCTTGGCGCCGAGGCGCTCGATGGCGCGGCGGCTCTGGTGGTTGAAGAAATGCGTGCGGAATTCGACCGCGATGCAGTTCAGCGTCTCGAAAGCATGGCGCAGCAGCAGCAATTTGCACTGCGTGTTGAGCGGGCCGCGCTGCGCGCTCTTGCCGTACCAGGTCGAGCCGATCTCGACGCGGCGGTTGGCGGCATCGATGTTCATGTAGGTGGTCATGCCGACGACGTTGCCGCCGGCGTCGAACACGGTGAACGGCAACATCGAGCCCGCGGCCTGCAGCCCGAGGCGCCGGTCGATCTCCTTGGCCATGTTCTCCGGCAGCGGGATCGCGGTGTACCAGAGCTTTGACAGCTCGCCGTCCTTGACGGCCGTCACCAGCCCGTCGAGATGCTGATGCGACAGCGGCTCGAGACGGGCGTGCTGTCCACGCAGGGTGATGGGATCGGGCCAGGGCATTTGAGGTCTCTCCTTACGTCACTGTGCGCCGAGGCATTCCGGGTGCCAGATCCTCATCCTGAGGAGCGCGGAACGCGCGTCTCGAAGGATGAAGGCCCGGCTGGTGGCCTCGCCCTTCGAGACGCTCGCGAAGGGCGCGCTCCTCAGGGTGAGGGTCTGAGAGTTACCTCGCCTCCCGCACAATGACGGCTTGGCTCACTTGTTCAAAAAATTCAACGGCAATCCGCTGCGCGGCCAGTCCATGGCGACCAGCTCGCCCTTGCCTGACAGCGTGATGTAGGCCGTCTTCAGCTCGGGGCCGCCGAAGGCGATGTTGGTGGTGACGCGGTCGCCGGTCGGGACCTGCTCGACCAGCGTGCCATCGGGTGCGATCACCGAGATGCAGCCGGAGACGAGGGTGGCGACGCAGACATTGCCGCCGGCTTCCACCGCGAGCGAGTCGAACATCTGGTAGCCGCCGAGGCCGCAGATCGGCTTGCCGCGCTCGCCACGATAGATCACGTCGCGCGGCTTCAGCGTGCCGGGCGCGGAGAGCTCGTAGGCCCACAGCCGGCCGGTCGGCGTCTCCGCGATGTAGACGGTATTCTCATCCGGCGACAGCCCGATGCCGTTGGCCGGCAATATGCCGTGCACGATCTCGACGAGCTCGGTCATCCCGGGCTTGAGGTAGTACATGCCGCCGACGTCCATCTCGCGCGCGCGGCGCTTGCCGAGATCGGAGAACCACAGGCCGCCCTGCTTGTCGAACACCAGATCGTTCGGCCCGCGCAGATCGTGCTCGCCGCATCTGGTGACGACAGTCTCGACCTTGCCGGATTGCAGATCGACACGCTGGATCGAGCCGCCGAGGTAATCGTCCGGCTGCGGGCCCGGCATGATCATGTTGCGGGTCGGGATCCAGGAGAAGCCGCCATTGTTGCAGATGTAGATCTTGCCGTCGGGGCCGAGCGCGGCACCGTTCGGGCCGCCCGGAATTTTCGCGACGATCTCCTTGCGGCCGTCGGGATAAACGCGCGTCAGGCGCTGGCCACGGATCTCGACCAGCACCACCGAACCGTCCGGCATCACGACCGGCCCTTCGGGAAATTCGAGGTCGGTGGCGAGAACGCGGACGTCAGACATTGGGGACCCTCCCGGCTGCTTGTTATGGCTTGCACGGGATGTCCGGCACGGGCCCCACACGCAAGATTTGCCTGCGGTTATGACAAAGTCGCCTCGGCTTGCCAAGCAAGCGGGATGGTATGCCAGCGTTGCGGAAGCCCTACTGCTTCACCGGCAGCCAGATCTCGAAGCTGCCATTCCCGGTTGCGGGATCGAAGGCCTCGTCGTAGCGCTCGAAGCTCGGCGCGTCCGCGGCGGTCAATCCCGAGGCGGGCAGCCATCGATTCCAGATCGTGTTGACGGTGCGGCGGATCGAGGCGACGTGCTCGGTATGCGTGAACACCGCATAGCGCTGCTCGGAAATGCGGATGCGGGCGAAGCGTCGCGGCAGGTCCGAAAACTCGGCGACCTCGACGCCCGCGATGTAGTCGAAATTGCCGGAATCGTCACCGTTGCAGCAGACGCCGTAGGCGACCTGTCCGACCCTCGATGGAATGTCGGCGACCTCCTGGTGAAAGCGGTGCCAGAGGCCGGGGATGACTGCGCCGTTGTCGCAGGAGATGCGCTCGCCGGGACCGGCGACGAGCAACGCCCGCGCGGTCTCGAAACGCGGCGGGGCGAGATGGTCGAGCATGGTGGAGTCCATGAGGATCGGCTCCTGAAGCTTGAGGTCATTGACGCACATCGCCGCCCTGACCGCTTCGGGCGTGGTGCCGAATTGGTCGCGGAACGCGCGGGTGAAAGCTTCGTGCGAGCCGTAGTCGGCCTCCAGCGCGACACTGAGGATGTTCGGCGCGCCGTTCGCGAGAAGACGCGCCGCCTCGGTCAGCCGCCGCGCGCGGACGTAGCGCATCACCGGAAGTCCGGTGGCTGCGGCAAACGCGCGCACGATGTGGAACCGCGACACGCCCGCGATCGCAGCGATCTCGTCGAGCGTCATCGGCTCGGCCAGATGGCTCTCGATATACCAGAGCGCGCGTTGGGCAGGGTTCATAGCGGCTCAACCCTCGTTCGAAGCGTGACGATGATGCGCCCTCAGCGCCGGCTTCGCTTGATCGGCATTGCTGTCCTCGCGTGAGGATAGTCCGGGATTAGCCACTGGCAACGTCCCGGCGTTCGCGGCTAGACTGTTTCGAACCGCTCACGAGAAAGAGGAACCCCACGTCATGGACATCACCGATGTGCGGGCACACCATATCCGCATCCCCTATGACGCCGGTGTCGCGAGCTTTCGCCAGGGCGCGTCCGCGATTACCGCGCTCGACATGGTGCTGGTCGAGGTCATCACCGATGCCGGGCTGACCGGCTGGGGCGACGCCTTTGCCTATGTCTGCCCGCGCACCGCGCGCAGCGCAGTCGAGGAGATGATCGCACCGCAGGCCCGCGGGCTGAAGGTGCCCGATGCGGCCGGCATTCCCGCTGCCATGGAGCAGATCCAGCGCAATCTGCATCTGTTCGGCCGCTACGGCATCACCATGTTCGCGATCTCAGCGCTCGACATCGCGCTGTGGGATTTGGCGGCGAAGGTGCAGGGTGTGCCCCTGCATCGCCTGCTCGGCGAGACCAGGCGCACGGCCATTCCCGCCTATGCGAGCCTGCTGCGGATCGGCTCGCCCGACAACATTGCGGCCGAATGCAGGAAGGCGCTCGCGCTCGGCTATGGCGCGATCAAGCTGCACGAGACCACGGCGCCGGCGGTGTTCGCCGCCCGGGAGGCGATCGGGCCGACCGTTCCGCTGATGGTCGACATGAACTGCCCGCTGACGGCCGAGCAGGCGATCGCGTTCGCCACGACATGCCGCGACGCACGGCCGATGTTTCTGGAGGAGCCGGTCTGGCCGCCGGAGGATTTCGCCGCGCTCGCCGAGGTGCGCAGCAAAGGCGGGCTCGGGATTGCCGCCGGCGAGAACGCCTGCACGGAATATCAATTCCGCCAGATGATGCAGGCCGGCGCGGTGAGCCACGCCCAGCCGTCGGTGACCAAGGTTGGCGGCATCACGGAATTTCTGAAGGTCGCGGCGCTCGCAGATCAGCTCGGCGTCAAGATCGTTCCGCACTCGCCGTATTTCGGTCCGGGCCTGCTCGCGACGCTGCACCTTCTGGCGACACGCGACGACGGGCTGGTCGAAATGTTCTATCTCAAGCGCGAAGCCTGCCTCTGGGGCGGCCGCGCGGACAGCGATGCCACCGGCCATGTCGCGGTGCCCGCCGGCGTGGGGCTCGGCTATGAGCCCGATCGGGGCGTGATGGAGCGATATCGCGTGGCGTGATCGGCGCGCTTATTTCGCGTCCTTCGCTGCCGGCGCGTCCTGCTTCTTCTTTAGATCATCGGCCGTCTTCGCCTGGGCGGCCTGGAGATCGCCGAGCGTCTTCTGCAGGCCGGCGAGGTTCGTCTTCAGCGCATCGATCTGGCGGTTTGCTGCATCCAGCTTCTGCTGATTGTCGAGCGCGAGCTTGGTGATCGTTTTCTGCAGGAAGTCGACATTGCTCTGCAGGCAGCTGGTGCGCCGCTCCATGGTCTTCTCGACCGTGCAGATCTCGATACCGGGCACGTCCTGCGCGTGCACCTGCGCATTCGCCAGCGTTGCGAGCAGCAATATCGCGAAACAAATGCCGGCGTTTCGAAGCAGCATGAAAAGTTCCTCGGCCGATCGATCACGGCAATGTGCGCTGTTTGCGCACAGCCACTCTAGGCTACCACACTCGCACCGCATTCTCGCGTTGAGCTTGCATCGTTCCCTTGGACGGGGAACGATGATCCGCACGCGGAAGAAGTGGGCGCTCGTTCCGCGGCTTTGTTTAGGGGAGATTTTTGGAATGGCAACGCGCGATAGACGACTGGCGGAATTCGACGGCGCCGGAGAACCACCGCCGGGCCTGGCGCTCGAAGTGCTGTGCGAGGACCACAGCGGAACGTACCAACTGCCGTTCGCCTGCCGCTATGTCGAGGGACGCTGGCAGAACCACGAGGCCGGCATCGCGGTCGAAGCGACCGTCATCGGCTGGCGCCTGCCGCGCGTGAGGCAGCGCGGGGCCGCCTGACGCCCATATTTGTTCCAAAATGCAACGGGGCCGCGCTCCGTCTTAACCTTCGGAACGCGGCCCGAACGAATCACGTCCGAATCAGCCGAATGGACGCGTACGCAGCTGTTCACGGCTAGATGTCGACGTGGCTTGGCCGGCGCGTACAATATCTGCGCAGCGCGGTGGATGGCCCACGCCTCGCACGGGCGCCAAAGGTTAATCGCGACAAGGACATAGCGCTCAAGTCGCTGTGGTCGGTCCCCGCCCCCGAAACAGGCAGGGCCAGGCAAGGCCTGCCTAATATTCGACCTCGAGCTCCTCGATCTCGGCCGGCTCTTCCCTCGCCGCCGCGATCCATTCCTTCATCTCATCCATCGCCATGATGCTGTCGGCGTAGGCCTTCAGCTGCGGCTCGAGCTTGACGTCATAGGTGACGAAGCGCGTCACCACGGGCGCGTACATCGCATCCGCCATGGTTCGCCGCTCGCCGAACAGGAACGGGCCGCCCGACCTGTCCAGGCAGTCGCGCCAGATCGACCAGACCCGGTCGATGTCGGCCTGCGCGCGCGACCAGATCTTGAAGCCGGGGAAACGTCCTTTCAGATTCACCGGCAGCGAGGCGCGCAGCGTGGTGAAGCCGGAGTGGATTTCGCCCGAGATCGAGCGGCAATGGGCGCGCTGCACGCGGTCATCAGGTAGCAGGCCGGCTGACGGCATCGCCTCGTTGAGGTATTCGGCGATCGCCAGCGTATCCCACACCACGGCACCGTCGTGCCGCAGACACGGCACCAGGATCGACGACGACAGCAAGAGGATTTCGGCGCGCGCCGACGGATCGTCCGGCGCGGTGACGATTTCCTCGAAATCGAGCCCGGAGAATTTCGTCAGCAGCCAGCCGCGCAGCGACCAGGACGAGTAGTTCTTGCTGCTGATGGTCAGAGTCGCCTTCGCCATATGGCCATTCCCTCACGCCTGGGCGCGCACTGCCGCGCGTGCGTGCCCCGTCCTTCCCGCCCAAGGAGCAGCAAGCGACGTGCCAATTTTCCCGGCGGTCCGGCTCCCATCTGGCTTCGATATTGCATCACGAAGGGGGGACAGGTGGGCACTTCAGTATGATGTCGATGTATTATCAGGCCTTTCAGAACCAGATGGACCTGACAGCGCCGTGGCGGGCGGGGGCCTCGTCCGCGCTCAAATTCCTCAATCTGGTGCCGCAGGGCATGTCGGACCAGGTCGTCGGCCGTCTCTCGGCGGCGCTGGAGCTGATCTCGCGCTCCACCCTCACCTATCATCGCCCGGCCTACGGCATCGACAGCGTCATGGTCGGCAATCGCGAAGTCGCCGTCACCGAGGAGGTCGCCTACGCGACACCGTTCGGCTCGCTGCTGCACTTCAGGAAGGACGGCGTGACGGAGCAGCCGCGCATGCTGCTGGTGGCGCCGATGTCCGGCCATTTCGCAACGCTGCTGCGCGGCACCGTGCAGACGCTGCTGCAGGACCACGACGTCTACATCACCGACTGGCACAATCCGCGCGACATTCCGCGGAGCGAGGGCCGCTTCGGGCTCGACGACTACACCGAGCATCTGATCGATTTTCTCGGACAGCTCGGCCCGCGCCCGCACATGGTGGCGATCTGCCAGCCGTCGGTGTCGGCGCTCGCGGCCGCCGCGATTATGTGCGAGGACAACCATCCCTCGCGCCCGGCGACGCTGACGCTGATGGCGGGGCCGATCGACACCCGCATCCAGCCGACCAGGGTCAACGACTTCGCCAAGAGCAAGCCGATCGAATGGTTCGAGCGGAACCTGATCAACTACGTGCCGATGCAGTGCCGCGGCGCGCTGCGGAAAGTCTATCCCGGCTTCGTGCAGCTCACCGCCTTCGTCTCGATGAACCTCGAGCGCCACATCAAGCAGCACATGGATCTCGCCAACCACATCGCCAAGGGCGAGAACGACAAGGCCGCGACCATCAAGACTTTCTACGACGAATATTTCGCCGTGATGGACCTGCCGGCCGAGTTCTACATCGAGACCGTGCGCGACGTGTTCCAGGAGCACCTGTTGCCGCAAGGCAGACTGATGCATCGCGGCCGCCCGGTGAACACCAAGGCCGTCAGCCGCATGGGGCTGATGACAGTCGAGGGCGAGAAGGACGACATCTGCTCGATCGGCCAAACGCTCGCCGCGCAGGACCTCTGCACCGGCGTGCGCGCTTATCGGCGCGTACACCACATGCAGGCCGGCGTTGGCCATTACGGCGTGTTCTCAGGCCGGCGCTGGAATAACGAGATCTATCCGCTGCTGCGGGATTTCGTGCACGTGAATTCGTGACACCACGCCGCGGCGCGCTGGAATTGCTCTTCAAGCCCGTATCGAGCCGGGCCACGCGACGACTTGCCCTGACATCACCATGCGGTTGCGTCCGCCCTCCTTGGCGGCGTAAAGCGCCTTATCCGCAGCCGCTATCAGCGACGAGCAATCCGCCTTGTCGCCGAACGAATGATGTGTGGCGCCACCAATACTGAGGGTGACCTGCCTGGATGACGGGTTGAGCGCATGCAGGATGCCGAGGTCCTCGATCGCCTGCCGGATTCGCTCACCGACCTGCTCGCAACCTCCTGCGTCGGTATTCGGCAGCAGCAAGGCGAATTCCTCACCACCGTACCGGGCCGCCACGTCTGCCGGCCGTCTGGCCTGCTGCGCCAGGACCCCCGCGATTGAGCGGAGACATGAATCGCCCGCTTGATGCCCGTACCGGTCGTTGAAGTTCTTGAAATGATCGACGTCCATCAGCAGCAGTGACAGAGGCGTTGCTTCCCGCCTGGCCCGGTCCCATTCCGCCTCCAGCCGCTCGTCGAAGTGTCTGCGATTTGCCAAGGCCGTCAGGCCGTCCGAACTGGCGAGAGCCGCCAGCCTATCCTCCAGATCCTTGCGTTCGGTCATGTCGCGCGAGATCGCCACCACGCCGTTGATGTGCCCACTCTGCGCACTCCTCGTGACGCGCAGTGCAGTTTCGACCCAGATCTCTTCCTTCTCACGATGACGGGTGCGATACGTGATTCTCGCCTCCTCGGCTTCGCCGTTCATCAATGCGGAGAGCGTTTGCTCAACCCGGGCCAGATCCGCGGGATTGATGCCGGCGAGGGCTGATGTATCCACCAGTTCGTTCGGAGCCCAGCCAAGGATTCGAGCGGTGGACGGCGACGCATAGAGGATCCGTCCATCGACTGCGACGCGCATGACCATGTCTCCCGACTGCTCTGCAAGGAGGCGAAAATCCGCCTCCTTGGCAACCAGGGCAGCGGCCATCTTCTGCCGCAGGTGCAACTGGCGCACCAGAAAGAGCCCGGCAACACCGAGCCCACCTGTCAGCGCCAGGACTGCGGCAATGCGCGTCAGCGCGGCTCTGCGCCAGGGGGCCAAGACGTCATCTTCTGATTCCGTAGCAACGAGGAGAACGGGGTAGCGGCTGCTGAGTTGATAAAAGCTCAGACGCCGAACGCCGTCGAGAGGCGACGTGAAGTAGTAGACGCCCGCAGCCGGCCGCTCGCGAATAGTCTTGAAAAGCGGAGCACTCGACAGATCGCGGCCCGTGTATCCGTTGTCCGGGGTACGCGCGAGGACAATGCCTCCCGCGGTCGCCAGAGCGATTGAACCATTCCGGCCAACGTCGAACCCGCGATAAAATTGCAGAAAATAGTCGACATCGATCGTCGTAAGGGCAACTCCGGCAAAACTGCCGTCAGGATGATTGAAGCGCCGTGACGCGGTGATGATCCATTGACCGCCCGATCTACTCTTCACCGGATTCCCAATGAAGGTCCCCCGGTCCGCCACGGCACGATGATGCTGGAAATAATCCCGGTCGCTGTTGTTGAGACGGGCGAAATCCACTGGCTCGCTGGTTGCGAGCCAGCGGCCGGTCTCGTCGTAGATGAATACGGCGCGGATCCGGTTCGCGGCTTTGCGTCGGGTCAAAAAGGTCTGAATCTTGGCGATTGCCGCTGGCCCGGCTCCCTCCAGTTCGAGTTGACCAACCAGCACGTTCAGAACGGTGTCCGCGAGTTCGAACGTGTCGTCCGCGTGTTGCGTCAGCGACCGGGCCAGATTGGCCATGTCCGTTTCGGAACCCTTCAGCACCGCCAGTCGCGAGGACCATTCCCGCCAGCCGCTGAGCGCGACAATCGCCATACAGGCGACCGCCACGAATGCCGAGACCCAGAACGTGAGACGCCCCTGGCGAACATCACTACGGTGATCGATCAAGAGATGTTCCCTCCACCCCAGCCCCGTAAACGCCTTGGGCTCAGGGATAGTTGCTCGTTCCGGTTGAGTTTCTGGCAGGGCTTCGGAAGACTGACGGCATCGATGAGCGGCTTGACCGTCGATCGATAACCCATCGACCTGTCGGGCGAGAAGGACACCACAGCAATCAGCCCGACTTGACGGCCTCGCTCAGCGTGCCGGCCACTCGGCCAAGTGAGGCTCAGTGAAACTGGCCGGATGCAGGCTTCGGACTCCGGCAAGATGTGCCAGATCGTCGATCCGCGGTTGAGGCCGAATGACCAGGCTCTCTGCCGGCAACCGCATCGGCGGCGGCGAAAGCGGTGTGGGCTTCGCGCCAGTTGTAACAATTTGAGGCAACGGCACGGCCATTGACCAGATGTTCTTGAGCATCGCCCTGTTCACGGAGCATGCGACGACACCGTTCTCCTTCAGACGGGCGACGGTAAAGAGCTTGCGAATCAGCAGGTCTCGTTCAAGCGATTGCGGCAAATGGAACTGCATCCCGGCCAGCCGGCCTCGTTGCTGCACAATCATCGCGTCGATCCAGCCCACCTGCATGATGTGCACGCGCAGCGGTTCTCCAGCGCCGGAACAGTCAATGCCGGAGCCGAGCAGAACGCCAGCGCCAGAGAGGGAGATGTTGCTCACGCGACCAGAAAGCCGTTCGCCGGCCCCAGTCTCGATCAAGACCGATTCATCGACGTCGAAACGCTCCTCGGCGCGTCCCATCCGGGCTTGCAGCGAGGTCATGCAGACGAAGAAGAGCACGACGACGTTCACCACCGACCAGAAGGCGACCATCGGTAAAGCGGCCGGATGATCGATCATCCGCCATTCCGGGATGGTGTTCAGAACTAGGCCGACAACCGTCAACGCCATCAGCGCCGCCGACGGCCAGAATATCTCCGCGGCGTAGCTTGCGCACCGCGCGGCAGCTCCCTTGGGCGTCACCTTGAACGCATGTCCCATCGGCTTGACGAGAGTCCCGAGCACCGTCGGCAGAATCTTGAAGCTCTGGATCGTCGCCGACACCTGCGCGGCGAGCGGAAAGTGCACGTGCGGCGCAAACCAGGAGATGCCGCCGTTGAGCGCCAGGATCGCGGGGAACAAGTAAAAGAAGACCGCCTCGGGGGTGACGTCGGCGACAGGCGCTAGACCGGTCCACATGAACACGATCGGAACCACCACGACCATGAGCGCTCGCAAGCCCAATGAGAGCCAATGAGTCGGAAAGAACAGAAGCCGATGCATCAAGCCCAGTCCGGGGCCGAGCGGGCCGGCGGCGAGATACAGAGTCTGGATCGCGCCACGCGCCCAGCGTTGCCGTTGCACGAAAAACGCGTCAAGGCTTTCCGGCGCCAATCCAATCGCCAATGGCTCGTTGAGATAACGGGTGATGTACCCTTTGCGCAGCAGGACCAGCGTCAGCAGAATGTCTTCGGTAATGGACTGGGTTGGCAAGGCATCCCCAACCACGCGAAGTGCTGCACGACGCGTGACGGAGTTGGAACCACAACAAAAGGCACCATCCCAGCCGTCGCGCGCGGGCATGATGGAATCGAAGAAGAACCGTTGCTCGTCCGGCAATCCCCTGTGTAGGCCGAGATTCGCCTGCATCGGATCCTCGTTGTAAAAGGTGTGCGGGATCTGAACGATTCCGATCTTTGGATCCGCGAAGAAGCCGATCGTGCGCATCAGGAATTTGCACTGCGGCACGAAGTCCGCGTCAAAGATCGCAAAGAACTCGGCGCTCGTCTGCGTCAGCGCATGATTGATATTGCCGGCCTTGGCATTCAGGTTGTCGGCGCGCGTGAGATACCCGGCACCCTTTTCCTCGCAGAGTTTCTTGAGCCAAGGCCGGCGACCATCATCCAGAACCCAGACCTGGAAGTTTGGATAGTCCAGACACAACGCGCCGGTGATCGTCTTTTCCAACACCTCGAACGGCTCGTCATAGGTTGGAATAAGGACGTCGACCGATGGCAGCTCATCATGCGGCAGGCTGCGAAGCCGACGCTCGTGCTGATCCGCCTCGCTGCGGCGATCGGTCCTGCGAAGGAAAATCAGATAAAGAATAAACTGATCCGTGAAAGTCAGTAGCTCAACGAAGAGACAGAACCAGATCCAGTAGACTTGATACCAAGTGCCAGTTGCCGGCAGCACCGTGGTGAAAATACGCCATTCGAGATAGCGAGCCACGACAAGCCAAACCGCGGCAAAGACCGCGACACGTGCCCAGAGGCGCGCGACCGGAAAGGTCGGCGCCAACAGGTACATCGCCGCAAAGATCCCCACCATCGGCGCGAACAGCTGAGAGAGAGACAGAGTCATGGCCTGCATGGAACACCTCGCTCACAGCGACGACTGGTCGAGCTCCAGGCGCGCGGTCAGCCATTTCAACTTCGAGCTGACCAATCGTAGCAAGCCGTCGGCTCTGCGCTCGAAGCGCACTTCGGCCAGCCGTCCGATATCGCAGGAGCCATTGCGGTCGGCCCACGTTTCGTTGGGGGGAAGCGATATCTCAACGGTAATGTTGCCCGGATCAGGCCGCGGCACCCGAGCCGCAAGCAGTCGATCGTCGGCGTAAGCAGCCGATCCGCGGACTTGCCGGACCAGGCCGGTCTTCCATTCGCCGCTCCCGATCAGGCGGACGGTAGCCGCATCTCCGGCCTTGATCTTCTCGAAATCGCGCTCGGGCAGTTCAACGACAATGAATCGGCGTTGGCAGTCTGCAAAATCGAGGACCGATTGCCCTTCCGTGACCATCGAGCCGGGGCTGGCCGCGACCGACCAGACGACATGGGCGGCCGGCAACGACAGATCGTAGTGATCGAGACGATCAAGCCGAGCGCGCTCCTCGGCGATTTCCGCGGCCAGTTGCGCAGAACGTGAGCTGTTTTGCAACTCGTCCGTCTCGAGCTCCTGGCGGCGGAGAACAAGCCGCTCGCGTTGCTGCTGGGAGTAGGGCACGTCATTGGCATCGCCGCGAAGATAAAGACCTTTCTCCGCCGCCCCCAACTCGGTCTTGAGGCGCTGCAGGCGTTCATCGGCCATCCGGCACCGCGTTGCGGTTGCCTCCTGCGAGGCCTGGGCCTCGCCGGAGCGGATCTGCGAACTGATGCCGAGCTTCACGAGCCTCTCCATCCGGCCCGCGACATCGTTCCGCTGCCGCGCCTCGGCGAGACAGCCGCCTTTTTCAACTTCCGTTTCGCCGATTTCGTGGCTCAGGCGCGCGACCATCCCCAAACGATAGTCCTCGCTGCGCTCGCCGAGCTTGCGATCGAGCCCGGCGATCTCCTCGAGTTGCCGACGTGCGAGCTCGGCGCGTTTGGTGGACACGGCAAGCTGCTGATCGAGGTCCATGAGGTGTCGGCGATCCGGCGAACGCGCCCCGACCATCGGCACCACCCGGCTCTGCTGGAAATATTCGCCCTTGCGTGGAAGATCAGGCGAGAGCTGACCCGCGAACGGTGCAGTCACCCGCATGAGCTCGGCATTGACAAAGGCGGAGGGAGCGATTCGGTAGGTCACATACGGCAACAGGGCCCACCCGCTCAGCGCGATGATCCCGAGCGCCAGAGCTCGACGAACAACCCGGCTGCGAATGAAACGTTCGACGTGCAAACGGACCACGACTGGATCTCCAATGGGCTTTGGTCGCTGCGCCTGCCGCAGCGAAGGCAAACCAATCGTCGGGCGTTGGGATGAAGTTTGCGCCTTGAGGCAAGGAGCAATCCGACAACATTGCCGCCAGCCGAAATCAGGATTCGCCACCGCGGCAGACTCGCCTTCGCAACCACGAGAAGCATACCTAGGATTCACCACATCAGGTTAAGCTGTGTCAAAACCGGATAACTACGGCTGCCGAGTCGAGGATCAGGATATCGTCCCATTCCGGCTTGAAGTCGGCGCGGCGCTTGCGGCGATCGAATGGCGCGGCTAACGCCCATTCCCAAGCAGCTCTTTCGCTTCCAGGACTTCGGGAAGATTTCGCTCCGCATCGAATTCGGCGAGCACAGGAGCGAGCACTTCGAAGACCGCACCAGCTCGGCCATTTGTCTTGTACAGGCGTGCAAGTTCAAGGGCGCCGCGCAGCTCGAAAGTCCTGGTCTGCTGGTGTCGCGCGATGTCCAGCGCGCGCTTGAAGGCTTCTTCGGCACTGGATTCGTCCGAAGGATCCTGGCGCGATACAAGTTTACCGCGGACACGATGCAGTTCGGCATCGAGCCAATGCTGGCCGGATTGTTCCGTCCCGGCGATCGATTCGTCCAGGATTTCCAGCCCGGTCCCGACTTCGCCCACCTCTGCATTCGCCAGGGCGACATGCATCCCCCAGAACGGTTCGCAGAGGTAGCAGTCGTTCTCGTGCAGGAAGGCCCAGCCGTGACGCATGTCCGCCAGTCCGGCCATCCGGTCGCCGGCACGCCACTTGGCGAGGCCATTCAGGTAGGTGCCCGCGGCCACGTACAGCGGCATCGTGTGGTCGCGCGCGAGGCCGAGCGCCAGGATCGTCTCTGTTTGCTGCAACATGCCCCCGCATACCCCGTCGAACACAGCGCGATGAACCAGCGCGTTGGCCTGGGACAGCGCCCGTTTTTCGCCCGGAGCACCCACCGCTTCCGCGGCGAGCTTGCGCGCACGAGCGGTGCTACCGAGCGGCCAGAGCACCAGGGCAAGAAACCTCATGATCACGAACGGCAGATCCAGCGCAGACGCCCTGAAGGTCGCGGGATCCGGTTCGGCACCATAGATCCCCAGCGCCCGCTCAAGATGCGTTCTCGCATTCAAGTAATCGCCCTCGAACCAGCAGGTGACGCCGCCCGTCCAATGGGCGACGACGGCGGCCACCGGCGAGTCCGGTCGTCGGTCAGCGGCGCTCCTGATGGCGTCCGCCAGCTCCCGCATCGGAGCGAGTTCGCCGTGGGTCAGGCAGGCATTGAAGAGCCCCGACTGCACCGGCGCAAGTTCAACGGGATCATCGATGTCGGCTGCGAACTGGCGCGCACGCGTCCATGCCGCGACCGTCTCTGGAGCGCTGTGGCCGAGGCTGCCCCGCAAGGCACGGCCATATGCGATCTGAAGATGCAGCCTGCTCATGATCCGGCGGGAATCATCAGGCAACTGATCGGCGGTCGCAATGGCCTTGCCGAGATGCGCGATCGCCTCGGAATAGGCCGAGCGTTTCAACGCCTGCTGGCCCGCCTTGCGCCACCATTCGAGGGCCGTCTCGCTCAGCCCCGCCTCAGTGAAGTGGTGCGCCAGAACTTCCGGTTCGGTCTCGGCGATTGCTGGAAACTTCTCGCGCAGAACTTCGCCAATGCGGGTATGAAGCAGCTGCCGTTTGCTCTTGAGCAGACTCTCGTAGGCTGCCTCCTGAACAAGGGCGTGCTTGAAACTGTAATTTGCTTCGGGCGGCGTGCCACGACGCAACAGCAGTTCGGCCTCTTCAAGTTGTCCCAACGCAGCGTTCAGCGTCAGATCGTCGCGTCCCGCCACGGTTTTCAGCAGTGCGTACGAGAAGTCACGGCCAATGGCGGCGCCTATCTGCGCTACCTCCTTGACCGGAGCGAGCCGGTCGAGCCGCGCCATCAGCGAATCCTGCAGCGTCGCGGGGATAGCAAGCGGCGGGAGCGGGCTATTCAGGCGGTAGCGCCCGGCATCTTCGACGAGCAGCCCGGACTCCAGCACCATCTTGGTCAACTCTTCGACGAATAGCGGTATGCCATCGGTCTTGTCGATGATCTGCTTCATCATCTCGCGTGGCAGCTGGCGACCGACGACCACCTGCTCGACCAGCGCGCGCGTGTCCTGCCGATCGAGCCGGTCGAGCCGCAACAGACTGACATTGGCAAGGCCCGACCAGGAGGGCTCGAACTCCGGCCGGGACGTCAAGAGCACGAGTATCTGCAGGCCCCTGATCCGATCGACCGCGAGATCGAACAGTTCAAGTGTCGTCGCATCGGCCCAATGCATATCCTCGCAGATGATCAGCAGAGGCTGGTCTCGCGCCAATCCCTCGAGCTGATCGAGAAGGGCGGCAAATGTCTGTCGCCTCTGCTGCGCCGGGCTCAAGCCGAGTGGCGGGCAATGGTCGCCGGTCGGAATCGAGAGCAGGGCCGCAATGAGTGGCGTGGCCCGGGCGACTTGCCGGGTTCCTATTGCCAGCATCGCCTCGAGCTTGTCGAGCTTTTGGTCTGGCGTGTCGTGGGAGCGGATTCCGGCGGCGCGCTCGAGCTGCGCGACAAAGGGATGAAGTGCGCTGTTGGTGTGGTAAGGCGAACACTGATATCGCACGCGACGGTGCGTCCCCAACGAGGGGCTCTCGGACAGCATTGCCACGATGCGCGACTTGCCGATGCCCGCTTCGCCGGAAATCAATACGATCTGGCCCTGGCCCTGCCATGCCTCCCGCTGGCGCGAGAGAATGAACTCGATCTCGTCCTTGCGGCCGACAAAGCCGATCGAGCGCGCGGCGCGGACCGCCTCGAAGCGACTCTCCGATGAGGTCGCTCCTTCCACCGCCCAGACCGCGATGGGTTCGCCTATCCCCTTGACCTCGCGGCGACCGAGATTGCGAAAGGTGAAGAGATCGCCAAGCAGCCGGCGCGTCGACGAGGCAACGACGACCGCCCCCGGCTCGGCCAGGCTTTGAAGCCGAGCAGCGAGGTTTGGTGCATCGCCGATGGTTGCGTGCTCCTCCGATGCATCTCCGCTGATGAGATCGCCGACCACCACAAGCCCGGTCGCAATTGCGATCCGCAGTTCAACCCGTTCGCCGGCGCCTGTCTTGAGCTGGCGAATCGCAGCGATAATATCGAGGCCCGCTCGCACTGCCCGCTCCGCATCATCTTCGTGGGCGCGCGGATACCCGAAATAGACGAGTATTCCGTCACCAACGAACCTGGCTATCCTGCCGTCATAAGCGGCAATGACGCTCCCGCAGGCGGCGCGGTACGCCCGGATCACTTCCCACAGATCCTCGGGATCGAGACGCGCCGAGAGCGCTGTCGAGCCGACCAGATCGCAAAACATGACGGTGAGGTGGCGACGCTCGGCGTCGTGAGGAGGAGCCGGCGATGCGATCAACGCGGCTGGATCAAGGTCGGCAATCGCACGCAGCATTTTGCGGCGATGCCCGAGCAGGACTCCGAGCTTGTCGAAGTCCTCGACCATCAGCTCGGGAAGGACGCCCATGTCGATCCCATTTTGGACAAAACGCTCTGCGTATTGCCCAAGCCCCAGCTTCTCGAGCCACTCCGCAATCTGCATTGGCTCCACCGATCGTGTGGTTGGCGGTTAGCAGAATTTTGGACCACGGCGCGCAGGGACAATATCCCAACCCCACCATGATGGCACGTCTTGTTTGTCGCGCGAAAATTTAGGTTACTCGATACCGACACGTTTTTCGACCGGGACACTGCTCGATGCGAACGGCTGCGCTACCAAACATCGCCCGCGCGCAGCGTTAGATGGCAGAGGTTGCGATGAGTCGTCGCTGCTCACTGCAGACCTGAAGCCGAACCAACACTGCGGCTTGTGCGCACATACGATGCCAAGTGCACGTTTTCCGTGAGGCGCACTTTTATCGTTGCTCGTTCGTGGGCGCATCGGAGCTGCGAGTCATTGCACCCGCCGCAACTTGAAGCGAAGAACCAACCACCCAACAGCCGGCAACAAAGCCTATCAGGCCGTTAGGCAGGTTTTGATCAAGGACAAGGATGCTGACGGACAGCGTAGCGGCAATCGCCGCGCTGAACGTTCCAGCCGCACTCATGAGCTCAGCCGGCTCAGAACCATTCCATTCTTCCGAGATGTTCGATGTCGCCCTTCGTGCGACATTGCCGGACAAATCAATCCCGACATAATAGCTGAGAGCTCCATAGAGCATTGTTATCAGCACGATCCAGCCGCTTTCAAACATTCCGCCTTTCTGACGCAACAGGGTCGCACCCACGTAGAGGCCACAAGAGGCCCCAACGGCTGCCAGCCCAATTCTTTCAAGAAGGTGGGCCGACTTGATCAGGCTGGAACGGGCGATCCGAAGACTGCCGACCTGCCTTCTTAGGGAAAAGGCGCTGGAAATTGCGCTGCTAATCTTCATTGGGGGCTCCTCTGGCAGCCTACCGGCCGACCCCGACTAGAAGCTGCCAGGACGCGTTTCTCGATGCCCTTGATTCCAATTTCTGAAAGATCTGTGTTGAGTGATGGGGTTGGCTTGCTCGTGACCAGGACGAGAGCCAATCCAAAGCTGCGAGCACGCGGCTTCGCAGGCATTTGCATCTCACCCGTGTCTGCCAGTTGGCTCCAGGTGCGACAATTTCTTGCGGGAGTGATAGCTCGATAAGAGAGTGATGGAATATGAGGCGGTTCACATGCCGCAGTTCCCTCTCGCTCCATCCAGTCACAATTTCAGGAGGACAAATCCTCATCGTCGCGCCACCCTCCCCCCAAGAGGAGAGAACCCTCACCCGGCGCTGCGCGCCGACCTCACCCGCAAGCGGGAGAGGTAAAAGGAGCTCTTGGCTAGACCGGTGTTCCCATCACCATCACGCCCTCAGTAACCGCGACTGCGATCGACACGCCCCGGCAATTCCTCGCCGCGACGATGACGATCGATGACATCGAGCACGAAATCGACGGCCGTGTCCGGCGTCGTCATGCTGGCATTGTGCGGCGTCAGCAGGATGCGCGGATGGCTCCAGAACGGATGTCCCTCAGGCAACGGCTCGGGTTCGGTGACATCGAGCACCGCGCCCGACAGCGCACCGCTGTCGAGGGCCGCGAGGAAATCGGCCTCAATGAGATGCGGTCCACGTCCGACATTGACGAGGGACGCACCGCGCGGCAGGCGAGCGAATAGATCGGCGCTGAGGATGCCGCGGGTCTCGTCGGTCAACGGCAGCAGGCAGACGAGAATGTCGCTCTGCGCGAGGAAATCTGGCAGCGCCTCTGCACCCACGTGGCAGGTCACGCCCTCGATCTCACGCGCCGAGCGATTCCATCCCGAGAGCGGGAAGCCGAACACCTTGAGGCGTTCGAGCACGGCCTGGCCGAGCTGGCCAAGCCCCATCACACCGACACGCCGCCGTTTCGCCGGCGTGATCCGGATCTCGCGCCAGACCTGCTGCTTCTGCTGATCGATGAACTGCAGGAGGTCGCGATGCAGACCGAGCACGGCCATGGCGACGTACTCCACCATGGTCTCGGCGATGCCGGGCTCCAGCATGCGGACAAGCGGAATGTGCGCGGGCACTTTCGTGGCATCGAACTGATCGACGCCAGCGCCGACCGAGAAGACCAGCTCGAGATTGGGAAACGTCGTCGCGATATCGTCAGGCGGCACCCACGCAACGAGATAGCGGACGTTGGCGGGATCGCCGATGTCAGGCCAGAGCCGGAATGGGACATCGGGCGCACGCTCCGCGAAGAAGCGCGCCCATTCGGCGCCGCGAACCATATTGGCCTTGTAGAGAACCGTCATGCGAGCCCTCAGAACGGGCTGACCGGCGCGAGCCGGCGACCGTCGATCATGCGCTTGTGGCTGTAGGCGGCGGGATCGACCAGCGGCGCGGCGCCGGTCACGATGTCGGCGGCGAGCTTGCCGGCGGCGGGGCCGATGCCAAAGCCGTGGCCGGAGAATCCGGTCGCGAGGAAAAAGCCCGGCAAGGCGTCTACCGGCGAGATCACCGGGATCGTGTCGGGCGTGCAGTCGATGGTGCCGCCCCAGGCTTCCGCGATCTCAATGTCCTTCAATTCCGGGTTGGCCTTGATCAATGAGGCCAGCGCCGCATTCACCAGCGACATGTCGGGCTCGGGGTCGCGCACGCGCTCGGTCTCGAACGGCGACGGCTTGTCAAAGCTCCAGCTGGTGCCGCGCACGATCTGGTCGATGAAGGACTTGCCCAACGACAGCTTCAGTCCGTTCTTGCGATGCAAATAGGTTGGCCAGAAGGTGCGCGCATAGCGGAACAGATCGGGCGACAGCTCGACCGTGCCCCGGTTGCGCAGGGCCAGCGTGAAGCCGCCGTCGAGGCGGCGGCGGACGCAGTAGAGATCGGTGCCCAGCGCGCCCGAGGTGATCTCCGGTCCCGGCGTGGTCCGGCAGGCGGTGGCGTTGACGAGGCCGATCGGCAGCTCGATGCCATGACGGCGGCAGAACAGCGACGACCATGCGCCGCCTGACAGCAGCACGGACTGGGTGCGAATGGTGCCCTTCTCGGTGACGACGGCGCTGACGCGACCGCCAGTCGTCTCCAGTCCCCGCGCGGCGCAGCCCTGATGGATGGTGACGCCGTGCTTTCGCGCGGCGGTGGCGAGCGCGGGCACGGCCATCGACGGCTCGGCACGCCCGTCGCTCGGCGTATGCAGGCCGCCGACCCATGTGTCGGTATTGCCCGGCATGCGCTCGGCAACCTCGGCCGGCGTCAGCACGGTGGAGTGGACCTGCATCTCGCGCGCGAGCGCGGCCCAGCGCTCCCAGCTCGCAAGCTCGTCCTTGCTCTTGGTCAGGAACAGAACGCCGGTGCGGCGGAAGCCGGCATCGACGCCGGCGTCGTTCTGCATGTCCTCCCACAGCCGCAGCGCCTCGCGAGCCAGCGGGATCTCCTCGCGCGCGCGGCCCTGCTGGCGGCACCAGCCCCAATTGCGGCTCGACTGCTCGCCGCCGACGTGGCCCTTCTCGACCAGCGCGACCGAGAGACCCTTCTTCGCCAGATGATAGGCCGCGGAGACACCGATGACGCCGCCGCCGATGACGACGACATCGACCTGCTGCGGCAGGCGTTCGTCGCTGTTGATACGGTTGAGCGGCGGGGACATGGAGCACTCCTGGAGTTCAGTTCGAACGATCACGCCTCAGTACAGCTGTCAATCGCATTGCTTGTATGCGCGCCTCCTTGCCATGCGATTCGCCCGCAGGTTGAGGCCGAAGAAGGGCGCCGGCCGACACCACCGCAAATTGCCCCTCGACGCCGCCGCGCGGAGTCTGTAGCTCACATCAAAGCGGCACCCGGGACCGGGCAGCCAGTGCGGTAGTCTTCTTTGGTGGGAGACCATGAAACTCAGGGGGCTTCTGACACTCGCGATGGCCGCACAGGTCGTGGTGACCGCGGCGGCCCTCCTCGCCTCCTATGCCGTGGCCGGACCCGGGTTCGGCATGGCCCAGATCGCAGCCCTAATCGCAAGCGCCGCCGTTGCCGCACTGCTCGTGCACCTCTGCAATCGCGCGATCGAGAGATCGGAGGACAAGCGCGCCGCCACGCAATCGACCGAGCTGGCGCGGGCGCGCAGCGACAGCGCGCAGATGATGCAAGCCGTCATCAAGACCGCGCTCGATGCCTTCATTCAGATCGACGACAGCGGCGCCGTGCTGGAGTGGAGCTTTCAGGCGGAGGCCCTGACCGGATGGACGCGCGAGGAGGCGCTCGGCGCCGACGTCGTCGATCTCATCGTCGCCGAGCCGCTGCGGGCCGCCTTCAGGCAGCGCATGGCGCGGCTGGTGCCGGAATTGTCGGACACGCCGTCCGGCCTGCGCTTCGAGCTCGCCCTGATCCACAGGAACGGCGACCAGATCCTGGCCGAGGCGTCCAGCACGGTGTTGCGGCTGGGCGAGCGCGCCGTCATCAACACCTTCGTCAGGGACATCACCCAGAAACGCGCTGCCGAGGAGCAGCTGGTGCAGTCCCAGAAGATGGAGGCGGTCGGGCAGCTCACCGGCGGCATCGCACATGAATTCAACAACATGCTCACGGTGATCACAGGCACGATCGAGATCCTGGCCGACGCCGTCAGGGACAACCCGCCGCTTGCGACCATCACCAAGCTGATCAGCGAGGCCGCCGATCGCGGCGCCGCGCTGACGTCGAGCCTGCTGTCCTTTGCCCGCAAGCAGGCGCTGCAGCCGGCCGAGATCGACGTCAACGAGCTGCTGGAAGAGCTGGCAAAGCTGCTGCTGGCGACCTTCGACAAGAAGATCGAGATCGTGACCAGGCTCGACCGCAACGTCTGGCTTGCCTATGCCGACCGCGGCCAGCTGAGCTCGGCGCTGCTCAACCTCGCGATCAACGCGCGCGACGCCATGCTGGACGGCGGCAGGCTGACGCTGACGACGCGCAACGTCGTGTTCGGCGTCCGCGAGGCCGTCGCGGTCGGCGCCGGCTATGCCGGCGACTATGTCGAGATCGAGATTGCCGACACCGGCACCGGCATTCCGCAGGCCATCCTGGAGCGGATCTTCGATCCGTTCTTCTCCACCAAGGACGTCGGCAAGGGCACGGGACTCGGGCTCAGCATGGTGTTCGGTTTCGTCAAGCAGTCCGGCGGCGGCATCAAGGTCGCCTCCGAAGAAGGACGCGGCACGATCTTCACGCTCTATTTGCCGAAGGCGGAGGCGAGCGCGCTACGCCCGACCGGCTATGACGACCGCAAGATCGTGGGCGGCAGGGAAACCGTGCTCTGCGTCGAAGACGACCGCGACGTCCGCCAATACGTCACGGTCCAGCTCGAAGGGCTCGGCTACAAGGTCATCCCGGCCGCCAATGCGACCGAGGCGCTCGCGATTGCGGCCGAAGGCACGCCGTTCGACCTGCTCTTCACCGACATCGTGATGGCCGGCGGCATGAATGGACGCGAGCTCGCCGAGCAGATGGTGGCGGCGCGCCCCTCTCTGCGGGTGCTGTTCACGTCGGGCTACGCCTACGATTCGCTGCACGCGCAGGGACGTGCGACGATGGGCGCGCCGCTCTTGAGAAAGCCTTACCGCAAGGCCGAGCTCGCCCGCATGCTGCGCCGCTGCCTCGACACCGCCGTCGATTCCGCCGGCGACGCGATCCCGACGCCCTACTCGGTGCAGGCGGATGTCGAGGCGTTCCTGCGCAAACAGGCGGCGGAAGACAACGGCACGACGCGGCCGCGGAAATAGCTCTCTCGCGCTAGCTCATCCGTCGCCGCAGCGTCGCCGACGGCGTCTCGCCGAATTTTTCGCGGTAGGCGCCGGCCATACGGCTGAGATGGGTGAAGCCGAGATCGAAGGCGATGTCGGTGATGGAGGCATCGGGCGCGGCCTGCGCCAGGCGGGCGTGCAGACCGGCGAGGCGCATGTCGAGCAGCATCTGCGAGATCGACAGGCCGAAGTGACGGCGGAAGCCGAGCTGGAGCGCGCGGATGCCGATGCCGGCGGCACAGGCGAGCCGCGCAAGGTCGAGCGGCTCGCCGGCATTGTCCGCAAGATGGTCCCGCGCCGCGCGGAGCGCGCGCGGCAGCCGCTCGGCCTGCCCCGAAAACGTTTGAATCGCATCCGACAGGCCATGGCGCTGACCGTTGAGCAGGTGATCGAGCAGCAGCTCGCGCCAATCGGCCATCGCGACCGCCGACAGCCGGCCGGAGGGACCGAGACGCTCGGCAAGCATCATCAGCTGGGCGAGACTACCGCGCAAGGCGCGCCCGGCCGGCGCCTCCAAATCGATCACGGGATCGAACTCGACCGTGCCTGATGCCCTGCCCGACAGCGCCGCGGCGCGCTGCTCGACCACGCGGCGGTCAAACAGCAGGATCGCCTGCGCGCAGTCGCGCCACATCATCCGGGTCGGGATCGTCGGCGACAGCAGCGACGCCGTCCGCTCCGGCGCGGCGTCGAGCTCGGTCGTGCCGGCGCGAATATAGGCCGTGCCGGTGAGCGGGACCTGCACCAGGAAGAAGCGCTCGAGGCAGCCCGGATCGATGCCGACCGATCCGCCATAGGCCACGTAATTGATGGAAAAGCCGTCGAAGCCGGCGCAATTGTGCCGGGCGGAGAAGCCGGCCGCGCGCGCCTGTGCCGGCTTGAGATCGTGCGGGCAGAAGATGCGCCCGATCTGTTCGGCCGCTTCGTCGACATCGTCGGTGGTGACGCGGGCGAAATCCGCGAGCCGGTCGGCCGCGGGCGCCCTTGCGTTCATTTCCAGCACGGCTGCGGACATGGTCGACCACGCTTCGCGTCACGGAATTGCTTTAAGCCTATAATAGTTCCCCGGACGCGGAAAGGGCGGCTTCGGCAAAATCGTCATGCTGCAGGGCAACAGGCGCTCGCGGATTCGTTTAGCGGATAGACAGGCGACCCATTGTTGACTGAAGCTCCATCCTCGCCGGAATCCATTGGGAGCGCGCCATGACTGCACCTGAAAAGACTGCACTCGAAAAGGGCATTACCGCCGCTGGCACAGGCTACGGCGGCAAGAGCTGGAACATTCTGGGCCAGGTCTACTTCCCCAAGGCCGTCACCGACTCCACCTTTGCGTTCGAGACCAACAGCGATCCCGGCCAGTTCGTACCGGTGCACATCCATCCGACCCAGGACGAGTTCATCCTGGTGCAGGAGGGCACGCTCGACCTCAAGCTCGACGGAAAATGGGTCAAGGCCCATGCCGGCGATCTCGTGCGCATGCCCCGCGGCATCCCGCACGGCTATTTCAACAAGTCCGATAAGCCGTGCCGCGCGCTGTTCTGGGTCTCGCCGATGCAGAAGCTGGAGGCGCTGTTCAACCAGTTGCACAATCTGACCGACCCCGCCGAGGTCGTGCGCATCTCGGCGCTGCATGAGGTCGACTTCCTGCCGCCCGAGGCCAACGACTAGGCACGGACCCCTCGTCCACTTTCATCTGCTTGCAGCTCCGCCGGCCGCGCCTTGCGGCCGAACGTGGCCGCTTGCCCGCGGAAAACACATTGATTGCGAGCCAATCCCATGGTCAGCCCCAAGCATGTCTGCGTGATCGGCGCCGGCGTCTCCGGCCTTGCTGCCGCCAAGGCATTCTCCAGCCGCGGCCACCGCGTCACCATCGTCGAGCGCAGCGCCGATCTCGGCGGCGTCTGGGAGCCGGCGCGCTCCTACCCTGACGTGCAGACCCAGAGCCCGAAGGAGCTCTACCGCTACACCGACCGCGCCATGCCGGAGGCCTATCCGGAATGGCCGACCGGGCCCCAAGTTCACGCCTATCTCGCCGACTATGCCAGGAGCTTCGGTCTCGACCGCATGCTGCGCCTTGGCACCGAGGTCGCCGGCATGGCGCGCCGCGCCGGCAAGCCGGGCTGGACCCTCGCATTGAAAAACAGGGACGGCGCGACCACGAACGAGGATTTCGATTTCGTCGCGGTCTGCACCGGGCAGTTCAACGAGCCGCGCGAGCTGCATTGCCCCGGCGAGGACGCCTTTCTGGCCCAGGGCGGGCAGATCCTGCATTCGTCGAAATACGGCGATCCCACGCTGGCGAAAGGACGCCGCGTGGTCGTACTCGGCGGCTCGAAGTCCGCGACCGACATCGCCGTCAACGCGGTGAAATCGGGCGCGCGCGAGGTCACCATCGTGATGCGCGAGCCGGTCTGGCGCATTCCCTATTTCATCGGCGGCCTCGTGAACTTCAAGCGCATCCTCTACATCCGCGCGCAGGAGGAGATGTTTCCAGGCTGGGGCATCGGCGCGATGACGCGGCTTGCGCACCGCATCGCCGCGCCGCTGGTGTGGGCGAACTGGCGCGGGCTGGAGAGCCTGCTCAAGGCGCAGCTCAAGCTCGGCCGCTGCAAGATGGTGCCGAAGGAGCGGATCGAGGACGGCGTCAATTGCTCGGTTCCGATCGCAACGCCCGGGTTCTACCCGATGGTCGCCGACGGCCGCATCAAGGCGGTGTTCGGCACCTTCGGCCATTATGACGGCGACAGCATCGTGATGAGCGGCGGCGAGCGCGTGAGCGCCGACGTCGCGGTGCTCGCGATCGGCTACAAGCTCGGCGTGCCGTTCCTGCCCGCGGCCTACAAGCAGAAGCTGGTCGATGCCGACGGGCAGTACCGGCTCTACCGCCTGATCGCCAACCCTGACCTGCCCGAGCTCGGCTTCGTCGGCTTCAACTCGTCATTCTGCACCGTGCTCTGCGCCGACCTCGCCGCCAACTGGCTGGTACGCTATGCCGACGGCCAGCTCGCGAACCAGCCGACGGCGCGGCAGATGCACGACAACATCGAGATGATGCTGCACTTCAAGCGTGTCGAGCGGCCGGCCGCGGGCGTCTATGGCGGCCTCTGCGTCGCGCCCTATCACTACCGCCATTTCGACGAGCTGATGGCCGACATCGGCACCAAGAACCAGAAGACCGGCGGGCTCAAAGGGCGCTTCCAGCCGCCGGATGCGGATGCCTATGCGAAATTCCTGGCGACGGCGCCGGACTATCGCGCGGCCTGAGCAGAAGAATTGCGGCCGAGCGGGATTTGCATCTCGCCAGCCCTCGCCTCCAATGCTTACGATCTCCCTGGCATCGAATCGATGGGAAACGGCCATGGGATCCAGACGTCTTGCCGCCACGGTCTTTGCGGCTGTTGCCTTCTTCGTCGCGGCGCCGGCCGTCGGACAACAGCGCGCGCTCACGCCGAAGCAATCCGAGGCGCTCGCCACCTATGAGCGGGCGCTCGGCGATTTCAAGTCGATCCTCGCCGAGCGTCGGCGCCAGATCGATGCCAAGGAGCCGCTGCCGAATCTCCCTGGACAGGCGCTCTATCTCGCCCGCGTCGCCGTGATCAGTTCTTACAAGGATCTCACCGACGCCATGCCGTCACGGATCGGCAGGCCCAACAAGTTCGAGATTCCTCCGGCCTATTTCGATGCCGACATCGAGCCGCTGATCGACGAATATTCAAAACTGTTCGACGTCATGGAGGCGCCGCCGGCGAATGCCCAGAACTCGCCGACGCCGTTCAAGGACGTCGTCGATCTCGCGACAGTGATCGCGCGCGCCAAGGGGCTTGCGCCTGAACACGCAGCTGCTGCGGGGCGCATCAGTCTCGGGCTGTTCTTTGCCGAGACCAACGGCAAGCAGAACGTCCGCAACGGACGCTCGAACACCTATATGGGCAGCTTCCAGACCGGCCCCTCCGAAGACCGCAACGGCCGCAGGAAATGGGAGGCCATCAAGGGCGAGATCGCCGCGATCGATCCGGCCTTAAGCGCGCGCGACGACAAGGAGGAGGCGCGGGCGCGCGGCACCGATCACCGCTTCAATCACTGGACCAATGTGCGCGACGGGCTGATGAACGCACATGCGGATGTATTCCGTGAGATCCCTGGAATCGTGAAGACGCTGCCCGAGCCGATCGACCAGATGAAGCTGTTCGAATTGATCCAGATCGTGCCCACCCCGACGAGATCGGCGCTGAAGTCGGGCGACCTCCTGAACTACAGGGTGTCGAGCCCGACCATCATGAAGCATCTGCGCAACAACAGCATCTTTGCTTTCGGACAGGCCGACCGGGCGCGCAGCTCGGCCAGCTTCCGCGAGATCCTCGCCGCGATGTGGCTGTTCAACCGCAAGTTCGAGAAGGCGATGGCGAAATACGCGGAGATCAAGCCGCGCTAACGATCGGTTGCAAATGCTACCGGAAATTGTAGCCTCGCGATCTCATCGACGGCACGGACAATGTCATGCGCATGCTCATTCTCGGCGGCAGCCAGTTTCTCGGGCGCGCGATCGCCACTCACGCCTGCGCCACAGGCCACGACGTGACTTGCGCAGCCCGCGGGCTCGCGGGGCCGATCGCCCCGGGCGCACGCTTTGTGCGGATCGATCGCGACGTAGCTGACGGTCTTGCGCCGCTCGTCGGCGAGACGTTCGACGCTGTCGTCGACGTCTCGCGTCATCCCGGCCAGGTCCGCCGCGCGGTCGCGGCGCTGAAGCGGCCGGGCGTGCACTGGACCTTCGTCTCCACGATCAGCGTGTATGCGGACAACCGGATACCGGGACAGCGCGCCGACACGGCGCCATTGCGCGAGCCTGCGGCCGAGGATCTGGAGCACAGCACCGATGCCATTTACGGCGCGGCCAAGGTCGCCTGCGAACAGGCGGTCGGCGGCGATGCCTTCATCTGCCGTGCCGGCCTGATCGCAGGGCCGGAGGACCCGACCGGGCGCTTCGCTTATTGGCCGGCGCGGCTCGCGCGCGGCGGCGAGGTGCTGGCGCCGGGATCGCCTGACGACGCCGTCCAGTTCATCGATGTCCGGGATCTTGCGCAATGGATCGTGGATGCGGCGGAAGTTCGGCTCACCGGCATCTATGACGGGATTGGACCAGTGCGCTCACGCGGCGAGTTCATGGCCGAATGCGCATCGGCGCTGAACGCATCCTGCACATTCACCTGGGTCGATCGGGCGTTTCTCGAGGCACACGACGTGCGGCGCTGGGCGGGTCCGCGGTCATTACCGCTGTGGCTGCCGCTGCCCGACTTCGCCGGTTTCCTGACTCGCGACACCTCGCCCGCGCGCGCGGCCGGATTGATCTCGCGACCGCCGGGAGACACCGCGCGCGATACGCTGCATTGGCTTCGCGCCAGCGACGGCCCGGTCGTCGGGCTTACCGCCGATGAAGAGCGGGACGTGCTAGCGGCCTGGCATGCGGAAAGAGTGACCTAAGTCTCCGGCCTGTAGCTGTCTGTCAGCGTCTTCGGGAAGGCGAAGAAATCCGCCTCAAAGTCGCTTGGTGAAATGGTAGCGGCGAATGCCGCCGCCCAGCGTCTTGTTGCTGGAGGCATCGGCGATCTCTTCGCGCACGTTCTCATATCCCGCGTTACGATACAGCGCCAGCGCATCCTCCTGAAGCTCGGACGTACTCAGCTGCAACTGCAGACGATCGCGATGGCGGCACTCCTGCTCGGCAAACGCCAGCATCTTTCGCGCAATGCCGCGGCGCCGCGCCGCGGGAGCGACGTACATGCGCCGTAACTCCATCGCATGCTCGCCAAGGGCCTCTAGTCCAAACATACCAACGATTTCGTCGCCATCGACAGCGACCCAAAAACCGCCGTTCCGGCTCGAATAATAATCGGAGAGCCGATCTATCTCCTCTGCGAGCGAGCGACTAATGTATCTTTCAAACGCCTCCTCCAAGCGCGCTGGCGCCAACAGACGATTTACCCGGATGAACAGCTCCCGCACAGGAACTGCATCGGGCGGTGAGAAGGCGCGAATCTGAATCTCTCTTGTCATGGAGCCGCGCGCATTACTCCGTCCGGATCGGCGAATCCTTCAAACCATTATTGTCATAGGCCTTCCGCAGCGTGCCGTTCGTTGTGGCCTCGGTCATGAATTTGGTGACGAAGGCCAAGGGCTGCTCATGGCCGAGCGGCACGGCGACGGCGGTCACTGTCTTCTTGAACGTCTCGTCCAGCACCTTTGTCCCCGGAATCTTCTGGGCCATCTTGTTGAGCTGGTCGCGCGACAGCGCGAAGGCGTCGATCTCGCCGCTCCTGAGCAGGCCGAAGATCTCGTCATAGGTCTGATAGCCCGTGACCTTTGCATGCTTCAGATGCGCGATCGCACCGCGCATGGTGGTGGTGGCGTTGACGGCCGCGACCTTGAATCCGGGCTGGTCGAGCGTCGCAAAATTGCTGACGTTCGAGCCGGGCTTGACGATGTAGGTGGCGTCGGCGACCTCGTAGATCGGGCCGAACAGCATCTTGGTCTCGCGCTCGGGATCTTTAGGAAGCCAGGTGACATCCCAAGTGCCTTTGCCAGCCGCGTCGGTGATCTGTCCGGAGTTCTGGTGGACGACATATTCGACGGGGACGCCGAGCTGGGCGGCCATCGCCTTGCCGAGATCGACGGGAACGCCGGCATAGCCGGCTTCGGTCTTGGTCGACCAGAATGCGCCGCCTGCGGGGCTGATGGCGATCGCGACCCGCAGCTTGCCGGTCGGTGCGATCTCGTCCTTCAGACCGTCTGCTAGCGCCGGCATGGCGACCATCGCTGCGAGAACGAGGCCAGCAAGGCCCGAGTGGAGGGACGTGGGCATGTCATGTTCTCCTCACCTTTTCTTCTTTTCTTCTTGGCTTCTTCCCGGCTGACTCGCGTAGCGTCACACGGTCTTTGACACAATTCTGGTCGATCGTGCGCTCGGTGAAAAGCGTTTTGTCATGACAAATCTGTCAAAGGCCACACCGCCCTGTGCAGCGCAAGGCCGGCGACTGCCATGGCTATGGTGTTCCACGGACGGTCATTTGTTGGTAGCCTGCCGCACCGACAGACGATACTCGGGGGCTAGCGAATGACCTCATCGAATCCTGCATCTCCTGCACGGCGCAATGAAGCGTGGAGACAGGCCGGGCGGACACTGGCCGCCGCTGCGGCCGTGGTCGCGCTGGTCGGTTGCGAGGACAAAAACACGTTCGTGGCACCGCCGCCACCGAAGGTGGACGTGGCAACGCCCGTGCAGCGTCCGGTCACGCGCTACATCGAAGCCACCGGCAACACCGCGCCGATCAAGAGCGTCGATCTCGTGGCGCGGGTGCAGGGCTTCCTGCAATCAATCGACTATCAGGACGGCGCCTTCGTCAAGCAGGGCACCCAGCTGTTCACGATCGAGCCCGAGACCTACAAGCTCAAGGTCGAGCAGGCGAAGGCGGCCGAGGTCGGCGCGCAGGCCACGGTCAAGCAGGCCGAAGCCGATTTCAAGCGGCAGGTCGAGCTCGTGCAGCGCCAGGCGGTCTCGCAATCCACCCTGGACACCTCGACATCGACCCGCGACAACGCTCAGGCCAACCTCCAGCAGGCCCAGGTCAATACGAGGCTGGCCGAGGTCAATTACGGCTACACCAGGGTGACAGCGCCGTTCGACGGCATCGTCAGCGCCCACCTGGTCTCGGTCGGCGAGCTCGTCGGCGTCTCCTCGCCAACCCAGCTCGCGACCATCGTCGCCATGGACCCGATCTGGGTGAACTTCACGGTCAACGAGCAGGACGTGCTGCGCATCCGCGCCGAAGCGGCCCGCCGCGGACTGACCCCCGCCGACATGAAGCAATTCCCGATTCAGGTGGGACTGCAGACCGAGACCGGCTATCCGCATGAGGGCAAGCTCGACTACGTCTCGCCGACCCTCAATACATCAACCGGCACGCTCGCGGTGCGCGGCGTCGTGCCCAACGACAAGCGGGTGCTGCTGCCCGGTTATTTCGTCCGGGTGCGCGTGCCCTTCGACCAGGAGAAGAGCGCCCTGCTCGTCCCCGACACCGCGCTCGGCAGCGACCAGGGCGGCCGCTATCTGCTGGTGGTCAACGGCGACAACGTCGTCGAGCAGCGCAAGGTGCAGATCGGCCCCGTCGACAACGGCCTGCGCGTCATCGAAAGCGGCTTGAAGCCGGACGACCGCGTCGTCATCGCGGGACTGCTGCGGGTGATCCCTGGCCAGAAGATCGATCCGCAAACAACGAAGATCGAGCAGCCGCAGGCGTCTGCCAAGTAGGAGCGCCAGCCATGATCTCAAAATTCTTCATCGAGCGGCCGGTCCTGTCGAACGTCATCGCGCTGTTGATGATCCTGATCGGTGGCGTCGCGCTGTTCAATCTCGCTATCGCGCAATACCCCGACGTGGTGCCGCCGACCGTGCAGGTCACCACTCGCTATCCCGGCGCCGGCGCCAAGACCGTGATCGACACCGTGGCGCTGCCGATCGAGCAGCAGGTCAACGGCGTCGAGGACATGCTCTACATGCAGTCCTACAGCGGCTCCGACGGTACCTATACGCTGACCGTGACCTTCAAGATCGGCACCGACCTCAACTTCGCGCAGGTGCTGGTGCAGAACCGCGTCTCCAGCGCGTTGTCGCAATTGCCGCAGGCCGTGCAGAACCAGGGCGTCACCGTGCAGAAGCGGTCGACCTCGATCCTGCTGTTCGTGACGCTGACCTCACCGGATTCGAGATACGACAGCCTCTATTTGAGCAATTACGCCACCATCAACATCCGCGACGAGCTCTCCCGCCTGCCCGGCGTCGGCAACGTCACCGTGTTCGGCGCCGGCCAGTATTCGATGCGGGTCTGGCTCGATCCGAACAAGCTGCAGGTCCGTGGCCTCGTGCCGCAGGACGTCATCAACGCAATCCAGCAGCAGAGCCAGCAGGTCTCCGCCGGCCAGGTCGGCGCGCCGCCGACACCGCCGGGACAGGCGTTCCAGTACACGCTCAACGTCAACGGACGGCTCGACGACACCAGCCAGTTCGAGGACATCATCGTCAAGTCGGGCAGCAGCGGCGACGTCACGCGGGTGCGCGACGTCGGCTGGGTCGAACTGGGGGCGCAGACCTACAGCCAGATCTTTTCGCTCAACAAGCAACCGGCCGTCGGCATCGGCGTATTCCAGTCGCCCGGCGCCAACGCGCTCCAGGTCGAGCAGGCCGTCGAGAAGAAGATGGCGGACCTCGCCAAGCGGTTCCCGGAAGGCATCAAATACGACACGCCGTTCGACACCACCAAATTCGTCGAGGCCTCGGTGCACGAGGTCTACATGACCCTGATCGAGGCCGGCCTCTTGGTGCTGGTCGTGATCCTCGTGTTCCTGCAGGACTGGCGCGCGATGCTGGTGCCGGCGACGACCGTGCCTGTCACCATCATCGGCGCCTTCGCCGCGATGGCGGCGCTCGGCTTCACCATCAACATGTCGACGCTGTTCGCGATCGTGCTCGCGATCGGCATCGTGGTCGATGACGCCATCGTCGTGGTGGAAGGCGCCGCCCACAACATCGAGCAGGGCATGAACGGCCACGACGCCGCGATCAAGGCGATGGACCAGCTGTTCGCGCCGATCGTCGGCATCACGCTGGTGCTGATCTCGGTGTTTCTGCCGGCCTCGTTCCTCGCGGGGCTCACCGGGCGCATCTATTCGCAATTCGCGCTGGTGATCGCGGCGACTGCGCTGCTCTCCGCCATCAACGCGGCGACACTGAAGCCGACGCAATGCGCGCTGTGGCTGCGGCCGACGGTGCCGCCCGAGCAGCGCAATTTCTTCTACAGAGGTTTCAACGCGGTCTATAACCGCGTCGAGCGCGGCTACACACGACTGATCACCTTCCTCGTGAAGCACGCCACCATCTCGGTCGCGTTCGCGCTGCTGGTGATCGGCGCCAGCGGCTACGGCCTGTCGCGGGTGCCGACCGGCTTCCTGCCGATCGAGGACCAGGGCTATCTGATCGCCGCCGTGCAGTTGCCCGACGGCGCCGCGCTGGAGCGGACGCAAGCCGTGCTCGACAGAGCGAGCGGGCTGATCAAGGAGACGCCCGGCGTGGCGCAGGTCATCACCATCGCCGGCATCTCCGCGCTCGACAACAGCGCCAGCCTTGCCAATGCCGGCGTCGCCTACATCATCCTGAAGGATTGGGATGCGCGCAAAGGACCCGGCGAGGATCTGCGCTCGCTGGTCTATGGGCTCAACGACAAGCTCGCCACCATCATGGAGGCGCGCACGCTGGTGCTGCCGCCGCCGCCGATCCAGGGCATCGGCAACGCCGCCGGCTTCTCGATGCAGGTCGAGCTGCGCGACGGCAACAGCGATTTCGCCAAGCTGCAGGCGATCACCGGCGCGATGGTCAGCAACGGCCAGAGCCAGAGCGCGCTGCAGCGCGTGCAGTCCTCGTTCCGCTCCTCGGTGCCGCAGTTCAACGTCGAGATCGACCGGGTCAAAACCCAGACGCTGCACGTCACGACGGACCAGGTGTTCTCGGCGCTGTCGACCTATCTCGGCTCGTCCTATGTCAACCAGTTCAACAAGTTCGGCCGTGTGTTCCAGGTCTACACCCAGGCCGATCCCGCCTTCCGCGTCACCGAGCGCGACATCGCCAACATGCAGGTGCGCAACTCGAACGGCGACATGATCCCGATCGGCACCGTCGCCAAGATCACGCCGGCCACCGGACCGTCACTGATCAGCCTCTACAATCTCTATCCGTCCTCGACCGTGATCGGCCTGCCGGCGCAGGGATACTCCTCCGGCCAGTCGCTGAAGCTGATGGAGGAGATCGCCGACAAGACGCTGCCGCCGGGCACCGGCTATGAGTGGACGGCGATGTCCTATCAGGAGAAGGCGGTCAGCAACCAGATCTACTGGGTGTTCGGCCTTGCCATGCTGCTGGTCTATCTCGTGCTCGCCGGGCAGTATGAGAGCTGGTACGCGCCGATCTCGGTGATCCTCGCGGTGCCGCTGTCGCTGCTGGGGCCGATGCTGATCCTCTCCGGGCTCAAGATCGACAACAACCTGTATTGCCAGATCGGGCTGATCCTCCTGATCGCGCTGTCGGCCAAGAACGCGATCCTGATCGTCGAGGTCGGGCTGGAGCTGCACGGCCGCGACGGCAAGCCGGTGGTGGAGGCCGCGATCGAGGCGGCGCGTGCGCGCTTCCGCCCGATCCTGATGACCTCCTTCGCCTTCATCCTCGGTGTGGTGCCGCTGGTGCTCGCCACCGGCGCCGGCGCCAGCGCGCGCAAGTCGATCGGCATCACCGTCTTCTCCGGCATGCTGGCCTCGACCTGCCTCGCCGTGCTGTTCGTGCCTGCCTTCTTCGTGGTGGTGCAGCGTTTCGAGAACTGGCGGGCGAGCAAGAAAGCGGTGAAGGTGGAGGCTGTGGCGGAGGTGAAGTAGTAAGGGTTGGTTTGGATCAGCGGCGCCGTGAGTTCGGAGTAACCTCTCCCGCTTGCGGGAGAGGTCGGCGCGTAGCGCCGGGTGAGGGCTCTCACCTCTGGGTGAATGTCCCAATGCGGAGACAGCCCTCTCCCCAACCCTCTCCCGCAAGCGGGAGAGGGAGCGCACCAGCTGCGCGGATGCAGCCGACCTTAAGCCTTCTCCGCCGGAGCCTGCCTTGCCTCGCCGCTCGACACCAGCAGCACCGAGACTTTCGACTGCCGGAGCACGGCGTCGGCGACGCCGCCGAAGGAGAGGTGGTCGGCCTGGATGCGGTCGACGCCCATGACGACGAGATCGACGTCGGTGGTGTCGATCTCGCGCAGGATCGCGGCTTCGGGCGCCCGGTTCACCCGCAGCGTGGTGGTGATGTCAACGTCATAGCGGGCGGCGAGATCGCTGGCGTCCTTGAGAATGCCCGCCTCCTGGCCGAGGCCACGGGAGGCGCCACGCTGCGCGCCCTTGTCGCGCGTGGTCGCGACATAGATCACTCGCAGCGAGCCTGATCCTCCTTGCGCCAACGCGACCGCGACCTCGGCGCCGCGCTTGGAGATGCCACTGCCGGAGACCGGAACGAGGATGTTGAGCGCCTCGGGCGCCGGCTGCTTCAGGTGCTTGCCCTTGGCCGCGACGATCGCGAGCGGCCCTTCGAACTTCGCGGCGATGTCGTCGATCCTCCGGTCGAAACGGTCCTTGGTCGCGATGACCTTGTCGATGCCAACCACCAGAAGATCAAAACCCTTGCGCGCTTCATCGGCGATGGTCTCGCCGAGCTCCGCCTGCCGCGCGCGGGTGACGACATCGACGTTGCCGGCCTCGCCGTCGCCATGGGCGGACACGACTTCGGCGGCTTTCTTCACCACCGCTTCGTGGCTCTCCTCCTGGTCGCGGCCCTTCTCCCGCTCCTTCGCGCTTTTGCCGATATGCAGGACGGTGATCGGCAGGCCGCGCATGCCGGCGATCAGGCCGGCGATGTGCGCGGCAAAGGTGGCGTTGGCGCTTTCGTCCACCGCCAGCAGAGGGCGCTCGAGATTGGCGAGGAAGCCGCGCTTCTCGAACTCCTCCCGCTCCAGCCGCTCTTTCTCGTCCTTGTTCATCGGCAGCCTTGCCAGCGCCGCGCGCAGCATCGGCGGCATCGCCATCGTGGTCACGATCGCCATGGTCACGATCATCGTGAACAGGTTCTGGCTCAGCACGCCGATGGACAGGCCAATGGTCGCGATGATCACCTCGGTCGAGCCGCGGGCATTCATGCCGCTCGCCAGCGCCAGCGATTCCCGATGGTTCAGGCCCCCCAATGTGCCGCCGACGAAGGCGCCGCCGAACTTGCCGACGCTGGCGATCACGACCAGCAGGCCGGTGAGCATCAAGAGATTGGGATCACGCAGCACCGACAGATCAGCGCTGAGGCCGGCAAGGCCGAAGAACACCGGCATGAAGAAGGCGGAGATCAGCCCGCGCAGGCGCTCGTCGATCTGCCGCGTCAGGATCGGGGATTCCCCGACCAGGATGCCGGCGACGAAGGCACCTAACACGGTGTGCACGCCGATCAGATGCGTGATCAGCGCCATCACGCTCATCAACAGCAGGATCACCGTGATCACCGCCGCCGCGCTGACGAGATTGTCGTTGGCCCAGCGGATCAGCTGGAACACCAGGCGGCGGCCGATGGTGAAGCTGACGGCCAGGAAGGCGAGCGTGCCCAGCACGGCTTTCGCCACCGAGGCTATATCCAGCGTACCGTGCGAGGCCAGGCTGAAGATGACGGCGATGATGATCCAGCCGATGGTGTCGTCGATGACGGCGGTCGCCACGATGATCTGCCCGACATTGCGGCGCATGAAATTCATCTCGCGCACCACCACCGCGACGATCTTGACCGAGGAGATCGACAGCGCCGTGCCCATGAACAGTGAGGCCACGAGGCGGGCTTGCGGATCGGGCAGTAGCGCATCGGGCAGAAACTCTCCGAGCGCGAAGCCGCAGGCAAAGGGCACGAGGATGCCGGCGATCGAGATCGCGATCGCGGCCCTGCCGACTTTCCGGACCAGCTTGAGGTCGGTCTCCATGCCGGTGAGCAGCAGCAGGAGCAGGATGCCGAACTGGGCAATGCCGTCGATCATCGCCTTCTGCTCGGGGGTCTTGGGGAAGATCGCGTGCTGCGCTTCGGGCCAGATCCAGCCGAATAGCGACGGTCCGAGGATGATGCCCGCGAGCAACTCGCCGATCACCGAGGGTTGGCCGATCCGCTGCATGATCTCGCCAAGACCGCGCCCCACAGCGATCAACAGCACGATCTGCGCCACCAGCAGGAATTCGGACGGGCCGGCCGATTTGCCGCCCTCGGCACCGGCCGCAATGGTGGTGAGGACAAGCGCCGCGGGGACGAGGCCGACCGGACGGAGCAGGCGCCATGGCATGCAGGTGTCTTTCCCCCTTTGCCTGCCCCGAGGTTGGGGCCACGAGGATAGAACCCGCGGGACGTGGAGCGGGTTCCCGGTTGACGGGGCGGGATATTCACCGTCATTGCGAGCGAAGCGACTTGTCCGCCGAAGCCTTGGCGAAGGGGACTCGCAACTCTGGGTCCCGGCTCTGCGCTGCAACGCTCACGCGTTGCGGCTTGTCCGGGACACGAGGCGCCTCACACCGGCTGTGGCGTCCGGATCTCGCGCGGCAGGATGATGGCGGCTGCGATTGCCAGCAGGCAGAGCGCGGCGAAGGCGTGCAGCATGGTGACGAACCCGCCCTGCTCGTAGAGCCAGGCGACCAGGCCGACCGAGGCGCCGGCCGCGGTGAAGCCGATGAAGTAGCGCACGGCGTAGGCGCGCGAGCGCCATTCCTCGCTGGTGTACTTGCCGACCATGGCATCGTTCACCGTGACCTGCCCGAATGCGCCCATGACGATGCCGATCGAGACCAGGATCAGCGGCAGATTGTTCAGGCTGGCGGCCAGATAGAGGAACGGCGCCAGCATGAAGGACAGCGGCAACGCCACCGTCTTCAGCGAGTAGCGGTCGAGCAGCCGGCCGATCGTGTACTGCGTCATCGCGCCGAACACGTAGACGCAGGCCGCAATGATTCCGAGCAGCGCCGGGCTCTTCGTCAAATCCGCGAGACGCTCCGCGAACAGCTTTGGCAGCGCCACGGTGACCGCGTTGAAAGTCGTGGAGATCGCGATCACCACGATCAGCAGCGACAGCACCACGCGCCACATGTCCTGCTTGGCCACCCGCGCCTGCGCCGCGGCCTGCTTGGTGCCCTTGCGGTCCTCGTGCACGACCATCATCGCAAAGGCGACGCCGATCAGGATCGTGACCACGCCGGGAACGATGAAGGCGAAACGCCAGCCGAGATATTGGCCGATCACGCCTGTCACCAGCGCCGATGAGGCCACGCCGAGATTGCCCCAAACGCCGTTGATCCCCATCTCGCGGCCGAGCCGGTCGGCATAGGACACGATCATGGCGGTGCCGACGGGATGGTAGATCGAGGCAAAGATGCCGATCGCCAGCAACGCCGCGCCGAGCTGCGCCGGGGTCTGCACGAAGCCGACCGCGATCATGGAGAGGCCGATGCCGACGAAGAAGATCAGCATCATGTGGCGGCGGCTCCAGCGGTCGCCGAGCCAGCCGGTGAGCAGCGAGCCGGCGCCGAAAGCCACAAAGCCAGGTGTCGCGTAGGGCAGAAGTTCCGAATAGGCCATGCCGAGCGCCGGCCCCATGATGATGACGGCGGCGGCGAAGATCAGCATCGAATAATGGTCGATGAAATGGCCTGCGTTGACGAAACCGATGACCCGGCTGGGGCTGTTCATACGAATCCTCTCCTGCTCCGAAATGAGTTATATGTCCTCCCCATGACGGGATGCTGCCAATGACTGTCTTGGAAACGCCAATCTTGGAAACGCCAATCCTGCGGGAGGTCCGGAGCAACCATCGCTCGCCCGCGGGCGTGCACCTGGTCGCGCGCGACTACCCTAAGGGTTTGCGGATCGATCCGCATTTGCACCGCGAGGCGCAGCTGATCTATGCGGCCAAGGGCACCATGCAGGTGACGACGCCGGGGGGACGCTGGCTGGTGCCGCCGGACCGCGCGGTCTGGGTCCCGGCCGGGCTCCAGCATGCCATCGATCTGCTCGCCGACATCGAGATGCGCACGCTGTATTTCGACCTGTCCTGGCTCAAGCGCGAGCAGCGCTATGACGGCCTGACCCGGGAATTCGTGGTGCGGGTGTCGCCGCTGCTCAATCAGGCGATCCTGGCGCTGTTCGACGCGCGCAACACGGAGGAGCGCACCGAGCTGCTGGTTCGCCTCGTCATGCTGGAATTGCACCAGGCTGAGGATTCCGCGACCTTCGTGCCGCTGCCGCGCGAGTCGCGCTGCCGCCGCGCCGCCCTGATCGTGCTCGACGATCCGACCGGCCTGCACGACATCGACACGCTCGCGCGCGAGGTCGGAACTTCCGCGCGGACGCTGTCGCGGCTGTTCTCGACGGAAACGCAGCTGAGCTTCAAGAGCTGGTGCCAGCGCGCGCGGATTGCTGCGGCGATCCAGCGCCTGTCGACGGATGCGAATGTGTCGGTGAAGCAGCTGGCAACCCAGCTCGGCTATGCCAGCGTGCCCGCGTTCTCGGCCGCGTTCCGCCGAGTGACCGGGCGGACGCCGACGGAGTTTGCCGGCAAAGCTTGAGGCAGCCTCGGTATGCGAGCACAGAACTCGTAGGGTGGGCAAAGCGCCGCCGTAGCTCGAAGAGCGAAGGCGGAAGCGTGCCCACGGTTTCTTCGCTGCAGTCAAAGGATCGTGGGCACGGCGCAAGGGCGCCTTTGCCCACCCTACGGCAGCTCGTTTGGGGTGAGCACACCCGCTCCCTCAACGCCCACGCTATGCCGTCATTCCCCAAACGCACGGCCCAACTAAAGTTGCCGCATTCCTCCGCTTGATTGTGATCGGTTTCCGCCCAAATCCCGTGTAAGCTTCGGCAACGCACAAACCTGATACGAAAGCCCCGATGGCCAACGCCTTCTTCTCCGACCTGCTCGCCACGATCTCCGAGCGCGGCCGCACCCTGCTTCGTCGCGGCGAGTCCGCCGACACCAGACGGGATGCCGACGGGCTGATCGATCTCTGCGATGCGCTGCTGTCGGGCCGGGGCGAGGCATCGGGCATCGCCATCGCGCGTGAGGTGCTCGACATCTACCGTGAGCTGGATGCGGCGGGACGCCGCGCCTTCTTCGACGGACTGGTGCGCGATTTCGGCCCGGACCGGGAGCGCCTGGCCAAGGCGATCGAGAAATGGCGCGCCGCGCCGAGCGACGAGGACGCGAGCTCGCTGCATTTCGCCTCGGAGCCGCGGCGGCAGGAGCTGATCCGTCGCCTCAACCGTGCGCCCGGCGGCACCGGCGATCTCGTCAACATGCGCGCCGATCTGCTCGGCATGATGAACGGCCACACCGACCTCGCCGCGCTCGATCGCGACGTCTCGCATCTTCTCTCTTCGTGGTTCAACAGGGGGTTTCTCGTGCTGCGCCGGATTGACTGGTCGTCCCCGGCCAACATCCTCGAAAAAATCATCCGCTACGAGGCCGTGCACGAGATCTCCGACTGGGACGATCTGCGCCGCCGCATCGATCCGGTCGACCGCCGCTGCTACGCCTTCTTCCATCCCGCGATGGTCGACGAGCCCTTGATCTTCGTCGAGGTGGCGCTGACCGAGACCATCCCGGGCGCGATTGCGCCGCTGCTTGCAGTCGACCGCCAGCATCTGCCGATCGAGCGCGCGCGCACCGCCGTGTTCTATTCGATCTCCAACACCCAGCGCGGTCTCGGCGGCATCTCCTTCGGCAGCTTCCTGATCAAGCAGGTGGTCGAAGAGCTGCGCCGTGAAACGCCCAAGCTCGACACTTTCGTGACGCTGTCGCCGGTGCCGGGTTTCATGCCATGGCTGAAGCAGGACAAGGACTTGCCGCTGTCCGACGAGGACCGCGAGGTGCTGAAGCGCCTCGACGATCCCAAATGGTTCGAGAGCCCCGAGACGACGGCACAGCTCCGCGCCGTGATCGAGCCGCTCGCGGCACACTACTTCCTCAAGGCGCGCACGCCGAAGGGCAAGCTGATCGATTCCGTCGCCCGCTTCCATCTCGGCAATGGCGCCAGGCTGGAGCGCATCAACTGGCTGGGCGATCTCTCGCCGAAGGGCGTGCGGGAATCCGCCGGCGTGATGGTCAACTACCTCTATCGCCTCGACGACATCGAGAAGAACCACGAAGCGTATGCGAACGACGGCGAGGTGGTGGCGTCCAGTGCGGTGAAGAAGCTGCTGAAGGGCGAAGGGCGACGGCTGCTGGATATGCGGTTGTCGTAAGCCACACAGTCAGTCGTCGTCCCGGACAAGCGCAGCGAAGCGGAGCGCAGATCCGGGACCCAAAACCACAGGATTGGGTTTGGCGAAGACTCGGTGTCAGCTCGCTCCCTAACCTCTCCCTGGGGTTATGGGTCCCTGCTTTCGCAGGGACGACACCGAGTAAGTGGCGCGATTGTCGCGCGCCACTCGCGCTTAGCAACCCCTACTCCGCCAGCGCCTTCATTTCCTTGTAGAGATCCGACTTGCCCTCGAAGCCGATGCCCGGAAGGTCTGGCATGGTGATGTGGCCGTTCTCGACGCGCACGCCATCCGGGAAGCCGCCGTAGGGCTGGAACAGGTCGGGATAGCTCTCATTGCCGCCGAGGCCTAAGCCGGCTGCGATGTTGAGCGACATCTGGTGGCCGCCGTGCGGGATGCAGCGACTGGGGGACCAGCCGTGGGTCTTCAGGACTTCCAGCGTGCGCTGGTATTCGCAGAGGCCATAGGACAGCGCGCAGTCGAATTGCAGCCAGTCGCGGTCGGGGCGCATGCCGCCGTAGCGGATCAGATTGCGGGCATCCTGGTGGCTGAAGAGATTCTCGCCTGTGGCCATCGGGCCCGGATAGAATTCGGCGAGCGCGGCCTGCAGCGCATAGTCGAGGGGATCGCCGACTTCCTCGTACCAGAACAAGGGATAGTCCCGCAGCATCTTGGCATAGGCGATGCCGGTCTCGAGATTGAAGCGGCCGTTGGCGTCGACGGCGAGCTGCGCCTCCTTGCCGATCTCCTTCAGCACCGCCTCGATGCGGGTGCGGTCCTCGTCGATATCAGCGCCGCCGATCTTCATCTTGACGACATTGTAGCCGCGATCGAGATAGCCGCGCATCTCAGCCCGCAGCATCGAGAGGTCCTTGCCGGGATAGTAATAGCCACCGGCGGCGTAGACGAACACGCGCGGATTGGCTTTGACGCCGTGACGCTCGGCGAGCAGGCGGAACAGCGGCTTGCCCGCGATCTTCGCCACCGCGTCCCAAACCGCCATGTCGATGGTGCCGACCGCGACCGAACGCTCGCCATGGCCGCCCGGCTTCTCGTTGGTCATCATCGCGCCCCAGACCTTGTCGGGGTCGAGATTGTCGCCAGCCGCATTCAGCAGCGACTTCGGATCGGCCTCGGTGATGCGCGAGGCAAAACGTTCGCGGATCAGGCCGCCCTGCCCGTAACGGCCGTTGGAGTTGAAGCCGTAGCCGATCACGCGCTTGCCGTCGCGCACCACATCGGTGACGACGGCGACGAGGCTCGTCGTCATCTTGGTGAAGTCGATATAGGCGTTGCGGATCGGCGAGGAGATCGGTTTTGTAATTTCGCGGACGTCGACGATGCGGACGGACATGGGGCGGCCTTGGGTGTTGAGAGGAATTCGCCGGACTGTCTCCCCGTCATCCTGAGGTGCGAGTGATGGGGCGCTCAGCGCCCCATCGGGAGCCTCGAAGGATGAACGGCCGAGGTGCAGCCGGGCTGTCGCCCTTCGAGGGCCGCTGAAGGAGCGGCCACCTCAGGGTGACGGTCTTGCATTTGGACGCGCGGCGGATTCGCATCGCCCCGGAATGACGGCGGTCTATTTCTTATCCCTGAAATACGGCTCCACCGGGCCGTGCACCTTGATGGTCAGCGGGTTGCCGTGGCGATCCTTGGCGTTGCCGGCGGTGACGCGGACCCAGCCTTCGCTGATGCAGTATTCCTCGACATTGGTCTTCTCGACGCCCTTGAAGCGGATGCCGACGTCGCGCGCGAGGATGTCCGCGTTGTAATAGGGGCTGTTCGGATCGACCGACAGGCGGTCCGGGAATTCGTCGCTCATGATTGTCTCGCTCACAACAGTGTTTCGATTTGATTCCGCAATCCTTCGGGCCGCGCGGTCGGCGCGTAGCGCGCGACCACCTTGCCGGCACGGTCCACCAGGAATTTGGTGAAATTCCATTTGATGGCGGCGCCGAGAAGCCCGGATTGCTGACGTTTCAGGTACTCATACAGAGGGTGCGCATTGGCGCCGTTGACGTCGATCTTCTCGAACAGCGGGAAGGTGACGTCGTAATGGGTCGAGCAGAACGCCTGGATCTCGTCCGCCCGCCCCGGCTCCTGCGCGCCGAACTGGTTGCAGGGAAAGCCGAGCACCGAGAAGCCGCGCGGCGAGAGATCGCGATGCAGATCTTCCAGGCCGCGATATTGCGGCGTGAAGCCGCATTTGCTCGCGGTGTTGACGATCAGCAGCACCTGCCCCTCGAAACGTTTCAGGGCGACCTCCTCGCCGGCAAGCGAGTTGGCCTTGAAATCGTAGATCACGGACATCGCTAACCCACGGGATCGATCGGCGACGGCGGCACGCCGCCCGCCTCGATCGCCTCGCCTGCGAGCAGGCACAAATCCTCGCGATAGCGGCCGGAGACGATGTGCACGCCGACGGGCGCCTTGCCGACGAGACCGGTGGAGACCACAAGGCCCGGCAGACCCATGAAGGGAATGGCGATCTGCGGCAGCTGCGCTTCCCAGACCCGCTTGAACGACTCGTCGTCCTTGCGATCAAGATGATCGGGGAACGGCAGCTCGCCGGACACCGGCGTCAGCAGCACCGCGTACTTTTCGAAGAATTGCATCCAGTCGCGGGTCAGCGTGGCTCTTCGGGTCAGCGCCTTGGCGTAATTGGCCTGGTCCATCGGCGTGACCCTGGCGCGGTTGCCGCGCAGGCACGCCAGCGCGCCGGGATCGCCCTCGCGCTCGGCCATCTCGAGCTGGGCCTCGTAGCCGTCGCCGAGCCAGAGCTTGATCTGCCACTCGACCGCCTCGCGCATCGGCGGCGTGTCCTCGATGATGTCGACGGTCCAGCCCGCGCGCTCCAGCCGCTTGCCGGCATCGCTCACCGCCGCCTTCACCTCCGGCGTCGTCGCAAGGCCGCCAGGATTGAGGCAGAGCGCGGCGCGCTTGTCCCGTGCGGGGCCTTCCAGCGGCACCGGCACGAACCAGGGATCACGGATGTCGCGGGCCGACATCGCAGCCAGTGAAATCCTGAGGTCGTTGACGGTGCGCGCCAGGGGACCCGAGACCGCCATGATCTGCGGCCCGATCGGACGCTCCGGCAGCGCCGGGTTGAAGGCGGGGATGCGGCCGAGCGTCGGGCGCAGGCCGTGCACACCGCAGGCATAGGCGGGATAGCGGATCGAGCCGGCAATGTCGGTGCCGTGGGCGATGTGGCCGATGCCGGCCGCGACCGCCGAACCGGCGCCACCGGACGAGCCGCCCGGGGTCAGCGAGGCATCGCGCGGGTTCTTGGTGTCGCCATGAACGAGGTTGGTGGTGAACCAGCGATACGAGAAGGCCGGGCAATTGGTGCGGCCAAGGAGAATGGCGCCCGATTTCCGGAAATTGGCGACCACCGGATTGTCCTCGCGCGCGATCAAATCGCGCTGGAGCTTGAGGCCGTTGGTGGTGGCAAAGCCCTCCTGATCGACATTGGCCTTGATGGTGACGGGAACGCCGGCGAGCACGCCGGAGTCCTCGCCGCGCGCGATGGCGGCGTCGACGGCGTCGGCCTGCTTGAGCACGTCGTCTGGCCGGTGGTCGATCACCGCGTTGAGCTGGGGATTGACGGCGTCCAAGCGGGCGAGCCCGGCCTTGGCCGCCTCCCGGGCGGACACCTTTTTGGACTTGACGAGGGAGGCGAGGTCGGCAGCCGACAGGCGCCAGAGATCTTGCATGGCTTGCTCCGTGTAACCGGCGTCTTTTAGCGCCGGGAACGCGGCAAAGCCATGCGGATTTCGCAGGGGCGAAGGCGCTGGGGCGCCGGGTGGTGCCTCATTCTCCGTCGTCTTTGCGAGGAGCCCTTGCGACGAAGCAATCCAGACTCCCTCCGCGGAGAGTTTCTGGATTGCTTCCGCCTTCGCCAAGGCTTCGTCGGACAAGTCGCTGCGGTCGCAATGACGGGGAGAGAGCGGGGGCTAATGCCGCGTCGCGGACGCGTCCGGGATGTCCAGCAGCGCCTCGGTGAAGGGAAACTCCAGCACGATCTCGCCTTCGGCGTCGGTGACCTCGATCACGGCGTCCAGCAGGGCGCGCTGGGTGCCCTCGGATTTCACCACTTCAAGGATCATCTGGCGGGCGACCTCCCAGGCGCGGTCGGGGTTGCGCAGATCCTCGCCTTCGGGATCCACGATCAGTTCGTCGCCGATACGGGTATTGAAGTAGTATCTGGGCATCATCGAGATCCAGTTGGGTCGCCTGTACCGGATTGAAAGCTGCACTGCACTCACAACTGCTTTATCAGGACAGGGTTCGCGACCGAATGCGCCGAACGCAAGGCAGCGCCCCAGAAGTGAGCGTTCCCGAAGGCTTTTTTTCGCGGCGCAACATGAGATTCTCGGGAAAATTTCACTGGCGAACTTCCCGGCGCGCATTAATTTAACGGGTGGGCGATACGTCCGAATTCGCGAAAATGGAGTGCCAAAATGGCTTGGAAAGCCCCGAAGATCGTCGAAGTGCCCTGCGGCATGGAAATCAACATGTATGTGAGCGCCACCCGCAAGTAAGCGGTTGGTGATCTGTGTTCAGCGCAGGTGGGTCTTTCGGTCACGACCGGTTTCCGAATGAGGGAAATCGTGTCGGCCTGAGATCCACCTCGCGACGTTGCTTCCAGGAGACGGATCATGCTTCGCGTCGTCGTCCTGGGCGCCGCAGCCGGCGGCGGAGTGCCGCAATGGAATTGCGGCTGCGAGGGCTGCCGGGCGGCCCGAGAGAACGGCCATGAGCTCTTGAGAACCCAGGCCTCGGTCGCCTTCAGCGGCGATGGCGAGCACTGGTTCCTGATCAATGCCTCACCGGACCTCCGCCAGCAACTGAATGCCACGCCGCAACTGCACCCCAAGGCCGGGGCGCTGCGCCATACGCCGATTGCGGGCGTGATCCTGACCAACAGCGAAGTGGATGCGGTGGCCGGCCTGCTCTCGATGCGCGAGAGCTCGCCGTTCACGATCTATGCGCATGAGAAGGTGCTGGCGATCCTTGCCAGCAACAGCATCTTCAACGTGCTGAACGAGAAGCACGTGCGGCGCCAGCCGATGGCAATCCGCGAGCCATTCGAGCCGCGCCTGCCCGACGGCACCCACTCCGGACTGGAGGTGCTTTCCTTCGCAGTCTCGGGCAAATCGGCCTGGTATCTGGAAGGCAAGGCGCATCCCGGGGGGGACAGCGGCGACGGCGACACGCTGGGCCTGAAGATCACCGACAAGGCCACCGGCAAGTGCTTCTACTTCATCGCCGCCTGCGCCGAGGTGACCGACGCGCTGAAGGCCGAGATCGACGGCGCTTCGCTCGTGTTCTTCGACGGCACGGTCTGGCAGGACGACGAGATGATCAAATGCGGGCTCGGCCACAAGACCGGCAAGAGCATGGGACATGTCGCCATGTCCGGCGAGGACGGCGCCATCGCACGGCTGGCCGACCTCGCTATCGACAGGAAGATATTTCTGCATATCAATAACTCGAACCCGGCGCTGCTACCTACCTCATCCGAGCGCAAGGCCGTCGAGGCGGCGGGCTGGCAGATACCGGCGGATGGAACGGAGATCGTGCTGTGAATGCGGCGTCAATGACTGGAATGACTGCGCTCTCGATCGGCAAGGATCTGAGGCTCAACTCGGCCGAGGAGCTCGAGGCGACGCTGCGCCATATCGGGGCGACGCGCTATCACAGCCTGCATCCGTTCCACAAGCTGCTGCACGGCGGCAAGCTGAACAAGGGCCAGGTGCAGGCCTGGGCGCTGAACCGCTACTATTACCAGAGCACGATCCCGATCAAGGACGCGGTGGTGATCTCGCGTTTCCGCGACCGCGCCACGCGCCTGGAATGGCGCCACCGCATCGAGGACCATGACGGCGATGTCGGCAGCGAAGGCGGCATCGAGCGTTGGCTGAAGCTGACCGAAGGCCTCGGCCTCGACACGGCCTATGTGGAATCGACCGAAGGCATTTTGCCGGCGACGCGCTTCGCGGTGGAGGCCTACGTGCATTACTGCCGCGAAAAAAGCCCGCTGGAGGCGATCGCCTCCTCGCTCACCGAGCTGTTCGCGCCGAACCTGCATGAAGAACGCATCTCCGGCATGCTGGAGCACTATGATTTCGTCAACCCCGACATCATGAGCTACTTCAAGCGCCGCCTGGCGCAGGCGCCGCGCGATGCCGGCTTTGCGCTCGACTATGTCAAGGCGCATGCCACGACGCCGGAGCAGCGCGCGCAAGTGTGCAACGCGCTGATCTTCAAGACCAACGTGCTATGGGTGCAACTCGACGCACTTCAGCACGCCTATGTCGAGGGCAACATTCCGCCGGGCGCGTTCGTGCCCAAAGCGGGCTGAAGAGGAGCTGCAATGGCCGGGCCGCGGAACATCAGCGTCAGCGAGACGAGCCGCCCCGTGCTGCCGCGGCATGCCAAGCTGAAATATGACGAGACGCGGAAGGTCTGGGTGATCCTGGCGCCGGAACGCGTGCTGGCGCCGGACGAGATTGCCGTTGAGGTCTTGCAGCTCTGCAACGGCGAGCGCAATGTCGGCGACATTGCGGACGCGTTGGCGGTGAAATACGCCGCGCCACGCGAGGCGATCCTCGCCGACGTCATCGTCATGCTGCAGGATCTCGCCGACAAGGGCTTTCTCACGGAGGCCCGGGAGAAGACGTCATGAGCGATGTGCTCGGCAACCCCTTGATCCCGCCTGATGCCAGCGACAGCCTCGCGGTGCTGGAGAAGCAGCGCTCGACGGCGGAGACCTTTGGCATTCCGCTCGCGGTGCTGCTCGAGATCACCCATCGCTGCCCGCTTCAATGCCCCTACTGCTCCAACCCGGTCGAGCTCGATCGCTCGGGCAAGGAGCTGACCACCGAGGAATGGAAGAAGGTCTTGAGCGAGCTTGCCGAGATCGGCGTGCTGCAGGTGCATTTCTCCGGCGGCGAGCCGACGGCGCGCAAGGACCTCGTCGACCTCGTCAAGCATGCCAGTGACGTCGGCCTCTACACCAACCTGATCACCTCGGCCGTGCTGCTGACGCGCGAGAAGCTCAGCGATCTCGCCGATGCCGGGCTCTGCCACGTGCAGATCAGTTTCCAGGGCGTTGAAGAAGGCCTCGCCGATCGCGTCGCCGGCTACAAGAACGGGCACCGCAAGAAGCTCGAGGTCGCAAAGTGGACGCGCGAGCTCGATCTGCCGCTCACCGTGAACGCGGTGATGCACCGCCAGAACCTGCACCAGTTGCCTGACATCATCCAGATGTCTGTCGATCTCGACGCCGACCGGCTCGAGGTCGCCAATGTCCAGTATTACGGCTGGGCGCTGAAGAACCGTGCCGCGCTGATGCCGAGCGTGGCGCAGTTAGATGAGTGCACGCGCATCGTCGAGGAGGCGCGCGAGCGACTGAAGGGCACGCTCGCGATCGACTACGTCGTCCCTGATTATTACGCGCTGCGGCCGAAGAAGTGCATGGGCGGCTGGGGCCGGCAGTTCTTCAACATCTCGCCCGCCGGCAAGGTGCTGCCCTGCCACGCCGCCGAGAGCATCACCGGGCTCGACTTCGAATCGGTCCGCTCCAACCATTCGATCGCCTGGATCTGGCAGAACTCCGAGGCCTTCAACCGCTATCGCGGCACCGGCTGGATGAAGGAGCCGTGCAAGTCTTGCGGATTCCGCGAGATCGATTTTGGCGGCTGCCGCTGCCAGGCCTTCGCGCTGACAGGGGACGCCGCCAACACCGACCCGGCCTGCGCGCTGTCGCCGCTGCACGAGACCATCTTCAAGCAGGCCGAGCGTGAGGCCGAGGGCGAGACCAGCCGCTTCCTCTATCGCAACTTCGCCGGCGGCACCCTGGAATCCGAGAATGGGGCCTGACGCCGACGCAGGTACAGCGGCGAGGCGTGCCGATCCCTTTGCGCCGCTGACCTCCGACATGCTCGACGTCGGCGACGGCCATGAGCTCTATGTCGAGAGCGTCGGTCGCAGCGACGGCATTCCCGCGGTCTACCTGCACGGCGGGCCCGGCAGCGGCTGCCAGGCCGATCATCGCCGGCTGTTCGATCCCGACCGCTTCTGCGCCGTGCTGTTCGACCAGCGCGGCTGCGGCCGCAGCCGGCCGAAGGGATCACGCGAGCACAACACCACGGCACATCTGATCGCGGACATGGAGAAAATCCGCGACAAGTTCGGCTTCGAGCGCTGGATGGTGGTCGGCGGCTCCTGGGGCGCGACGCTGGCGCTGGCTTACGCGCAGGCCCATCCCGAGCGCGTCTCCGGCATCGCGCTCCGCGCGACCTTTCTGGGCACGCGGGCCGAGGTCGAAACGGCCTTCACGGGGCGCCTGCCGCAATTCTATCCCGCGCTCTACGAGGATTTTCTGAGCGTGCTGCCGCCCGAGGAACGCGCGCGCCCGGTGGAAGCCTATTATCGCCGCATCCTCGATGCCGATCCGGCCGTTCACGGACCTGCGGCCCGCGCCTGGCACGACACCGAGCGAGCCCTGTCGGAGCACAAGGCCGCCAAGATGCGGCTGGACCTGGCGTCGCTGAACGTCTGGCGCACGCTGCCGGCGACGCCGTTCATGGAGGCGCATTACTTCATCAACAACTCCTTCATGAACGAAGCCCAGTTGCTGCGGAACGCGGACCGGCTCGCCGGGATTCCCGGCACTATCGTGCAGGGCCGCTACGACCTGTTGTGCCCTCCTGAGACATCACACGCGCTCGCGAAAGTTTGGCCGGGTTCCGAGATTCGCCTCGTGGAAGAAGCCGGACATTCGCTCTATGATGCCGGCGTGAGGGATGCGGTCATGAAGTCGATTGCCGACCTTGCGTCGAAGGCCGCGCGCTAATGCGCGAAAAAGGACAACAAGAAAATGCCGCTCGCCGGAAAGGGCATGCTGCTGACGTCGATGAATATCGACGCAGCCAATGAGGCCGATTTCAATCGCTGGTACGATCGAGAGCATCTGGAAGAGCGCGTCGCGATCGACGGTTTCCTGGAAGCGCGGCGCTATGTCGCGCATGCCGCCAATCCCAAATATCTCTCGCTGTACTCGACCGCGACGCTCGACGTGCTCGACAGTCCCGCCTATCGGGCGCGACTGGCCAACCAGACCGAATGGTCGCGGCAAAGCATGGCGCATTTCAAGGACATGCTCCGTGTCGTCGCGCGCATTACCATCAGCAACGGCACCGGCCGCGGCGCTGCGCTCGGCCTCGTGCGGCTGCGGCCCACAGCTGACAATGCCGGCGCATGGCGTGATGCGCTGCAAGAAAAGCTGGCGCCGGAGCGGCGCGACGGCATCATCTCGATGCATCTGCTCGAAAGCGAGCCGGAATTGTCTGGCGCGACCGCGGACATTCCGGCGGTACGCAACGAAGGCGCACGCGACTGGTTCGTGCTGATCGACGGCACGCATGTCGGCGCGGTCTCGGCCGTGATCGCCGAGCGCTTCACCGGCCCTGCTGCATCGCCCTTCCCGCTGCCCGTCTCGGTCGGCACTTACGGCCTGATGTGGGACCTCGCAAAGAGCGACATCGCGCCCGGCTGAACAACCATCTGCATCGCAACATATTGCACCGCACGCGCATCGCGCGCGGCCGTTAATGCTGTGCGCGCGTAGCTCCCATGAAAGCGGGGACGCACCGAACTTTGCCGTTGTACTTCGGAAAGGTTCTAATAAGCTAACCCAATGACGTCATTCAGAAACCAGATCGCAGCGCGTTAAGCGTTCGCCAAGCTCAGAAGAGGCCGCCGGGTCTTTGAGCCTGCGCGGACAGGGTAGGAATGAAACCGACCGATATCGCGGCCCCCGACTACTTTCACAAAGTGGTCGATTGCCAATGGGCCTGTCCTGCGCACACCCCGGTTCCCGAATATATCCGACTGATCGCACAAGGCCGCTATAGCGACGCCTACATGATCAATTGGAAGTCGAACGTGTTTCCCGGAATTCTGGGACGCACCTGCGATCGTCCATGCGAGCCGGCGTGCCGCCGCGGACGCGTCGAGGAGACGCCGGTCGCAATCTGCCGGCTCAAGCGTGTCGCCGCCGATTTCAAGGACGACATCAAGCAGCGCCTGCCGCGCCCTGCACCGAAGAACGGCAAGCGCGTTGCCTTCGTCGGCGGCGGTCCGGCCTCGCTGACGGTGGCGCGCGATCTCGCGCCGCTCGGCTATCACTGCACCGTATTCGATGCCGATCCGGAAGCCGGCGGCATGATGCGCACGCAGATCCCGAAATTCCGCCTGCCCAATTCGGTGATCGACGAGGAGACCGGCTACATCCTGGGTCTCGGCGTCGAGTTCAAAGGTGGCCACCGCATCGAGAGCATGAAGTCGCTGCTCGCGGAGAAATATGACGCGATCTTCGTCGGCTCTGGGGCGCCGCGCGGCCGAGAGCTCGAGATTCCCGGCCGCAAGGAAGCGGCTGGCAATATCCATATCGGCATCGAATGGCTGGCCTCGGTCTCGTTCGGCCATATCGACAAGATCGGCAAGCGCGTGATCGTGCTCGGCGGCGGCAACACCGCAATGGACTGCTGCCGCACCGCGCGCCGGCTCGGCGGCGAGAAAGTTACGGTGATCGTGCGTTCCGGCTTCGAGGAGATGAAGGCCTCGCCGTGGGAGAAGGAGGACGCGCTCCACGAGGATATTCCGATCCTCAACTACATGGTGCCGGTGGCATTCAAGCACGTCGCCGGCAAGCTGATCGGCGTCACCTTCCAGCACGTCAAAGCCGAATATGACGCCAAAGGCCGCCGCAACCTCGTGCCTTCGGGCGATCCCGATCAGACCATTCCCTGCGACGACGTGCTGGTCGCGGTCGGCCAGGAGAACGCCTTCCCCTGGATCGAGCAGGACTGCGGCATCGAGTTCGACAAATGGCACATGCCGAAGGTCGATCCCAAGACCTTCGTCTCGACCAATCCAAAAGTGTTCTTCGGCGGCGATGCCGCGTTCGGCCCCAAAAACATCATCTGGGCGGTCGCGCATGGCCATGACGCCGCATTGTCGATCCACAAGATGCTCTCGGGCGAGGACATCACCGAGCGGCCGCTGCCTGAGGTGCATGTCTCATCGCAGAAGATGGGCATTCACGAATGGAGCTATGACAACGACATCTCGATCGACAAGCGCTACAAGGTGCCGCATCGCGACAAGGTGATCGCGCTGAAGGACATCCGCGCCGAGGTCGAGCTCGGCTACGACGTCAAGCTGGCGCTGGGCGAAGCCGAGCGCTGCCTGAACTGCGACGTGCAGACCGTATTCTCGACCTCGCTCTGCATCGAGTGCGATGCATGCGCGGACATCTGCCCGATGGATTGCATCACCTTCACGGGCAACGGAGAAGAAAGCGATCTGCGCCAGCGCCTGAAGGCGCCCTCGCCGCATCCGGACCAGGACCTCTACGTCTCCTCGGATCTCAAGACCGGCCGCGTGATGGTGAAGGACGAGGACGTCTGCCTGCATTGCGGGCTGTGCGCCGAGCGGTGTCCCACCGGCGCCTGGGACATGCAGAAGTATTTCATCGACATGACTCACGCAGGTTCGACATGCCCGACAAAAAGCCGATCAGCAGCGTAAACGACTTCGTCGTCCGCTTCGCCAACGTCAACGGCTCGGGCTCGGCCAGCGCCAACGAGATGTTCGCGCGCGCGATCCTGCGCCACGGTGTTCCGGTCTCCCCACGCAACATCTTCCCCTCCAACATCCAGGGCCTGCCGACCTGGTACGAGGTGCGGGTGACCGAGGACGGCCATCTCGGCGCCCGCGGCGGCGTCGACATGATGGTGGCGATGAATCCGCAGACCTGGGACAAGGACGTCGCCGGCATCGAGCCGGGCGGCTATCTGTTCTACGATTCCACCAAGCCGATGCCGTCGACCAAATTCCGCGACGATATCACCGTGATTGGCGTGCCGCTCACCGCCATCACCAACTCGACCTATACCGATCCGCGCCAGCGCCAGCTGTTCAAGAACATCATCTATCTCGGCGCGCTCTCGGCGCTGCTCGACATGGACCCGAAGCTGATCGAGCAGCTGATCGGCGAGCAGTACAAGGGCAAGGAAAAGCTGCTCTCCTCCAACGTCCACGCGCTGCATCTTGGGCGCGACTGGGCGCTGCAGAACCTGAAATGCCCGCTCGGCCTCAGGGTGAAAAAGTCGGACAAGGTCGGCGACCGCATCTTCATCGAAGGCAACAGCGCCGCCGCGCTCGGCGCCGTCTATGGCGGCGCCACGGTATGCGCCTGGTATCCGATCACGCCGTCCTCGTCGGTGGCGGAGGCCTTCACCGCCCATTGCAAGAAGTACCGGCACGACCCTGAAACCGGAAAGGCGAAATACGCCATCGTGCAGGGCGAGGACGAGCTCGCTTCAATCGGCATCGTCATCGGCGCCTCCTGGAACGGCGCCCGCGCCTTCACCGCGACATCGGGCCCCGGCATCTCCCTGATGACCGAATTCATCGGCCTCTCATACTTCGCCGAGATTCCGGCCGTGATCATGAACATCCAGCGCGCCGGCCCCTCCACGGGCATGCCGACCCGCACCCAGCAATGCGACATCATCGCCTGCGCCTATGCTTCGCACGGCGACACCAAGCATGTGTTGCTGTTCCCCGAGGATCCCGCCGAGGCCTTCGAATTCGCGGCCGCCGCGTTCGATCTCGCCGAGCGGATCCAGACCACGATTTTCCTGATGCTCGACCTCGACATCGGCATGAATCACCGGCTCTGCCGTCCGCTGAAATGGGACGATGCCAAGCAATACGACCGCGGCAAGGTGATGACCGCGGAGATGCTGGAGGAAGGCCGCGACTTCGGCCGCTATCTCGACGTCGACGGCGACGGCATTCCCTACCGCACCTATCCCGGCACGCACCCGACCAAGGGCTCCTATTTTACCCGCGGCACCTCGCGTGATCGCTATGCGCGCTATTCCGAGGAAGGCTCGGTCTATGCCGACAACATGCAGCGCCTGATGCGCAAGTTCGAGACCGCGCAGGACCTGGTGCCGCGACCGCTGCAGGCCAATGCGGAACGGCCGACCAAATACGGCGTGATCTATTTCGGCTCGACGTCGCCGGCGATGGACGAGGCGATCGGCCTTCTGGAAGCGCGCGGGCATCAGCTCGACCGCCTGCGCATCCGCGCCTTCCCGTTCCATTCGAGCGTGGCGAGCTTTCTCGCCGAGCACGATTTCGTCTACGTCGTCGAGCAGAACCGCGACAGCCAGCTCCGCCAGCTTATCGTCAACGAGAACGGCATCGACCCGGTGCGCCTCGTGCCGATCGTGCATTACGACGGCTCGCCGATCACCGCCCGCTTCATCGCAAAAGCCATTGGCGACCATCAGGATCACCTCAAGGTGACCCCGCTCCGCAAGGCCGTGTCATGACCTACATCGCAAAGCCAAAATTCCATCATCCGGGGCTGAAGAAGAACGAGCTCGGCTACACCCATCGCGACTACGAGGGCAAGATTTCGACGCTGTGTGCCGGCTGCGGTCACGATTCGATCACGGCTTCGATCATCGAGGCCTGCTACGAGCTCTCGATCGAGCCGCACCGGGTGGCGAAGATCTCCGGGATCGGCTGCTCCTCGAAGACGCCGGATTATTTCCTCGGCAATTCGCACGGCTTCAACTCCGTGCACGGCCGCATGCCCAGCGTGCTGACCGGCGCCAACCTCGCCAACCGCGATTTGATCTATCTCGGCGTGTCCGGCGACGGCGATTCCGCCTCGATCGGCTTCGGCCAGTTCGCGCACTCGATCCGGCGCGGCGTCAACATGACCTATATCGTCGAGAACAACGGCGTCTACGGCCTGACCAAGGGCCAGTTCTCGGCCACCGCCGACCGCGGCTCGAAGTCCAAAAAGGGCGTCACCAACACCGACAATGCCATCGACCTCGTTGCGATCGCATTGCAGCTGGGCGCCACCTTCGTGGCGCGCAGCTTCTCCGGCGACAAGACCCAGCTGGTGCCGCTGATCGCGGCTGCGATCCGCCACAAGGGCGCGTCCTTCATCGACGTCATCAGCCCCTGCATCGCTTTCAACAACCACGCCGGCTCGACCAAGAGCTTCGACTATGTCCGCGAGCACAACGACGCCGTGAACCGCCTCGACGTGCTGGTCGGCCGCGATCCCATCGCGGTGGACTACGCGCCGGGCACGGTGCAAATGGTCGAGCAGCATGACGGCAGCAAGATCGCGCTGCGCAAGATCGACGCCGACTACGATCCGCATGACCGGCTGGGCGCCCAGACCTTCCTTGCGCGGCACGCCGCCAAGGGGCAGATCGTCACCGGTCTCCTTTACGTCGACCCCGACGCGGAAGATCTGCACGAGCATCTCAACACGGTCGAGACGCCGCTCAACACGCTGGAAGCGGACACCCTGTGCCCGGGCTCGGCGGTGCTGGACAAGATCAACGCCAGCCTGCGATGATCATTTGCTCCGCGCCGAAGCCGGCGACCTGACGCGTATCGTGATCTTCTCCGACACGACCGGCGGTTCGAACGGATAGTGCTTGGCGTCGCCGAGCACCAGTTGCAGGGTGTGAGTCCCCGGCGCAAGGTCCAGCATGGTCTCGGTCTGCCCTGCGCCGAAATGCAGGTGCGACTTGTCCTGCGGGATCGGCTCCTTGGGATCGATGGGATCGTTGACGTCGACCAGCAGATGATGATGACCGGCATTCTGGTAATCGTCGCCGGCATGCGTCACGCCCATGTTGCGCAGGCCGAACCGGACCCAGAATCCACCGCGAACCTTCTGCCCATCGTGCGGCGTGATGAAATAGAGTTTTGCGTCCTTTGGCGCCGTCTTTCCCTGCGAGCAGGCTGCGCCCGGGTGCACTGCGATCGCAGTCGCCAGTGCGACACAATGAATGATCTTCATCAAATCCACTCCAGCACTTACGGACTGAGCGCGACGCGGAATCCATGCGTGGGGTAACGGACATTGGTGTCGTAACCATCGCGGTTGGATGGCCTCACATATCTCGCATCATTCTTCCACGAGCCCGAGCGCAGAACGTGCGAGCTGCAGTCGCCGCCACCCCATGCCGAGCCGTCAGTGGGTGCGCCCTGATAGGTCCTGTGCCAGCAGTCCTCGACCCACTGATCGATACCGCCACCCATGTCGTGGAGGCCGAACGGATTCGGCTTGAAGCTGCCGACCTTCGCCGGCTGCTCGGCCGCGAGGTCACCGCAATCCTTGCAGCCGGCCATGCCTGGCTGGAGCTTGTCGCCCCACCAATATTTGCTCTGCGTGCCGCCGCGCGCGGCATATTCCCATTCGGCCTCGCTCGGAAGCCGGTAAGGCTTCTTCGTCGCCTGCGCGAGCCAGGCGGCATATTGCTGCGCGTCGGTCCAGCTCACATTGCCGATCGGCGCATCCTCTTTGCCGGTGGCGGTGAAGCCGCACGCCTTTGCAGCCGCGCATTCGTTCCATTCCTGCACCGTCACCGGATATTTGCCGATCGAGAACGGTTTGACCGTGACCTGGTGGACAGGACGTTCGGTCGGATCGTCATTGCTTCCCATCGCAAAGCTGCCGCCGCGAATGGGGATCATCTCGGGTTCTCGGACCGCCGTCACCGATGGAGCGGATGCCGGAGATGGTGAAGGCGATGCTGCGGGCGACGGCGTCGTTGTGGGCAACGGAGAAGCCGCGGGTGCAGCTTGAGGCGCCGGTACCGGCGGGCTCGGTAACGACGGAACGGATTGCGGCATCGGCGAAGCCGACGGCGCCGCGATCGGAGGAGCGGCAGCCTGTTGCCCCACTTGGCTGCGGTGCTGCACCAGCACGTACCAAAGCACGTAGCCGGCAATCACCAGCAATGCCATGATCAGAAGAAAGAGCAGCATGCTCTCGCGCCGGCCGCGCGTCCTGCCGACCGCGTCTGCGTCCGGTAGCACGCGATAGACGCGCACCGGATCCGTGATGTTCTTGACCTTGCGGTCCCCGAGCGACTCATAGCCGCACACCACCTTGTGCTTGATCTGCTCGTAGATCGCGCCTGAGATATAGACGTGACCGGGCTCGGCGATACCCTCGATACGTGTGGCAATGTTGACCCCGTCGCCGTAGACATCGTCCGGCTCCACGATGACGTCGCCGAGATTGACGCCAATCCGGTATTCGAGCCGTGAATGCTTGGGAAGCGGGGCGTTGCGGCCGATGAGATTCTGCTGGATGACGATGCTGCATCGAACGGCCTCGACAGGACTGTCGAAGATGGCGATGAAGCCGTCGCCCGTCGTCTTCACCAGCGTGCCATGGTGCTCGACGATGCTGGGCTGGATGATATCCCGCTCGATCCGCTTGACGCGGACATGCGTGCCCTCCTCGTCGGCCTGCATGATGCGACTGTAGGAAGCGATGTCGCCGACAATGATCGCCGCGAGGCGACGAGGCATGGGGCCGTGTGGAGGCGGCTCGTCCTGATTTCCGGATCTGAAGTTGCGAATTTCGCCCATTGCGGGGGACTCCACAAACCTACAAAGGCAGCCCCAGCTTACGACCGCTAAAGGCGATCGTCTGTGAAGGCTATCACATTGATGAAATGGAGCAATGTCGAAGGACTCGCAGGGATCGAGTTCCGGAAGGCGAAGGCGTCGCATCGGTTGAACCTTCCTCGCCCTCCCGGTGACTAACGCCGTGCCTGGAACTGTCCATCCCGCTCCGCGCTGTGATGATCATGTACGACTTGCGCGGGTTGAACGCGTCGCACCTGGGCCGCGTCTAAAGCCTACAGCTCGCTCCTGCGTTCGAGGCCATCATGAAGCTTTCTCTCCTGACTGCCCTCGCCGTTGCCGCACTCATCAGTACGACCCACGCGGAAGAGGCTGATGACGTCCGCGAAGCCAGCAAGGCCGAGGCCGAGACCTTCAACACGCGCATGTATGCTGCCGCCCCCGGCAACAAGGCCTATGCCTGCTTCGTCCGCCGCTACGATGCGGAGCACCTGGCGCGGCATCCGAAGCAGAAGGTCGCTTCGATGAAGCTGCTGATCTCGGCCGAGTTGGACAAGGAAGACAAGGAGCTGCACAATTCCTTCCGCCTCGGTTTCAGGTACCGCCATCGCTCCGGCGATTTCGACTCCAGCGGTTCTTGCAACCACGCCGTATTCACCAAGGACGGCAACGAGGTTCGCCTCGGTTGCGGTGTCGATTGCGAAGGCGGTGGCATCGGCGTTGCGCTGTCCAAAGACGACAAGTCGACGATCGTGCGGCTCGAACGGGTCCGGGTCTGGCAGAACAACAAGCCGGATGACGAGGCCGAGCGGTCGCTGGTCGGCGGTGCCGACGACAGGATCTTTCGGCTTGATCGCACCGACAACAGCGAGTGCGCTTCGCTGGTGACCGACCGCAAGGAACTCGCCGCGCTCCGCCACAAATGATGATATGTCTCCGGCAAAGTCAGTCCAGGGAGATCGCCATGAACCGGCGGAACATCTTGTGGAGCGCAATCTCGGCCCTCGGCGCGGCATTCGGTGCCTCCGGCGCGAAAGCCGCGACGGGAGCGGGCGCGGGCGACAAGCTGAAAGTGGTCTACCATCTCAGCGATGCCGAGAAGGTCAACTTCGTGCTCGGCAACATCCAGAACCACATCGACGGCGTCGGCGGTCCTGATCACGTCACGATCGCGCTGGTGATCCACGGGCCGGCGCTGAAGGCATTCCACTCGGCGCAGGCGAACCCCGACATCAGCAAGCGCGTCGGCGAATTCTCCAAGGACGGCGTCGAGCTCGCCGCCTGCGGCAACACGATGAAGGCGCAGAACGTGACGTTGACCGAGCTGCTGCCGGGCTTCGTCAGCGCGGAAAAGGGCGGCGTGGTTCGTTTGGCTGAGCTGCAGTCGCAGGGTTATCTTTATCTGCGGCCGTAGGGGCTGCTTCTTACCCACACGACAAGTGCACTCCCTCTCCCGCCTGCGGGGAAGGGTTGGGGACATGGTGGCTCCGCAGAGGGACCATCCCCTAGAGGAAAAAGCCCTCACCCGGCGCGCGGGTCGATGCTTTGCATCGCCGGACGCGCCGACCTCTCCCGCAAGCGGGAGAGGTAAGGCGGAGTTCGCAGCGCCCCCCAAACTCATCTTCATCCCGCTTGACTCACCCATAACCCCGCGGTTATGAGTGAACCCATAACTTCCTGGTTATGGATTCCCATGTCTCTCGCCCCCGACCTCCTGTTCCGGACGCTCGCCGACCCCACAAGGCGGGCGATCTTCGAGCGGCTGTGCCGCGAGGGGGAGCAGACGGTCGGGGCCCTGACCGTGAGATCCGGCGTTTCCCAGCCGGCCGTCTCGAAACATCTCGGAGCGTTGAAGCTGGCCGGCCTCGTGCGGGACCGCCATGAGGGGCGGCAGACCCACTACAGCGCGCAGCCCGGCGCACTCGATCCGCTGCGCGACTGGACCAGCCAGATGACCGGATTCTGGCAGAGGCGGCTCGACGCACTCGACGATCTCCTGAAGAGGATGGACCAATGACCGAAGCCTCAAGCGAAACACGCCCCGTCGTCGTCGAGCGCGAATTCGCCTTCCCGGCCGAGCGGCTCTGGCGCGCGCTGACGCAGCCGCATCTGATCGAGGAATGGCTGATGAAGAACGACTTCAAGCCGTCAGTCGGTCATCGCTTCAATCTTCGCGGTGAATGGGGCGGCGTGCTGGACTGCGAGGTGCTCACCATCGAGCCGCAGAAGACGCTCGCCTACACCTGGAATTTCTCGCATGAGGACGCCGCGTTCGACCTCAGGAGCGTCGTGACCTTCACGCTCACGCCGACCGGCGCGGGCACTCACTTACGCGTCGAGCAGGCGGGCTTCAGCCCGACGCAAAAGCAGGCTTACGGCGGCGCGCATGCCGGCTGGAAGCAGTTCCTTGCCAAGCTGGACGAGGTGCTGGCGCGGGAGGAATAGCCCCGGCCGGCCGTATCCATTCCAATCATTTCTAGAGGGAGACCCCAGTGAGCACAGACATGTGGATTCGTCAGATCCATCGCTGGCTGTCGATGGCTTTCACGCTCGCCGTCATCGCCAACATCGTCGCCATGACCATGCAGCTCCAGGCGGTCTGGATAGGCTTCCTGGCGCTCGTCCCGCTGATCCCGCTGCTGGCGACCGGGCTCTATCTGTTCGCGCTGCCCTATCTCGGCCGCCGCGGCAACGCGTGATGCGAGGCGAGACGATGAAGAAGGCAGTAGCGGCGAAGAAGAGCAGCACGAAAGACGCGACTGGGCCGTCGCCCTCCCAGCTGATCGACGGCAGGATCAAGGAGCTCGGCGACTGGCGCGGCGAAATGCTGGCGCGGGTCCGCGGCCTGATCAAGCAGGCCGATCCTGAGGTCGTCGAGGAATGGAAATGGCGCGGCGTTCCCGTCTGGGAGCACGACGGCATCATCTGCACCGGCGAGACCTACAAGGAAGTGGTGAAGATGACTTTTGCCAAGGGCGCCGCGCTGGACGACCCGGCCGGCCTGTTCAATTCCAGCCTCGACGGCAACGTGCGGCGCGCGATCGACATTCGCGAAGGCGAGAAGATCAACGAGAAGGCGTTGAAGGCGCTGATCCGCGCGGCGGTTGAGCTGAATGGGTCGAAGAAGAAGGCGGCGAAGAAGCGGCCGGCGTAGAACAGCCGTTATCCAGCCGCGAATCTCTTCCTTCTTCCCTTGTGGGAGAAGGTGGCACGAAGCGCCGGATGAGGGGTCTCCTTCGACACGTAAAGGTGCGGAGAGATACCCCTCACCCAAGCGAGCTTGTATCTCCCGGCGTCGCCGCCCTCTCCCACAAGGGGCGAGGGCACATCAACGCGCATCTCGCTTGTTGCCCGCATAATTGCCCGCCTCCCTCACGCCACCGCCGCCGGGATCGGACGCGGGCTCACGACGTATTCGCGCATGACCTTGTCGTTGGCATCGACCTCGATCAGCGCGACGTCGTAGGTCCAGAGATCGGCCAGGTGCTGCAGCACCCGCTTGGCATCGGTCTCGTTGAGTTGCGAGCCCTTGATGACGTGGTGGTGCAGGATCAGCCGGCGGTCGCCGGAGAGATCGACGTCGACCACCTCGATATTGGCGTCGATGAAGCCGACATCATGCTGCCGTGCCAGCTCGCGGCGGACGCGGCGGAAGCCGCGCTCGTCGTGGATGGCATCGACCCGGATGCCGGCGCGCTCCTCGGGATCGTCGTGCAGATGGAACATGCGGAAGTGCCGCATCAGCTTCGGGCTCAGGAACTGGGCGATGAAGCTTTCATCGCGGTAGTTGGCCCAGACGTCGCGCAGCACGCCCATCACATCGCCCTTGCCGGCGATGTCGGGGAACCATTCGCGGTCCTCGTCCTCCGGTTTGGTGACGATGCGCTCGATGTCCTGCATCACGGCAAAGCCGAGTGCATAGGGGTTGAATCCGGAGAAGCGCGGGTCGTCGAATTCGGGCTGGAACACCACATTGGTGTGCGATCCCAGGAATTCGAGGAAATTGCCGTCGGTGATGCGGCCCTGCTCGTGCAGCTTGGTCATGATGCGATAGTGGACGTAAGTCGCCGTCCCCTCGTTCATCACCTTGGTCTGGCTCTGCGGATAGAAATATTGCGCGATGTGGCGGACGATGCGCAGCAGCTCGCGTTGCCATGGCGCCAGTCGCGGCGCACTCTTCTCCAGGAAATAGAGCAGGTTTTCCTGCGGCAGGCCGAGCAGCTTGCGGCGGCGCTCGATGCTGAGCGCGGACCGGCTCTTGGCCGCGCCCTTGGGGACTGTGCGCCAGAGGTCGTTGAAGACCTCCTCCTCGTGCTGGCGACGGCGCCCTGCCCGCTTCTCCTCGGCGCGCAGATCCAGCTTTTTCTTCCCGGGATAGCGGTCGATGCCGTGCGACATCAGCGCATGCGCGGCATCGAGCGTCCGCTCGACCTCGACGCGGCCGTAGCGCTCCTCGCATTGCATGACATACGTCTTGGCGAAGTCGAGATAATCCAGGATGCCGTCGGCGTCAGTCCACTGCTTGAACAGGTAATTGTTCTTGAAGAAGTGGTTGTGACCGAAAGCGGCGTGCGCGATCACCAGGGTCTGCATCGTCGCCGTGTTCTCCTCCATCAGATAGGAGATGCAGGGCGAGGAGTTGATCACGATCTCATAGGCGAGCCCCATCAGGCCCTTGCGATAGGACGCCTCATGGTAAGCGAATTGCTTGCCGAACGACCAGTGCTTGTAGAACAGCGGCATGCCGACGGAGGAGTAGGCATCCAGCATCTGCTCGGCGGTGATGACCTCGATCTGGTTCGGATAGACGTCGAGCCCGAGATCCTTCGTCGCCACCGCCTCGCAGGCATCGGTGATGCGCTGCAAGGTGTGGAAATCCCAATCCGCGCCTTCGAACAATCGTTCCGTCATGGAGCGGCTTTCTCCTGGGCAGTTTCGCGGCGCTGGAATAGATCGTGGAACACCGGAAAGATCTCGCTGCGCTCGCTGACCTTGCGCATCGAGAGCGGTGCGCCGCTGTTGCGCAGGCGGTCGTAGAGAGTCCAAAGCGAGGAGTCGGAGAGATCGAAGGCGCTGCCGCCGGATTCCCCGACCTCGAGATAGGCAAAGAACTGACAGACCGGCAGGATCTTGTCGGTCAGCAGCAGCCCCGTGAGCTCGCCGTCGGAATAGGAATTGTCGCCGTCGGAGGCCTGCGCGGCGTAGATGTTCCAGTCCGACGGATTGAAGCGCTCGCGCACGATCTCGTGCATCGCCTGCAGCGCGCTCGAGACCAGCGTGCCGCCCGAGGCCGGGCCATAGAAGAAGGTCTGCTCGTCGACCTCCTCGGCGCGGTCGGTGTGGCGGATGAAGACGATCTCGACATGCTTGTAGCGGCGCTTCAGGAACACGTAGAGCAGCATGTAAAAGCGCTTGGCGAGATCCTTCATGTGCTCGGACATCGAGCCCGACACGTCCATCAGGCAGAACATCACCGCCTGCGCCACCGGCTTCGGCACCGTCTCGAAGCGGCGGTAGCGGATGTCGAGCGGATCGATAAAGGGAATCCGCTTGGTCTTCGCCTTCAGCTTCTCGAGCTGGGCGAGAAGCACCTCAAGCTCGTCCTCGTCGGTGCAGGCGGCGATCGCGGCTTCCAGTTCCTCGATCTCTTCCTTGCGGGGACGCTTGAGCGCGATGCGGCGGGCGAGCGCCAGCTTCACCGTCCGGCTCACCGAGATGTTGGCGGGCGAGCCCGACGTGGTGTAGCCGGCGCGCTGAATGCCCTCGCTCTCGGTCTGCGCGATCTTGCGCTTGGCGAGATCCGGCAGCTCGAGATCGTCGAGGAAGAGATCGACGAACTCGTCGCGGGAGAGCACGAAGCGGAAGGCGTCCTCGCTGTCGCCTTCGCCCGGACCGGAATTCTTGGCGCTGCCCTGGCCGGAGCGCTGCAGATAGTCGCCCTCGATGAACTTCTTGTTCCCGGGCAGCACCATGTCGCGCGTTCCGCCTTCGCGGCGGAAGCGCGGCTCGTGCATGCCGTCGAGCGGGATCGTGACCTCACCACCCTCCAGGACGTCCTTGATGTCGCGTTCCTGCGAGGTCTTCTTGACGGCGCCCTGCACCAGGGATTTGGCCCGACGCAAGAACCGCTGGCGGTTCTCAAGACTCTTGCCGCCTGGATTCAGGCGCCTGTCAATAATGTGAATGGGCACTTTACCATCCGCCTCAACCGGCCTGCTTCACACGCATGTACCATTCGACGAGTCGGCGAACCTGACGCTCGGTGTAGCCACGCTCCACCATGCGTGCGACGAACTCGCCGTGCTTCTTCTCCGTCTCGCCGTCCTTCTTCGATCCGAAAGAGATGACCGGAAGCAGGTCCTCGACTTGCGAGAATATCCTCTTTTCGATCACGTCGCGAATCTTCTCGTAGGAGGTCCAGGTCGGATTTTTGCCGCCGTTCTGGGCCCGCGAGCGTAACGAGAATTTGACGACCTCGTTGCGGAAGTCCTTGGGGTTGGCGATGCCCGCCGGCTTCTCGATTTTGGTCAGCTCCTGGTTCAAAAGCTCGCGATCGAGCAGCTGGCCGGTGTCGGGATCCTTGAAGTCCTGGTCCTCGATCCAGGCGTCGGCATAGTCGACGTAGCGGTCGAACAGATTCTGGCCGTAATCCGAGTAGGATTCCAGGTAGGCCTTCTGGATTTCGTTGCCGATGAACTCGGCGTAGCGCGGCGCCAGATCCGCCTTGATGAATTCGAGATAGCGTTTCTCGACTTCCTCCGGCAGCTGCTCCCGGCGGATCGACTGCTCCAGTGCGTACATCAGATGCACGGCGTCGGCGGCGACCTCCTGCGGATCGTGGTTGAAGGTCGCAGCCAGGATCTTGAAGGCGAAGCGGGTGGAGACGCCGTCCATGCCCTCGTCGACGCCGGCGGCGTCGCGATATTCCTGGACGCTGCGCGCCTTCGGATCGGATTCCTTCAGGCTCTCGCCGTCGTAGACCCGCATCTTGCCGAACAGGGTGGAGTTCTCGTGCTTGCGCAGGCGCGACATCACCGAGAACCGCGCCAGCGTCTCCAGCGTCGAAGGCGCGCAAGGCGCCGACGCGAGCTCGGAACCCTGGATCAGCTTCTCGTAGATCTTCTGCTCTTCGGTGACGCGCAGGCAGTAAGGCACCTTGATCACGCAGATGCGGTCGATGAAGGCTTCGTTGTTCTTGTTGGCCTTGAAGCTTGCCCACTCGGCCTCGTTGGAGTGCGCGAGGATGACGCCGGTGAACGGAATCGCGCCGATGTTCTCGGTGCCGATATAGTTGCCCTCCTGCGTCGCGGTCAGCAGCGGGTGCAGCATCTTGATCGGCGCCTTGAACATCTCGACGAACTCGAGCACGCCCTGGTTGGCGCGGTTGAGGCCGCCGGAATAGCTGTAGGCGTCGGGATCGTTCTGTGCGTAGGTCTCGAGCTTGCGGATATCGACCTTGCCGACCAGCGAGGAGATGTCCTGGTTGTTCTCGTCACCGGGCTCGGTCTTGGAGATCGCAATCTGGCGCAGCCGCGACGGCTGGATTTTTGCGACACGAAACTGGGAGATATCGCCGCCGAAGGCTTCCAGCCGCTTGTAGCACCACGGGCTCATCAGGCCGGTGAGACGACGGCGCGGAATGCCGTATTTCTCTTCCAGCATCGGCCCGAGATGATCGGGATCGAACAGGCTGAGCGGGCTCTCGAACACCGGCGAGAGCTCGTCGCCGGCCTTGAGCACGTAGATCGGATGCACTTCCATCAGCGACTTCAACCGCTCGGCGAGCGAGGATTTGCCGCCGCCGACCGGCCCGAGCAGATAGAGGATCTGCTTGCGCTCCTCTAGGCCCTGCGCCGCATGGCGGAAGAAACCAACGATGCGCTCGATGGTTTCTTCCATGCCGTAGAAGCCGGCGAAGGCCGGATAGGTGCGGATCGTGCGGTTCAAAAAAATACGGCCAAGGCGTGGGTCCTTGGCCGTGTCAATCGTCTGGGGCTCGCCGATCGCCGCTAGTAGTCGTTCGGCCGCGTTCGCGTATTTCATGGGATCGCTTCGACACGATTCCAGATATTCCGCCATCGACATGTCGTGCTGGCTTCTCGCCTCGAACGACCGAGCGAAAGCGTTGAATAGAGAATCGTTGTACATGATCCCTCTCCGCGTGAGTTCCGCTACAAGCTGAAACGAAAGCAGTTACCGGACCGTTCCTCAGGCCGTTTCGAATCAGCGTGAGCACATGACGATCATTGGACACCCGGGTGCCGACACCACGCAACGCACAACGTAGGCACTCGTTGAGTTACGAACAGGCACCTGCCCGTATTTTGTGCGAATCTCTGTCTATATTGGCTCATTTCCAGAAAATGTCACTCAGTCGCAACATCCGGGCGTTACCGGGGATGAGTCCATCCGGCGTTGCAGCATAGCGATCTGCGAGCGGCGATCTTATGACGCTTGTACGGCGAAGCCTTGAGCGCCGCCTTGGTTTCCACCTTGGGTGCCGCGTTCATCTTCCTGCTGCAATGCGGCGCGCGGAGTGCTGGCAGCGTGACAGTCGCGGCAAGCGCGCAGCAATGTATCAAAATCGGTCGCCAGGCCGTCCGACAGGATGACGATACGATCGTTTCGCACGCAACGGGCCAAATCGCGGATGCCGCAGAGCTGCTGCTGCAAGGCCGGCGTCGGCGTCAGCACGATCATCTTGTGGCCGCGGCTTTCCTCAGCCGAAATCTCTGCAATCGAATCCCACGGCAGAAATTCATTGCCGATGCGGAGATCGCGGATGCCGTAGGGGGTGACGACCACCACCGCCCCCCGTTCTGCGGGCAGCATCCAGATCAGCCAACAGGTCACCAGGCCGAACAGCGCGACGCCGGCATAGCCGAGCGTCGTGTCGTAGTCGCCCAAACCGTCCCACAAGTCGAAGGCGAGGCTGGCGCTGAGCAGGGTCATCGCAAAGCCCGCCGCGACCAGCAGCCGCAACCGCGTCGCGCATCGCCTGATTTCGAGATCGCGGGATGCGTCGATGGTCATGGCAGATTGCTGGCTGTCGGCGACACCAAACGCCAGACCTTCAGGATGGGCGTGCATGCTCTTCCCCAGCATGGCCATTCGCGGCCGAACCACGATGCACCAGACGGACCGGAATCCGCTGATGGCACTCCACGCAGCCACTGGCTGACGACGAAGCGGCCGGCATAACGCAACGAGACCCGGCCGAACCTTCGGCCAACGACTTTTTACGCAACAACCGCTACTCCCGCCCGGATCGCCATGATCGCGACGGAGTTACACTGGAGGTATGACGCCTGTACCCTTGATTGGTTCCCTCCCGGGTGCATGTAAGCTAGAGGATAGCGCGTCAGGACCGGCGCGGAAACCCCTCGCCCGCAGGCTTGGAGATAAATAAGCATCATGAATCCCGTCAAAGAACTGGAAAAGCACGGACAAGCCGTCTGGCTGGACTTCCTGGCCCGCGGCTTCATCGCCAAGGGCGACCTGAAGCGGCTGATCGAGACCGATGGCGTCAAGGGCGTCACCTCCAACCCCTCGATCTTCGAGAAGGCGATCGGCAGCTCGGACGAGTATGACGCCCCGATCGGCAAGGCGCTGAAGCGCGGCGACCGGACCGTGGCCGACCTGTTCGAGGCCGTCGCGATCGAGGACATCCAGAATGCAGCCGACGTGCTGCGCCCGGTCTATGACCGCCTCGAGGGCGGCGACGGCTATGTCAGCCTGGAGGTCTCGCCCTATCTCGCCATGGACACATCAGGCACGGTCACTGAGGCTCGCCGGCTCTGGAAGGATGTTGGTCGCAAGAACCTGATGGTGAAGGTGCCGGCGACGCCGGAAGGCCTGCCGGCGATCGAGCAGCTGATCGGAGACGGCATCAGCATCAACATCACGCTGCTGTTCTCCAAGGCGGTCTACCTCCAGGTGGCCGAAGCCTACATCGCCGGCCTCGAAAAATACGTCGCAGGCGGCGGCGACCCCTCGCATGTCGCGAGCGTGGCCAGCTTCTTCGTCAGCCGTATCGACAGCGTGGTCGACAAGCACCTCGACGACAAGATCGCCCGCGCCAACGATCCGTCCGAGAAGGAGCGGCTCGCCGCGCTCAAGGGCAAGGTCGCGATCGCCAACGCCAAGGTCGCCTACCAGGACTACAAGCGCCTGTTCTCGGGTCCCCGCTGGGACAAGCTCGCCGCCAAGGGCGCCAAGCCGCAGCGGATGCTGTGGGCCTCGACCGGCACCAAGAACAAGGATTACAGCGACGTCCTCTATGTCGAGGAGCTGATCGGTCCAGACACCATCAACACCGTGCCGCCGGCAACGCTGGATGCGTTCCGCGACCACGGCAAGCCGCGCGACAGCCTGGAAGAGAACGTCGAGGACGCCTACCGCGTGCTGGAAGAGCTGGAGCGCTCCGGCGTCTCGCTGGACGCCATCACCGAGGAGCTCGTCAAGGACGGCGTCAAGCTGTTCGCGGACGCCGCCGACAAGCTCTACGGCGCCGTCGCCCACAAGCGCGCCACGGTGCTTGGGCCCGCGCTGGACCGCCAGTCTCTCTCGCTCGGCGACGGGCTCGGCAAGGCCGTTACCAAGAGCACCGAGGAATGGCGGGCGTCGGCCAAGATCCGCAGGCTGTGGCAGCGCGACAAGTCGGTCTGGACCGGCACGGACGAGGACAAATGGCTCGGCTGGCTCGACAGCCCCGCCAAGGCCGACGTTGCCGATTACGAGGACTACGCCGGCCGCGTGAAGGGGCAGAAGTTCTCCGACGCCGTCGTGCTCGGCATGGGCGGATCGAGCCTCGGGCCGGAAGTGCTGGCCGAGACTTTTGGGAAAAAGCCCGGCTTCCCGAGGCTGCATGTGCTGGATTCCACCGATCCGGCGCAGGTGCGGGCGATGGAGGCCCGGATCGACATCGCCAACACCGTGTTCATCGTCTCCAGCAAGTCCGGCGGCACCACCGAGCCGAACGCGATGAAGGACTATTTCCATGAGCGCGTTGCGCAAGCACTCGGCCCGAAGGCGAAGACCGGCTTCCGCTTCATCGCGGTGACCGATCCCGGCTCATCGCTGGAGAAGGCCGCCAAGAAGCTGAACTACGCCCGCATCTTCCATGGCGAGCCCTCGATCGGCGGACGCTATTCCGTGCTGTCGCCGTTCGGCCTCGTGCCGGCGGCGACCGCCGGCATCGACGTCAAGACCTTCGTCAAGCATGCGCTGGCCATGGCGCGCTCCTGCGGACCGGACGTGCCGCCGAGCGAAAATCCGGGCGTGCAGCTTGGCCTTGCCATCGGCCTCGCCGGCCTCGAAGGCCGCGACAAGGTGACGATCCTGTCGTCGAAGAAGATCGCCGATTTCGGCGCTTGGGCCGAGCAGCTCATCGCGGAATCGACCGGCAAGGAAGGTAAGGGCCTGATCCCGATCGAGGGCGAGCCGCTTGGCGATCCTTCCGTCTACGGCAACGATCGGTTCTTCATCGACATCCGCGTCGAGGGCGAAGCGGATGCCGCCCATGACTCCAAGCTTGCCGCGATCGAAGCGGCCGGCCACCCCGTCGTGCGCATCGTGATGAAGTCGATCGACCATCTCGGCCAGGAGTTCTTCCGCTTCGAGATGGCGACCGCTGTGGCGGGCTCGATCCTCGGCATCAACCCGTTCGACCAGCCGGACGTGGAAGCCGCCAAGATCAGGACCCGCGAGCTCACGGCGTCGTTCGAGAAGACCGGCGCCTTGCCGGAAGAGCAGCCGGTGGTCAGCACCGATGAGGCCGATCTCTACACCGACGAGGCCAACGCCACCGCCCTGCGCGCCGCCGGCGCCAACGGCGACCTCACCTCGTGGCTCAAGGCGCATCTCGAGCGCTCCAACCACGGCGACTATGTCGCCCTGCTCGGCTACATCGCCCGGGACAAGGTGACCATCGACGCGCTTCAGGCCATGCGGCTAGAGGTCCGCGAGAAGCGGCAAGTTGCAACCTGTGCCGAATTCGGACCGCGCTTCCTGCACTCCACGGGGCAAGCCTACAAGGGCGGGCCCGACACTGGCGTGTTCCTCCAGATTACCGCCGATGATGCCAAGGACCTGGCGGTGCCGGGCCAGAAGGCCAGCTTCGGCGTGATCAAGGCGGCGCAGGCACGCGGCGATTTCGACGTGCTCACCGAACGCGGCCGGCGCGCGCTGCGCGTGCACCTCAAGGGCGGACTCAAGAAGGGTCTCGCGGCACTCAATGCGGCACTCAACGACGCGCTGAACTAAGGGAATATCGCAGATGCAACTCGGCATGATCGGCCTCGGCCGAATGGGCGGCAACATCGTTCGCCGCCTGATGCGCCAGGGACACTCGACCGTGGTCTATGACAAGGACGCCAAGGCCGTAGCGGGCCTTGCCGCGGACGGCGCGGTCGGCTCCTCGACGCTCGAAGACTTCATCTCGAAGCTTGAGCGGCCGCGCACGGCCTGGGTGATGCTGCCTGCGGGGCACATCACCGAGACCACGATCGACACGATCGCGGGCGTGATGCAGGCAGGCGACGTCATCATCGATGGCGGCAACACCTTCTGGCAGGACGATGTCCGCCGCGGCAAGGCGCTGAAGGAACGCGGCATCCACTATGTCGACGTCGGCACGTCGGGCGGCGTCTGGGGCCTCGACCGCGGCTATTGCATGATGATCGGCGGCGAGAAGCAGGTGGTCGACCGGCTCGATCCGATCTTCGCCGCGCTGGCGCCCGGCACCGGCGACATTCCACGCACGGAAGGACGCGAGGGCCGCGATCCCCGCATCGAGCAGGGTTACATCCATGCCGGCCCGGTCGGCGCCGGCCACTTCGTCAAGATGATCCACAACGGCATCGAATACGGCCTGATGCAGGCCTATGCCGAAGGTTTCGACATCCTCAAGAACGCCAACATCGCGGCTCTCCCGGCAGATCACCGCTACGATTTCGATCTCGCCGACATCGCCGAAGTGTGGCGGCGCGGCAGCGTGATCCCGTCCTGGCTGCTCGATCTCACCTCGACGGCGCTCGCCGACAGTCCGCAGCTGACGGAATATTCCGGCTTCGTCGAAGATTCCGGCGAAGGACGCTGGACCGTGAATGCGGCGATCGACGAGGCCGTGCCGGCCGAAGTTTTGACCGCGGCGCTCTACACACGTTTCCGTTCCCGCCAGGAACACACCTTCGCCGAAAAAATTCTCTCCGCGATGCGCGCAGGTTTTGGCGGTCACAAGGAGCCGAAGCAGCCGGGCGCCGCGAAGCCCAAATAAGAGCTCAGTAAGCGTAACTAAGCGAAGGCCGACAATTCGTGACAAAAGACCCGCAAGTAAAGCGCAAGCCGGAAAATTGCGCCTTCGTCATCTTTGGCGTGACCGGCGACCTCACTCATCGGCTGGTGATGCCGTCGCTCTACAATCTGGCGGCCGAGCATCTGTTGCCGGAAAAGTTCTGCGTCGTCGGCGTGGCCCGCAGCGGGCAGTCGGATGACGAACTGCGCAACAGCCTGTTGAAGGGACTGCGCCAGTTCGCGACCCGTCCCGTGGACGACGACATCGCAAAGAAGCTGCTGGAATGCGTGACCTTCGTCGAGGCCGATCCGAAGGACCCGCCGTCGTTCGATCGCCTGCGCGAGCACCTGGATTCGCTGGAATGCGCGCAGGATACCGGCGGCAACCGGCTGTTCTATCTGGCAACGCCGCCCACTGCGTTCGCACCGACGGCGCGCGAGCTCGGCCGCACCGGCATGATGAAGGAGAACGGCGCCTGGCGGCGGCTGGTGATCGAAAAGCCGTTCGGGACCGACCTCGCCTCGGCCAAGGCGCTGAACGCCGAGTTGCTGAAGATTATGGACGAGCACCAGATCTACCGGATCGATCATTACCTCGGCAAGGAGACCGTGCAGAACATCCTGGTGCTGCGCTTTGCCAACGGCATGTTCGAGCCGATCTGGAATCGCAACCACATCGACCACATCCAGATCACGGTGGAGGAGAAGCTCGGCGTCGGCCATCGCGGCGGCTTCTACGACGCCACCGGCGCGCTGCGCGACATGGTGCCGAACCATCTGTTCCAGCTGATGTCGCTGGTGGCGATGGAGCCGCCGGCGCGCTTCGACGCCCATTCCGTGCGCTCCGAGAAGGCCGAGGTGCTCACTTCGATCCAGCAGCCGAGCCGGGAGGATGCGCTGAAAAACTCGGTCCGCGCGCAATATCTCGCGGGCCGCGTCGGCGACGACGATATCCCGGACTACCACAAGACCCAGGACGTCAAGCCCGGCAGCAGCACCGAGACCTTTGTTGCGCTGAAACTGATGATCGACAATTGGCGCTGGGCCGGCGTGCCGTTCTATTTGCGCACCGGCAAGGCGCTGGGCCACAAGCGCACCGAAGTCGCGATCAAGTTCAAGCAGGCGCCGCTGTCGATGTTCTCAGGCACGACCGTCGATCGCCTGTCGCAGAATTTTCTCACCATCGGCATCGCGCCGACCGAGACCATCGAGCTGCAGTTCAACGCCAAGATCCCGGGGCCGAGCGTCACCATCGACGGCGTCGAGATGAAATTCCGCTACGGCGACTATTTCCGCGCCGATCCCTCGACCGGCTACGAGACGCTGATCTACGACTGCATGATCGGCGACAACATCCTGTTCCAGCGCGCCGACGGCATCGAGGCCGGATGGCAGGCAGTGCAGCCGTTCCTGGACGCCTGGAAAAGCGCGGGCACCAACGGCATCGAGACCTATGAAGCCGGCAGCGACGGCCCGGCCTGCGCCGACGAGCTGCTCCGGCGCGACGGACGAAGCTGGCGGAAATTTTCGTGATGGCGGCGGCCGGACTGCCGGAGCTGATCGTCGCGGCCGACGCCGGGGCGCTGGCGCAAGCCGCGGCCGAACGGGTGATGGCGCGGATCACGGCCAACCCCTCGCGCATCGCGATCTGCCTCACCGGCGGCTCCAGCCCGAAGCAGCTCTATCAATTGCTCGGCAGCGACCCCTGCCGCGGCAAGATCCCGTGGGACCGCGTACACTGGTTCATCGGGGACGAACGTTTCGTGCCTGAGAGCGATCCGCTCAACAACATGGCGGTCGCGCGCGCGGCCTTTCTCGACCGCAATGCGCCCTCCGGCCATATCCACCCGATCCCGACCACGGCTGACAATCCGGACCGAAGCGCTGAGGCCTATGCGCGCGAGCTGCAGGCCTTCTACGGTTCTGAAAGTCTCGATCCGGCGCGGCCGTTGTTCGACCTGGTCCTGATGGGCGCCGGCCCCGACGGCCACACCGCCTCGCTCTTCCCGGGCTTCCCCGAAATCGAGGAGACCGAACGCTGGGTCGTCGGGGTGCCCAAGGCCAATGTCGCGCCTTTCGTGCCACGGGTCTCGCTCACTTTGCCCGCTTTGGCGTCCTGCCACGAAATGCTGTTCGAGATTGCCGGGCATGACAAGCAGCCGATCTTGACGCGCCTCGTCAATGGCGAGACTCTGCCGGCCTTACGCGCGCGCTCGAATGGTGAGACCGTCTGGCTGGTCGACAGGGCCGCGCTTCCGGAGGGAATTCGTGGCGGGCGTTGAAGCACCTTGTGCATTGATCGTGATGGGCGTGTCGGGTTCGGGCAAGAGCACGGTTGCGGAAGCACTCGGCGAGCGGCTCGGTTGGCGCTTCGAGGACGGCGACGGCTTTCATCCCGCCAGCAATGTCGAGAAGATGCGGGCCGGCCATCCCCTCACCGACGAGGACCGCTGGCCCTGGCTCAACGCCATCGCCGACGAAATCGCACAGGTTTGCGACAAGGGCGGGCATATCATCATCGCCTGCTCGGCGCTGAAGCACACCTATCGTGACGTGCTGCTGCGTGGACGCGACGACGTCCGCTTCGTGTTCCTGAAGGGAACCAAGGAGCTGATCGCCGAACGGCTGGCGCAGCGCAAGGGGCATTTCATGCCGCCTGGGCTACTGACGAGCCAGTTCGACACGCTGGAGCCGCCGGAGGCGGGCGAGCACGTCATCACCGTCTCAATCGACGAAACCGTCGAAGCGATCGTGGACGGCGTGGTGCGGCAGCTGAAACTGGGTACTGCGAAACGCTGAGGCAAAACCGTTAGGTCCTGTCATGACGCAAATCTCACTCGTAGTGTCCGACGTCGACGGCACGCTGCTGACCAAGGACAAGACGCTGACGGAACGCGCGAGGAGTGCGGTGCAGCGGCTGCACAAGGCCGGCATCGGCTTCACCATCACCTCCAGCCGTCCCGCCATCGGCATGCGCTTCCTGATCGAGCCGCTGGCACTCTGGCTGCCGGTCGGCCCGTTCAACGGCTCCTCGATCGTCGATCCGGAGATGCGGCCGGTCGAGCAGCACCTAATCCCGGCCAGCGCGGCCGAGCGGTCCTTGCAGATCCTCCGCAAGTTCGGCGCCGACATCTGGCTGTTCACCACCGACAAGTGGCTGATCGACAACCCCAGCGGTAAATACGTCGCGCACGAGCAGCATACGATCCGCTCCGATCCCACCATCGTGACGGACTTTTCGCCTTACCTTTCGAGCACCTGCAAGATCGTCGGCGCCAGCGCCGACGCCGCCAGGCTCGAGGCTTGCGAGAAGGCGATGCAGGAGGCGCTAGGCAACGAGGCAACGGCAGTGCGCTCGCAGACCTATTATCTCGACATCACCCCGCCCGGCTTCAACAAGGGCACGTTCGTCGAGGCGATGGCCAGGCGCCTGGGCATTGCGACCGGTGCCGTCGCCACCATCGGCGACATGCAGAACGACCTTGCGATGTTCGCCGTCAGCGGCATCTCGATCGCCATGGGCAACGCCACCGACAACGTCAAGGACCAGGCGACGCACGTCACCGCGACCAATGAGCAGGATGGTTTTGCCGAAGCGATGGAGATGATCTTGAAGCGGAATGGGGTGGGGTGAGGCCGAGTTTGCTGTGACTTGATGGATCGAGCCGCGAGCTCTCTTACCTCTCCCGCTTGCGGGAGAGGTCGCCGCGTAGCGGCGGGTGAGGGCTCTCTCCTCTCGGGGGCTCTCGCCCAGCGGAGGCACCCCCACCCCAGCCCTCCCCCGCAAGCGGGAGAGGGAGCGCACCTCCCTCGCGGACGCAACTCTCCCTTACTTCGACCGCTGCACCGCCGGCTTCTCGCTCTCCTGTCTTGCCGCCGACAGATTATGCGCGGTGTTGATCAGCGCGATGTGCGTCAGCGCCTGCGGGAAATTCCCGGTCTGGCGCCGGGCGACTGAATCGTATTCCTCCGCCAGCAAGCCGACATCGTTCGCGATGCCCACGACGCGATCGAGCAAGATCTGCGCCTTGTCGAGATCGCCGGCGAGCACGTGGGCATCGGCGAGCCACAGGCTGCAGGCCAGAAACGCGCCTTCGAGCGGCGGCTGCCCCGCAGGCAGCTCGCGCGGATCGTGCCGCAGCACGAAGCCGTCGCGCATCAGGCATGTCTCGACCGCGGCGATGGTGCCACGGATGCGCGGGTCCGACGGCGGCAGGAAGCCCACGGCCGGCAGGAGCAGCACGCTGGCGTCGAGCAGCTTCGAGCCGTAGGATTCGACGAAGGCATTTTCCTCCACGTCGAACCCCCGGTTGCAGACGTCGCGATGAATGGCCTCGCGCAAGGTACGCCAGTGCAGCAGCGGCGCCTTGAAGCCGAAGGTCTCGGCGCTCTTGATGCCGCGGTCGAAGGCGACCCAGGTCATCACCTTGGAGAAGACGTAGTGCCTGGGCTGGCCGCGCCGCTCCCAGATGCCGTGATCGGGCCGGTCCCAGACTTCGGCCAGATGATTGAGCACGGCACATTCCAGCGCCCATGTCGTTTCATCATCGAGCTTGAGCTTGGCCATGCGCGACTGGTGGAAGGCGTCGATCAGCTCGCCGTAGACGTCGAGCTGGAGCTGCGCATGCGCGGCGTTGCCGACGCGCACCGGCCTCGCGCCCTCATAGCCGTCGAGCCAGCCCGCCTCCCATTCCAAGAGCCGCCGCTGGCCCCAGATGCCGTACATGATCTGCATGTTCGCCGGCGAGCCAGCCGCCGCGCGCAGCAGCCAATTGTGCCAGGCCAGCGCTTCCTCGGTATAGCCCGAGTTCATCAGCGCCAGCAGCGTGAAGGTGGCGTCGCGCAGCCAGCAGAAACGATAATCCCAGTTCCTGCTGCCCCCGAGCTTTTCCGGCAGCGAGGTGGTGGGTGCCGCGACGATGCCGCCGGTCGGCGCGAAGGTCAGCGCCTTCAGCGTGATCAGCGAGCGCATGACGAGGTCTTGATAGTCGCCGTCGCGGGTGCAGTGGCCGCACCAATCCTGCCAAAACTTTTCGGTGTCCTGAAGCGCGATCTCCGGATCGATCGGCGCGGGCGGCTCCAGATGCGAGGGGCCGTAGGTCAGCACGAAGGGTACCGTCTCGCCGGCCTTCACCTCGAAATCGGACACCGTGGTCAGATCCTCGCCGCGGGTCTCGACCGGCGTGCGCAGCACCGTCATGTCCTGGCCGGCGATTGCCATCAGCGAATGGTCGATCCGCCGCACCCAGGGGATATCGGTACCGAAGCCGAAGCGGATGACGAGCTCCATCCGCATCTTCACCGCGCCGCTGACGCCGCGGACCAGCCGCACGATGTCGGACGCCTTGCCGCGCGGCGGCATGAAATCGATCAGCGCGACGGTGCCGCTCTTCGTCTCGAAACTCGTTTCGAGGATGAGAGTGTTGCCGAGATAGCGGCGCGAGATCTTCGTGACGTCCTCGCCCGGTGCGATCAGCCAGCGGCCATTCTTGTGGGTGCCGAGGATGGCGGCAAAGCAGGCATCGGAATCGAAGGCCGGCCAGCACAGCCAGTCGATCGAGCCGTTGCGCCCGACCAGCGCCGCGGTCTCGCAATCACCGATCAGCGCATAGTCCTCGATCCTCTGAGACAATGTCGTGCGAGCCTTGAAAGAGCCCTTGTAACCCTCGCGCGTCAACTCCCGCCATTCAGCGAACGTTCCCGCGTCGCGGCTCGCAAGGCCGTGAGGTCGACCTTCGCGGCGATCTTGTCGAGCGCGACCGGCAAGCGCTGACGCCAGTTCGGATGTTCGTCGATCGTGCCGGGAATGTTGGGCTGGTCGATCACGCCGAGCAGATCCTCCATTGAGACCGCGAGCAGCCGCGACGGCGTGCGCGACAGGAAGGCCAGCACGGAATAGAGGTCGTTGGCACGAATGCCGTTCTGGCGCAGGATCTCGTCGAGCCTGCCGAGCGCATCCCAGCGCGCCTGGTCGTTCTCGCCGGGATCGAGCCCGAGCGAGCGCTTCATCTTGAGGTCGCTGAAGGAGCGCCAGCCGGCATAGGTCGACAAATCATGCGTGTTCAGCGTGACTAGCGCGTTGGGCCGGTAATGGTCGACGTTGCGGAAATGGCCGGCATCGTCGCGCTCGAACATCATGACGAGATAGGACCAGATACCGAAATCCTGCATCGTCTCGCGAAAACCTTCCGGCACAGTGCCGAGGTCCTCGCCGATCACGATGCATTTGTGGGCCGCGCTCTCGCGCGCCACCGCGCCAAGCAGCGCCTCGAACGGCATCTGCACATAGGCACCGTTGTCCGGCTTGAAGCCGCGCGGCACCAGATAAAGCCGCTTCAGCCCGAGCACGTGATCGAGCCTGATCGCGCCGGCATGGCGCATTGAAGCGGCGAGCATGTCGGCGAACGGCACGAAGGATTGCGCTTCCAGGCCGCCGGCGTTGAAGCCGGCAAGGCCCCAGTCCTGGCCGATGGTGTTGAGCACGTCGGGCGGCGCGCCGACGGCGAGATGACGGGAGATCGCCATCTGCTCGTTCCAGGCATCGAAGCCGTTGGACTGCACGCCGACGGCGACATCGAGATAGAGCCCGACGCGCATGCCGAGCTGGCTGGCAAGCTCCTTGGCAGCATGCAGCTGGCTATCTGCGGTCCATTGGACGAATTCGACGAACTCGACCTCGCGCTTGTCAGGCCCATTGCGCAAGCTGGCGCATTTTGCCTCATCAGGTTGCTGCCATTCAACCGGCCATTCCCACCATGGCGCGGTGAAACGATGGCGCAGCACCTCGAAGCAGGCGAAGCGGGACAATAGGGGCGCGCGGGCGGCGCGGAAGGCGTCGAACGCCTTGCGGCGCGCCGCGCTTGCCGTCGTCACGAAGCTGTCAAAGGCGGCGCGCAGCCCCAGCCATTTCAAAGCCGCCATATCGGCATAGGGGACGCGGTCGCCTTGGCGCAGACGCGCCGCGGTCGCGGCTGCGTCGGGGACGAGGTCTGGGGAGAATTCGGGAATGGCCTCGACGTCGATATAGAGCGGATTGAGGAACAGCCGGCTGTTCGGCGAATAAGGGCTGCAATCGGCCGGGTGGTCGTCGAACAGGACATGCAGCGGATTGAGCCCGACGCCGTCGGCCCCGAGCTGCTTTGCGAGCCGGACCAGATCGGCGAGATCGGTGAAATCGCCAATGCCCCAATTGCGGTCCGAACGGACGCTGTAGAGCTGCACGGCAAGCAGCCAGCCGCGGTCGAAATCGCCGCCGAAGGCGCGCTCGGGCGCCACGATCATCGGCACCTCTTCCGTCACACCTTCCGCATCAGTCAGTGTCAACCGGTGATAGCCGAGCGGCAGGCGGGCAGGCCAGGCGATCACGGGCTCGCGGGCCTCGCCCTCGGCGATCACCTCCGCCTTTGCGGTCAATTTCCACTTCAGCGGCGGCGCGCCGATCGTCGCCAATTCGGTGCGCGGATGCCCTAAGGCGCGGACCACGACCGGCCCGCTGACGAAGCGGTAAACCCGCTTCTCCGGCAGGGCATCGAGGATGGATTTGAGGGCCACGGGATCGGTGACCCGCAGCTTTCCGAGGGCGTCGATGAATTCGGATTGAACGCCCTTGATGCGGGCTTGAGCTAAAAGATCCATTCGGCACGCAGCTTGCAGGCCACCCTTTTGCCGGGGGCATCAATTTTAACGAGACGGTGGAAGACGTTAGTCAGCCCTAACTCGCAGACCGCGCTACCCGTTCCCGAGGGAACTAATGACACACAACCGGCTTTCTATATAGGTATCAAGCGTAGGTTCCCGACAAGGGAAACGGGCTCCTGCTTTCTTGTCAATGGCATCACCGTGAACAAGACAATTCAAACTGTCGAAAGTGCCGCAGCCGGCAGCGCTTTCCTGATCGAGGACGTCTATCCCGCAATCGACGCCGGCCGCTTCGCCGTGAAGCGGATCGCGGGTGAGCGCATGGAGGTGTGGGCCGATGTCTACCGCGATGGCGATGCCGTGGTCGGGGCCGCGCTGATCTGGCGCCGCGAGCAGGACCGCGACTGGAAGCACGAGCCGATGGACCATCGGGGCAACGACCGTTGGTCCGGCGGATTCACACCTGTTGAGCCCGGGCAATACGTCTATGCCGTCGAAGCCTGGACCGACGAGTTCGCCACCTGGTCGCACGGGGTCGCGCGCAAGCAGCGAATGGGTGCCGATGTCAGCCTCGATGCGATCGAGGGGGCCGGGCTCCTGACCAAGGCGCATGGCGCGCGACAGGACGCGGCGGCCGTCATCGTCAAACAGTGCGAGGATTATCTTCAGACTGGCGATGTCGCCTCGCTGCTTGCCGCCGAACTCGGCAATGCCATGGCAGAGAGCCAGTCCAGGCCAGACCTGACCCGCTCGCAGCCCTTCCCGCTGACCGTCGATCGCGACAAGGCGCGCTTCGGCGCCTGGTATCAGATGATGCCGCGCAGCCAGAGCCAGGTCGCCGGCCAGCACGGCACGCTGCGAGACTGCATCGCCCGCGTGCCTGATATCGCCGCGATGGGTTTTGACGTGCTCTATTTCACGCCGATCCACCCGATCGGCCGTCGCCGCCGCAAGGGCCGCAACAATGCGCCGGTGGCAACCGAAGGCGAGCCCGGCTCGCCCTACGCGATCGGAGCCGCCGAGGGCGGCCACGATGCGCTGCATCCCGAGCTCGGCACCATCGAGGATTTCCGCGCACTGGTCGCGACCTGCCTGGAATATGGTCTCGAGCTCGCGCTTGATTTCGCCGTGCAATGCTCGCCCGACCATCCCTGGCTGACGCAGCATCCGGAATGGTTCAAATGGCGGCCGGACCGCTCGGTGCGGACGGCCGATGGACCCTATTCGGACATCGTGATCCCCGATTTCAATTCCGTCGACCGGGCCGGGCTATGGAATGGGTTTCGCGACGCCATGCTGTTCTGGATCGACCAAGGCGTCACCATCTTCGCCATCGACAACCACGACACCGCGCCGCTTGCGTTCTGGGACTGGCTGATCCGCGACATCCGCCGCCGGCATCCCGAGGTGATCCTGTTCTCCAAGACGTTTGCCCGGCCGAAGCTGATGAAGGGCCTCGCCAAGCTCGGCTTTGCGCAGTCCTTCACCTATTTCCCCTGGCGCACGACAAGGTGGGAGCTGGAGCAATATCTCGGCGAGCTGACTCGCTATCCCGAGCGCGACTTCTATCGCCCGAACCTGTTCGTCAACACGCCCGACCTGCTGCCCTATCATCTCCAGAGCGGCGAAGCCTGGGTGTTCAAGTCGCGCGTTGCGCTGGCGGCAACATTGTCGGGCAGTTACGGCGTCTACAGCGGGTTCGAGCTGCTCGAACACGAGGCGATGCCCGGCCGCGAGGAATATCTGGATTCCGAGAAATACCAGATCCGGCAACGCGACTGGGATCGGCCCGGCAACATCAAGTCCTACATTGCGGGTCTAAACCGAATCCGCAATGATAATGCCGCGCTCCAGCAAACGGCGAACTTGCGGTTTCTCGGCGTTGAAGACGGCGAGACGATCGCCTTCGTCAAGGAAGCGGCCGAGCCTGCCAATACCGTCCTCGTCGTGATCGCGCTTTCGGGCCATTTGCGCGAGTGCTGGCTGCCGCTGGGCGACGTCACCGTTGACGCCGGCGGGCAGCGGCACCATGTGACGAAACTCGAAAACCTTCTCACCGGCGAACAGTCCCGCATCGAATGGGGCGGGATCAGGTTGCGTATCGATCCCGACCGCGATCCGGCGCTCTTGTTCCGCTGCCTGGCGTAAGGGGTCACGCCATGAATGTTCTGTCTTCCGTCGACACCAAGAAGCTTGAGGCTGCCGAGATCGTGGATGAGCTCTGGTACAAGGACGCCATTATCTATCAGCTCCACGTCAAGGCCTTCGCCGACAGCAACAATGACGGCATCGGCGATTTCGCCGGTCTGACCGAGAAGTTGCCCTATCTGCAGGAGCTCGGCGTCACCGCGCTGTGGCTTTTGCCGTTCTATCCCTCGCCGGGGCGCGACGACGGCTACGACATCGCCGACTACGGCTCGGTCAATCCCGATTTCGGGACCATGAAGGATTTCAAGCGCTTCATCCAGGAAGCGCAGAAGCGCGGCCTGCGCGTCATCACCGAGCTGGTCGTCAACCACACCTCGGACCAGCACAAATGGTTCAAACGCGCGCGCCGCAGCCATCCCGGCTCCAGCGCCCGCAACTGGTATGTCTGGAGCGACACCGACCAGAAATACCAGGGCACGCGGATCATCTTCACCGACACCGAGAAGTCGAACTGGACCTGGGATCACGAGGCCGGTGCGTTCTACTGGCACCGCTTCTTCTCGCACCAGCCGGATCTCAATTTCGACAATCCGCGCGTGGTCAGCGCGCTGATCCAGGTGATGAAGCGCTGGCTGGACGCCGGCGTCGACGGCTTCCGGCTCGATGCCATTCCCTATCTGTGTGAGCGCGAGGGCACCTCGAACGAGAACCTTCCCGAGACGCATGCGATCATCAAGCGCCTGCGCCACGAGCTGGATTCCTACTCCAAGGGCAAGCTGCTGCTGGCCGAGGCCAATCAATGGCCGGAGGACGTGCAGGAATATTTCGGCCGTGGCGACGAGTGCCACATGGCCTACCACTTCCCGCTGATGCCGCGCATCTACATGGCGATCGCGCAGGAGGACCGCTTTCCGATCACGGACATTCTGCGCCAGACACCTGATATTCCGGCGAGCTGCCAATGGGCGCTGTTCCTGCGCAACCATGACGAACTCACGCTTGAGATGGTCACCGACGTCGAGCGCGACTATCTCTGGACCACCTACGCCAACGATCCCCGCGCCCGCATCAATGTCGGCATCCGCAGGCGCCTTGCGCCGCTGATGGACAACGACCGGCGCAAGATCGAGCTGATGAACTCCCTGCTGCTATCCTTCCCCGGCACGCCGATCATCTATTACGGCGACGAGATCGGGATGGGCGACAACATCTATCTCGGCGACCGCAACGGCGTGCGCACGCCGATGCAGTGGAGCCCGGACCGCAACGGCGGCTTCTCGCGCTGTGACCCCGCCCGCCTCTATGCGCCGCTGATCATGGACCCCGTCTACGGCTACGAATCCGTGAACGTCGAAGCCCAGTCGCGCAGCCTGTCGTCGCTGCTCAGCGCCACCAAGCGGCTGATCTCGGTGCGCAAGTCGACGCTCGCTTTCGGCCGCGGCACCATGACCTTCATCCGCCCCGCCAACCGCGCCGTGCTGGCCTATGTCCGGCAATATCGCGACGAGGTGATCCTCTGCGTCGCCAATTTGTCGCGCGCAGCGCAAGCGACCGAGCTCGACCTGTCGCCCTGGAAGGACCGCATCCCGCAGGAGATGCTCGGCCGCACCCGCTTCCCCGCGATCGGCGAACTGCCCTACATGATCACACTGGGGCCTTACGGCTTCTACTGGTTCCAGCTTCAGGAACGCGACAAGTCCGAGCCGGTGACGCCGCGCGCGGTGCCGGAGTTCGAGACGCTGGTGGTGCCGGTAAACTCGAACTGGGTGTCGCTCGCCCGCGAGCGCGGCGTGTTCGAGCGCGACGTGCTGCCGGGATTCTTGTCACGGACGCGGTGGTATCCCGAGCACAATCCCAAGCAGATCAAGACCACGCTGACCTCGGCGGTGCCGTTCTGCGACATCGGCGACAACAGGCCCTGGATCGCTTTTTTCCAGAAGGCCGACCAGGGCGCCGCGTCGCGCTACGTGCTGCCGATGCAGATCGAGTGGGTGCGCTTCGACCGTGAGCGCTTCAACCCGAAGGCGCTCGCCGCCGTGCGCCAGGGCGCGCGCGAAGGCACGCTGCTCGACGTGGCGACCGATCAGATCTTCATCGGCCTGTTCCTGCGCAACTTGTCGCAGAATTTGGTGGTGGAAGAAAACAATCTGCGGCTGGAGTTCAAGGCGACCAGCCGCTTCGCCGATTACACCATCAAGGAGCCCGAACGCATCCGCGCGATCGAGCAATCGAACAGCACCGCGCTGGTCGACAACCAGTACGTCGCCAAGCTCTATCGCCAGCTCGAAGGCGGCATCAACCCCGAGATCGAGATCGGCCATTACCTCACCGAGGTCGCGCGCTTTGCCAATACGCCGGCGCTGCTCGGCAGCGTCGAGCTGGTCGAAGGCGATCAGCGCAGCACGCTCGGCGTGCTCCATGCTTATGTCGAGAACCAGGGTGACGGCTGGACCGTGACCACGGGCTATCTCGATCGCTATATCGACGAGCAGCGCGTGCTATCGGCAGGCGAAGCGCCGCGCGAGACCCAGGAGCAAGCGCCTTATCTGCACTTCATCGCGCAGATCGGCCGGCGGCTCGGCGAGTTGCATGTCGCCTTGGCGGCGGCAGAGCCGCACGATCTTGCTCCAGAGCCGATCGGCTCTGCGCACGCCAAACGATTTGTGTCCGACCTCAAGGCACGGGCCGAGCGGGTTTTCGAGCGGCTGGCCGACAGCCGCGACGGCCTGCGGGAGGCGGACCGACCGTTGATCGACCGGCTCGCCGCCGTGCGCACGTCCCTGCCCGACCACCTGAATGCGCTATTGCCTTCCGGGATCGGCGGGCTGAGCATCCGTCATCATGGCGACTTCCGCCTCGGGCAAACTCTGATCGTGAAGGACGATATCTTCATCATCGACTTCGACGGCGATCCGCGTCTGCCGCTGGCCGACAAGCGGCGCAAGGCGCCGGCCGCGCGCGACGTCGCCGGCCTGATCCGCTCGATCGATCTCTCGGTTAACGCGGCGCTGAGCCGTGCGCTCACGGGTGCTTCCGACGAGCAGGGCCGGATCACCGCCGCGCTCGACGAATGGCGCGAGCGAGCCGCCGCAACCTTCCTGTCCGCCTATCGCGAAGCCATGACCGATCGACGGCTGTGGCCGGAGGATCGGCAATCCGCGGAAGGCCTGTTAAGGTTTTTCCTGCTTGATCAAGCCTTCGATGAAGTAGAGTACGAGCTGTCCAACCGGCCTGAGGGGCTCCATGCGCCGCTGACCGGACTGCTTCGCATTCTGTCCAGTGCCGGGAGCGAAGCCCATGCCTAAACTGCCAGCCGAGGCCTATGCGATCATCGAGGGCCGCCACTCCGACCCCTTCCACTATCTCGGGCTGCACCCCGAAGGCGATAAAAGCGTGGTGCGCGCTTTTCTCCCCGAGGCCTCAAATGTCGAGGCAGTTGGCGAGCATGGCGAAGTCGCTCCGCTCGACCGCGTGCATGATTCCGGCCTGTTCATCGGCGCCCTGCCCAATGGCTCGAAGCACTATCAGCTGCGCGCAAAATTCGGCGGCAACGTCGTCGAGTTCGAGGACGCCTACCGCTTTCCGCCGATCCTGACCGATTTCGACCTCTATTTGCTCGGCGAAGGCACCGATCAGCGCCTCTACGACAAGCTCGGGGCGCATCCGATGCGGCTCGAGGGCATCGACGGCATCGGCTTCGTGGTACTGGCCCCGAACGCACGCCGCGTTTCCGTGGTCGGCGATTTCAATTTCTGGGACGGACGGCGCCATCCGATGCGGGTGCGCGGCGCCGGGTATTGGGAATTGTTCATTCCGCATGCCAAAGCCGGCGATCACTACAAGTTCGAGATCATCGGGCCGCACGGCCATCTGCTTCCGCTGAAATCAGACCCGATGGCCTTTGCCAGCGAAGTCCGTCCGAAGACGGCCTCCATCGTGTTCGACGAAACGCATTTGCCACGGCCACGCCCGGCGCCCGACGGCATCAACGCGCTGTCGGCGCCGATGTCGATCTATGAGGTGCATCTCGGCTCGTGGCGTCGCAAGAACGGCGATGAATGGCTGACCTATCGCGAGCTGGCCGAACAGTTGCCGGCCTATGCCCGCGACATGGGCTTCACCCATCTCGAATTCCTGCCCGTGAGCGAGCATCCCTTCGATGGCTCCTGGGGCTATCAGCCGACCGGCCTCTATGCGCCGACCAGCCGCTTCGGCACGCCGGAGGATTTTGCCGCCCTCGTCGATGCCTGCCACCGCGAGGGTGTCGGCGTGCTGCTCGATTGGGTGCCCGGTCACTTCCCCGACGATCCGCACGGGCTCGGCAGTTTCGACGGCACCGCGCTCTACGAGCACGCCAACCCGCTCCAGGGCCGCCACCTCGACTGGGGCACCTTGATCTACAATTACGGCCGCACCGAAGTGACGAACTTCCTGGTGTCGAACGCACTGTTCTGGATGGAGCGCTATGCGATCGACGGCTTACGCGTCGATGCCGTCGCGTCCATGCTCTATCTCGACTACAGCCGGCCGCCCGGCGCCTGGATCCCGAACCAGTATGGCGGCCGCGAAAACATCGAGGCGATCAACTTCCTGCGCCGCTTCAACACCGAGGTCTTCGCGCGCTTCCCGCAGGCGACCACGGCGGCCGAGGAGTCCACCGCATGGCCGCAGGTCTCGCGCCCCGTCGAGTTCGGCGGGCTCGGCTTCGGCTACAAGTGGAACATGGGCTGGATGCACGACACGCTGAACTACATCAGCAAGGACCCTGTTCACCGCAAGCACCATCACGGCGAGATCCTGTTCGGCCTGCACTACGCGTTCTCGGAAAACTTCATCCTGCCGCTGTCCCACGACGAGGTCGTGCACGGCAAGCGCTCGATCCTCGGCCGCATGCCCGGCGACGAGTGGCAGCGCTTTGCGAATTTGCGCGCCTATTACAGTTTCATGTTCGGCCATCCCGGCAAGAAGCTGTTGTTCATGGGCGCGGAAATCGCCCAAAGCCGCGAATGGAATCACGACCAGTCGCTCGACTGGCACCTGCTCGAATACAAGTATCATTCCGGCATTCAGTCACTGATCCGGGACCTCAACCGGCTCTATCGCGCGGTGCCGGCGCTGCACCAGATGGACTGCGACCAGGCCGGCTTCGAATGGCTGATCACGGATGACGCCAACCGCAACGTGTTCGCCTGGCTGCGCAAGGGATTTGACGAGCAGGCGCGGTGTCTCGTCATCATCAACTTCTCACCCAATGTCTATCGCAACTATCGCGTTCGTGTGCCCTTTGCCGGCAAGTGGAAGGAAGTGTTTAATTCGGACTCCGCCCATTATGGCGGCAGCAATGTCGGGAACATCGGCGAGGTTCATGCCGTTGAAGGCAAGGCGCCCGAGCTCCGCCTCACCATTCCGCCGCTCGCCGCGATCTTTCTTGTTCCGGAAAGCTGACACATGCGCCTGACTGCTGGATCGCCTGCACGCCTCGGCGCAAGCTGGGACGGACGCGGCACCAATTTCGCGCTGTTCTCCGCCAACGCACAGAAGGTCGAGCTCTGCCTGTTCGACACGCAAGGCCGCCGCGAGCTCGAGCGCATCGAGCTGCCGGAAAAAACCGAGGATGTCTGGCACGGCTATCTCAACGACGTCTCTCCGGGTCAGCTCTACGGCTATCGCGTGCACGGCCCCTACGAGCCCGAGCACGGCCACCGCTTCAACGCGAACAAGTTGCTGCTCGATCCCTATGCCAAGCGGCTCGCGGGACGCCTGGTCTGGAGCGATGCGCATTTTGCCTACCGCACCGGGAGCCCGCGCGAGGATCTGTCCTTCGATCGGCGCGACAATGCCCGCGGCATGCCCAAGGCCGTCGTGGTCGACGAGACTTTCAACTGGGGCCGCCGCGAGATCCGTCCCAATATCCCCTGGGAAGACACCGTCATCTACGAGGCTCACGTCAAGGGTTTGACCCAGAAGCGCGACGACGTGCCGCCGAACCTGCGGGGCACCTATGGCGGGCTGTCTTCGCCGGCGATGATCGAGCACCTGAAGAAGCTCGGCGTCACCACGGTGGAGCTGCTGCCGGTGCACAGCTTCGTCGACGACCGCATCCTGGTCGAGAAGAAGCTCGCCAACTACTGGGGCTACAACTCACTCTCCTTCTTCGCGCCGGAGCTGCGCTACGCCCAGGACAATGCGCTCGACTCCTTCCGCACCACGGTGGCGCGCCTGCACGATGCCGGCATCGAGGTGATGCTCGACGTCGTCTACAACCACACCGCCGAGGGCAACCATCTCGGCCCGACGCTGTGCTACCGCGGCATCGACAACGCCTCCTATTACTGGCTCAACCGCGAGAACCCGCGCTATTACGACGACTTCACCGGCTGCGGCTCGTCGGTGAATCTCACCCATCCGCGCGTTCTGCAGATGGTGATGGATTCCCTGCGCTACTGGGTCGAGGTCTGCCACGTCGACGGCTTCCGCTTCGACCTCGCCACCACGCTCGCGCGCGGACCGAACGGTTATGATCGCGGCATCTCGTTCCTGACCGCGATCCGGCAGGATCCGGTGCTTGCGACCGTCAAGCTCGTCGCCGAACCCTGGGACCTCGGCCTCGGCGGTTACCAGGTCGGCGCATTCCCCTCGCAATGGTCGGAATGGAATGATCGCTATCGCAGCGCCATGCGCCGCTACTGGAGCGGCGAAGGCAGCCTGATCGGCGACATCTCCAGCCGGATGACGGCATCGTCCGACCTGTTCAACCATGACGGACGGCGGCCGCGCGCCAGCATCAATCACATCACCGTCCATGACGGCTTCACGCTCGCCGACCTCTTCAGCTACAACGAGAAGCACAACGAGGCCAACGGCGAGGACAATCGCGACGGCTCCAACGACAACCACAGCAACAATTGCGGTGTCGAGGGGCCGACCGACGATCCTCAGATCCTCGCCCTGCGCCGACAGCTTCGCAAGAACGTGCTGGCTTGCCTGATGCTCGCGCAGGGCGTTCCGCTGATCCTCGCCGGCGACGAGGTCGGCAACTCGCAATCCGGCAACAACAACGCCTATTGCCAGGACAACGAGATCGGCTGGGTCGGCTGGGACAATCTCGGCAAAGAGGGCGACGACATGGTCGATTTCGTTGGCCATCTCGCCGACATCCGCCGCCGGTTCTCGCAGCTTCGCAGCCATCGCTGGCTCGACGGCCGCCCCGCAGACGGCGTGTCGTACGGCGCATTGTGGCTGACACCTGCGGGCGACGAAATGACGGAGAACGACTGGAAATTCCCGGAGGGAAGATTCCTCTCCTATGTGATGGGCCCGGTGGAACCGGGTGGGGCCGCGATCTTTATCGTACTGAACGCCGCCCCCGAAGAGATCGCATTCAAATTGCCCAAAATGACCGAATACAAGAGCTGGCAGCAGATCTTGAACACGACCGATGCCAAGCTGAATACGGTCGAGTTCCCGCCCGGGAGCGACAGCAAGGCGCCGCCGCGCTCGGTGCTCGCCTTCGCGGGGGCGCTATGAGGCCATCCTTCGGGGCGAGGCCGACAAAGGACGGCGTGTCGTTCCGCCTGTGGGCGCCTGGCGCGCGGCGTGTCGACCTCCTGCTCGACCGAAGACACGCGATGCAGCGCCGGCAGGATGGCTGGTACGTGGCCGAGATTTCCGGCCTCACCGCCGGCAGCCCCTACAAGTTCAGGATCGACGACGAGATCGAGGTACCCGATCCCGCCTCGGCCTTTCAGCCCGAGGATGTGTTCGGGCCGAGCGAGGTGATCGATCACGACGCCTTTTCGTGGCGTGCGCGCGATTGGCGCGGCCGCCCCTGGGAAGAGACGGTGCTGACCGAGACCCATGTCGGCACCTTCACCTCCGAAGGCACTTACCGCGCCATGATCGACAAGCTCGATCATCTCGTCGCAACGGGCATCACCGCGCTGGAATTGATGCCGCTGGCCGATTTCGCCGGGCGCCGCGGCTGGGGCTATGACGGCGTGCTTTGGTATGCGCCCGACAGCGCCTATGGCCGGCCCGAAGACCTGAAGACGCTGATCGACGAAGCGCATCTGCGCGGTCTGATGGTGTTCCTCGACGTCGTCTACAATCATTTTGGGCCCGAGGGGAATTATCTCGGCCGCTATGCGCCGGCCTTCTTCACCGACGCCCACACGCCCTGGGGCAGTGCGATCGACTATCGCGTGCCGCAGGTGCGCGCATTCGCGGTCGAGAATGCGCTGTCCTGGCTCAGCGACTACCGTTTCGACGGCCTGAGGCTGGATGCCGCCAATCACATCATGGCGATCCCCGGCGAGCAATCGATGCTGCAGGACCTCAGCGTCGCCGCAGGCGAGCTTGCCAAGGCCACGGGGCGGCACATCCATCTCGTGCTGGAGAACGGCGACAATCGCGCCAGCCTGCTCGACGCGGCGCAGGAGCCGCCGAACGGGAAATATCGGGGACAGTGGAACGACGACTATCACCACGTCTGGCACGTGATGCTGACCGGCGAGCTCGCCGGATACTACGCGGATTATCAAACGCCGCGGCTCGATCTCGCCCGCGCGCTGGCCTCCGGCTTCGTCTACCAGGGCGAAGTTTCGGAGTTCTGGGGCAAGAAGCCGCGCGGCGAGCCGAGCGGCAAGCTGCCGCCGGCGACCTTCGTCAATTTCCTGCAAAACCACGACCAGATCGGCAACCGTCCGCTCGGCGACCGGCTCGAGAGCCTGGCATCATCGCAGCAGATCGAAGCGGCGCTCGCGGTGTCCCTGCTCGCGCCGATGGTGCCGATGCTGTTTCAGGGCGAGGAATGGGGCTCCACGGTGCCTTTCCCGTTCTTCTGCGATTTCCACGGCGAACTGGCCGATGCCGTCCGCAAGGGGCGCAAGCAGGAATATGCCTGGGCTTACGAGAAGTACGGCGACGAGGTGCCCGACCCGCTCGATCCGGCAACGCTGCAATCAGCCGTGCTCGACTGGACCGGCCGCACGCCGCAGCAGGACGCGCGGCTCGCGCTGGTCCGGGAGCTGCTCGCGCTTCGCCGCAAGGAGATCATGCCGCGGCTGAGGGGCGCGAGCTTCGGCGAGGCCGAGGCGGCCGACAGCGGCCTGCTCACCGCGCATTGGCGCATGGGCGACGGCACCGTGCTTCGCCTGTCCGCCAACCTGTCGGACCAAGAAATCATCTCCAATATCAGCGCGGGTACGCCGATCTGGGGCGGCGAGATCGGCGACCGGCTTGCCCCCTGGTCGGTGGTCTGGCGCCTCGGAGGTTAGGATGCCTCCCGCCATTCCGCTCGCGACCTACCGGCTTCAGCTCACCGCGGATTTCGATTTCGACAAGGCCGCCGCGGTGGTGCCCTATCTGAAAGCGCTGGGGATCACGCATCTCTATGCCTCGCCGGTGATGAAGGCGCGCAAGGGCTCGACCCACGGCTACGACACCGTCGATCACAGCCAGTTCAGTCCGGAGCTTGGCGGCGAGGCCGGCTTCGCCCGGCTGAGCGAGGCACTGACCAAGCACGACCTCGGCCTCATCATCGACTTCGTACCCAACCATGTCGGCGTGCATTTTGCCGACAATCCCTGGTGGCTCGACGTGCTGGAATGGGGCCAGGCTTCGCCCCACGCGGTCTCCTTCGACATCGACTGGGATCAGCTCGCCTATCGGGCCCGCGGCGGCGTGCTGCTGCCGATCCTGGGGGCGTCCTATGGCGAGGCGCTCGAGCGCGGCGACATCGAGCTGCGCTACGATCCGGACCAGGGAAGCTTTTCCGCCTGGTATTTCGAACATCGCCTGCCCGTCGCGCCGGAGCGCTATGGCGAGATGCTGCGCATGATCGTCAAGGAAGCGGATGCCGCCGAGACGGAGGCCGGCAAGCGCCTGCTGTCGCTCGCTGCGCGCTATACCGGATTACGTCGCCCCAACCGCAAGGAAGCCCCCGCGTTCAAGGCCGAGCTCAGGGAGATCCCTGGTGCTGCCGAAGTCATCGCACGCGGCCTCGCCGCCTATCGTGCCGCCAAGGATCGTCCCGCACCGACGCTGGCGCTGCATCATCTGCTGGAGCGCCAGCACTACAAGCTCGGGCACTGGCGGCTTGCCTCCAGCGATATCAACTATCGCCGCTTCTTCGACGTCAACGGGCTCGCGGGTCTGCGCGTCGAGGACGCGAGCACCTTCGCCGCCACGCACCGGCTGGTGAAGCAGCTCATCGCCAGCGGCAAGCTGCAGGGCATCCGGCTCGATCACATCGACGGCCTGCGAGATCCCGCGCAATATTGCCAGCGGCTGCGCCGGCTGGTGCGCGACGCGCAAGGAAATACAAAGCCCTTTTACACGGTGATCGAGAAGATCCTGTGCGAGCACGAACGCCTGCCGCACTTCGCCGGGGTTCAGGGCACCACCGGCTATGAATGGATGAACGTCATCACCCATGCGCTGGTCGAGGCCGGGGGACTGGGGGCGCTGGACGAGACCTGGCGGCAGGTCAGCAACCGGCCGCCGCGGCTTGCGCCTTACGTCAAGGACGCCAAGCGGCGCGTGCTGGAGACGCTGCTCACCAGCGAATTCACCGTGCTGACGCGCCTGCTCGCGCGCATCGCCAACGGGCATTACTCGACGCGCGATTTCTCCGCCGACAGCCTGCGGCAGGCGCTCGAGCTCTATGTGCTGCATTTCCCGGTGTACCGCACCTATCTGACCAACAGCGGCCCGACCGCGCCCGACCGCAAGCTGATCGACGACACCATCGCGCGCGCCCGCGCCGAATGGTTCGCCGCGGACGAAGGCATCTTCGATTTCCTGCGCGACGCCTTGACCATGGACCTGCTCAAGCCCGGCCGCCCCCCGCACAGCGCCCCGCGCGTGCGCCGTTTTGCGCTGAAAGTGCAGCAATTCACCGGGCCGGTGATGGCGAAGTCGCTGGAAGACACCGCGTTCTATCAATTCCACCGCTTGCTCGCGCTGAACGAGGTCGGCGGCGATCCCGCCAGCACCGGGCTCACGATTTCCGCCTTCCACGAGACCATGCAGGCCCGCGCCAGGGAATGGCCGCTGGGAATGACGGCGACCGCCACCCACGACACCAAGCGCGGCGAGGACGCCCGGGCGCGCAACGCGGCGATCAGCGAGATCCCCGGCGAATGGACCAGCGCGGTGGCGCGCTGGAAGGTGCTGAACGCGCCGCACCTCACGCTCCACGGCAATTACCGCGCGCCGTCGGCGACGTTCGAATACATGCTCTACCAGACCCTGCTCGGAGCCTGGCCGCTGCACGGGCCGGTCGATGCCGGCTTCGTCGAGCGCATCCAGGCCTATGCGCTGAAGGCCGCGCGCGAGGGCAAGGAAGAGACGAGCTGGCTCAACCCGCATGAAGCCTATGAGAACGGCATCAAGAGCTTCATCGACAAGATCCTCGATCCTGAACTATCAGGGGAATTCCTGGATTTGCTGCAAACGCTGGCCCGACGCGTGGCGCTGCTCGGCGCCCTGAACTCTCTAAGCCAGCTCACCCTCAAGGCGACGCTGCCCGGCGTGCCCGACTTCTACCAGGGCACCGAGTTCTGGGACCTGTCGCTGGTCGACCCCGACAACCGTCGCCCGGTCGATTTTGGCGCGCGGCACGCGGCGCTGGATTCGTTGGACGATCCGGATTGGCGTGGCCTGATCAAGAGCTGGCCCGACGGCCTGCTCAAGCTGGCCTGGACACGGCGTCTTCTCAAACTGCGCAATGAACTCGCCGACGTCTTCGCTCAAGGCGACTATCAGCCGCTGGCGGTGCGCGGCGCACATGCCGACCATGTCATTGCCTTCGCCCGCCGCCATGGCCGCGCTGCGGCGATCGTCGTGGTCGGGCGTCAGTTCGCGCCGTTCACCCAAGCCGGCCGGGAATGGCCCGCGCTGGAGGGATTTGACGCGACCGTCGATATCACAGGCTATGCCGCGACGGGCCTTGAGGGCCACGAACTGCCGGTCACCCAGGCTTTCGGTGATTTTCCCGCCGCTGTCATCGAGGCCCGCACGGCAAGCGCCATCAGGCCCGCGCGGCCGCGCATGCGCGCCTGAAGCTACTTTCCGTCATCCTTGGTCAGCAGCAACTGCCCGCGCTTCCTGATCGTGGCCTGCGCCATCTCGGCAAAGCGCTGCAACAGCCAGGGCAGCACCACCTGGACCTTGACATGGTCTTCAGCGACGTCGACCTGCCCCGTCGCGATCTGCCCGAGCGCGCGAATGCGAAACGCCATGCTGTCGCCGGTCCAGCGCTCCTCCTCGACCTGCATCACGGGAATGCTGGCTGCCGCCCGGCCGAGCCCGGCCTTGAGCCGGCGCACCGCCTCCTCGCGGCCGAGACGGTGCGGAATAGAAACGACAAGCGGTGCTGACATGGCCCTGCCCCGTGATGATCAATCCTCACATAGTCATGCCGGATGAAGCGGCAAAGGTTCCATGCAACTTGGACCTGTGGCCCTGTTTCAAACCCGGAACTTAAAAACCTGCGGCAAGTTGCCCTCGCACAAGGGGACAGGTGCAAACGACCCTTTCAACAAAGGGCTGAGGAGATTCGCATGTCAATCGGTACGATCATTCTGATCATTCTGGTCATCGCCCTGCTCGGCGGTTTCAGCGGCATCGGCGGCGGCCCGTTCTACGGCACCGGCTATTACGGCGGCGGCGGCCTCGGGCTGGTCATCGTCATCCTGTTGATCCTGCTGCTGATGGGACGGATCTAGGACGAGAACTCGTAGGTGGGCAAAGGCGCTCTTGCGCCGTGCCCACCTATTCGTCGTAATGAAAAAGATTCGTTACAACGAAAAAAGTGGGCACGCTTCGCTTTGCCCACCCTACAGGCGCGGTGCCCGGAGCGCGACCTACTTCTTTTTCCCCGCAAGCTTCTTGATCGCCGCCTTGATCGAGGCGGCCGCGTCGTCATAGTCCTCCCACGCCTTCGACCGCGGCAGCAGGCCCGGCACGGTCCGGAGCGTATAGCGCTTCGGATCGAGATCGCTTTTCACCTGCGCCCAGGTGACGGGCATCGAGACCGTTGCCCCGGCGCGCGCCCGCGGCGACAACGGGGCCACCGCCGTCGACATCCGGTCGTTACGGAGATAGTCGAGGAAGATCTTCCCCTTGCGCAGCTTCTTCGACATGTTGAGCAGATAGCGCTCTGGATCGTCGTCGGCCATCCACTGGCAGACGCCTTGCGCGAAGGCTTTGGCTTCCTTCCAGCTCACCTTGTCGCGCGCGCCGTGAAGCAGCGGTACCACCACATGCAGGCCCTTGCCGCCCGTGGTCTTGCAGAAGCTCTCCATGCCGACATCGGCCAGCCGCTGCCGCATCTCCTTGGCGGCCTCGACGACATCGGCGAACTCCACATCCGGCGCCGGATCGAGATCGAACACCAGCCGGCCCGGCGTATCGTAGGCATCAGGTGCGCAATTCCAGGGATGCAGTTCGACGCCGCCGATCTGCGCGACGGCGGCTAGCCCTTCGACGCGATCGATCTGCAGATACGGTTTGCGATCGCCTGAGACCTTGGCCAGCTCGAGCAAATTCGAGGTGCCCTGCATGGCGTGACGCTGGAAGAACGTCTCGCCGCCGATGCCGTCGGGCGCACGCACGATCGAGCACGGGCGCCCTTTCAGATGTTCGATCATCCAGTCGCCGACCGCCTCGAAGTAACGCGCGAGATCGAGCTTCGTCGCGCCCTCGCCGTCACCGCCGTCCGGCCACAGCTCCTTGTCCGGCTTGGAGATGACGACGCCCATCACCTCGGCGGTGCCGGTGTCCTTCGATCGCTTGGCCGTCTTCGCCGCGCGCTTGCTGGGGGTGGGCTCGGCGAGCTCGGTGTCGACAGGCGTCTCGGCCTCGACCTCCTCGGCCGGCTTGTCGTGCCGCAAGCCCTTGAACGCGGCCTGGCGGATATTGCCGTCGGCGGTGAAGCCGGCGAACTCGATCTCGGCGACGAGCTCCGGCTTCAGCCAGTGTACCTCGCGGCTCTTCTTCGGCGCGTTCTTGCCACCGAAGGGGCTCTCCTTGGCCTCCATGGCCTTCAGGGACGGCATGATGCGCTTGACCTTGTCGGCGCCAAAGCCGGTGCCGACCATGCCGACAAAGACGAGATGATCGCCGCGATGCACGCCCGCCATCAGCGAGCGGAATTTGCCGTTGGTGGTCTTGTAGCCGCCGATCACGACCTCGTGGCCGGCGCGGCACTTTGCCTTGGTCCAGCTCTCGGTGCGGCCGGAGCGATAGGGCGCGTCCAGCTTCTTCGACACCACGCCTTCCAGCTCCAGCTTGCAGGCCGATTGCAGCACCGCATCGCCGCCGCTTTCGAAATGCTCGACATAGCGGATCTGAGCCGATTTCCGCTTGCGCGCTCCCAGCAGCTGCTTCAGCCGCGCCTTGCGCTCGCCGAGCGGCAGACGCCGAAAATCGAGATCCTCCGCGAACAGGAAGTCAAAGGCAAAGAAGATCAGCTCTTCGGTCTTGCCGTCCGACAGCGCGGCCTGGAGCGAGGAGAAATTCGGCGCACCGTCGTGATCGAGCGCCACGATCTCTCCGTCGATCATCACGTCCGGCAGCGCAGCCGCCTCCTTCGCGATCGAGGCGAACTTGTCGGTCCAGTCGAGGCCCTTGCGCGTCTTCAGCGTCGCCTTGCCGTCCTCGACGCGGAGCTGCACGCGGTAGCCGTCGAACTTGATCTCGTGGCACCAGCCTTCGCCGGCCGGCGGACGCTCGACCGACGTGCAGAGCTGCGGCGGCACGAAGTCCGGTATCTCGGCGATCTTCTTGCCATTGGTCGCAGTTGTGGCCTTCTTCCTCGCCGTCCTGGTCTTGACGATCTTGCCGCCCTTCAATGCCGTACGTGGCGCCGGCTTGACCGTCTGCCCTTTCGCTTCCTCGGCCCGGTTGGATTGCCAGACCGCGTCGGCCTTGGTCTTCGCACCCTTGGCCAGCATGAACGGCTTTGGCGCGCGCCCCTTACCCTCGGCGATCTGCTCCATCGCACGGCCGGATGCGACGGACTTGTCCTCATCGAGAATGTCGTTCTTGGCCCCTTCACGGACAAATTCGTCGCGGTGCTTGATCAACAGCCAGTTGGTGCGCTTGCCGCCGGTACGGTCGTTGCGCATGCGGACCAGGACCCAGCTTCCGTGCAACTTGTCCCCATGCAGGGTGAACTTCAAATCGCCCTTCTTGAAGCCGCGTTCGGGATCTTCCGACTCCCAGGTGCCGCGATCCCACAGCATCACCGTGCCGCCGCCGTACTGCCCTTCCGGTATCGTGCCTTCGAAATCGCCATAGTCGAGCGGATGGTCCTCGACCTCGACCGCCAGCCGCTTGTCGTGCGGATCGAGCGAGGGACCCTTGGTCACCGCCCAGGACTTGAACACGCCATCGAATTCGAGCCTGAGATCGTAATGCAGCCGGCTCGCGTCATGCTTCTGAATCACGAAGCGGCGCTGCTTCGACGGCGTCACCGCCGTTTTGCCCGACGGCTCCGGCGTCTTCTCGAAATCACGTTTCTGTCGATAGGTGGAGAGTTTTTGCAGCACGACCGGTCCCGCTTCTCTTTCGGGGCTTCAAGCCTATCACGGCCAAAGTCCCATCCGGAACCAAAACCCCGCGGGGCGGTTGGGGTTCCAAAACGCCTTGAAAACGCTGGAGAATGGAATGGCCCCGCGCGCCTATTGGAAGGGAACGTTGAAGCTCTCGCTTGTCAGCTGTCCGGTCGTGCTTTATCCGGCGACCACTGCGGCCGAGAAGACGCGGTTTCACCTGATCAACCGCGAGACCGGCAACCGACTCAAGCAGCAGATGATCGATGCCGAGACCGGCGATGTCGTCGAGAGCGACCAGAAGGGCCGCGGCTACGAGCTGCGCAAGGGCAAATATGTCGAGATCGAGCCGGAGGAGCTCGAGGCGGTCCAGATCGAGAGCAACCATACCATCGACATCGAGAGCTTCGTGCCGAGCGAGGAGATCGACCAGCGTTACCTCAACCATCCCTATTATCTTGCACCCGACGGCAAGGCCGCCGTCGATGCCTTTGCGGTGATCCGCGACGCCATGAAGGACCAGGAGCGCGTGGCGCTCGCCAAGATCGTGCTCACCAACCGCGAACACATCATGGCGATCGAGCCGCTCGGTAAGGGCCTGCTCGGCACCACGCTGCGCTTTCCTTACGAGCTGCGCGACGAGGACCAGTTCTTCGACGACATCAAGAGCCCGAAGATCACCAAGGACATGGTCGAGCTTGCCGGCCACATCCTCCAGACCAAGGCCGCCCATTTCGACCCCGGCAAGTTCAAGGACGAGTACGAGAACGCACTGAAGGCGCTGGTGAAACGCAAGGCCAGCGGCAAGAAGATCGAGCTGCCGGAACCCGAGGAACGCCCCAGCAACGTTGTCAGCCTGATGGATGCGCTGAAGCAGAGCCTGAAGGGGCGTGGCGGCAAGAAGACGGCGGCGAAGTCGCATGCCCGCCGCGCGACCGGACGGCAGCGAACCGCGAAGAAGGCGCATCGGTCCACGGCGCGACATCGGAAGGCGGGTTGAGGAAACTGCTCGCCCAACACTCGATATCGTAGGGTGGGCAAAGCGAAGCGTGCCCACCACCTTTATCAAAATCGCGAGAATGGTGGGCACGGCGCTTTGCGCCTTTGCCCACCCTACGGGCTGTCGAAGTCGGAGCCTAATCCCCCGCCTTCAACCGGTATCCGATCCCCGTCTCGGTCAGCACATATTGCGGCCGCTCGGGATCAGCTTCGATCTTCTGGCGGAGCTGGCGGACATAGACGCGCAAATACTGCGCGTCGGTCAATTCGTCCCACAGCTCCTTCAGCAGAAAGCGGTGGGTGAGCACCTTGCCGGCGTGCTGCACCAGCACGCGCAGCAGGTCGTATTCCTTCGGCGACAGTTTTATCTCACGCTCGCCGGTTTTGACGATGCGGCGGACGAGATCGACCGAGAGATCGCCGCTGCGAAACACCGGGCGCTCTCCCTGCACCTGGAGCTGGTGCCGCAGCGCGGCGCGCAGGCGGGCCAGAAGCTCGTCCATGCCGAACGGCTTGGTCAGATAATCGTCGGCGCCGAGATCGAGTGCCTGCACCTTGCCGGCTTCGTCGCCGCGGCTCGACAGCACCACGATCGGCACGCCTTCGTTGCGGGCACGGATGGTGCGCAGCAGTTCGTGTCCCTGCACGTCGGGCAGGCCGAGATCGAGGATGATCAGCGCGGGCTCCTCAACGAGCTTCTCCAGCGCGATCTTGCCGTTCGACGCTTCCAGGATCTCATAGCCTTGCGTCGTCAGCCCCATCCGCAGCAATTTGCGGATCGGCGGCTCGTCGTCGATAACCAGGACCTTGATCGGCGCAGCACTCATGCGGCGGTATCCAATGCGCGGCTGTCTGCCGGAACGGGAAGACGGATGGTGAGGACGGCGCCACTGCGGTCGCTGCGGTTGGCGGCCGAGATCGTGCCCCGCATCGCCTCGACGAAGCCGCGCGAGATGGCGAGCCCGAGCCCCGTGCCGGGACGGACATGATCGCCTTTCTGCACGCGATAGAACTTGTCGAACACGCTATCGAGCTCATCAATCGGGATGCCGGCCCCCTCGTCCGCGATCTCGAGCACGACATGATCGCTGTCGCGCCGGCTGCGGATCGAGATGGTGGTCTCGGGTGGCGAATATTTCGCGGCGTTGTCGAGCAGGTTGAACAGCACCTGCTCGAACAGCACCGCATCGAGCTGCAGCATCGGCAGGTCGGCGGCCAGCACCAGCTCGACCTCGTGCGCGGTGAGAATCTTGGCTGCACGCCGCAGCGCGCTACCCACGATCTCGCTGAGATCATGTAGCGCCGCGTTGGGCACGATGGCGCCCGATTCGAGCTTGGTCATGTCGAGCAGGTTGGCGATGAAGCGGTTGAGCCGCTCGGATTCGTCGATCACGGTCGCGAGCAGGTCGCGCTTCTCGGTGTCGGAGAGGGCGCCGGCAAGATCGCGCATGGTGGAGGCCGCCCCCAGCACCGAGGCGAGCGGCGTCTTCAGATCATGGGAGATCGAGGTCAACAGCGCCGAGCGCAGCCGCTCGGACTCGACGGTGCGCTTGACGCGGTCCATGTCCTCGACCAGCAGCACGCGCTCGACCGCCAGCGCGCCCTGATCGACCAGCGCGTCGAGCAGGCGGCGCTGGTCCGGTGTCAGCAGCGGACCGGTACGGTCGTCGTCGATGCCGATGACGCCGATCGGGCCGCGCCCGGTGCGCATCGGCAGGAACAGCCGTTTTGCCCCCGGCAGCGTGTCCGAGCCCCGGCCGGCGGGGCGGTCATTGCTCCAGGCCCAGTTGGCGGCGGCAAGATCGGCCTGATCGAGCTCGTCCTCGGGCGGATAGCCGGATTTCACCGTGAGCAGGCCCTCGTCCGGCAGCAGCAGCACCACCCGGACTTTCAGCATCAATGCGATCTGGTAGGCCGTCGCCCACAGCACGTCGTCGAGCGTCGCGGTGCCGGCGAGCTTGCGGCTGAAGGCGTAGAGCTGCTCGCTCATTCTGATCCGGCCGATGGCGGCATCGGCCTGGGTGCGCACGCGCGCTGCGACATTCGACACCACGAATGCGATCAGCATGAAGAAGAAGAACGCCGCGACGTTGGTCGGATCGGTGATGGTGAAGGTGTAGACCGGCGGCAGGAAGAAGAAGTTATACGCCAGTGACGCAGCAACGCTCGCCAGCAGCGACGGCCACAACCCATAGCGGACGGCCACGGCAACCACCGCGGTCAGGAACATGAGATCAACGTTCTCGATGCCGAAATACGGCTTGATGGCCACCGCTGCGGCAAGGCCGAGCGCGGTGATCCCGAGCGCCTTCAGATAAGGAATTGCATCGAACGGCTCGGATCGTGCCGCGGTCTGCACCGCCGTCTTCGGCGCCGGCTCACTCGTCAGCTCGTCACCTGGAATGACGTGAACGCTGATATTGCCGGCGCGGCGCACCAGATCATGCACCACCGAGCCGCGCGTCATCTCGAACCAGCGCGAGCGCGTCGACTTGCCGATCACGATCTGGGTGACATTGTTGCCTTGCGCGAAATTGACGACGTCGTCGGCAATACGGCGGCCGACAGCCGGAATCGTCAACGCCTCGCCGCCGAGCGATTCCGCGAGCCGAAGCGTATCGGCCAGCCGGTCGCGCTGCTCATCGGACAATTGCAGCGATCGCCGCGTCTCGATCGAAACCGCAGTAAATGGCGCATGCAGCCGGTCCGCCAGCCGTTTGGTGTAGCGCACGAGACCGGCCGCGCGCGGATCCTCGCTGACGCAGACGAGAATGCGCTCGCCGACGGCCCAGGGCCCGGGAATCGCGTTGGCCTGCATGTGATTGAGGAGCTGCTCGTCGACCCGCTCGGCCGTACGTCGCAAAGCGAGCTCGCGCAATGCCGTCAGGTTCCCCGGCGAGAAATAGTGCTCCAGTGCCCGCTCGGCCTGCTTGGGCACATAGACCTTGCCCTCCTTCAGGCGCTGGATCAAATCGTCGGGCGTGAGGTCGATCAGCTCGATCGCGTCGGCGCGATCGAAAACCGAGTCCGGCACGGTCTCGCGCACCCTGACATGGGTGATCTGCGCCACGACGTCGTTCAGGCTCTCGATGTGCTGGATGTTGACGGCGGTGTAGACGTCGATGCCGTGGGACAGCAACTCCTCGACGTCGAGATAGCGCTTGGGATGGCGGCTGCCGGCCGCGTTGGTGTGGGCGAGCTCGTCGACCAGAGCAATCTGCGGCCGGCGCGCGATCACCGCATCGAGATCCATCTCCTCGACGATCTGCCCGCGATAGTCCAGCCGCTTGCGTGGGACCATCTCGAGACCGCGCACCAGCGCCTCGGTCTCAGCGCGGCCGTGGGTCTCGACGAAGCCGACCACGACGTCGATGCCGGACTTGCGCTTGGCGTGGGCGCTTTGCAGCATCTCGTACGTCTTGCCGACGCCGGGGGCGGCGCCGACAAAGATCTTCAGCTTGCCGCTCGCGCTCCCTTCCCGCCGCGCCGCTTCCAGCAGCGCCTCGGGCGACGGACGTTGTTCGGGATCGCGGCGCTCTCGGACCATTTTTCCAATATAATCATCTGCGTGACGCGAGCCTAGACCGCTACTTGGCGGCGGCGCGATCCAGCGAGAGATTCAGTGCCAGAACGTTAACCCTGGGTTCGCCAATCAGGCCGAGCAAGCGGCCTTCGGTATTGGCGGTCACGATCAGCTTGACCTGATCCTCCGGCATATTCCGCGCCTTGGCCACGCGCGGCACCTGGAATTGCGCCGCTTCCGGCGAGATATCAGGATCGAGGCCGCTCGCCGACGTCGTCACCAGGTCGACCGGCACGGTAGCGCTCGGATTCTCGGCCTTGAGCTTGTCTACATCTTCTCTGAGCCGGTCGGCCAGCGCCTTGCTGGTCGGGCCGAGATTGGCGCCGCCCGAATTGGCGGCGTTGTAGGGCGCGGGCACCGTCTTGGTCGAATCATTGGGGTCCGGCGCAACCGTCGCCGAGGGACGGCCGTGGAAGTATTTGTCGTCCCTGAACTCCTGCCCGATAAGGGCGGAGCCGATCACCTTGCCGTCCTTCTCGATCAGGCTGCCTTGGGCCTGCGCAGGGAAGAGCGCGCCGGCGATGGCCGTCATCGCCAGCGGATAGGCAAGGCCTGTGATGGCCGTGAGCGCCAGCAAGAGGACGATGGCGGGGCGGATTTCTCTGAGCATGTTGGTCTCCTAAGTCGTCGTCATGGCGCGCGGCGCCTTGCGCCGCGCCAGGACGGTTAAGCCAGGTGCAAGGCGGTGACGACGAGGTCGATTGCCTTGATACCGATGAAGGGAATGACGATGCCGCCGAGGCCGTAGATCAGGAGGTTGCGCCGGAGCAGCGCGCCGGCACCGACCGCGCGGTAGGCAACGCCCTTCAGCGCCAGCGGAATCAGCGCGATGATGATCAATGCGTTGAAGATGATCGCCGACAGGATGGCGCTCTGCGGGCTCGACAGGTTCATGACGTTGAGTACGTTGAGCTGGGGGTAAAACGCCAAAAACATCGCCGGAATGATCGCAAAATACTTTGCGACGTCATTGGCGATCGAGAACGTCGTCAGCGCGCCGCGCGTCATCAGAAGCTGCTTGCCGATCTCGACGACCTCGATCAGCTTGGTCGGGTTGGAATCGAGATCGACCATGTTGCCGGCCTCGCGGGCCGCCTGGGTGCCGGTGTTCATGGCGACACCGACGTCGGCCTGCGCAAGCGCCGGCGCGTCATTGGTGCCGTCGCCGCACATCGCAACCAGCTTGCCCTTGGCCTGCTCGTCGCGGATCAGCTTGAGCTTGTCTTCGGGGGCGGCTTGCGCCAGGAAGTCGTCGACCCCTGCCTCCGCTGCGATGGCAGCCGCCGTCATCGGGTTGTCGCCGGTGATCATGATGGTGCGAATGCCCATGCGGCGCAGCTCGGCAAAACGCTCGCGGATACCGCCCTTGACGATGTCCTTGAGCTGGATGACGCCGAGCAGCTTGCCGTCCCTCGCGACCGCCAGCGGCGTGCCGCCGGACTTCGATACTTCATCGGCAATGGCCTGGATCTCGCGACCGAGGTCCGACAATGCCGCCGGCTGGATCGCCCGCGCGGTGTTGCCGGAGGCGACCGCCATCGGTGCGCCGCCGCCGACATAGTTCAGCATCGCATCGACCGCGCCCTTGCGCACCGACGAGCCGCCGGCATCGACGCCGCTCATGCGGGTCTTCGCCGTGAACGGGATGAAAGTCGCGCCAAGCTCCGCCATGTCGCGGCCGCGGATGCCGTATTTCTCCTTTGCCAACACCACGATGGAACGGCCTTCCGGCGTCTCGTCGGCAAGCGAGGCGAGCTGAGCTGCGTCGGCGAGCTCTTGCTCGGTCACGCCGCGCACTGGGCGGAAGGCGGTCGCCTGGCGGTTGCCGAGCGTGATGGTTCCGGTCTTGTCGAGCAGCAGCGTGTCGACGTCGCCGGCAGCCTCGACGGCGCGGCCGGACATCGCCAACACGTTGAAGCGCACCAGGCGGTCCATGCCGGCGATGCCGATCGCCGACAACAGCGCACCGATCGTGGTCGGGATCAGCGTCACGAACAGCGCGACCAGCACGATCACCGAGATCGAGCCGCCGGCATAGGCCGCGTAGCTCGGAATGGTGACGGTGGCGAACACGAAGATGATGGTGAGGCCGGCGAGCAGGATGTTGAGCGCGATCTCGTTCGGCGTCTTCTGCCGCTCGGCACCCTCGACCAGCTTGATCATGCGGTCGATGAAGGTCGAGCCCTGGGCCGCCGTGATGCGGACTCGGATCCAGTCGGACAGCACCTGCGTGCCGCCGGTCACCGCGGAACGATCGCCGCCGGATTCGCGAATGACGGGCGCGGACTCGCCGGTGATGGCGGCCTCGTTGACGGAGGCGACGCCCTCGATCACCTCGCCGTCGGAGGGAATGGTGTCGCCGGCCTCGACCAGCACGATGTCGCCGACCTTCAGGCTCGTACCCGGTACCAGCTCGAAGGCCCGGCCGACACCCGTCAGGAGCTTGGCCTGGCTCTCGGTGCGGGTCTTGCGCAGCGAGTCGGCCTGCGCCTTGCCGCGGCCTTCGGCCACCGCTTCGGCGAAATTGGCGAACAACACCGTGAACCAGAGCCAGACGATGATCTGGAAGGTGAAGCCGAGGCCTGAGCCGCCGGTGACGACGTCGCGCAGGAAGATCACCGTCGTCAGCGCGGCCACGATTTCGACCACGAACATCACGGGGTTCTTCATCATCAGCCGCGGGTTGAGCTTGGTGAAGGAGGCGCGGATCGCAGGCATCACGATCTTGGGATCGAGCATTGCCGAAACGGCAGCACGTTTTTGCAATTTCATCGTATCCATGGAGGTCACTCCAGACAATCAGAAGAGGTTGCCGGCGTTCATCGCCAGATGTTCGACGATCGGGCCGAGCGCGAGCGCCGGGAAGAAGGTCAGGCCGCCCATAATCAGGATGACGCCGACGACGAGGCCGACGAACAGGCCGCCGGTGGTCGGGAACGTGCCCGTCGACGGCGGGATCGACTTCTTCTCCGCGAGCGAGCCCGCGATCGCCATGGCCGGGACGATCATGAAGAAGCGGCCGACGAACATCGCGCTTGCGAGCGTGAGGTTGTAGAAGAAGGTGTTGCCGGTGAGGCCTGCGAAAGCCGAGCCGTTGTTTCCGGCCGCCGAGGTGAAGGCATAGAGCACTTCGGTGAAGCCATGCGGCCCGGCATTCGCCATCGAGGCGACGGCCGCCGGATAGACCACGCCGACGGCGGTCCAGCCGAGGATCATCAGCGGCAGCACCAGGATGGCCAGCATCGCCATCTTGACCTCGCGCGCCTCGATCTTCTTGCCGACATATTCCGGGGTGCGGCCGACCATCAGTCCGGCGACGAAGATCGCGAGGATGACGAACAGCAGCATGCCGTACATGCCGGCGCCGACGCCGCCGACGATGATCTCGCCGAGCTCGATATTGATCAGCGGGATCATGCCGCCGAGCGCGGTGAAGCTGTCATGCATGGCGTTGACGGCACCGCACGAAGCGGCGGTGGTGACGACCGCGAACAGCGAGGACGCGACGATGCCGAAGCGGACCTCCTTGCCCTCCATGTTGCCGCCGGTCAGGCCCAGCGCATGCAGCATCGAGGTTCCGTTCGCTTCCGCCCAATAGGTGATGGCGACGCCTGCGACGAACAGCACGCCCATCACGGACAGGATCGCCCAGCCCTGGCGCTGGTTGCCGACCATACGGCCGAACACGTTGGTCATCGCGGCGCCGAGGGCGAAGATCGACAGCATCTGCACAAAATTCGACAGCGCGGTCGGATTTTCGAACGGGTGCGCCGCATTGGCGTTGAAGAAGCCGCCGCCATTGGTGCCGAGCATCTTGATCGCCACCTGGGAAGCGACCGGGCCGACCGCAATGGTCTGCTTGGCGCCTTCGAGCGTGGTCGCCTCGATATACGGGCCGAGCGTCTGCGGGATGCCCTGCCAGACCAGGAACAGCGTGTAGGCGACGCAGATCGGCAGCAACACGTAGAGCGTACAGCGGGTGACGTCGACCCAGAAATTGCCGACCGTGCGCATCGAGGCGCGCGAGAAGCCGCGGATCAGGGCCATCGCCAGCGCGATGCCGGTTGCGGCCGAGAGGAAGTTCTGGTGCGTCAGGCCGAGCATCTGGACGAGATAGGACAGCGTGCTCTCGCCGCCGTAGTTCTGCCAGTTGGTGTTGGTGATGAAGGAGACCGCGGTGTTGAAGGAAAGATCCTCGGCGACCGCGCCCTGCCCGGCCGGATTGAAGGGCAATACGGCCTGGAGCCGCATCACACCGTAGATGACGAGGAAGCCGCCAACATGGAACAGCAGCATGGAGACCGTGTAGGTCAGCCAATGCTGCTCGCGCTTCTCGTCGACGCCGGAGATCCAGTACACGCCGGCCTCGATCGGGCGCAGCACCGGCGACAGGAACGTCCGCTCGCCGTTGAATACGCGCGTCATGTACCAGCCGAGCGGCTTGGTCAGCGCAACAATAATGGCGCAGAACAGAATGATCTGGAGCCAACCGATCACAGTCATGGAATCAACCCTTCAGGCTTGGTGTCCGGCGCAACAGGGGCAGGAGCACCGTCAGCAGGCAGGCGACGAGCACAGCGTCCGCCAGCAGCAATTCGACGAGCAGCAGCACGGGTCAGAACCGCTCGGGCCGCAGCAGCGCATAAGTGAGGTAGAGCAGCAGACCGAACGAGACGGCACCGGCGAGCGCATAATCGAAGATCATGGTTTGCTCCGTCACAGCCGTTCGCAGGCGTAGGTGTAGCCGATGGCGAGGGCGAAGAAGACGAAGCCCAGCGCCAGCATCAGAATGTCCATCATCGGATCGCTCCTCGTTGCGTCGCTTAAGTCCGGCGCAACCTTCTCTCGGTGACCCGGCTGGCTCGCGAAGGACATGGAAGGCACGTCCACGCATGACAGCCGGGACTTTTGACCGTGCTGAAATGCCAGCGCAGGCATAGGTTTTCGAGATGAGGCCTATGGCGAAGATATAGGAATCTCATAAAAGCGGCGGTGCTGCTCGCGAGGCAAACCTCACTGTCGTCCCGGACAAGCGAAGCGCAGATCCGGGACGATGATGGAGAATGGCGCGCCACCCCGCCCCTCCCGCATTTATGAAATCCCTATATCTCACGCCCGATCCCCATCTCGTTTTCAAATGCCTTTGGGGCCCATCCTGGCAATGCCGGCCGACTGACCGACACCAATTCCAGGAGGCCTCACATGACCGCCCCTCTCCGACGCCTCGCCCCACCTTCCCTCGACCAGCAGCTTCGCGCGGCACCGGCGATGACCCGGCCGTTGATGCTCGACATCATTGCGCACGCCTGCCGGCGCGTCCCCTCGCTCGGCCAAGGCGAACGCGCCGCACGCATCATGCGCCTGATCGACGTTGAGGCCTGGGCCGATGCGGCGCTGGCGCTGATCGAGCTCGAGCTGCCGATGTGGCAGGTCCGCCGCCTCGCCTATGACGAGGGCGAGTGGCATTGTGCGCTGTCGCGCGAACGCGAGCTGCCGGACTGGCTGGATGCCGCTGTCGAGGCGCGCCATTCCGACCTCGCGCTTGCTCTGCTGTCGGCCTTCATCGAGGTCCGGACATCGGCTGCGGACGTGCCGCGGCCAAGCGTTCCTTCCGTTCGCCCCCTGCTGGATCCGCTGTGCGAGCCAGCCGCCTGCGACAATTTCAGCTGAAGCCGCCTGACAGAAGGATCCCGCAAAATGCCGATGCTGACACATCGCTTTGAACAACCGCTGCACTGGGCCCAACGCCAGTCAGGGCTCTCGAAGATGCGCAGGGCCCGGCTCGAGCGCCTCGCGCTGCATGCGCTGACCGTACTCTCGATGGGCAGCGTTCTCACCGCCCTGATCGCGCTGAGAGCCGCCATCTATTTCTGGCATCTCGGAGATTGACCACCATGCCGCTCCTCAAGGGAAATCTCGAGCATGTGGTCACAATCACCATCCTGACCATGACGCTGAGCCTGATCTGGGGCGCGATCCTGACGCTCGTGATCACGCTTGTCGCGCGCGGTCTCGGCGTCTAGTTCCTCGCTGCCCGCTCGATCAGCCGCGCCAATTCCGCCGCGGTGACCTCGATCGGCCGGCCGCTGCGCTCAACCCGGGCCTGGATCAACGCGCCCTGGAGCGCCGACGTGCAGAGCACCGCAAGCGTTTCCGCGCGAGATCTGACGAAGCCGTCGGAGACAAGCTTGTCGCGCAGGATGGACAATCGCGCCGCATAGGCCTTGCGGCCGGCATCGGACACGGCGCGCTCGCGCGGCGCAAGCTCGAGCAGCACGGTCGTGATCGGGCAGCCGTTGCGAAAGCCGGAGCCCCGCATCCAGCCCGCTAATAGTCTTGCATGCGCTCGCAAGAGGTCGGCGGTCGAGCCGCACTCTTCCGCGAGCCTGGCGACCGTCGCCGCGACGCGGCGGCCCGCCTCCTCCACGGCCGCCACCGCGATCGAGGACTTTCCATCCGGAAAGTAATGTTAGAGCGAGCCTTTCGGCGCACCGCTGACGTCGACGATGTCGTTCAGCCCGGTCCGGGCGTAACCCTGGCGGCGGAACAGTGTCACCGCGGCATTGATGATGGGCTGGCGGTGTTTTGGCACGGCCGGCATGGCGCTCTCCCCCTCGCACGAGATTATATTGATTGGTCTACATCAGCCTCCGACAGTCAAGCCTGGTTCATGACAGGAGAGGCAAATGCCAATGGGAGTGAGTCTTGAGGTGAGCGACGGCGTCGCGCGGATCGGGCTCGACGACGGCAAGGTCAATGTGATGTCGACCACGATGCTGGGCGAGATCGGCGCGGCCTTCGACCGGGCCGAAAAGGAAGCTGAGATCGTGGTGCTGCGCTCGGCGCGGCCCGGCATCTTCTCGGCCGGCTTCGATCTCAAGGTGTTCGCGTCGGGTGATGCCGCCAAGAGCCTCGAGATGGTCCGCGCCGGCGCCGAGCTTGCGCTGCGGCTGATGTCGTTTCCGCATCCGATCGTCGGCGTGATGGAAGGTCACGCCTTTCCGATGGGGACGTTCCTGCTGCTCGCCTGCGACGTCAGGCTGGGCGCGCGCGGACCGCATCGCATGGGATTGAACGAGGTCGCGATCGGCATCGCGCCGCCGAGCTTTGCCATCGAGCTCGCGCGCAGCCGCCTGCATCCGGCCTGGCTCAGCCGCACCGTCACGCTCGGCGAGATGTACGAGCCCGAGGAGGCGTTGACCGCCGGCTTCCTCGATCGGGTGGTTGCGCCCGAAGCCGTCGACAAAGCCCTTGAGGAGGCCGTCACGGCGTTGCGCGCGATCCACAAGCCGTCGCATGCGACCGCGAAGCAGCGCCTGCGTCAGCCCGCGATGGACGCGATGCGGATGGCGATCGACCGTGAACTGACCAAGGCTGCCTATGAGGCGAGCAGCCGGGCGCGCAGCGCGGTGGCGATGCCCGGTTGACGCCGCCTGTCCGACGGAAAAGACCCGGCCGATCTGGCGCAATTCCAGGGAAACGTGTAGAGCGGTTTCATGAGCACCAGCACCGTCAACGTCGTCGCCCACCCCCTGGTCCAGCACAAGCTCTCGCTGATGCGGGAGAAGGATCGCTCGACCAAGAGCTTTCGCGAGATCCTGAACGAGATCGGGATGCTGCTCGGCTACGAGGTGACGCGTGATTTGCCGCTGGAGCTGGTCGATATTGAAACGCCGATCGCACCGATGCAGGCGCCCAAGATTGCCGGCAAGAAGCTCACGCTGGCGCCGATCCTGCGCGCCGGCGTCGGCTTCCTCGACGGCATGCTGGCGCTGATGCCCTCGGCGCGCATCGCCCATATCGGGCTCTACCGCGACCCCGAGACGTTGCAAGCCGTGGAATATTACTTCAAGGCGCCGCAGGACCTGTCCGACCGGGCCGTGATCCTGATGGATCCGATGCTGGCGACCGGCAACTCGGCCTGCGCCGGTGCCTCCCTGCTCAAGGCCCGCGGCGCCCGCGACATCCGCTTCGTGTGCCTTCTGGCCGCGCCCGAGGGCATCGCCCAGTTCCAGAGCGAACACCCGGACGTGCCGATCTGGACCGCCGCGATCGACGAGCGGCTCAACGACCACGGCTACATCGTGCCGGGCCTGGGCGATGCCGGCGACCGGATGTTCGGCACCAAGTAGACAGGTTGGCGCGATCGGGTTACTCCCCTTGCCATGAGTGCCAACGCGTCTTCGCTGCAATCGCTGATCCGGACCGAGGCCGCCGCCGATCCCGCCTTCGTATGCGACGGCACGCGGGTCTCGCGCGCTGAGTTCTCCGAAAGGATCGAGCAGACCGCGGCCTGGCTTGCGGCACAAGGCATCGGCAAGGGCGACGTGGTCGCAGTCTGGCTGGTCAACCGGATCGAATGGGTCGCGCTGCTGTTCGCCGCCGCAAGATGTGGCGCGATCGTCGCGGCCGTCAATACACGCTACCGGAGCGCGGAGGTCGCGCATTTGCTCAAGCTATCCGGTGCCAGGCTGATGGTGGTCGAGGCCGCATTCCGCTCGGTGGATTTTGCCGCGATCCTCGCCGACATCGCCAAGGACGAGGTGCCGGCGCTGCAACGGCTCGCGGTGATCGGTGCGGATGCGATCCCGGCGCACTGGCCCTGCGTGCGGTTCGATGCTTTCGACAGACGCTATCCGCCGGCGCCACCCGCGCAGGACGACGTGGATCAGCCGGTCCTGCTCTACACCACGTCAGGCACCACCAAGGGGCCGAAGCTCGTGGCGCATTCGCAGCGGACGCTGGCGGGCCATGCCATCTCCGTGGCCAAGGCGCTTCGGCTCGATCCGCAGCGTCATTCGCTGCTGGCCATGCTGCCGTTCTGTGGCACCTTCGGCATGACGAGCCTGCTCGGCTTTGTCGCGGCGGGTGCGACCGTCCACGTGCTCGATGCCTTCGAGGCGGCGCCGGCGCTGAAGATCCTCGGCGAGCACAGGATCACGCACTCGTTCGGATCGGACGAGATGTTCCGGCGCATCCTCGCCCTCACCGATGCACCCCGGCCATTTCCGCATCTGGAAGTCTGCGGCTTCGCCGCGTTCCAGCCTGGCCGGCGCGAGCTTGCCGCGGAGGCCGAGGCGCGCGGCCTGCCGCTGTTCGGCCTCTACGGGTCGAGCGAGGTTCAGGCCCTATTCTCGATCGCCCGCCCCGTCGATGCCTTCGCCGACCGCATCGAGGGCGGCGGCTGGCCGATGTCGGCCGACGCAAAGGTGCGCGTGCGCGACACCGAGACCGGCGAGCTTGCGGCTAGCGGCATTTCCGGCGAGATCGAGATCAACGCGCCGTCAAGTTTCCTCGGCTATTTCAACAATCCGGATGCGACGCGCGATGCGCTCACCGCGGACGGGTTCTTCCGCACCGGCGACATCGGCCGGCTGCGGGGCGACGGCTCCTTCGTCTACGAGACCCGCGCGGGCGATGCCATGCGGCTCGGCGGCTTCCTCGTCGCGCCCGGCGAGATCGAGGACGAGCTCAAATCATGCAACGGCGTGGCCGACGCCCAGGTGGTTGCAGTCGATCTCAAGGGTCAGGCGCGCTGCGTCGCCTTCGTGATCCCGGCGAAGGAGCCGCCAATGCAGGAGACGCTGGTCGCGCGCCTGCGCGAGCGGCTCGCCGGCTACAAGGTCCCGGCCCGGATCTATGTGGTGGAGGCCTTCCCCGTCACCGACAGCGCCAATGGCGTGAAGATCCAGCGCGCCAGGCTTCGCGCCATGGCGATGGAGCGGATCGCCGCCGAATAGGCGAGCCCATTTGGTTTGCGCCACAAGGCTCGTTCAGTACGACTTCGCGAGCCCCAGCACCTTCTCCGCGATGAAGCTGAGCGCGAGCTGCGGGCTGACCGGCGCGATGCGCGGGATCAGCACTTCTCGCAAGTAGCGCTCGACGTGGAATTCCTTGGCGTAGCCGAAGCCGCCGTGGGTCATCACGGCCTGCTCGCAGGCCGAGAAGCCCGCTTCGCCCGCAAGGTATTTTGCGGCATTGGCCGCGGCGCCACAGGGCATGCCCTTGTCATATTGCCAGGCCGCCGACATCACCATCAGCCAGGCCGCCTCGAGTTCGACCCAGTTCACCGCGAGCGGATGCTGGATGCCCTGGTTCTTGCCGATCGGACGGTTGAACACCACGCGCGTCTTGGCATATTCAGTGGCGCGCGCCAGCGCCAGCTTGCCGAGGCCAACCGCCTCCGCCGCGATCAGGATGCGCTCGGGGTTCATGCCTTCGAGGATGTACTGAAAACCCTTGCCCTCCTCGCCGATGCGATCCTCCATCGGGATCTCAAAATCTTCGAAGAACAGCTCGTTGGAATCGACGATCTTGCGCCCCATCTTCTCGATCTCGTGGACCTTGATTCTGGTGCGGTCGAAATCGGTGTAGAACAGGCTGAGGCCGTGGGTCGGCGAGCGCACCTCTTCCAGCGGCGTGGTGCGGGCCAGCAACAGGATCTTGTGCGCGACCTGCGCGGTCGAGATCCACACCTTCTGGCCGTTGACGATGTAACGGTCGTTCTTGGCGACCGCACGGGTCTTCAGCTGCGTGGTGTTGAGGCCGGTGTTGGGCTCGGTGACGGCAAAGCACGCCTTCTCGCGGCCCTCCACCATCGGCGGCAGCATGCGCCTTCGCTGCTCCTCGGTGCCGAACACGACCACCGGATTGAGGCCGAACACGTTGATGTGCACGGCGGATGCGCCAGACATGCCGGCGCCGCACTCGGCGATGGTGCGCATCATGATCGCAGCTTCGGTGATGCCGAGCCCCGAGCCGCCATATTCCTCCGGCACGCAGATGCCAAGCCAGCCGGCGTCGGCAAGTGCTTTATGAAAATCGTGCGGGAAGCCGCCGTCATGGTCCTTCTTCAGCCAGTAGGCATCCGGAAAGCCTTCGCAGATCTTGGCGATGGCATCGCGAATGGCTTCCTGCTGATCGGTGAGCGCGAAATCCATGATCTTGATCTCCGTCTTGGGAGCCGCGACCGCGCCATCTCCCTTCTCTTCGCGTTCCCCGCTCAAAGGCCGTGGCCGCTTGCGTCGCGCCCTGACGTGTCCTTGCCTGGGTTCTTAGCTCGAAAAACCGCGTACAGATACGTGAATTTGTCTATCAACTGTGTCTACCATGCATAGGGTCATGCGACGTAAAGCTATGAGCGCGCCGTTATTTCGCAGGGAGGAAACCGCGATGGCCGGACTTTATTTCGAAGACTTTTCCGTAGGCCAGGAGTTCAGGCATCCGCTGACCCGGACCGTCACGGAGATGGACAACACCATGTTCAGCCTGCTGACCCTCAATCCGCAGCCGCTGCATATCGATGCGCATTTCGCCGAAAAGACCGAATTCGGCCAGCGCATTTTCAACAGCCTTTACACCCTCGGCATCATGATCGGCATGACGGTCTATGATACGACCATGGGGACCACCGTTGCCAATCTCGGCATGACCGACGTGACCTTTCCAAAACCGGTCTTCCATGGCGACACGTTGCGGGCTACGACAAAGGTGCTCTCGGTGCGGGAATCCAAATCGCGGCCCAAGGCCGGCATCGTCGAGTTCGAGCACCATGCCTTGAACCAGAACGACGAGATCGTCGGCAAATGCCGCCGCATGGCGATGATGCACAAGAGGCCGGTCTGATGCGTTCGATGCTGTTCGTGCCGGGCGATTCCCCGCGCAAATTCGAGAAGGCGAGCGAAGGCAAGGTCGACGCGCTGATCATCGACCTCGAGGATTCCGTCGTCACCGAGAAGAAGGCGGAGGCGCGCGGGTTGACGCTGACGATGCTGAAGGGCCGCCCCGGCCCGCACCAGCTCTATGTTCGCGTCAACGCGCTCGACACCGGCATGACGCTCGCCGATCTCGCCGCGGTGATGCCGGGCAAGCCCGACGGCATCGTGCTGCCGAAATCGCAGGGCGGTGATGACGTAAGGCAGGTCGCAACCTGGCTCGAAGCCTTGGAAGCCGCGGCCGGCACGGAGGTTGGCTCAACCCGCATCGTTTGCGTGGCGACTGAAACCGCAGGTTCGATCTTTGGCCTCGGCAGCTACAAGGGCTGCTCCCCTCGCCTCGCCGGCTTGATGTGGGGCGCGGAAGATCTCTCGGCTTCGCTCGGAGCCACCGAAAAGGCGTCCGGCGGCGTGTTCCACAGCCCCTATCGTCTCGCGCGCGATCTCTGCCTGATGGCGGCGGCCGCGGCCGAGGTCGCGCCGATCGATACCGTCTATACCGACATCGATAACCTCGCGGGCCTGGAAGCCGAAACACGCGCGGCACGCCGCGACGGGTTTTCCGCCAAGGCGCTGATCCATCCCAAGCATGTCGACGTCGTCAACGCCGCCTTCGCGCCGACCGAAGCCGAACGCACCTGGGCGGAGAAAGTGATCGCGGCGTTTGCCAGCAATCCCAATTCCGGAACGCTGCGGCTCGACGGCCAGATGATCGACAAGCCGCACCTTCGCGCCGCCAAGAAGATCCTCGGCCAGCCCTAGGGCAGGCCGGGGGCTGCGGCCGAAGACGTCGGCTTGAAGCTGCGGCCTTAGTCGAACCCCTGAACCGGCGGCGCCGAGGCTTGCGCCGGAGCGGCGGGAGCGGCCTGAACCGGCGGAGCCGGATTGCCAGCAGCTCGCATCTGACCGTTGGCTGCCATCGCCTCGCGGGTGCGCGTCGGGCTCCTGGTCGCGGCCGCGCGGCGCGGCGGCGGCCGATGTCCTGCCGAGTGCGAACCTCTCATACCCCAGGACCGAGCGATCGAAGGTCCGGCAGTGTAGCCGATCAAGGCTCCGGCAACCGCCCCGACCGGGCCCAGCACGACCGCGCCGGAGACGGCACCGAGTGCTGCATCGCCGGCGCGCTCCTGCGCAACCGCGCTCACGGGCACACAGGCCAGCATTGCGACAGCAGTAATTAGAGCCTTGGTCATCGGAGCGCCTCCCTCGCGGAAAATCACTCGTTCCCAAATATGGCCACAGGAGGTTCGCTTGCCGGCCAACAAATGGCAATCGGCGGGTGGAACTCCCTTGGCGCAGGGCTGCCGCCGCCAACCGGCGGTTGCGACGGCGGCGTGGAGCTACACGATCTTGATCGACATATCAGGCAAGCCCTCGAGCTTGCACAGCAGCACGTCGCCCTTCACGACGGGACCGACATTCTCCGGCGTGCCGGAATAGATGATATCGCCGGCTTTCAATTCGAAGGCTTCCGACAGCTTTGCGATCTGCTCGGCCACGTTCCAGATCATCTTGCTGAGATCCGAGTTCTGCTTCACCGTGCCGTTGATCGCCAGCGAGATGGCGCCCTTCTCGAAATGGCCGGTCTTGCTGGCCGGATGAATCGGGCCGATCACCGCGGCGTGGTCAAAACTCTTGCCGATCTCCCAGGGCTTCTTCTCCGCGGCCATGCCATTCTGGAGGTCGCGCCGGGTCATGTCGAGGCCGAGCGCGTAGCCATAGACGTGGTCGAGCGCCTTATCGACCGGGATATTGGTGCCGCCTGATTTCAGGGCGGCGACAAGCTCGACCTCGTGATGATAGTTCTTGGTCAGTGACGGATAGGGATGATCGGCGACCTCGCCGACCGCGACGTTCTGGATCGCGTCCGTCGGCTTCTGGAAGAAGAACGGCGGCTCGCGGTTGGGGTCCGAGCCGCGCTCGATCGCGTGCGCTGCGTAGTTGCGCCCGATGCAGTAGATGCGGCGGACCTGAAACACCTGGCTCTCGCCGACGATCGGGATCGTCACCATCGGCACTGGAAAGATCGGCTTCGGTCCGGCCTGCGCTGCGGCCGGCGCAGCTTCGGCGATGCCCGCCGCTGTCATCGCGGCTGCGGCAGTGAGCACGTCGCGTCGAGACGTCTTCGTCATGGTTCTGTTCCCTGGCTTGGGGGAGGTTTCCTCAGGGGCGTTCTTAGAACCAAACGGTCCGCAGGCCAATGGCCCGGCTGCTGCATCTTGAGTCGCGAGACGATCGACATCAGGATTTCAGCGAACTCCGCGCCGTCTCCGGCGCCATCAGCGTCGCGACGATCGTGATGATGGAGAGGGCGATGATGTAGACGGACACGGCCCAGTACGAGCCGGCCCACGCCAGCAGCGCAGTCGCAATCAGCGGCGAGAAGCCGCCGCTCAGCGCCGCCGCGACATTGGCCCCGAGCGAGGCTCCGCTGTAGCGCACCTGGGTGCGGAACAACTCCGGCATGAACGCGGCCTTCGGCCCGAATAGCAGCGCATGGGTCAGCGTCATCGTGACGACGAGCGCCAGCGTGATCAGCGCCGGCTCCTTCGTATCGAGGAACCAGAACAACGGAAACGCCAGCGCCACCGAGAACACGCCGCCGGCAAGGTATAGAGCCTTGCGTCCGAAGATGTCGGACAGCCAGCCGGCGAGCGGCAGCGTCGCGAACTCGACGAGGGCGGCATAGACCACGGCATCCAGGATCACCTGGCGCGGCAGCCCGAGCTTCGTCGTGGCATAGACCACGGTGAAGACGGTGAGGAGATAAGCAAGCCCGACCTCGGACACCGTGATGCCGATCGCCAGCAGAAAGCTGCGCCAGTCGCGGCGGAGCACTTCCAGCACCGGCTGCGCCAGCACCTCCTTGCGCTCGACCACCTCCTTGAAGTGCGGCGTCTCCGCGAGCTTGAGCCGCACGATGAAGCCGACACCGACGAGCAGGATGCTGATCAGGAACGGCACGCGCCAGCCCCAGCTCAGGAAATCGGCTTCGGGCAGCTTGGTCATCAGGCCGAAAATGCCGGTCGATGCGGCAACGCCGACGGGAAAGCCGATCTGCACCAGGCTGCCATAGAAGCCGCGGCGATTGCCGGCATGCTCGATCACCATGACGACCGCGCCGCTCCATTCGCCGCCCAGGCCGATGCCCTGGACGAAGCGCAGCACGATGAGCAGGATCGGCGCCCACACGCCGATCTGGCTGTAGGTCGGCAGGCAGCCGATCAGGAAGGTGCCGAGCCCCATCGCGATCATGGTCGCGACCAGCATGGTCTTGCGGCCGAGCCGGTCGCCGTAGTGGCCGATGATGGCGCCGCCGATCGGCCGCGCCACGAAACCGACCGCATAGGTCGAGAACGCCGCCAGCGTGCCGACGAAGGGATCGAAGCTCGGGAAGAACAGCTTGTTGAAGACCAGCGCCGCCGCCGTGCCGTAGATCAGGAAGTCGTACCATTCGATGGCGGTGCCGAGCGCGCTCGCCCACACCACATGCGCCGTCGTCGATTTCTCCGCCGCCGCGGAGACTCCCGTTGCTGCCGTCATGCCCTGCCCCAGAGATTCCCGCGAGCATCATGGCCAATCGTGCCGAGGGTTGCAACCTGCAGGGGTGATGGCTCTCACAGGATAACAACGCGGGATTTTGTGCGCGCCCGTGTCGCAACATCCGTCATTGCGAGGAGCTCTTGCGACGAAGCAATCCAGGCTGGCTCCGGGAGAGAGTCTGGATTGTTTCCGCCTTCGCCAAGGCTTCGGCGGACAAGTCGCTGAGTTCGCAATCACGGGCGCTGAAGCAGCGGTGCCCCCTGTCGTCTCATCCGCCGAGAGGAACTCATTCCGGACCCCGAATTCACCATTGACAAACTTATTTGCTTATATCTAATTCCACTCAAGGACAGCCAGCCGCGCCATGCGGTCAATAAGAGAGAGGAAACAACGATGAGAGGGCTTCTGGCCTGCGCCATGCTCGCGGCCATGACTTCGGCAGCCATGACCACAGTCGCCACCGCGCAAGTCTCCGACGACGCGGTGCGGATCGGCGTGCTGACGGATCTGTCGAGCTGGGGCCGCGACAACTCAGGGCCGGGCTCGGTCGAGGCCGCGAAGATGGCGGTGGAGGAATTCGGGCCGACCGTGCTCGGCAAGCCGATCGAGATCATCAGCGCCGATCACCAGATGAAGACCGACGTCGGCGTGCAGATCGTGCGCGGCTGGTTCGACAACGGCAAGGTCGACGCCGTCGTCGACATCCCCAACTCCGGCATCGCGATCGCCGTCCACAACATGGTGCGCGAGCGGGGCAAGGTCGCGTTGCTTTCCGGCCCCGGCGCAAGCTCGCTGACCGACGAGCTGTGCAGCCCGAACACCGTGCACTTCACCTACGATACCTACGCGCTGTCGAAGGTGACGGCCTCCGCCGTGATCAAGGAGGGTGGTAAGTCCTGGTACTTCATCACCGCGGACTACGCCTTCGGCCAGCAGCTCGAGAAGGACGCCACGCGCTTCGTCAACGAGATGGGCGGAAAGGTCCTGGGCGGCGTCAAGCATCCGACCAACACCGCGGACTTCTCCTCCTTCGCGCTCCAGGCGCAAAGCTCGAAATCCGACGTCGTCGCCTTCGCCAATGCCGGCCAGGACACCGACAACGCGATCAAGCAGTCCGGCGAGTTCGGCCTCGTCCAGGGTGGCCAGAAGCTCGTCGGCCTCCTGATGTTCGACACCGACGTACACGCGATCGGCCTCAAGGCCGCGCAGGGCACCTACATGACCACGGCCTCGTACTGGGCCATGGACGAAGCAACGCGCGCCTGGTCGAAGAAGTTCTACGAGCGCACCAAGGTGATGCCGACCATGATCCAGACCGGCGTCTACGGCTCGGTGCTGCACTATCTGAAGGCCATCAAGGCGGCCGGCACCGACGATTCCGCCAAGGTGATGGCCAAGATGCGCGAGCTGCCGATCGAGGATACATTCGTCCATGGCGGCAAGTTGCGCGAGGACGGCCGCGTCATCCGCGACATGTATCTCGCCAAGGTGAAGAAGCCCGAGCAGTCGAAGGAGCCGTGGGATTACCTGGACATCGTCAAGACCGTGAAGGGCGAGGACGCCTTCCGCCCGGTCTCCGAGTCCAAATGTCCGCTCCTGAAGAAGTGAGGCCAAGATGACCGGCAGCGAGCATAGCGCAATTGAGACTTACGAGTGCGATGTGCTCGTGGCCGGATCAGGCTGCTCCGGCATGTCGGCCGCGATCACCGCGCGCCATCGCGGCCTCGACGTGCTGATCGTCGAGAAGGAACCGCGCTTTGGCGGCACCACCGCCCGCTCCGGCGGCTGGCTCTGGATTCCCGGCACGTCGCTGGCAAAGGCCTACGGCATCGCCGAGACGCCGGAGCAGGCCCGCACCTATTTGCGGCACGAGGCCGGCAACAATTACGACGCGGCACGCGTCGATGCATTTCTCTCGGCCGGTCCCGAGGCCGTCGATTTCTTCACCACCAAGACCGCGCTGCGCTTCGACATGCCGCTGGTGTTTCCCGACTACCACGCCGAAGCACCCGGCGGCGCACAAGGCGGTCGCTCCATGGTGACGCGCCCGTTCGACGGCCGCGAGCTCGGCGACCTCATCAAGTCGCTGGGCATGCCGCTGCCCGAGCTCACCGTGTTCGGCATGATGCTGGGAAGCGGCAAGGAGATCATCCACTTCATGCGGGTGACGAAGTCGCTGACTTCCGCGGTCTACGTCGCCAAGCGCTTGTCGCGTCACCTGATGGACGTGCTGCGCTACGGCCGCGGCATGACGTTGACCAACGGCAATGCGCTCGCAGGGCGGCTGGCGAAATCCGCCCAGGATCTGAACATCCCGATGTGGCTGTCCTCGCCCGTGCGCGAGCTGACGGTCGAGAACGGCGCGGTGACGGGTGCCATCGTTTCGCGAGAGGGACGCGAGGTGCGCGTCCGCGCAAGGCAAGGCGTGGTGCTGGCCTGCGGCGGCTTCCCGCATGATGTGGAGCGGCGCAAGAAGATGTTTCCGCACGCCCCGACCGGCAACGAGCATTTCTCGCCGGGGCCGACCGGCAACACCGGCGACGGACTGCGTCTTGCGGAGCGCGCCGGCGGACATATCGAGGACCGGCTGCCGAACGCGGCGGCCTGGGTGCCGGTGTCGCTGACCACGCGCAAGGACGGTTCCAAGGGCGTGATGCCGCACTTCATCGACCGCGCCAAGCCCGGCGTGATCGCGGTGATGCGCGACGGCAAGCGCTTTGCCAATGAGGGCAATTCCTATCACGACTTCGTCCAGGCCATGATCAAGGCCGCCAAGCCCGGCGAGGAGATCGCCGCCTTCCTGGTCTGCGATCACCCAACGCTGCGCAAATACGGTCTCGGCTGCGTGCCGCCGTTCCCGATGCCGCTGGGTCATCACCTCAATACCGGCTATCTCATGCGCGGCGACACGCTGGAGGCGCTGGCGGCGAAGGCCGGCATCGATGCCAAGGCATTCGCCGAGACCGTCAAGCAGTTCAATGCCACCGCGCCGCAAGGCCATGACGCCGCCTTCGGCAAGGGCTCGAAGGCCTATAATCGCTACCAGGGTGACGCGATGCACGGCCCCAACCCTTGCGTCGCGCCGATCGAGAACGGGCCTTTCTACGCCATCAAGATGGTGATCGGCGATCTCGGCACCTATGCCGGCATCGTCACCGACGCGAACGCGCGGGCGCTCGATGCCGAGGGCCGGGTCATTCCCGGGCTCTATGCCGCCGGCAACGACATGGCGAGCATCATGGGCGGCAATTACCCCGGGGCCGGCATCACGCTTGGGCCGGCGCTGACCTTCGGCTACATTGCCGGCCGTCATCTCGCCGACAGCGCCGCCAAGCGCGACGCGGCGTAAGCCAAGCGCATCGGAGGCGCATGAAGAGGGAAAGCCGCGGCATCCAGTCCATCGAGGTCGGCGGGGAGCTGCTCCGCGCGCTCGCAAGGTGCGGCGAGCCGATGATGCTGCGCGATCTCGCGCGCGAGGCCGGCATGTCGCCGGCCAAGGCGCACCCTTATCTCGCCAGCTTCTCCCGCATCGGGCTGATCGAGCAGGACGAGACCACCGGCCGTTATGAGATCGGCGCGCTGGCGCTGGAGCTCGGCCTGATCAGCCTGCGCCGCCTCTCCGGCGTGCGCATCGCAAGGCCGAAGATCGCCGCGCTCGCGAGTCAGATCGGACATGCGGTCTCACTGGCAGTCTGGGGCACGTACGGCCCGACCGTCGTCCAGCTCGAAGAGCCGGCCCAGCCGGTCCACATCGTGATGCGCGCGGGCTCGGTGATGGCGCTGCTGGAGACGGCCACGGGCCGCGCCTTTGCGGCGTTCCTGCCGGAGAAGACCATCAACGCCGCGCTGGAGAGCGGGCTCGATCGTCACGGCGTCGGTTACAATCCGAAGCGCACCGTGAAGGGCGCCAAGGTCGCCGAGATGCTGACGGAGGTCCGCAAGCACGGCCTCGCCCGCGCGCTCGGCGATCCCCTGCCCGGCGTCAACGCCTTCTCGGCCCCCGTGTTCGATCATTCCGGCCATGTCGCGCTGGTCATCACGGCGATGGGGCCGGAAGGCACGTTCGATGCGCGCTGGGACAGCCCGATCGCGCATGCGTTGCGGGATTGTGCCGGCGGCATCTCGAAGCGGCTCGGCTACGGGATGACGGTTGCGGCGGAGTGAGGGCCTACTTCTCCTTCACCGGCACCGTGTAATTCAGGATCAGCCTTCCACCATCCGGATAGATCGTCTGCCCGGTAATGTAGGACGCATCGTCGCTCGCCAGGAACGCGACGACGGACGCCACCTCGCTCGGCTCGCCGCCGCGGCCGGCCGGCGTGCGTGACATCACGGTTTTGCGGGCATCCTCCGAGGTGTAGATCGACGACGCCACCATGTCGGTCAAAATCGTGCCCGGTCCGACTGCGACGACGCGGATGTTGTGCGGGGCGAGCGCGACGGCGGCGACCGAGGTCAGCTGCTTCATGCCGCCCTTGGACATCGCGTAGGTCGCCAGCGCCGGGATCGCCAGCAGCGCGTTCACCGAGGACATGTTGATGATGACCCCACCGCCGCCTTGCGCGATCATCTGCTTCGCCGCCGCCTGGACGCCGAAGAACGCGCCCTTCAAATTGATGCCGATGATCTCGTCGAATTCCTCTTCGGATATCTCCAGGATGTCCCGGTTGCGGGCGACGCCGGCATTGTTGACCATGATGTCGAGCCGGCCGAATTCCTTCACGGCGGTGGCGACGAGCTGGTCGACGTCGGCGCGCTTGGCGACATTGCCGACGACGGTGCGCAAGGCCTCCGGACGTCCGAGCTCGGCCGCCGTCGCGGCGAGGCCCTCGGCATCGACGTCCGAGATCACGACCTTGACGCCGTCATCCAAAAATCTCTTCGCGCAGGCCTTGCCGATGCCGCGCGCCGCACCGGTGATGGCGGCGACCTTGCCGGATAACTTCATGGGCTCGCTCCAGGACTTGTGACGATCTCACGGACGCGTTCACGCAAAGACGCGCGGGCGCAGTCCGGCGTGAAACCAGGTGATCATGGAATAGATGTCGTAGACCGGCAACCCGACCTCGGCCTGCAACGCTGCCGCATAAGGCGGCATGTTGGTGCATTCGAGCACGATCGCGCCGACATCGGGATTTTTGGCGACAAGCTCCTTGCCGGCCTCGACCACGTCACGCTCGGCCTGCGCGATGTCCATATCGTCCTTCTCGGCCTTGATCAGGACGCGGAAGAATTCCTTGCCGTTCTCGGTGCCGACCAGCGGCGTGTCGAGCGGCACGCCGGCGCCCTCGAGATGAGCCGGCGTCAAGGTCGAGCCCGACACCGTGACGAGGCCGACGCGCTTGCCCGGCGGCAAGGTCGCCTGCACCCACGGCACTTGCATCAGCGACGAGGTCGCAACGGGAACGCCGACCGCGGCCGCGATCTCCTTCTGGAACAGCGAGAGGAAGCCGCAATTGGTGGTGATGGCTTCGGCGCCGAGCCGCACCAGATCCTTGGCGGCATCGATGAAGTCGGGCAGCAGGCCGGCCGCGCCCTTCAGCACCACCTTCTCCGGCGAAGCCCCGCTCACCACGCGATAGAGCACGGGGAATGGCCAGGTCGTGCCGTTGCCCATGTCGCCGGGAATGCGGGGGAAGCGCGCTTCCAGCATCAAGATGCCGAGCGGCGCGCCATAGATGGCCTTGCCGCCACGGGCGATGCGGGAGAACGAATTGGCTGAAAGGGTCATGCCGCGACCTCAGAGGAAACGTTCGGGCGCAAACGGCGCCAGCGGAATCTCGGGCGGCTTGCCGCTGAGCAACTGCGCGACGAGCCGGCCGGTACGGGCCGAGCCGACCAGCCCGACATGGCCATGGCCGAAGGCATAGACGATGTCACGCGAGGCGCGCGCATAGCCGATGCAGGGACGTCCATCCGGCATGCTCGGCCGATGGCCGAACCAGGTTTTGATGCGCGAGGCCGGAATGTCTTTCGGCAGTTTTGGAAACATGCTGACAAGGTGGTTGCGCAGGATTTCGGCGCGCTTCCAGTTCGGCTCGGCCTGAAGGCCGGCGATCTCGACCGTGCCGGCGGCGCGCAGGCCCTTGTCGGTCCAGTTCACCACCATCTTGGCGTCGGATGCCATCATCGAGCTGCGCGGACCTGACTCCGGGTTCTCTATCATGACATGGTAGCCGCGCTCGGTCTCGAGCGGCAAGGGATCGCCGACCGATGCGGTGAGCTGTTTTGATCGGGCGCCGGCCGCAACGACGGCAGCATCGCAGGCGATCTCGCCGGTCTCGGTGAGGACAGCGACGAGCTTGTCGCCGTTCAGCCTCAAGCCGGTCGCCTTGGCCCGCATATGCGTGACGCCACTGGCGATCGCATGATTGGCAAGCGCCGCGACATAAGCACCGGGATCGCGGCAGCGCCCGGCCTCCTCCACCACCACGCCAAAGGTGTAGCGCGGATGCAGATCGGGCTCGCGCTGGCGCATCTCGTCGGCGTTGAGCTCCAGCCATTCGACGCCGACCTTCTTGCGCAGGCGCCAGCCGAGATCATTGTCGAAATTGCCGCGCGACGGAAACACATGCATCACGCCATTGCGCTCGATCAGCTCGGGCACGCCGGCCTCCTCCGCCAGCTTCCGGTGCAGCAGCGGCGCGTCCTTCAACAGGTCGCGCAGCGCAAAGGCCGTTGTCTCGACCCGCGCCTCGGTCCAGCCCGAGAGCAGATATTTGATCAGCCAGGGCAGCGCCTTCGGCAAATACGACCAGCGGATCGCGAGCGGCCCGAGCGGGTCCATTAGATAGCCCGGCACCTTCTTCCAGATGCCCGGCTCCGCCGGCGGGATCACCGAATGCGACGACAGCCAGCCGGCATTGCCATAGCTCGCCGCCTGTTCGCCGCCGGGCTCGCCCGGATCGATCAGCGTGACGCGATGGCCCTCGCGCAAGGCCTCGATGGCGCTGATGACACCGACCGCGCCGGCTCCGACGATCGCAACGTGGCGACCCGTCGTCATCGCTTACGCCTTCACCGCGGGCGCAAAGTCCTTGCCGACCGAGATCGCGCGCGGGTCGATGATGCAGTGGAGGATCGACGGCTTGCCGGAGGCCAGCGCACGCTCGAACGCCGGCGCGAACTCTTCGGTGCGCTCAACGCGCTCGCCATGGCCGCCGAATGCCTTCGCGTACATCGCGAAATCAGGGTTCTTGAGCTGGGTGCCGACGACGCGGCCGGGATAGTCACGTTCCTGATGCATGCGGATGGTGCCGTATTGCGAATTGTCGACGACGATCACGACCAGCGGCGCGTCATACTGCACGGCGGTCGCGAATTCCTGACCGTTCATCAGAAAGCATCCGTCGCCGGCAAAGGCGACGACGGTGCGATCCGGATATTGCCGCTTGGCGAGAACTGCCGCCGGGACGCCGTAGCCCATCGAGCCCGAGGTCGGCGCCAGCTGCGCCGCAAAGCTGTGGAAGCGGTGATGGCGGTGGATCCAGCCGGCATAATTGCCGGCGCCGTTGCAGACGATCGCGTCCTTCGGCAGCCGGTCGCGCAGCCAGGTCATGACCTGGCCGTACTGGAACGTGCCCGGCAGCTCGCGCGCCTTCTCGGTCCAGGCGAGATAATCGGCATGCGCCTTGGCGGCCTCGCCCTTCCAGGCCACCGCGCCTGAAGGCTTCAGCGTCTCGACGGCGGCGGCGAACGCGGCGGGCGTCGCCTGGATCGCGAGCGCCGGCTGATAGACCCGGCCGAGCTCTTCGGAGCCGGGATGCACATGGATCAGCTTCTGCTGCGGGGTCGGAATATCGAGCAGCGTGTAGGACGAGGACGGCATCTCCGACATGCGGCCGCCGACGAGGAGCACGACATCGGCGTTGTCGATGCGCGCCTTCAGCCCCGGGCTCGGCCCGATGCCGAGATCGCCGGCGTAATGCGAATGGTCGGCATCGATCAGCGAGGCCCGGCGGAACGAGGTCGCGACCGGCAGGTCGAAGCGCTCGGCAAAGCGGGCGATGCTCCTGGTCGCCTCATCCGTCCAGCGCGAGCCGCCGAGGATGACGAGCGGCGCCTTGGCGCTCGCCAGCATCGCGCCGAGCTTCTCGATATCCGCAGGCGCGGGCCAGCTCACGGCCGGCTCGATGCGCATGGCATCCGCAACGGCGGCGGTCTCGGTCAGCATGTTCTCGGGAAGCGAGATCACGACGGGACCGGGGCGGCCCTGCATGGCGACGCGGAAGGCGCGCGCCACCAGCTCCGGAATGCGATCGGGACGATCGATCTCGACCGCCCACTTCGCCATGGTGCCGAACACCGCCTTGTAGTCCAGCTCCTGGAACGCCTCGCGCTCGCGCATGCCGGTGTCGACCTGGCCGACGAACAGGATCATCGGCGTCGAATCCTGCATCGCGATGTGGACGCCGTGGCTGGCATTGGTGGCGCCGGGGCCGCGCGTGACGAAGCAGATGCCGGGCCGCCCGGTCAGCTTGCCGTAGGCCTCCGCCATCATCGCCGCGCCGCCTTCGGCGCGGCAGATCATGACGTCGATCGGGCCGTCATGCAGCGCATCGAGCGCGGCCAGATAGCTCTCGCCCGGCACACAGGTGACGCGCTCGACCCCTTGCGCGACCAGCTGGTCGATCAGGATCTGGCCCCCGGTACGGGTGTTGCGGATGGTCATGACGGCTCCCTCAAGGCTCTGGCGATGCGCTATTATTCGGAGACTGCGTAGGACAGGCCGAGAGGGCGCGCAAGATCGAAAGGCTTCTCGCAGCCTGCGCAGACGTCATGCCCGTCGGTGCCGTTTGCACGACGCCTGTTCGTCGGGCTTGGTGCAGGGATTGCGGTTGGCACGTCATTGCGAGGAGCCCGCGACAGAATTGCGTAGCAATTTTGCGCTGGTGCGACGAAGCAATCCAGTGCCGTAGGGTGGGTAAAGGCGCACTTGCGCCGCGCCCACGATCTCCCTCCATCAGCAACAAGAGCGTGGGCACGCTGCGCTTTGCCCACCCTACGATATCGGTTGTGACTCGCAGACATGCCTCCACCTTCTCGCGGCGCTTCCGCCCGAGTTTTGCTGTCCGCTTCACGCCCTCTCCGAAGAAAAAGGGCGCAGGGAAGGCCGGGTGCCGGCTGGCACCCGCAAGACCCCCGTGCGAAGACATTGCACACGCAATGCACGAGGGAGACACAGGGCAGCCGATCATCCGGCCTTCCCTGCGCGATGTTTGACGGCCTATGGCGCGCTCTCCCCGGAGACGAGTTCCTGCTTGCCTCCGTCACCCCGCGGATTGGCGGCGCGCTTCGCCCGGTCGGGCTCGGCGCACCTCCGCAAGGCTTGGCTGTAGCAACGACAGCCAGGACCACGCGATTTGGCCGTACGCTTCAAGCGCCGTTCGTCCGCACGAAGCCTGGACCTCACGGGGTTCTCCCGCCCTGCTCCCGCCTCTCGTGCACGACGCTGCCTGCGTCCACCGCTCCCCGATCCGCGGCTCGTGACGACGTACGACCGCCCCTTTCGCCGGATCAGGATGACCGACACATACGCCGAAACCGAATTTCGGTAAAGTGGAATATTTTTGTGCGCGGCAATTGACAGAGGGCGACACAGGACGATGGCGTAGCCCGGATGGAGCGCCAGCGTAATCCGGGACGGTGTGAGATGCCGGGCGAAGGCCCCGGATTACGCTAACGCTCCATCCGGGCTACGAGCGCTGAAATAATAAGGCCTGACGCTGCATCAAGCCGCAATCAAGCGATGGCTACCGCGCTTCGACGTCTTCGTTTACGATCCGGACGAAACCAAATCGTCGAGGACACCGGAATGCAAACCATCGGTCTGATCGGGGGCATGAGCTGGGAGAGCACGGCGCTCTACTACAAGCTCATCAATGAGCGGGTCCGCGACCGCATTGGCAAGCTGCATTCGGCGCCGCTCCTGCTGTATTCCTACGATTTCGAAGAGATCAAGCAGATGCAATACGCGGGTCGCTGGAGCGAGGCGGCGGCCAGCCTGGCGGAGGTCGCGCGGCGTCTTGAAGGCGCCGGCGCGCGGGCGATCGTGCTGTGCACGAACACGATGCACAAGCTGGCGCCCGACATCATCTCCAGCGTGACCGTTCCGTTCATCCACCTTGGCGACGCGACGGCGCAGCGGATCCGGGCGAGAGGATATCGGCGGGTCGGGCTGCTCGGCACCAAGTTCACGATGGAGGAGGACTTCTACATCGACCGGCTGCGCGCGCATGATCTCGACGTGCTGGTCCCTCACCCTGTGGCGCGCGCCGACGTGAACCGCATCATCTACGACGAGCTGTGCCTCGGTATCGTCGCCGACCCCTCGCGCCGCCGCTATCAGGAGGTGATGGCAGCGCTGGTCGCCGCCGGCGCCGAGTGCATCATCCTCGGCTGCACCGAGATCACGATGCTGGTCGGCCCTGACGACACATCGGTCGAGACGTTCGACACCACGGCCATTCACGCGGAGACGGCGGCAGATTTCGCGATTGGGTGATCTTGAGCACCCCTCTCGCCACGTCATTGCGAGCGCAGCGAAGCAATCCAGAGTCTTTCCGCAGAGGGATTTCCGGATTGCTTCGCTGCGCTCGCAATGACGGTGTGGAGGGGGCTTTCGTATAGCAGTCATCTGACTCGCGGAGAGTCCCCCTCACCCGGATTTGCATCTGCGATGCAATGCGGCCTCTCCCCGCACGTGGCAGGGGAATCGCATATGGGTTTTGTCTAGCTATTGCATTGGAAGGCAAGATGGATTCTGAAGACGACTCCCGGAAGACGGAGGGGGTCGGATGCAGAAGTTCAGAAAGGCCTTTCGGCGGTTGCCGGACCCGCGCGCGGACAATGC